>JAPKYZ010000046.1 GCA_026394055.1 Acidobacteriota bacterium
CAGCACCTGAAGGTTGCTGAGGCTGACATTTCCGCGCTGCACCGGCGGGCTGTCTTTGATCCGCGCATACTGCTCTTCGGTGATTTCCATCCTAAGAACATTTTACTGCACTATTGTTTTAGTAGTGTGAACACGCCCTAGTCAATGCGCAGGTTTGGAAATACAAGTCCATCGAGGACTCGACGCTCGTGGCGCTCGATGCCGAAGTGACAACGCTAGTCGGCAAGAACGAATCCGGCAAGACAGCATTTCTCGAAGCGCTGCATAAAGCCTTGCCGCTCGGCGACATCAAGTACAACTACGTGGCCGATTACCCGCGCAAGGACCTCGTGCGCTACCGGCCACTGCACGAGACCAAGGACTACCAGAAGACCGTCGAGCTGACCTTTCGCATCGAGAAGGCTCTGGCCGACAAAATTAACAAGGAAGTCTTCGGGGGTGCAGAGGTCGTCGCCGCTGGCAGTACCTTCACTCGCGAAACCACCATCGCTAACACAAACAGCATCGGATTCCAGTTTAATCAACAAGCTGCGCTGGCCGCGCTCCAGGAGTCGCTTGGCGACCTGGAGCACAAGGAGGAGGTGTTTGACGGCGCCAAGGCGCTAGCCGACGTGCTGACGAGGATCGAAGGCCTGAACTTGGCGGCGGACAGCAAGCTGGCGAACTTCGCCACGCAGTGGCGTGGTCGCGCCATCAAGGAAAACGGTTGGGAGCTCGTCGAGGGCCATATCTGGGAAATTTATCTGTCGCCTGCGATGCCGAGGTTTCTCTACTTCGCCGACTACAACCTGCTTGAAGGCAAGATCAACCTGCCCGCGCTGCAGCAGCGCGTAGGCGCGAAGCAATTGACAGACGCTGACGAAACGGCGCAGGGGCTTCTACAGCTAGCTGGCACGACGCTGGCGGAGTTGATGAGCGAGCAAGGCTACGAAAATGCGAAGGCCAAGCTGGAAGCCATCGGCCTGAACATCACCCAGAAGGTCTTCGAGTTTTGGAAACAGAACCAGGACCTGGATGTTGAGTTCGATCTTAAGGGCGACCCAAGAGACGTCGCGCCGTACCACAACGGCCTCAATCTCTACATCCGCATAAAAAACCGCCGTCACGGTGTAACCGTACCGTTTGACCAGCGCAGCAAGGGCTTCATCTGGTTCTTCAGCTTCCTGGTCTGGTTTGACGCGGTTCAGACGCGCGCCGCGACAACCATGCCGCTTGTGCTGCTGCTCGATGAACCCGGCCTTAACCTGCATGCGCTGGCGCAGGCGGACTTGCTGGCGTACATCCGTGATCTGTCGAAGCAGCATCAAGTCATCTACACGACACACTCGCCGTTCATGGTGGACAGCGCGCGGCTTCATGACGTGCGTGTGGTAGAAGACAACGTCAAGAACGGCAGTAAGATCACTGGGGATCTCGCTGGCTCATCGGATGAAAGCGTGTTCCCGCTGCAAGCAGCGCTCGGCTACTCCATCGCTCAGAGCCTGTTTATCGCAAAGAAGAACATCCTAGTGGAAGGCCCGGCCGACTTAATCCTGCTGCAGCACATGGGCGCGATGCTGGAAGCCGACGGTAAGCCGGGGTTGGGCGACGCAATCCTGGTGCCAGTAGGCGGTCTGGACAAGCTGGCCACCTTCGTGGCGCTGCTCGGGTCCAACAAGCTGAGGCTCGCAGTGCTGCACGACCGCGCCAGCAGCCCTCACCAAAGGCTGGAAGACCTGGTTCGCCAGAAGTTGATTGAGCGCAAGCGTGTCCTCGACTTCTCGATGTTCCTTGACCCGCAGCCAAGCGAGGCCGACATCGAGGACCTGCTACCTACCGACACCTACATTGCGGCGTTCAATTGGGCCTATGCCAAGGAACTCAACGGCTTGGTGCTAACGGCCGCTGAACTGGGCGCGCATCCGCGAGTTATCGAGCGCATCAATCAATGGCTGAAGACGAAAGGAATCGTGCTGCTGAAGGATGGTGGGTTTAACCACTACCGCGTCGCTCAGGCTATGCTGCCGACGCTGACGGTCGCGGCCTTGCAGTCGACCGAACTTGCACGATTTGAACGCTTGTTTGCAAAGATCGGAGAGGTGTTGTGATCGCTCCCTTTGCACCGCCGCTGGTACGAGAGTCGGGCCGTAGTCAGAGCCTTCAGTCGTTAGAAGCGAGTTAAGGCCGACAGCGAGAGCTGTGCGGAATCCAGTGTAGAAATGCTTCGGGTTGTCGGCCATCCGGAAGTTAGCCTCGAGCAGCGCGCTCAGAAGGGCAAAGAAACGAGTAGCCGCGCAGGGAACCGCGAGTTGGACCCAGGCCGGTGGGCGTATTTCTGTCGGCGGTTCGGCGCAGCGGCCTCTGGAACGAAGCCGACGACGGTCCCGGTCTCCGCTAAACTGTGCCTGTGATTGTCCCTTTAAGCGCACATCTCTCTCCAACATTAAGAGCCTGCACAGTATCTCGGCAACTATTGCTGTACTGCGCCGGATGCGTAGAATAGGGCGTGTCGCGGACGAATCACACCTCGGTGGTCGAGTTACTCGAAACAACGCGACGGCACATTGTTTCCGCGACCCGGAAATTCAGCGAAAGTGAACTGAATTGGAAGCCGGCCGCGGACGCTTGGTCGGTTAATGAAGTCCTGGCCCACCTTCGCTGTTGCGCGGATCTGTGGGGTGAGAGCATCGAGAAGATCCTGACGCAAGACCAGCCTTCGTTCCGATACGTTTCACCTCGTGGTTGGATTGCGAAGACCAACTACCTGGAACTTGAGTTCAACACGTCTGTACGGGCCTTCGACCAGCAACGAAAAGACCTTCTCCAGACTTTGCGCGCGCTTCCCGTGGAAGCCTGGTTGCGTCGAGCTCATGTAAAGGCCGGCACCGGAGTCCGGGAGGAGACAGTCCTGAGCTATACAAAGCGGTTGGCGGAGCATGAGCTGGGCCACTGTCAACAAATCGATCGCGTGCTGGGCGCGCTTCTATTGATCCGAGGGCGATAGGAACCCGCAAAGTCGCAATGTGCGTGGTCACTCAAACCGTGACGTTCTCCTCTGCCTCGACATGAGCGAGAGCGCGTGCGATCCGCAAGGACGTGGGGTGCAAGGACCCGGTTCGGAACTTCCACGTCCGGCTGGTGGCGCCGAATGTCCGGTTTGGAGCAAGAAGAGAGCTCTGGCGCGGAGCCAGCGGATAATGGGATGGAGAACGATGCCAAGCCTCCGCAGCATTGCCGTCTTGTTTGCCGGTTGGTCCGCGATGGGGTTGCTGTTTGCGCTTCCGGAGCTACAGGCCCGGAACGGTGGAGCTTGGCGGATGATTCTGCAGGCTTCCCTTGCCTCGTGGTGGGCTTGGGGACTGACTGCACTGCTGATTGTCGCGATTGACCGGCGCCTGCCGGTGCCGGAACGGCGAGTGGGGTTGCGGTTGCTGTGTCATGTGCCGCTGAGTGTGGCGCTCACGATCCTCTACCTCTATGTGATGGCCGCATTGCGGGCGGCGCTTGGGAGTGGCACCTGGAGCGCGGTGGCCGATTCCGCGTTGTTGATCCGCGGGTTGCAGGGCATGATCTTGTGGAGCTTGCTGGTGTACTGGCTGATTCTTGGCGGCTATCTGGCGCGGCAATACTACGGACGTTATGTCTCCAGTGAACTGCGAGTGGAGCGGCTGGAAAGGCTTTCCATCGAGGCTCGGCTGCATGCGTTGCGGCTCCAGCTTGATCCGCATTTTTTGTTCAATGCGTTGAATACGATTTCGTCGCAAGTGGAAAGCGATCCGAAGCTGGCGCGTTCGATGATTGAGCACTTGGGCGATCTGCTGCGCATGAGTCTGGGCACACATCAGCAACATCATGTTCCGCTGGCGACTGAACTGGCGTTTCTCGATCACTATCTGGCGATTCAGAAGATTCGTTTCGGGAACCGCCTGCGTTACGAGCAAACGGTGGCGGAGACTGCGAAGAACGCAATGGTTCCTTCGATGATGCTGCAGCCGCTGGTGGAAAATGCGATCCGGCATGGGATTTCGACGCGCGCGACGGGTGGGACGGTGCGCGTGACCGTTGACGTATCGGACTCGGAGTTGAGGATCCAGATCGAGGATGACGGCGTCGGCTTGCCCGTTGGCTGGGATCCGGAGCGGCCTGCCGGCGGGCTTGGCTTGTCGGTGACGCGGCAGCGGCTCGAAGGTTTCTATCCAGATGGCAAGAGCAGTTTCGAAATACAGCCGCGGGCGGAAGGGGGCGTCGCCGTGAAGCTGCGGATGCCGCTGGTTTATGTTTGATCTGCGGCGGGCACTGAAGGTGCTGGTGGTGGATGATGAGGGTCCGGCACGGCAGCGGGTGATGGATCTGCTGCGGCCAGAGTGCCCGGAGTGTGTAATCCGGGAGGCCACCGACGGAACAATGGCGATTGACGCGATTCGTTCCTGGTGCCCGGATTTGGTGTTTCTAGATATCCAGATGCCGGAAGTGGACGGGCTGGGTGTGATTGAGGCGATCGGTGTGGAGCGCATGCCGGTTACCGTGTTTGTCACAGCGTTCGATCAACATGCCATTACGGCGTTTGAAGCGAATGCGCTGGACTATCTACTGAAGCCTTACAGCGATGAGCGGTTTGAAGCGGCGATGGTCCGGATGCGTTCGCGGCTGGATGAGCGCGGCCTGCGGGAGTTCGGCCAGCGGATGATGCGATTCCTGGCGCCGGAGCCTGCCGCCCCGGTCGGGACGCTGGACCGGCTGGTGGTGAAGTCCGCGGGGACGACGCGTTTCTTGAAGTCCTCGGACCTTGAATGGATTGAGGGTACGGGCGTGTATGTGACGCTGCATGTGACGGACGGCAAGGCAATACTGCACCGGGCATCGTTGCAGGAGTTAGAAGCACGGCTGGATGGGCGAGTGTTCATCCGCATTCACCGGTCGTCGATCGTGAACATCGAAAAGGTGTCGCATCTGGAGCCGATTTCGCATGGTGAATTCCATGTCGTGATGCTGAGCGGCGCGCGCGTCAAGCTGAGCCGGACGTACCGCGCGCCGCTCGAACAGCGGTTGGGACAATCGCTGACTTAGTCCTTTTTCAGCAGCCAGGCCATCACTTCTTCCATGAAGATGGCGCTGTCTTTGCCCCAATACGTTGTGCTCTGGGAATTGCGCGGTATGCCGGAGAGGCGCTCGCCGTTGGGTTCGCCGAGAAACAGGCTGGCCATGCCCTCGGCCATCACGACGATGCGTCCGCCTCCGTTCTCGACTTTCTTCCACGCGGCGAAAGCCTGCGCGGGCTTGCCTTCTTTATCGAGCTGCCAGGCGAAGGGAGTTCCGCCCTCGACAGCGCGGCCGCCGCTGTAGGGCACTTCGCGATCGGCGCGGTTGATTTCGCCCGCCTTGGCGATTGCACCGCAGTTGTGGAGGTAAGGAGTGTCGGCGGTGAGCTTGAGTCCGAAGGGTTCGATGATGCCGTTGACGCCGGTAGTGGCAAGGGACTGCCGTTGTTCTTCATCGAGTACCAGAAGAAGGGATCCGCCGCCTTTGATAAATTCCACGACGGCCTCTTTTTCGGCGTCCGTAAATTCCTTCGACGGCGCTCGGAGATAGAGCGTGCGCGCACCGCGCAGAGTTTCCAGCTTGAGGGGCTGTTCCTGGACGGTGGTGACGAATCCGGCACGCGTGCCGATTTCCGCCATGCCCGCCGAAGGGCTGTTTTGGCCGTGCGCACGGTCATAGTAGACGCGGGATCGCAGGGCAGCAGGATCGGAAGAAGGCGGGGTAAGGTTCTTCAAACGCAGGTAAGTCACGACATTTCCGTAGTGTTCATTGGTGTGGGAGATGTTGGTCCACAGCAGGGTGAACTTGGCGACGTCGCGGCCGAATAACTTCACCGGCGTCGCGGCGTCTTCGGCGGAGGTGATGCGGTCGGCGGCCGCGGAACAGAAGTCGACCGAGGCTTTCAGTGCGTTGAGAAGTTCGCTCTTGCTGGTGAGCTTTTCGAATCCGGAACGGGCCTGCGCCTGCGGGAGCAGCGGCGCGCAAAACATGTAGTGGGCGTCGGCGACGTGCCCGACGAGTTGGGCGAAGGTGCGGACAGCGGGTGTGGGACGGTAAGAGTAGTCGGCCTCCGGGAACCTCGCCGCGGCGGCGATGAAGTTGCCGCTGACCGAGGTCCAAGAGGCGCGGGCGTCGGAGACTGTCTGGGCGTGGATGATTCCGCCGCCCACGAGCAAAAAGAGTAAAGGCTTGACCATGGCTCGATCTTGTCGCGGTGGATGCGGCGAGTCGACCGAATTGTTGCGTACCGGTAGGGGGAGGTTGCGAAGCGGTCCCCTCCTGCGAGCGAACCGGCCCTAGGCGCCCGCGGCGGCCAAGCGCGACGTGACGTACCACTTCAGTACGCCGTGCGGTTGCAGGCCGACGCTCTCGACGTCGATGCGCATCAGGCCGCCCTTCTTGAAGTCGATGCGGAGGGCGGGGCCGTTCAACAGGTAGGCGGCGACGGCGGAGATCAGGGGCTCATGGCTGACCAGCATGACCGAGTCCACCGGGCGGTGGGCGCGGATCTCTTGCCACACCAGGTCCGCGCGGCCGTCGGGGGTGAGCGTTGCGGTTTCCAGCATCTCCGCTTCTGGAGCCAGCAGGTCCGCCACCATATCCGCCGTCTGGCGGGCGCGGCGATAGGGGCTGGTGAGGATGAGGGAGACGGCGGTGTCGGCCTGCCGGGCCAGACGCAGCACATCCTTCAATTTCTTGCGGCCCTCGGGTACCAACGCGCGCTCACTATCACTGGACCCGGGGCGGCCGTCTTCCGCGATAGCATGTCGGAGCAGGTAGATCTGCATATCTCTCCTGAAACTGGCCG
Organism: Acidobacteriota bacterium; assembly: GCA_026394055.1. Taxonomy (GTDB): domain Bacteria; phylum Acidobacteriota; class Terriglobia; order Bryobacterales; family Bryobacteraceae; genus JAPKYZ01. Next base: position 6,827 of record JAPKYZ010000046.1, read on the forward strand.
CGGGTTTTGACGGAGGTCTCGACGGCGGCGAGGGCCGGGTGGGCGCCGGTCCACAGGACCGAAAATTCCAGCCGGTACTTTCCCTCAGTTTGTCATACTGATAGCGACGTTTTGATGACGGCGAAAACAGAATTGACAGGTGATGTTTGGGTGGCCCGCGCCGGGCTGGCTGCGCCGTGGTTGGCGGGCGGGTCGGCGGTGGCGATTTTGTTTTCGATTGCTGCGGCTCAGATCCTGCTGGGCGCCGCGATTCTGGCTTTGATGGTGGCTCGGTCGCGGTGGCGCTTTCCGGCGATCGGCTGGCCCGTGGTGGCCCTGCTGATCTGGACTTTGGTGGCGATGGGGGCGGCGGGCGAACTGCGGGCCGGGTGGCCGCAACTGAAGAAGTTTTTTGTGTTTGCCGAGTTTGCGGTGATCGCGACCGCTTGCGGCACCGTGCCCCGCGCGCGCGCAGTTCTGATGGCGATGGCGGGCGCGGGCACGCTTTCGGCCTTGTGGAGCTTTGTCCAGTTCGGCCGCCGGAATCTGGAGGCGGTTGCCCTCCACGAGGATTTCTATACGTACTACACCCCCCGCCGCACCACTGGCTTTATGAGCCACTGGATGACGTTCTCGGGCGAACTGGTGGTGGTGCTGGGAGTTCTGGTGGCGTTGGCGTTCTGGGCGAACCGCAGTGTGACGGCTACGCCGCTGGTGCCGGGACGGTGGGCGGCGATCTTCACGAACCGTTGGGCAGCGTTGGGGCTGGCGGCGGTGGCGGCGGTGGCGCTGGTGTTGAACCAGACCCGGTCGATCTGGCTGGCGGCGGCGGCGGTGGTGGTCTACCTGGTGGCGGCGTGGCAGCCGCGGTGGCTGCTCGCGCTGCCGGTGCTGGCGGTGGCGGGATACTTGGCCTCTCCGGAGGCGGTGCAGGAGCGGGTGCGCTCCATTGTTGAGCCGCATGGCGAGACGGACTCCAATCAACATCGCGCCGTCACCCGCGCGGCGGGCATCGAGATGATCAGCGCGCATCCCTTGTTTGGGTTGGGGCCGGAGATGCCGGGCAAGCGGTTTTTGGAGTTTGTGCCGAAGGACATGCTGCCGCTGCCGGTGGGTTACTACGGACATCTCCACAACCTCTATCTGCAACTGGCGGCGGAACGCGGACTCCCGGCGCTGGCGGTGCTGCTGTGGTTGTTCGCCGCGCTGGTGCGGGGAGCGGGGCAGCAGCGGGATCTGGTGCTGCGGCATGCGGCGGTGGCGGCCGTGATCGCAACGGCGGTGGGCGGGTTGTTTGAGTACAACCTGGGCAACAGCGAAGTGCTGCACATCTTTCTGGCGGTGACGGCGTGCGGATTTGCGGTGGCCGAACCGGTGGACCGTCGAGCCGTCGCCTAACAGGCTGCGGAAAAAGGGTTCTGCAGGACCACTCCCTCACGGTCGTGGCTCTGTAAGCTGTTGCAAATACGCGTGCGCAGTAACTGAGCCGCGCGCGTCAGCAAGCGGTCTCCGGCCTTTTTCCGCAACCTGCTAAAGGCATTTGCTGAAGGTCTTAAGGGACCGCTTGCTTACGCGCGCGGCTCAGTAGATTTGTGCGTGACGACGAACCCAGTCGGGCATCTCGTTTCTGGCATGCTATCAGTGCATGTCCAAGCTTCAATCAAAGACCGCGATCGTCACCGGAGGTGCCTCTGGCATTGGTCTGGCGATCGCCCACCTGTTTGCCCGCGAAGGCGCGGCTGTCGAGATTCTTGACCTGAACCAGACCGAGATGGACCGGGCGGTGGCCGAGATTACTGCGGCCGGCGGCGTCGCCACCGCGGAGAGCTGCAATGTCGCCGATGGGGCGCAGGTGGAGGAAGTGATCAACCGCGTGCATGCGCGCCGGGGCCGCATCGACATTCTGGTGAACAACGCCGGGATCGCGCATGTCGGCAATGCGTTGACGACGACGCCCGAGGATTTTGAGCGCGTGCAGCGGGTGAACGTGTTTGGTCCGGCCAACTGCCTGCGGTCGACCCTGAAGTTTATGGTGGCCGATGGCGGCGGCGTGATTCTGAATCTGGCCTCCTGCGTGTCAGTGATGGCGATTCCGGACCGGTTCGCCTATGCCACCAGCAAAGGCGCGGTGCTGTCGATGACCTACGCGGTCGCCAAGGATTTTCTGGCGCACAACATCCGCTGCAACGCTCTGCTGCCGGGGCGTGTGCATACGCCGTTTGTCGATGGCTTTATCGCCAAGAACTATCCCGGGCGTGAAGCGGAGATGTTCGACAAGCTGTCGAAGGCGCAGCCGATTGGGCGCATGGCGGAGCCGGACGAGATCGCGACGGCGGCGCTGTTTCTGTGCTCGGACGATGCGCGGTTTATTACGGGCACGGGTCTGCCGGTGGACGGCGGGACGCTGACGATCCGCTAAGTGGCTGCGGCCGGGAGTGGCCACGGCAAGGGATCTCGCGGCCTGTCCCGTGACATTACTTACGGATGATGCTCTCGGTTGTAATTCCCGCGTAACAACTCTGTCTGCTCCGGTGGCATTGGTGATTGATCGGCCCATGGTGCGCTGTGTCATGATTGGGCAGTGTCTCGAAAGATGCCGTTCATCGGCCCGTTGGCGTGCGCGGTTTCGCTGAGTCTGTTGTTGATCATGGCGGGGCGGGGATTGTTTGTCTCGCTGTTTGAAGACGACTTGATGAACCTCTACTGGTACTGGGAACAGTCCCCGCTGCAGTTGGTCCGATGGAATCTGTTCGTATGGGAAGGCCATTACCGGCCGCTGGGAGCGGCCTTGTACGTGCCGCTGTTCAGTATCTGGGGGCTAAATCCCTTGCCCTACCGGCTGGTGTGTTTTGGGCTGTTAGCGGGCAACATCATCCTGGCTTACTCATTCGCTAAGCGGGTGTTGGAATCCGCGGCCTGCGCTGCCGTGGCCGTCATCCTGTTCGCCTATCACCCATTTTTTACTGATCTCTACTACAGCACGGCCACTATATACGACCTCATCGGTTTTTCTTGCTTCTACGCCACGTTGACCCTCTATTTGAGGTGGCGGCCCGCCGGACGGCTCAAGGCCGGTCAGTTATTCTTACTGGCCGTGCTGGTTTTCCTGGGCGCCAATGCCAAGGAGCTACTGATCTTTGTGCCGGTCGTGTTGGCCGCGCTGGAACTGAGTGTTCTTGCCAAACCGGAGAGGGACTGGAGAGCGGCCTGGATGCTGGCCCTGACCGCAGCGCTGGTGGTGATTCCCCGCATCCTGGTGGGCGACAAGATGGCGGGCAATCCAGCCTACACGCCCAACCTGAGCCACGCCGTTCCCAATGCCCAGCACTATCTCAGCTTGATCCTGCTGCGGCCAGATGGAGTTCGCCTCGGGATCGTTGCGCTGTTCGCGTGCCTGGTGTTGGCGATGGCCTGGTTCAGCCGTTCTGGCCGAGTGCGGGCGACGGCACTGGTGGCGGTGCTGTGCCCGGTTCCCGTGCTGCTGATTGATCCTCGAAGCCCCTACGTGCTCTACATTCCGTACTTGGCCTTGCTGGTGGTGATGGTCTCTCCGCTCCGGGCCCTGGTGAAGGACAGGCGTTTGGCGGTGATCTGCCTGTTGGCGGCGACTGTTGTGGTTTACCGGTTGGGGCGGGAATGGCGCCCTGCCGCCGATGCCTGGCTGGACCGGGAGGCTTCAAACGTACCCCGGATCCTGGCGCCTCTGCGCGCGGGACGCATCGCGCCTGGCCCCGGCGTCAGAATCTACTTTTCCAGCGATCCCTTCGATGTGGACAACTGGGTTCTGGTGTTTGCCTACCGGATCTGGTTCCGCGATACCAACCGGGCGGTACTGAGACAGAAACGGAAGGATCAAGCAGACCTGGCGGCCGACTGCGTCGTCAGCTTCGAGCATTGGCGGCTGGAGGTTGATCCGCGCACCCTCCGGGCTTGTGACGGAAACCGGGCCCGCGGGACGCAGCCTTAGAGTCGTTGGGGGCGAGTTCCGCCAGAGTTGCTCGGGGATTGCTATACCGAAACAGGCTATAGCAAAGTATGATATAGTTTCCGGCATGGCTCATCGAAGCGCCTCCGAGCATCCAGACCCTCTGCCTGGTTCGTTTTTGCCGCTGCCGAAGGATGTCTTCCACATCCTGGTGTCGCTTGCTGATCAGGACCGCCACGGCTACTCAGTGATGCAGGACGTGGCGGAGCGGACGGCGGGGACGGTGCGGCTGAGCCCGAGTTCGCTCTACTCGGCCATCCGCCGCCTGTTGGAGCAGGGGCTGATTGCCGAGCTCAGCGAGCGTCCGGCGCAGGATGACGAGCGCCGCCGCTACTACCGGCTGACGCCGTTGGGCCGGGGCGTGGCGCAGGCCGAAGTCCGCCGGATGGAGCAGTTGCTGGCCAGTGCCCGGCAGGTGGGCTTGATTCCGGATGGTCCGCGATGACCGGTGATTCCGCGGCGATGCGGACGTTCCAGCTGCTGCTGCGCCTGTATCCCGGCGAGTTCCGGGAAGAGTATGGGCGCGAGCTGAGCCTTGTGTTCCGGGACCGGCTGCGCGGAGAAGGCACGGCGTCGGGCTGGGCCATCGCGATCGAGTCGTTTGGCGGGGTCTTGCGGGAGGCGCCGCTGGAGCACGGCCGGATTGCGGCCCGGGATCTGCGGCTGGCCTGGCAGTCGATCAGGAAGGACTGGTTGGCGAGCGCCCTGATCGTCATCACCCTGACGCTGGCGCTGGGGGCCAACGCCACCATGTTGGGCATTGTGGGGCAATTGCTGCTGCGGCCCGTGGCCGGCGTGACGGAGCCGGAGCGCGTTGTCCGCGTCTACGGCAAAGGTTACTGGCGGGCATTGACGCGGAGTTGGCCCGATTATTTGGATCTGCGAGACCAAGCCAACGCATTCTCGGGCGTGGCGGCTTTTCAGCCGGGCCGGGTGCCGGTGGCCAAGCAGACGATCCGCAAGCTGCGGCGCGATCGCGTGACGCCTTCCTACTTCGCCGTTTTGGGGCTTCACGCAGAAGTGGGCCGCCTGTTCCGCGAAGACCGGGAGGGTGGCGCAAACCCGCCACCGGTGGCTGTGATCAGCTACGCGTTCTGGCAAAGCGAGTTTCAGGGCCGCCGCGATGTTGCCGGAGAGACCCTGCGCATTGGCGATGTGGCGCATACGGTGGTTGGCGTCGCGCCGGCGGAGTTCACCGGCGTTGACGCGGAAGCCACGTCGGTCTGGACGCCGCTGGGTGAACTGGTGCGAGACCGTGGCAACTATGGTGCCGTCCACGTGATCGCCCGGCTGCAGGCAGGCGTTTCGCTCTCGCAGGCCGACCAGGAGGCCAATCGCGCGAATCAGCAGGGCTTGCGTGCCGACGGGCTGAAGGCCAACGGGGACGTGATGCAGCTGGGGGCGCTGGCTTTGACGCAAGGGCCTGCGGCACCTCGCGAAATCCGCGTCTCGATTTGGTTGAGCGTGGCCGCCGCGGTGGTCCTGCTGGCGGGTTGGCTGAACATCACCCAACTGCTGACGGCGCGCGCGGCGCGGCGGGCGCGGGAGACGGCCATTCATTTGGCGTTGGGCGCCAGCCGGGCGCGCCTGATGCGTCAGTGGACGTCGGAGAGCTTGCTGCTGGCGGCACTGGGTGGGGTGGGCGCGCTGGGGATTTTGTTGGTGGCCCCGCCGTTGATCTACCGGGTGCTCCTTCCGGAACTGCCAGAACCGGCGACGCAGCTGGGAGGGAGTGGCGTGACGTTGGTGGGTGTGCTGACCGTGCTTTCGGGATTGCTGACTGGTCTCGGGCCGGCGTGGTTCTCCGTGAGCGGCCATGGGATCACCGATCTGAAGCGGACCAACATTGCGGGGGAGATCGCGAGTCAGCGGTGGCGCAGCCTTCTGGTGATGGCGCAGATCGCCTTGACGGTGGTGGTACTGGTGGGGGCGGGCCTGTTTAGGGGAAGCCTGAACCGGGTGCAGGGCCTGGAGCCGGGCTTTGACTTGGACCATCTGTTGGTGGTTCACGTTGATACGCAGGCTGTTGCCGGGCTTGAGGGGGCGAAGCTGGCCGCGCTGTATGACCGTCTGGCGACCCGCAGCCGCGAACTGCCGGGGATTGCCGCGGCCGGCGCGGCGCACTCCATTCCGGGCGAGTCAGCCTGGCGGACCCGCTTCTACATGCCCGGCCGGGACCCGCAGCGGTTCTGGGAAGAAGGCGGCGGCATTGTGAACCGCTTGAGCACGTTCATCGAACCGGGTGCCATGAAGGCCTTGAATCTAAGGCTCGAGCGTGGCCGCTGGTTTGAGGAGAATGACCGGCCGGCCACCGAGCCGGTGGCGATCATCAACGATCAACTGGCACGAGAAGTGTGGCCGCACGCGGATGCGCTGGGACAGTGTCTTTATCAGTTGCGGCCGGATGCGCCGTGCACGCGCATTGTGGGAATCGTCAACAGCAGTCGCGTTGAAAGCTGGTTTGATCAACCGCCCGCGCAATACTACCGCCCACTGTCGCAACCATTGCGCGAGGAGATGGCGGCCGGACTGTTGGTGCGCGTCGCAGGGCGTCCTGAACTAGCCCAAGCGATGGTGCAGCAGGAACTGCAGCGGCTGGCGCCAACACTGGCGTTTGTGGAAGTGAAGCCGCTTAAGTCGTCCATTGAGCCAACCGTGCGGCCGTGGCAGCTGGCGGCATCTGTTTTTTGGGCCCTGGGTTTGCTGGCGCTGACGATTACGGCGGTGGGCGTGTTCGGCCTGATGTCCCATTCGATCGCCCAGCGGGCACCGGAATGGAGCATCCGCCAAGCACTGGGCGCCACGCCCGCCAACATCGCCGGTCACGTCATGAAGGAAGCCTTCAGGCTGGCCGTGCCGGGACTGGTGGCCGGAGTGTTGCTGGCGCGCGTGTGTTCTCGCTGGGTGGCCAGCCTGCTATTTGGTTTGACGGTGAACGATGCGGGTGCCTATGCAAGTGCAGCACTGCTGGTGTTCTTGCTGGCGGCCGGAGCGATGCTGCTCCCCCTTTGGCGAGCCACGCATCTCAATTTGGCCCACCAGCTTCGAGAAGAGTAGTGGACGGCGGGAGATCTACGCCAGCTGCGCTTCTTCGAGAACTTCGGCGGCCCACTCGGCGACGGTGGCGGCGGATTCGCTGAGCTCGACAGTGTTCAGCGTGACCAGCGTCTTGTCCATGTCCTGCCAGGTTTCGAGCATCTTTTTCAGGTGCGCGGCGGCCAGCTTCATGCACCAAGGGTCAGTCAGCGCGCGGCCGGACTTGGCGCTTTCGGCCATCAACTGGGGCAACGGCAGGGCGATCACCTTTTGCTGGGTTTCGCCGGTGGTCGTGATGGACCACTTCACATCGACACAGTCGGCGTGGCGGATGGAGATGGCGGTTTGTTGCCACTGGAACTCAGCGGTCCAGGTGCGGCCGAACGGGTCGATGGCTTCGAATTGGCGAAAGTTGGTCATCCCAAGACTATTCTAGACGCAAGCCTGCGCGGCTTGTCCGGCGCCCCCCTACAGCCGGACGAGCGACAGAAATTCGTCGCGCGTCGCCTTATCAGTGCGGAAGCTGCCCAGCATGGCGCTGGTGGCGGTGGAGGAGCACTGCTTTTCGACGCCGCGCATCATCATGCAGAAGTGTTGGGCCTCGGCAATGACGCCGACGCCGCGGGCATCGAGGACATCGCGGATGGCTTCGGCCACTTGCTGCGTCAAGCGTTCCTGCACTTGCAGGCGGCGGGCGAACATGTCGACGATGCGGGGGATCTTTGAAAGGCCGATCACCTTCTTGCCCGGCAGATAGGCGACGTGCATTTTGCCGAAGAACGGCAGCATGTGGTGTTCGCACATGGAGAAGAATTCGATGTCCTTCACCAGCACCATCTCGTCGTATTCGACGTCGAACAGCGCGCCGTTGACGATCTGCTCGATGTTGGCGTGGTAGCCGGAGGTGAGGAAGCGGAGCGCTTTCTCGCTGCGTTCTGGTGTCTTGAGCAGCCCTTCGCGGGCCGGGTCTTCGCCCAGTTCGCGCAGGATGCTTTCGACGTTGTCCGCGATCAGGCCCGTCTGGGGATTGGCGTCCAGGCGGAGTGAGGACAGCTTATGGACTTTCTTCGCTCTCATGAGTGTTTGATCTCGAAAATGTTATTGCGCGTCTCAAAAATTCGCACCCGGTCGAGCGGCGCGAAACCGGCCGGCCAGGCGGCGGACAGACGAGACTGGACGATGGCCGCCAGATTTTCCGTGGTGGGCACCAGGGCGCCCATGAACTCCGCCACGTCCTGGTTGAGGTTGCGGTGGTCGAAGGGTCTCACGATGGTGACCTGGACCAAGTGATCCAGACTTTCCAGGTCAACCGCGCGGCCGAGCGTGGGGTCCACCGGGCCGCGGACGGTGACTTCGACCACGTAGTTATGGCCGTGGCCATAGGGGTTGTTGCACTTGCCGTAAAGGGCGCAGTTTTCTTCCTCGCTCAATTGCGGCGAGTGGAGGCGGTGCGAGGCGGCGAAGCGGTAGCGGCGGGTGAGGCGCACGGTGGCGGGGCTGCCTTGCGGATCGAAGGGTTGGCGCTGGGGCTGTGCCTCGGGGGTCAGCATTCCGGTGCTGGTTGAAGAGGCGGGACTGAAGTCCCGCTGCAGGCTGAAGCCTGCGCCACTAGTATGGCCTGCGCCACCTTGGGTGCTCATTCGCCTACCTCGACGTAGAGGTCTTCGGTTTCAAAGAGGCGGACGGTTTTGAGGGTGGCGCGGGTGCCGGCGAAGTGCGGGGCGACGCGGCGCCAGATCTCAAGGGCGATGTTTTCGGTGGTGGGGACGACGTGGTCAAACGGCGGCACTTCGAAGTTGAGGTGGCGGTGGTCGAATGGATCGACTACTTCCTGGTTGAGGATCTGCTTGACGTCCTTGAGGTCTACGATCATGCCGGTGATGGGGTCCGGCTCGCCGTCGAGCGCCACTTCGAGCACGTAGTTGTGGCCGTGTCCGTGCGGATTCGCTGCTTCGCCATAGACGCGGAAGTTCTCCTCGGGCGTCAGTTGCGGAGAAGCGCAGATGTGCGAAGCCGAAAATTCAACCCGCCGGGTGATGATCATCGTGTCTGCCTCATTCGATGCGGGCACCGGTATCCGGGATACTCTAAAATCGAGGCACGGATGAATCTGGACAAAACGTTGAGACTGGTGGCCGGAGCGCTGGCGCTGGGCCTGGTGGCCTTGGTGGCGGATACGATGCGGGATCCGGTCATACAAGTGGGGGATAGGGCTCCCCAATTCAGTATCGTCTCTGAGACCGGGCAGCCGATCAGCCGCGATTCTTTTGGTGGCAAGCTGCTGGTGCTGAACTTCTGGGCGACGTGGTGTCCGCCGTGCGTGGAAGAGATGCCGTCGCTGAACGAGTTCCACAAGCAGTTGCGGGCGGCGGGCGTCGTCGTGCTGGCCGTGAGTGTGGACCAGAATGAGCCGGCGTACAAGCGGTTCATTGAGCGGTACGGTCTGCAATTTCAGGTGGCGCGGGATGCGGAAGCCAACATCAGCGCCTCCTTTGGCACCTACCGGTACCCGGAAACGTACGTCATCAATTCCCGCGGCGAGGTGCTGGAAAAGTTCATCGGGGAAGAAAACTGGGCTGACCCGCGGTTGATTGAGCGCATCAAGAAGTTGATGTAGGCAAGCGGAGCCACCGTGAACGCAACGGCCAAGCAGCAGATCATTGACGTCGTCGGCCCCAAGGGCTTCCTGGACCAGCCTCACGACCTGACGCTCTACGAGTACGACGGCGGCGTCGACAAACACAAGCCGGACATTGTGGTGTTCCCCCGGTCGACGGAAGAAGTGGCGGCGCTGGTGAAGATCGCCAATCAGCACAACCTGCCGTTTGTCGGTCGTGGCGCGGGCACTGGACTTTCAGGCGGCGTGATTCCGCGCGCGGGCGGCGTGATGATCTCGTTCGCCAAAATGAACCGGATCCTCGAAATCGACTTGATGAACGAGCGGTGCGTGGTGCAGCCGGGCGTCGTCAATCTGGATGTCACGCTGGCCGTGCAGGGCGAAAAGTACTTCTACGCGCCGGACCCATCGTCACAGCGCGCGTGCACGATCGGCGGCAATGTGGCAGAAAACGCCGGTGGTCCGCATACGCTGGCTTATGGTGTCACCACCAACCACGTGCTGGCGCTGGAACTGGTGCTGCCGGATGGCTCGATTATTGAAACCGGCGGCAAGGAGCCGGACTTGCCCGGTTACGATCTGGTGGGCCTATTCACCGGTAGCGAAGGCACGATGGCGCTGGTGACCAAGGTTACGCTGCGGCTGATGCGGGCGCCGGAGATGGTGAAGACGTTGCTGGCGATCTATGACAGCACCGAGGATTGCGGCGCGACGGTGGCCGAGATCACGGCTCGGGCGATTACTCCGGTGGCGGTCGAGATGCTGGACGGGCCGATGCTGCGGATGGTGGAAGAAGCCACGCATGCCGGCTACCCCATGGATGCGGCGGCGGTGCTGCTGATCGAGCTGGAAGGCTTGAAAGAGGCGGTGGAGGAGCAGGTCGAGCAAATCCGCGAAGTCTGCCAATCCTGCCGGGCGCGGGAATTTCGCGTCGCCAAGTCCGCCGAGGAGCGGGACTTGCTGTGGAAGGGCCGCAAAAACGCCTTTGGCGCCGTCGGCCGTATGAGCCCGTTCTACTACGTGCAAGACGGCGTGGTGCCGCGGACGCAGATTGCCGGGACGCTCAAGAAAATCGGTGAGGTGGCGGACAAGTACGGGCTGAGCATCTCGAATATTTTCCACGCCGGGGACGGCAACATGCACCCGATCATTCTGTTCAACGCCCGGATTCCGGGGCAGCTGGAAGCGGCGCAGCATGCCGGGGAAGATATTTTGGAGCACTGCATTTCCGTGGGTGGCTCCATTACAGGCGAGCATGGCGTGGGCATGGAAAAGATGGAGCTGATGTCGAAGCAGTTCCCGGCGGAGACGCTCGACATGATTGCGAAGTTCAAGAATCTGTTCGACCCGCAATGCCGGTTGAATCCCGGGAAGCTGCTGCCCACCGGGCGGGGATGTATGGAAATCAGACAGCGGCCGTTGACGGAGAAGACGGCGGTTTAGAGCCACGCTTGATCAGATTTACTTGAACGGGTTGACAATGGTCAACTCTCCGATTTTCATCCCATCTTGCAGGTCTTCCGAGTAAAGCACCATGCAACGCGCTTCCAATGCGGCTGAAACGATGAGCGCGTCGTACCAGGAGATTTGGTAGCGGCCAGCCAGCAGTAGCGCCTCACGAAATAGAGCAAGGGATGACTGGATGCGCAGCATGGGCGCGAGGGTGGTCTGGATGAATTCGATAACGTCGGTCTGGTTCATTGCGTGGCGGCCTTTGGAGGTCACGTTGATGAACTCTTGAATCACCTGGTAGCTGATCACGCCGGGTTGCAGGGTCAGGGCCTCGCGGATCAACGCGGCTGCGCGGCGCGATTTCTGCGGAGGGGCAACTCGGTCAACCACGTAGATAAAGATGTTGGTGTCGAGAAAGGATCTATCGCTCATTCATCTCATCGCGAGTGAACTTCCGGCCAATTTCTACATAATCGAGTCTCTTGATGAGGGCATCGAATGCTGCGGCGCGATCCTCACCCTTGGTGTACTCCATCAGCCACTTGCGGAACTCGGCGTTTATCGTGGAGCCATCGCGGGCAGCACGATCCCGAGCCTGCTGGATTACTGCTTCGTCGGCGCTGAGCGTGATGTTCTTCATAGAACCAGTGTACACAGGGCCTTGTGCACTGCACTGTGTCTTGATGCTGTCTCGGCCATTCAGCCCCAGCAACTTTCTTGGGAGGCATCCCCACCCGCTGCGGGGCGCTGGTAAACTCTATTCTGTATGAGTCCGGTTGTTCTGCTCACCCTTCTATCCGTTTCCGCCGACATTGCGGTGATCGAAGAGATCATTGCCAAGGTCAATGGCGACATCATCACCCGTGGCGAAATTGACAAGTCCCGGCGGCAGTTTGAGGCTGAACTGCGCGCCCGGAAGGTGCCGGCGCCTCAAATGGAGCAGGCGCTGAAGGAGAAAGAAAAGGATCTGTTGAAGGAGCGCATCGATGCCCTGCTGCTGGTGCAGAAGGGCAAAGAGATGAACATCAACGTCGATGCGCAGTGGTCAAAATATCTTGCCGATATCCAGCGCTCCACCAAAACGGCGGATCTGGAGATTCTGGCCAAGGAGATCCGCGAGCAGACGGGCATGGCGTTTGAGGACTGGAAGGCCGATATCCGCAACAACATGCTGACGCAGCGCGTCGTCGGGCAGGAAGTCCAATCGAAGATCAATATTCCGAAGCCGGAAGTGATGAAGTACTACGAAGAGCACAAGACGGAGTTCGTGCGCGAGGAGCGCGTGTTTCTGCGTGAGATCTTCCTGAAGATGGATGGCAAGAATGATGCCCTCGTCGAGAAGAAGGCCAAGGATTTGATTGCGCGCGTCAAGAAGGGCGAGAAGTTCCCGGAACTGGCCCGCGACAACTCGGATTCAGATACGGCGCAAAACTACGGCGAGATCGGCGGGTTCAAGAAGGGCGAACTCGATCCAGCCATTGAAGATTGGGCGTTTAAGCAAGGCCGCAACGCCATCACGGACCCGCCGCTGAAGCGCGGCAATGGCCTGCTGATCTTGCGCGTGGATGAAGTGCACAAGGCGGGGCAGGCGGCGTTTGAGGAAGTGGAAAACGAAGTGATGGAGCGCGTCTTTATGCCGCGCATGAAGCCCGCGATGCAGGAATACCTCACCAAGCTGCGCCAGGAAGCGTTCTTGGAAATCCGCGACGGCTTCATCGATTCCGGCGCCGCGCCCGGCAAGGACACCAAGTGGACCGACCCGGCCCAGCTGAAGCCGGAGACGATCTCCAAGGAAGAACTGGCCAACCAGAAGCGCCGCAAGCGCCTGCTGGGGGTGCCGATTCCGATGACGTCGAAGTCGGCCATGAAGCCCGAGAAAGAGAGTAAGGGCGAGTCCAAGTCGAAGGTCGTTAAGCAGAAGTGAAGACGGTTTACGCCGCTGACCTTAAGCCGGACCAGGAAATCACGGCCGCTTTTCTCGTTTCAAACAAAGAAGTCCGCCAGAAGAGGACCGGTGAGCCGTTTCTCTCCCTGATGCTGCAGGACCGCACGGGCGATGTCGACGCCAAGATGTGGGACAACGCGGCCTCGGTGGCCGACAAGTTCGCCAAAGACGACATCATTGAAGTGAAGGGGACCGTCCAGGTCTTCCAAGGGCGCATCCAGCTGACCATCCAGCGGCTGAAGAAGTTGGAAGATGCGGCCGTTGATCTGGGTGACTTTTTGCCCGCTTCGCGCTATAGCGTGGAGGCGATGTTCGCGGAGTTGCAAGCGCTGGTGGCGGCGATGGCCGACGCCGACTTGCGGCAACTGCTGGACACAATTTTCGCGGATGCGGAGCTGGTGGCCTCTTTCAAGCGGGCTCCGGCGGCCAAGACGGTACACCACGCATTTCTGGGCGGGCTGCTGGAACACGTGCTGTCAATGGCGAAGATTGGCCTTTCGCTCGCCAAACACTACCCCGGAATTGATGCTGATCTGCTGCTGGCGGGCGTGGTGTTGCACGACATTGGTAAGACGCGGGAGTTGACCTACCGGCGGAGCTTTGGCTATTCCACCGAAGGTCAGCTGCTGGGGCATATCCACATTGGGCTGGGCATCATCAATGATGCGTTCCGGAAGCTGCCGGAGTTTCCGGCCAAGAAGCGGATGTTGTTGGAGCATCTGATTTTGTCGCATCACGGGACGCTGGAGTACGGGTCGCCCAAAGTGCCGGTGTTTTTGGAAGCGATGCTGCTGCACCAGATTGATATGCTGGATTCCAAGATGGAAGCGGTGCGGGCGGCGATTGCCGATGACAACCGCGTCGACGGCGAATGGACCGGTTACATTAACTCGCTGGAACGTGGCCTTTTGAAGAAAGACAAGTTCCTGGCGGTCGACAGTCCAGCCCCCTTGATGACGCCGAAATCCAACCCCGCCCCCGCCGAACCGGCCCTGTTGGCCACCCAATTGGCCAAAGTCTGGCAGTCAAAGTAGTTCCTGTAGCAGTGAAAATTGTTAATATCGAATGAGAGGTGGTCGATGAGAACTATGAACAAACGTATTTTATGGAGCTTCGTGTGTCTGCTGTTGGGCAGCGCATGGGCTATTGCACAGACGATTACAGGTGGCGTTACCGGCACCGTGACCGATCCCTCCGGCGCCAGCGTTGCCGGTGGGACCGTGACCGCGAGCAACACTGAGACGGGCGTCCGCAGCGTCGTCCCGGCCAATAGCGAAGGTATCTACACTTTCCCGTTTCTTCGCATTGGTAATTACACCATTACCTTTGAGGCCAAGGGCTTCAAGAAATCCGTCATTGGGCCGTTTAAGCTGGAAGCCAACCAGGTGGCGCGTATCGACGCCAAGCTGGAAGTTGGCGACGTTTCCCAGACGGTGGAAGTGACCGACGTGGGCCCGCTCCTGCAGACGGAAACCCAGGCCACGGGCGACACGCTGAATTCCACCAAGCTGACCAGCATTCCGCTGAACGGCCGGAACTTCGCTTCGCTGACGTTGCTGATTCCGGGTGCGGTCTCCACCTCACCTGGTGCGATGAATACGGCGGCCCGCTTCCAGGGCTCCGGTTCGCGCCCGCAGGTGAACGGCAACCGTGAGCAGACGAACAACTTCCTGCTGGACGGTGTCGACATCAATCAGTCGGTGGATAACCAGATCGGTTATCAGCCCAGCGTTGATGCGCTGGAAGAAGTGAAGGTTGTGACCGGCAACGCCGGGGCCGAGTTTGGCAATGTGGGCGGCGCCAGCGTCGTGATGTCGCTGAAGTCCGGCACCAACGCCTTCCACGGCAATGTCTTTGAGTTCCTGCGCAACGAGAAGTTGGACGCCAACGGCTTTTTCAACAATCGGAACAAGGTCCAGAAGCAGGCGCTGCGCCAGAACATCTTCGGCGCCACGCTGGGTGGTCCCATCCAGAAGAACAAGGCGTTCTTCTTCGTCGATTTTGAAGAGACGGAGCGCCGCATCGCGGGTCCGGCCGCCGCCTCGGTGGCTCCGGCCGCCTGGCGCAATGGCGACCTCAGCCAGTTCCTGACGGTGTCGAATCAGGTGGTGCGCGACCCCAGCACGGGCGCTACGCTCGCCTCCCGCGCGCCGTTCCCGAACAACCAGATCCCGGTTGCGCGTTTCAGCAACACGGCGAAGTTCCTGTTTGGCAACCCGTCGCTCTATCCGCTGGCCAACAATACGGGCACCGGAAGCTTGGGCGTCAGCAGCAACTACATCGGCGGCACGCGCAACTATCTGTCGAACCTGCAAGGCGACGCCAAGGTGGATTATCGCCTGTCCGACAAGGACAACCTGATGTGGCGCTACTCGCGCGCCTTCTATGACAACTACGGTTCGCAGGCGGCGCTACCCGTCCTGATGACCAGCGGCAACCAGGGTCCCACCTGGTCGACGGTGGGCAACTGGACCCGTACGTGGAGCGCTACCCTGGTTTCCGACACCCGCTTCTCCTACAGCAACGTCGGGATCGATGACCGCGCCGTGGATTGGTCCGGCCAACTGGGCGCCGACGGAAACCAGAAGTTTGGCATTGCCGGCGGCCAGCCCATCCCCGGCCTCTCGTCCTTCGGTATCGGCGAACAGCTGACCAGCGCGGGCTCGGGAGCCTCCATCGCCACCACGCGGGACAAGAAGTATCAGTTCCAGACGAACAACACCTACCAGACTGGCGCACACTTGCTGAAGTTTGGCTTTAACCTGCTCAAGAACATTCAGACCCGCTACTACGCCGGCAACAACGGCGCTCTGGGTTCGTTTAGCTACAACGGCGCCTACTCCGGCTTGACCATCGGCGACTTCCTCCTCGACACGCTGGCCTCCAAAGGCCGTGGCGCGGTGGCTGATCCGTGGAACCACATCGGCTGGCGCAACATCTTCTTCGTGCAGGACAGCTGGAAGATCACCCGTCGCCTCACCTTCAACTACGGGCTGAGCTGGGAATACACTTCGCCCATCATTGAGCAGGATGACCGCCAGGTGAACATCAACACCTTCACCGGCGAACTGATCTATCCGGGCAAGACCGAGTACGGCCGCGCCCTGTACAAGGCCTACAAAAAGCAGTTCAACCCGAACCTCGGCTTGGCCTACACGCTGGACAAGAAGACGGTGATCCGCGCGGCGTACCGCCTCTCGAACTTCCTGGAAGGCACCGGAGCGAACCTCCGTTTGCCGCTCAATCCGCCGTACTTCACCGAATCGAACGTCACCTATGACGTCAACGCTCCGGGCCGCATCGGGACCGGCTTCTCCGATCTGATCGCCCGCGGCGATTTGACGGGTCCGCGTTCCACCCCGACGGCCGCGCCTTTCTATCAGGGCCGCGCGTGGGACTTGAACCTGCGTCCCCAGATGACCAACCAGTTCAACTTCGCCGTGGAGCGCGAATTGGACAAGGCCACCAGCGTGAACGTCGCCTATGTGGGCCAGCGCGGCACGCACCTGGTGATTCCGCACGAAGCCAATAACCCGCTGCCGGGCACTGGCCCGTACGCCACTTGGGCGCCCATCAATGATCGCCGTCCGCTGGCCACGAAGCTGCCCAACGTGGGTAACATCGCGCTCACGGAGTCCAGCGGTACCAGCTGGTACAACGCTCTGCAGATCTCCGGCCGCCGCCGCATGACGGGTGGTCTGGAAATGCTGTTCCAGTACACCTATTCGAAGACGAACACCGATGGCCTGGGCTACTACGGCTGTGGCGGTGTCAACGCCGAGGGTGCGTACTGGCAGGATGCCAACAACCGCCGCGGCAACTACGGCCCGGCCTGCTTTGACGTCCGTCACAACTTCACCACGGCCGGCGTCTACACACTGCCGTTCGGCAAGGGCCAGAAGTTTGGCTCCGGCATGAGCAAGCTGGCTGACCTGGTGGTGGGCGGCTGGAACATCAACTACAACCTGGCCAAGCGCGGCGGCTTCCCCGTCACGATCTTCGCCACTACCCAGAACACGAACTCGGGCCGCTCACCACGCGGAAACGCTCGGGCCAACCGGTATCAGCCGGCGAATTTCTCCGGTACGCAGACGGTGGATACCTGGTTCGGCAAGACGTTCACGGCCAGCGACTTCTGCGCCGCGGGCGTGAATAGCGGTAGCTGTGCGTACGGTATTCCGGCTCTGGGTGAGTTCGGCTCCGCCGGCGTCGGCACCGAACGCGCCCCGGGATTCTTCAACCTCGACACGTCGATCGGAAAGACCTTCCGCATTAGCGAACGTCAGCGCTTGGAGTTCCGTTCGGAAATGTTCAATGTGTTGAACTACGTCTCATGGGGCGCCCCGGGCCGTGACATCTCTACGCCGACCACCTTTGGCCAGATCACCGGCCAAATCGGCTCACCGCGTAACATCCAGTTCGGTCTGAAGTACTTCTTCTAGACTGCTGGCTGGAAGTAAAGGAAAAGGGCAGGTCCTTCGGGGCCTGCCCTTTTTGCCTTTGGGTTGTGGGTTCGGCGGCTACTTGTAGACCGCTCCGCTGCCGTCGCGGCTCGGTCTGAGGTCCGTAACCGAGCCCCGACCCGCAGGAGGGGCCCGCCCTCAAAACGCACCACAGCCCCTGGCCGCCGCGACTCTCGATGCCGACCGATTTCGGCGCTGGTCACCATGCGGCTGTGACGGGAAAGACCCCTCCTGCAAGTCGGGGCTCGGTCTGGGCGTCGTCCATCGCTTGAACAGGCGGGACTGAAGTCCCGCTGCAGGCTGAAGCCTGGGCCACTTGACGAACGTGGCGCTACTCGTCTTCGGCGTCGGGCTTGAGCGCGGGGACGGGCATGTCGGGGGTTAGGGTGGGTTTCTTGGTGTGCCAGTCGGTGGCCTTCTGGTAGGCGTGGGCGAGGGCGAGCACCTGGCCTTCCGCCCATGGGCGTCCGGCGATCATCAGGCCCACCGGGACACCTTTGGCGTTGAAGCCGCAGGGCACAGTGATGGCGGGGATGCCCAAGATGTTGAACTCGGCGGTGTTGGCCAGTTCGGGGTTGGCGGGCTTTTCGCTTTCGGTGCGTTTGATGGTGTCATCGACGGTACGCGGAGCGCGGCGCATGGTGGGCAGCAGGACCAGGTCCACTTCGTTTTTGTCGAACCAGTCCCCGATGGTGCGGCGGAGCAGCATCAGTTGGCGCCAACCCTTGACGTACTCAAACGCGCGCGCTTCGGCACCGCGGGCGAGGTTGCGGCGGGTGGGGATCTGGTAACGGCCCGCACCGGCCTTGTAGAGCTCTTCGTGATAGGCGTACATTTCGCCGGGAGTCTGGGTGCCGCGTAGGGAGGGCAGGACGACGTCCTTCTGCCCTTTGGTCATCTTGGCGGCGGCCTCGATGGCCTCTTCCACGGGCTTCAGGACGTCGGCCTCGACATGATCAAAGAAGGGTACGCGGAGGACGCCCAAGCGCAGGTCCTTCACCGGGCGCTTCATCTCGGCCAGGTAGTCCGGGATCTGGCGTTCGATCGAATGCACGTCCAGCTTGTCGTAGCCAGCCAGCACTTGCAGGATCAAGGCGGCATCTTCGGCACTGCGCGTCATGGGTCCGCAGTGGTCCAGGGTCCAGACGAGCGGGATGATGCCTCGGATCGAGACCAGGCCGTGGGTGGGTTTCAGGCCGGTGATGCCGCAAAGCGATGACGGAGTGCGGATGGAGCCGCCGGTGTCGGTGCCGAGCGCGCCAAAACACATTTCCGCTGCCACCGCCGCGCCGGAGCCGCCCGAGGAGCCGCCGGGGTGCCGGTCCAACGCCCAGGGGTTGCGCACAGGGCCAAAGTAGCTGATGGCCGAGGTGCCGCCGTTAGCGAACTCATGCAGGTTGGTCTTGCCGACGATGACGGCTCCGGCGGCCAGCAGACGACGCGTCACTTCGGCGTCTTCGTCGGGCACGCGGGAGTCATAGACGGCGCTGGCTCCGGTGGTGCGGACTTGGGCGGTGTCGATGTTGTCTTTCAAGCCGATCGGGACGCCATGCAGGGGGCCGCGGATTTTGCCCGCGCGGATCTCTGAGTCGGCCTGGCGGGCCATGGCCATGGCCTGGGCCTTCATGACCGTGATGAAGGCGTTCAGCTTGGGGTTGTAGGTCTCAATGCGCTTGAGGCACGCTTCTGTGAGTTGAGCCGAGGTGACGCTGCGGGCGCGGAGGCGGGCGGCGGCTTCGGAAAGGGTGATGCCGGTGATGGAGGAATCCTGCGCGGGAGCGGCAAGCGCTCCGGCGGTGGAGGCGAGAAAGAGGCGACGGCTAACGGTTCCCATTGAAGGACGTTAGCACGATGGGTGGTGGCTCGACACAGTCAGCCCCGGAGGAACTTCTAAAGGAGGTGGATAAATTCCTCCACCGTCATGCCGGCTTCCCGAATGAGTGCTCGCAGTGTGCCTTTGGCGAGTTCTTTGTGATTGGGGATCGTCAGGCGACGATGAGGTGGGAGATCGTGCCGGAGAAAAACATGACTTCCGCGCTGTCCGTCAAGCCGATAACCGGCTTTTCCAAAGGCGCGGATCGCTTCCGTTCCGGAGACAGCAGGCAGCTTCATTAGTGGGCAACCTCCACCACCTCCTCAAGAATGCTGGGCGGTATCGGGTCGCCATGCCGTTGCAGGCTCTCCAGGTACCCTTCAATGGCCTCCCGAATGTTCGCCATCGCTTCGGTGCGCGTCGATCCCTGGGAAATGCAGCCGGGAAGTGACGGACAAGTGGCGACAAAAACACCGTCTTCGTCTGGTTCAAGCAGGACACGGTACTTCATGGCCAGATTCTACCAAGTCCTTTGGCGCCTACTTCGCGTCACGCCAGTTGGTGCCGGTGCCGGTGTCGACGATCAGGGGGACGGCGAGTTTGTAGACGCTCTCCATTTCGCGCTTCACCATCTTGGCTAATCGCGGAGCTTCCGCCTCCGGTGCCTCGAGCACCAGTTCGTCGTGGACCTGCAGCAGCAGGCGGGATTGCCAGGCCTCTTCGCGCAGCAGGCGGTCGATGCGGATCATGGCCACCTTGATCAGGTCCGCAGCGGTGCCTTGGAGCGGCGTGTTGACGGCGGTGCGTTCGGCGAAGCCGCGGGCGTTGGGGTTGCGGCTTTGGATGTCTGGAATTGGGCGGCGGCGGCCGTGCAGGGTGGACACGTAGCCGTCGCGGCGGGTCTGCGCGATGGTCGCGTCCAGCCACTTGCGGACGCCGGAGTAGCGCGAGAAGTAGCTGCGGATATAGGTGTCGGCTTCGGCGCGGGAGACTCCGATCTGGGAGGCGAGGCCGAAGGCGGTTTGGCCGTAGACGATGCCAAAGTTCACGGCCTTGGCGTTGCGGCGCATTTCGGGCGTGACCATCATGGGCGGGACGCCGAAGACCTCCGCGGCGGTGCGGGTGTGGATGTATTCGCCGTTGATGAAGGCCTCGGTGAGCACCTTGTCGCGCGACATGTGGGCCAGCAGACGCAGCTCGATTTGCGAATAGTCGGCCACCACCAGCTGCCAGCCCGGTTCCGGGACGAAGGCGGCGCGGATTTCGCGGCCCAGTTCGGTGCGGATGGGGATGTTCTGTAGGTTGGGGTTGCCGGAGGAGAGGCGCCCGGTGGCGGCACCGCACTGGTTGAACGTGGTGTGGACGCGGCCGGTTCCGGCCGAGATCATGGTGGGCAGGGCATCGACGTAAGTGCTCTTGAGCTTGGTCAGCTGGCGATACTCAAGCGTCTGCTGCGCGATGGCGTGGCCTTCTTCGGCCAGGCCTTCGAGTACGTCAGCGGCGGTCGATTGCTGCTTGGTGCGGGTGCGGCCACCGGCCTGCAGGCCCAGTTCCTCAAACAAGACCTTGCCCAGTTGCTGCGGCGAGTTGATGTTGAACTCGTGCCCGGCGAGGGAGTGGATGGAAGCGGTGAGGCGCTCGATTTCGCCCAGCATCTTGGCCGCCATGGTGCCGAGCTGGGCTTTGTCGACGAGGATGCCGGTCTGCTCCATGCGGCGCAGCACGGAGACGAGCGGCCGGTCGATTTCGTCGTACAGCGGGCGCAGGCCCAGGGGTTCGAGCTCTGGTTCCAGGCGGCGGCCGAGCGAGAAGATGGCTTCGGCGCGTTCTTCGGGCGTGGGGCCAGGTTTGCGTTGGAGGTAGCGCTCGCTCAACCGGTCCAGGGTGACGTCGCTGGGGTCGGCTAAGAGCAAGAAGCCCGCCAGCATGACATCGAGCGTCTCAGGGCGGTCGGCCTCGGGGGGCGCTGCTTTCAGGTCATGGACATAGAGCGTGCCAGCGGGAAGCGGTCCCCCATCGAGGACGCGGATGCCTTCGCCTTCACGCATGGCGGCCCCGGCGGTGGCTCCGAGCGTTGCCGGTGCGGGCACAAAGGCCAGCGGCGCCGCCAGTTCCGCCAGAGTGGCGGCTTCACGGAACTCAAGCGGTTGGGCGAGCGCCTCGGCGGGTTCGCTACCTAGATCCCTGTCGAGCTCCTTGAGCGCGGTGTACATCTCCAGTTCGCGGTAGATTTCGCGCAGAGCAGGGTAGTCGGGCGGGGTGAGGTGGGCGGCTTCCACGTCCCAGGCGACGGGGACGGCGGTGTCGATGGTGGCCAACTTCTTTGAGAGTAGTACCTGGTCGCGGTTCTGGATGAGGCTCTCGCGATACATCTTGCGCTCCACTTCGGCGGCGTGGTCGAGGATGGACTCAACCGATCCGAAGCGAATGACCAGGTCTTTCGCTCCTTTATCGCCTATCCCGGGGGCGCCGGGGATATTGTCGACCGCGTCACCCTTCAAGGCCAGCAGGTCGGCGACATGCTCCGGGGGGACGCCCATAAACTCGGTGACCTTGGCCGGGTCGTAGAGCGTGAAGTCGGCCGGCGGGTCGGGCTTCATGGGATTCAGCATGGTCACCCGCTGGTTGACCAGCTGCAGCATGTCTTTGTCGCTTGAGACGATGACGACGTCCAGGTCATCGGCCAGGGCGCGGACGGAAAGCGTTCCGATGACATCGTCGGCTTCAAAGCCGGGGAAGTCCAGGACCGGGATCTTCATTGCCTCTAACATCTTACGAACGTAGGGGATTTGGGGGCCCAGATCTTCCGGCATCGGCGCGCGGTTGGCCTTATAGGCCTCGAACTCTTGCTCGCGAAAGGTGGGACCGTCGGATTCAAAGACGGCGGCCAGCAGCTCCGGCTTGTGGGTGGCGATCAATTTCCGCAGCATGCTGTAGAAGATGAAGACCACCTCTGTGGGTAGCCCGGCGGAGGTGCGCATGGGCGGGGCGCCGCTGCGAGCGCGGGCGTGATAGGCGCGGAAAATGAACCCAAAACTATCGATGAGAAAAAGCCGGCGCCGCATTCTGCCATGATACTCCCGCGGCCCCCCGGCCACACCGCAAATGTCGGAGTGTGGCTTTACGGCCACAGATAAAAAGCAACAAGTCTTTTTGTATCTTTATTTTGTGGAACCGCGTCATTCTTGTTAGACTCGTGTTTCAGTTGAGCACCATGCCCCCAGCCGCCGCTTGGCATCAGGATCGGATTCTCCGGTTCGAGACCACCATCCAACGTCCCGTGGAGTTGAAAAACGGGGTGGGGCTGCATAGCGGGGCTCCTGTTTCCATCCGGATCCTGCCCGCGCCGCCTTCGACCGGGATTGTGTTTGTCCGGACCGACCTCGACAATTTCCAGATTCCGGCCACTTGGCGCTACGTCGAAAAAGTCAGCTACGCCACCAGCCTGATGCGGCAGGGCGTGCTGATCTCGACCACTGAGCATCTGCTGAGCGTCTTTTATTCGATGGGCATCGACAATGCCTTTATCGAGATCGACAACCTGGAAGTGCCAATTCTCGATGGCAGCGGGCAGGAGTTTGTCCGGCTGATTGAGCAGGCGGGGATTCGCCATTACCGGCGGCGGCGGCGTTACCTGAAGGTGCGGCGGCCGGTGACGGTGGAAGGCAACGGCAAGCGGATCACGATTCTGCCGTGCGACCGGTTCATGCTGAACTGCGATGTCTATTTCCCGCACCCGATGGTGGGGCGGCAGTCGCTGGAAATGGAAGTGACGCCGGAGCTCTACGCGGCCGAGATTGCCCCGGCGCGGACGTTTGGGTTTGCGGCGGAACTGGACCAGATGCGGGACATGGGTTTGATCCGTGGCGCGACGCTCGATAGCGCGGTCTGCTTCACCGAAGATGGCGTGATGAATCCCGGCGGGTTGCGGTTTAGTGATGAATGCTGCCGCCACAAGGCGCTCGACTTGATTGGCGATCTCGCGCTGATTGGTCGGCCACTGCTGGGCAATGTGATTGCGGAGCGGGCCGGGCATGCGATGCATGTGGCGCTGGTGGCCAAGATCATGTCCGATGCCTCGTTGTACGAAGTGATCAGCTTTGATCAATTGGCCACGCGCGTGGCCCATGCCTTGGTAAGCTAGCGGTTTCTTGCTCCGTCAACAGCTCCCCAATCTGATTTCGCTTGTCCGGGTGTTTTTGACCCCCATTGCCGTGCGCGCCATTTTGGCGGGCCAGGATCATATTGCTTTCTGGCTTTGCTGGTTGGCGGGGCTGACCGATTTTCTCGACGGCGGTTTGGCGCGGCGGCTGGGGGTCTCTTCCAAACTGGGCGCGATCATTGACCCGCTGGCGGACAAGTTCATGCTGGACGTGCTGTCGTTGACGTTCTGGCTGGTGCGCGGGGAAGCGGCGGGCTTGGCGGTGGTGGCGCGCGATGTGCTAATTGTCAGCGGGGCGCTCCTGATCCGGGCGGTCTCGGGGCCGCGCGAGTTTCCGCCCAGCTGGCTGGGCAAATGGTCGACCGCGATCCAGATGACCTGGGTGCTAATCCTGCTGGAACCGTGGGCTACCCCGGCGCGGCCCTGGGCCACCATGGTGATGCTGGCCGGGACCATCATCAGCGGTTTGGACTATATTCGCCTAGGGGTGAACATGATGCGAGCGGGACGGGCGAGTTCAAATTGACGGCTTCGGCGAATCTCGATAGTCTGAAGAGGAGCGGAGAAGTTTTCAAATCGCAACATGACCCGTTACGAGCCATCACGCAACTATCTGGCCTTGGGCGCGGTAGCGTTGGTGCTGGGGACGCTGGCGGGATGGATGGCGACGCGGTGGGTCTCCGCTGCGGTTCCGGCGGGCGTCTTCTTCGCCTTGGCCGGGTTGAACTTCTTTCTGGCCTTCCGTCCGGCCATCGAGGTCCGGAATCATTCCCTTTCCGTGGGTCACAAACAAGTCCTTTGGGCTGATGTGGTCGAGATCCGGCGCACGGGTTGGGTTTCGCCGCTGGTGATCTGGCTGATGCTGCGTGATGGCTCGCGCGAGCTGGTGATCTACCCGGGGGCGCTGGATGCCTCGCGGTTGCTGATGGACGATATGGCGCGGCGGTTGAATCGCCAGCCCGATATGGGCTATTCGGCGTCGGCCCCTCCGGTTCTGTCGGGAGAGGCGATCCGGGGTCCGCTGTTGAATCCGGACGATGAAGCCGAAGTCGAACGCCTGTTCCAACGGTTGAAGACGGTGGGGCATTTGGAGCCCAACTCCACCGACGAGAAATAGTCCTTGTCCCGCCGCCGCCTGATCGCGGTCTCCCTTTTCCTGATTTTCCCTCTATTGGCCTTGGGTCTTCTTTCGCAGGCGGGTCCTTTTCTGGTGAAGGCGGAGCCGCCACGGAAGGCGGACGTCGCGATCGTGATCGGTGGTGATTACGGTGGCCGGCGCATGCTGCTGGCTTGTGATCTGCTGCGGCAGGGCTTGGTGCCGAAGGTGTGGGTGAGCGGTCCGCGGGTGCTCTATGACGAACACGAGGACGGCTTTGCGATCCGATGGGCCGCCCGCCAGGGGTGTCCGGTAGAGCAACTGGAAGGCTTTCCGCATGAAATCGATAGCACCCGGCAAGAGGCGGAATTTTTTGCTCGCGTGATGGCTGAAAGAGGTGTGCACTCCTATCTGCTGATCACCAGTAACTTCCACACGCGCCGGGCGGGCGAAATGTTCCGCCAGGCGACCCCCGGCATCACAACCACGGTGGTGGCGGCCACGCATGGCCGGTATGATCCAGTGCGCTGGTGGGCGTCGCGGGATAGTGCCAAAGTAGTGTTCTTTGAGTGGACGAAGACTCTGGCCAGCTGGGTGGGCATGTGACGCGCCGCCGTTGGCTGGGCGTCACGCTGATGTCAGCTGGCTGTGGCTTCCGGGGCGCGTCCACGGAGCAGCGCACCCGGGCGGTGGAGCAATCCACCAATGGCCGCCTGACGGATGCGCAGTGGCGGGAGCTGTTGAGCTATGCCGAATACGCGGTGTTGCGCGAGAAGGGCACGGAGCCGGCCTTTAGCCATCCGCTGAACTCAGAAAAGCGGGCGGGGCAATACAACTGTGCGGGTTGTCAGCTGCCGCTCTTTTCATCTTCCGCCAAGTTCGATTCCGGCACGGGCTGGCCCAGCTTCTGGGAGCCGCTGCCGGCGGCAGTGGATTCCGAGACCGATTCCAGCATGGGTATCAACCGCACCGAGGTACTATGTCACCGGTGTGGCGGGCATCTAGGACACGTGTTTGACGACGGGCCGCCGCCCTCGGGATTGCGTTACTGTATCAATGGGACGGCCTTGCGCTTTGTCCCACATGGAGGATCTCAGTCTTGAAAACAATCATCATTTTTTCGCTGCTGGGGGCAACTGCCTTTGCCGGCCAGTTCACCAGCATTGTTGCTTTCGGCGATAGTCTCACGGACACCGGAAACGCCTACCTCGGCACGGGCGGGGCCACGCCGCCGAGCCCGCCCTACTATCCCGGCGTTTTTTCCAACGGCCCGAACTGGCTGCAGGTCTTGGGGGCGGGTCTGGGTTTGCCGGTGAGCCCTTACCTGGCTGGTGGGACGAATTTTGCGATTGGTGGCGCGACCACGGGTTTGGATGGCGTCGTGCCGAATACCGGAGTCCTGGCGCAGGCCCAGTTGTATGCGTCCATGGTGGGCTTTGCGCTTGACCCCAACGCACTGTATGTGCTGACTGGCGGCGGCAATGATATCCGCGCGGCCGCCGCCACCCTGAGTGATCCGAGCGCTCTTTATTTGGCCGGTTTCAACGCGGCTTCCAATCTGGTTAATATCGCCGATGGCTTCTACTTTGGCGGGGCGCGCAACTTCCTGTTCATGACTCTGCCCGATGTGGGCTTGGCTCCTGATGTCATGCTCTCCGGTAAGAGCGCCCAGGCCAGCATCGCAACCAAGGGCTTCAATGACTACCTCCGCTCTCTTCCGGCGGCCGGCGGCGGAGCCCGGCTCTATAACGTCGACTTCGCTGCCTTGGCCGACGCCATCTACGATGACACCAAGAACAATGGCAGCAAGAAGTACGGCTTCACGAATCTGACGACGCCCTGCATCGGCAGCTTCCCGGACACCTGTGCCACGTCGATCTTCTTCGACGATCTCCATCCGACGGCCCGCGTGCAACAACTGCTGGGTGCCGCTGCGCTGGCGGAGGTGCCGGAGCCGGCCACTGCGCTGCTGCTGGGCGCTGGCTTGGGCTTGGCTGCGTTGGCCCGCCGCCGGGCGGCGTAGTTCGCCGTTCCCGTTTGTTACGGTCTACAGAGGCCCTGTGCTTACACCCGCACGCCGCGGGAGCGCAGGGCCTCTACTAGTTGGTGGTGGCTCTCAAACTGAACGCCATCCATCCCGGCTTGCTTGGCCCCTTCGATGTAGGCGGCGATGTCGTCGGTGAAGAAGCACTCGTGCGGCTCGACGCCTGATTTCTCGATGGCGGCGGCGTAGATGGTGGGTGACGGCTTCAGGGCTCCCACTTCGTGGCTGAGGATGTAGCCGTCGAAGTGATTGAGGATCGGGTAGCGCGGCCGGATCCAGTTGAAGTGCATGTCGTTGGTGTTCGAGAGCAGCAGCACGCGATAGCCATTGGCCCGCAGCGTCTGGGGCAGCGTTTCCGGGATCAGCGTGTGCGGCTCAAAGATGGCCGACCACATGCCCGTGAACTCTTCCACTGAGAGGTTGAAGTCCAGGCGGCGGCCGAGTTCGGCGACGAAGTCCGGGCTGGGCACTTGGCCGGATTCGTAGCGGATCACCAGATCGTCCTGGGCGATGCGCGCGCGGATCTCGTCTACGGTCAAGCCATTTAAGTTCGAGATTTGCTGGTAGCCGCGAGCGAAGTCAAACGGGATGATCACGCGGCCCAGGTCAAAGATGATGCACTTCAGCATGTCCCTCCATTATCAGGGAGCCGGGTTGGGTGATGTCTGTCATCCGGCTGTGATGGGCGCATAGTAGTGTCAAGAAGATGAACCGGCGAACCTTCCTCTCTCTCCCCGCGGCGGCCGCGGCCGCGCCCGCTGCTCAGGCTTCGAGCTTCCGCTTTGTGCACTTCACCGACACCCACATCCAGCCAGAGCTGCGCGCGCAGGCCGGAACGGAGCAGGCGTTTGCCGCGATCAACGCGGAGAAGCCTGAACTGATTCTGGGTGGTGGCGATCTGGTGATGGACATCGATGCCTCTACGCCCGCGCGGACCAAGCAGCTGCTGGATATGTATGTCGCGGCTAAGAAGGGTCTCGAAGCGCCGGTCTACGAAGTGCCCGGCAATCACGATGTCTACGGCCTGCATCCGACCAGTGCGGTGTCTCCCCGCGATCCGATGTATGGCAAGAAGATGTTCGAAGACCGCATTGGGCCGCGTTACCGGAGCTTCAACCACAAAGGCTGGCACTTCATCCTGCTCGATTCGATTGGTGCGGTGGGCCGCCGGTTCTTTGGCGAGATCGACGCGGCGCAAGTGGACTGGTTGAAGAGCGACCTGGCCAAGGTGGGCGCGCGGACGCCGATTGTGGTGATGACGCACATTGGCCTGGCCACGGCGGCGGCTTCCCTGATCGGCAATCATGAAGCGCCGGGGTCGTGGGAGGTGTTCAACTCCGTGGAGGTGTTGGAGCTGTTTGCCCAGCACAACCTGAAGGCCGTGCTGCAGGGGCATTCGCACATCCGCGAGAACATCTCTTACAAGGGCTGCCAGTTCATCACTTCGGGCGCGGTGAGCGGCAACTGGTGGAAGGGGCTTCGGAATGGGCATCCGGAAGGTTTTGCGGTGCTGACCGTCCAGGGCGACCAGATCAGCTGGGAGTACAAGACCTACGGCTGGAAGGCGTAGCGTCCCCGCGCAGGCGCGACACTGGCAACACCCAGCGTGGGAGCGCGACACTAAAGGCATGCAGCCACGAAGCATGCGAGTGATGGGCGTGATTCCCGCGCGATACCAATCGTCGCGACTGGAAGGCAAGCCGCTGGCGGATATCCATGGCAAGCCGATGATCCAGCACGTCTATGAGCGGGCGCGGCAGGCGCGGTGCCTCGATAGCGTCGTCGTGGCCACCGATGACCCGCGGATCTTCGAGGCGGTGCGCGGCTTTGGTGGCGAAGCGATGATGACCAGCGCCAGCCACCGCT
The DNA here is from genome assembly GCA_026394055.1 of Acidobacteriota bacterium. Classification (GTDB taxonomy): domain Bacteria; phylum Acidobacteriota; class Terriglobia; order Bryobacterales; family Bryobacteraceae; genus JAPKYZ01. Next base: position 35,285 of record JAPKYZ010000046.1, read on the forward strand.
CCGGCACGGATCGCGTGGCGGAGGTGGCGCGTGCGGGCGAGGCGGACGTGATCGTCAACGTGCAAGGAGACGAGCCGATGCTGGACCCGCAGATGATCGAGGAGATCGTCGCGCCCTTCACCCAAGGCATCGGTGCGGAGTTTGTCACGCTCAAGCGGGAGACCCGCGACGAGGCCGTGTGGGCGGACCCGGGCGTGGTGAAGGTGGTGACGGATCTGGCGGGCTGGGCTCTCTATTTTTCGCGCTCCCTGGTGCCTTACCCGCGCAATCGCACGGCGCGGTCGCGGGTGTTTGAGCATATCGGGCTCTATGCGTACTCGCGCGCGTGCTTGGCCCGGTTGTCGGCATTGGCGCCGACGCCGCTCGAAGAAACCGAGAGCCTGGAGCAGTTGCGGGCGCTGGAGAACGGGATCCGGCTTTACGTTGTCGAGACCGAGTGTGGCCGCCATAGCGTGGCGGTGGATACACCGGCGGATCTGGATGAGGTGCGGCGGCTGCTGGCGCCGGTGGGTTAGGCGGCCGGTGAGGAAAAGAATCGGAGCTGGTCCTCCGTGCCGGGTTTGTGCTCCTCCGGTCTTTTTTTGGTGGACGTACCAGCTCCGCCGTTGGCTGTGAGAACACGGTCTTGCTCTGCGCGGCCGGGCGACCCGTCCGGCGCTGAGGTGTCTGCTCAGCCCCTCCACCGCAGTAGGCGCAATTGCACGTCCCGGAACCCTCAAGTTCCAGTACCATTGGGGAATCGATGACTCTGCTCTGCATTGCCAGCTACGAGAAGGGGTTTGACTTTCTACGGGAGGCCAAGCGTCAAGGGGCGCGGGTCTTGCTGCTGACCTCGCTCAGCTTGCGGGGCAAGGTGAACTGGCCCCAAGAGGCGATCGACGACATTTTCTACATGCCGGACGACGGTGGGCAGTGGAATCGCGAGCATACGTTGCACGCCGTGGCGCACCTGATGCGCGAGAACAAGATCGACCGCATTGTGCCGCTGGACGATTTTGACCTCGAACTGGCGGCCTTCCTGCGCGAGCATTTCCGGCTGCCGGGGCTGAGCGAATCCTCGACGCGATTTTTCCGGGATAAGCTGGCGATGCGGGTGCAGGCGTCGGCGGCGGGTCTTGATGTGCCGGACTTTGTCGGTGTGTTGAACTTTGCCGAAGTGGACGCCTTTACCAAGCGGATTCCGGCGCCATGGGTGCTGAAGCCGCGGATGATGGCGGGAGCGATCGGGATCAAGAAGATCGAATCCGCTGAGCAGCTTTGGCCGTTGATCCACGGCATGGGGGACCAGGCCAGCTACTTCCTGCTGGAGCGTTATGCGCCGGGCGAAGTGTTTCACGTTGACTCGGTGGTCTATCAAGGTGAGGTGGTGTTTGCGATTGCCAGCGGCTATGGCACGCCGCCCATGGACACCTCGCACACGGGCGGCATCTTCACGACGCGGATTTTGGAATACGGCAGTGAGACGGAGCGCCGCCTGATCGAGATGAACAGCCGTGTGCTGAAGGCGATGGGGCTGGCGCACGGGGTGTCGCACACGGAGTTTATTCTGGGTCGCGATGGACGGCTCTATTTCCTCGAGACCTCGGCGCGCGTCGGTGGCGCCAACATCGCCAACTTGGTGGAGGCGGCATCGGGGTTGAACCCTTGGGTGGAGTGGGCCCGCTTGGAAGCGGCTCCTGATACGTATGCCCTGCCCGCGTTGCACCGCAGCTATGCGGGGCTGATCGTGTGTCTGGCCCGCCAGGATTGGCCGGATACCTCCGGATTTGATGATCCGGAAGTGTGCTGGCGGATGAATAAGAAAAATCACGTAGGATTGATCGTCCGGTCTGATGACCGGGCAAAAGTGGCCGGACTGCTCGACAGCTACACGGCCCGGATTAAAGAGCATTTCCTGGCGGTACTGCCGCCAAAGGAGCGTCCCACCCAATGAAACCGAATCTCGAAGCGTTGCGCGCGGAGATACCGACCGCGGTTGAATCGCGCGGCATGGCCAATTTCTTCGGCCGGAGCCGTCATTACGAAGGCCCGGTGATGGAGTGGAACGTCACGCGCGCGCCGGACTATCACGAGTTTCTCCAGGTCGCCCAGTCACTCGGCGCCAAGGTGATTGTCTTCCACAGCGAAGAGTTCGCCGAGGCGTTGGTGGAGGCCGCGCTGGAAGATCTGGAAGAGATCGAGATGCCGCTGGAAGAGCGGCGCGAGTTTGAGGCGAAGCTGCGGGAGTTCCGCAGCTATCACGGCTTCACCAGCCGGATTGAGCTGAGCTTTCTGCACAGCGGCGCGATGTATTCGTTTGATCTCTCGACCGAGTGGTTCGACGAGTTCGAGCAGATTTCGACCGAGCTGGAAGCATTTCTGGAAGAGACAGACGAGAACGATGAGCCGTCGATTGGCGGCTACTTCTCGCGCAACTGATGGCGGCTCCACTGCCGGTGGCCGCTGCCGCTACCACCCGGTTGCCCGCCCGCTGGAAGATTGCGCCTCCCGTGGAGGCGGCGGCGCTGGCCCAAGCGCTGGGGTTGACCCTTCCCGCGGCCCGCGTGCTGATGGGGCGCGGGTATACCGACGTCGCCAGCGCCACTGCTTTCCTGAGGCCTCACGTGGGTCAGTTGCATTCGCCGGCCCTGCTGGCGGGCGTGCCCGAAGCAGCGGAGCGCTTGCAAGCGGCCATTGCGGGCGGCGAGAAGATTCTGCTCTACGGCGACTATGACGTCGATGGCACGCTGGCGGTGGTGATCTTGACCAAGGTGATCGAGGTCTGTGGCGGCCGCAGCGAGTTCCACGTTCCGCACCGGCTGAAAGAAGGCTACGGCATGCGGCCCGAGGTGGTGGAACGAGCAGCGGCCGAGGGTGTCAAGCTGATCATCAGTGTCGACACGGGCATCCGTGCGGGCGATGTCGTGCGGCATGCGACGGCGCTGGGCATTGAGTGCATCGTCACCGATCACCACTTGCCGGAAGCGGAGCTGCCGCCGGCGCTGGCGGTGGTCAACCCCAACCGGCCGGACTGCACGTATCCGAACAAGGATCTCTGCGGCGCCGCGGTGGCGTTCAAGCTGGGGATGGCGTTGATGGAGCGGCAGGGCTGGCCGGAGGCAAAGGTCGCCCGCATGGCGGACAGCTTTCTAAAGCTGGTGGCCATTGCCACGGTGGCCGACGTGGTGTCGCTGAAGGGTGAGAATCGCGCCATCGTCAAGCTGGGCCTTTCGGGCTTTGGCAGCATTCATAACCCCGGACTGCGGGCGCTATTGAAGGTGGCGGGGATTGAAGAAGGCGCCGCTCCGTCGGTGCGGCAGGTGGGCTTCCAGATCGGGCCGCGCATCAACGCGGCGGGCCGCATGGAGAGCGCGCGCCAAGTAGTGGAGCTGTTCCTGACCAGCGACGCGGGCCGGGCGGCGGAGATCGCCAAGGAGCTGGATGATCTGAACATCGAGCGGCGCGAGACCGAAAAGCGCATCCTCGAAGAGATCTTGGCGAGTGTCGATCCCGCGCGTGCGGGCCTGGTGCTGGCGGGTGAAGGTTGGCATCGCGGCGTGGTGGGCATTGTCGCCAGCCGTGTGGTGGAGCGGTTCCACCGGCCGGTCTTTGTGCTGGAGATCGACCGCGACGAGGGCGTGGCGCGCGGATCGGGGCGGAGCATTGAGGCGTTCCATTTGCTGGATGCGCTGGAGTCCATGCCGGAGCTGTTCCAGAAGTTTGGCGGGCACAGCCATGCTGCTGGTCTGACGTTGGGCCTGGAGCAGTTGCCGGAATTCCGGGAGCGCTTCAATGCCTACGCCTGGACGAAGCTGACGCCGGACGATTTTCGCGCGGAAGTGCGGATTGATGCCGAAGCGCGGGCCTCGGAAGTGAATGAGCGGGCAGCGGAAGATATCTGGAGCCTGGGTCCGTTTGGGATGGGCAATCCGCAGCCAGTGCTGATGTTGCGCGGGCTGCGTGTGGTGGGCACGACGCCGCTGGGAAGCTCCGGCAAGCACTTCAAGGTGAAGATGGAGCAGAATGGTTCTCACGTGATGGCGAAGGCATGGTCGTTTGACGAACGGTTGGCGGAGATCGCCCCGGGGGCGATGGTGGATGTCGCCGTCACGCTGGAAGAGGACAGTTACTCAAAATGGTCAATGGTATTACGCGACGTGAGGCCGGCGTCCTGATGAGCGCCGGATTGGCCCAAGCGCAAACGGGTCCGCGGGTGCTGGTGGTGGGCGCCGGAGCCTTTGGCGGCTGGACGGCGCTGCATCTGCTGCGGGCCGGGGCGCGGGTGACGCTGGTAGATTCGTACGGGCCGGGCAACTCGCGAGCCAGCTCCGGCGGCGAGACGCGCATTACGCGCGCGGCCTATGAAGATCGCGTCTATGCTGACTTGACGCTGCGGGCGCTTGAGATCTGGAAAGAGAGTGAGCGCAAGTGGAACCGCAAGATCTTTACGCCTTGCGGGGTGGTACGCCTGGAAGGCAAAGCGAGCACTGGGGCGGCGAAGCTGCTGAAGGTGCTAAAGGACTCCGGTGCCCCGCATCGCCACCTGACGGCGGCCGAGGCGACGAAGCAGTTTCCGCAGTTTGATTTCACGCGCGTCGAAAGCGTCATCTGGGAGCCGAAGCATGGTTTGCTCCGCGCCCGGCAAGGATGCCAGGCAGTGCGGGACGCATTTGAGGCGGAGGGCGGCAAGTTTGAGCAGCGGCCGATGCAGCCGGGCGATCGGGTGGAGGCTGATGCCGTCGTGTGGGCGTGCGGGCCGTGGCTCGGCAAGTTGTTTCCGGGCTTGGTGCCGGTGAAGCCGACGCGGCAGGAGGTCTTCTTCTTTGGGACGCCGCCGGGTGAGACGATCTACGACGAACAGCACATGCCGTGCTTTATCGATGACGCCGAACCGGACGCGCACTACTACGGCACTCCGGGTAACGATTTTCGAGGCTTGAAGCTGGGCGACGATGCGTATGGTCCAGACTTTGACCCGGATCGCGGCGAGCGGCGCGTGTCGGAGAGCATGTACGCGAAGATCCGGGCGTATCTCAAGTTCCGCTTCCCCAAGATGGCGGCGGCGCCGCTCGTCGAGACCCGTGTTTGCCAGTACGAGGTGTCGCCCGACGCGCACTTGATTTTGGATAAGCACCCCAGCGAGGCCAAATACTGGATTGCGGGCGGTGGCAGCGGGCATGGGTATAAGCTGGGGGCCGCCGTGGGTGAGCGGTTATCGGAGATGGTTCTGGGTAAGCGCGCTATCGATCCATTTTTCAGCCTGGCACGGTTCAAGAAATGAAATTAACGCTTCTCGATTGGTTCTTCGTCGCGCTCTACTTCGCGATCAATTTGGCTATTGGCTTTTACTACAAGTCGCGCGCGGGTAAGAACACCAGTGAGTTCTTCCTGGGCGGCCGCAACATTCCCTGGTGGCTGGCCGGCACATCGATGGTGGCGACGACTTTCGCCGCCGATACACCGCTCGCCGTCACCGGCTTGGTGGCAAGAGGCGGCATCGCGGGCAACTGGCTGTGGTGGAACATGGTGGCCAGCGGCATGATGACGGTGTTCCTCTATGCGCGCCTGTGGCGGCGTAGTGGCGTGACCACCGACGTTGAGTTCTCGGAGATCCGCTACTCGGGCCGCCCCGCTGCCTTTCTGCGCGGCTTCCGGGCGCTCTATTTTGGGATTCCGATCAACTGCATCGTGCTGGGTTGGGTGAACCTGGCCATGGTGAAGATCCTGATGTTGATTCTGGGCATTGAGAAGTGGCAGGCGCTGGGAGTGGTGCTGGGGCTGATCGCGATCACTTCCTTCATCTCCACGCTGTCTGGCCTGTGGGGCGTGCTGGTGACCGATCTGGTGCAGTTTGTGATCAAGATGAGCGTCGTCATCGCGCTGGCGTTTGCCTCCGTGAATGCGGTGGGCGGCATCGATGCGATGAAGGAAAAATTGATCGCCATGGGCCGCGCCGATGCACTGAATTTTGTGCCGGATCTGAACAGCGCCTGGATGCCGATGATCACTTTCTTTGTCTATATCGGCATGACCTGGTGGGCCACCTGGTATCCCGGAGCGGAGCCCGGTGGTGGCGGTTTTGTCGCGCAGCGCATGCTGTCGGCGAAAGATGAGCGGCACAGCCTGTGGGCGACGCTGTGGTTCAACATTGCGCACTTCGCGATTCGTCCGTGGCCGTGGATTTTGACCGCGCTGGCGGCGTTGATTCTCTATCCGAACCTCGAAGACAAAGAGTCCGGCTACGTGCTGGTGATGATCGACCATCTGCCCGCCAGCCTCCGCGGGCTGATGTTTGCGGGCTTCATCGCCGCCTACATGTCGACGATCGGCACCAACTTAAACTGGGGCGCCAGCTACATCGTGAACGACTTTTACCGCCGCTTCTACAAGCCCGATGAACCGGAAAAGCACTACGTTTGGGTGAGCCAGTGGGTGACCATTCTGCTGACCATCGTTTCGGCCATCGTCACCTTCTACCTCACCTCGATTGCTGGGGCGTGGAAGGTGTTGCTGGCGACGGGTGCGGGCACGGGCGGCGTGTTGATGCTGCGCTGGTACTGGTGGCGCATCAATGCCTGGAGCGAGATTTCCGCCATGCTGTGCGCGGCGGTGGTCTCGATTGTGCTGCAACTTGTCATGGGCATGGATAGTGACCGTCCGGTGGACTTTGCCTGGATCATGATCATCACGGTGAGCATCACCACCGTGGTCTGGCTTGCGGTGACCTTTCTCACCAAGCCGGAGCCGATGGAGAAGCTGGTCGAGTTCTACCGGCGCGTGCGGCCTTCGAAGGCCGGGTGGGCTCCGGTGGCGAAGGTGGCGGGCCCGGTGGAGACGGCGGACGACGCAGGTGCGGGCTTGGTGGACTGGCTGCTGGGTTGTGGCTTGATCTACACGGCGCTGTTCGGCACCGGCAAGCTGATCCTGGGCGAACCGGCGATGGGTGCGGGTTTGCTCGGGCTGGCGACTGCGGCGGCGTATCTGCTTTACCGGCGGCGGTAGTTAGACGAGCTCCGTGCGTCAGCTTGGGGCTTACTCCGGTTGCGCGAACAAGCCCCAAGCTTACGCATGGGGCTGGGTGCTACAGCAGTTCTCCTGTGATGGGAGCCGGGGCAATCACCGTCTGGCGTAAGAATTTTCGGCTTACTTTTCAACCTCTTGGCATTTTGAGGCGAAATTCCGGGGCTTGAGTTCGATGGAGACTCGTGCCCGGAGGATTTCGGAATGCCCGCAAATTGGCGCTTACGGCTGGCTTGGTTGACCCTGGCGGCTGCGATCGGCGCATCCCGGCTGGCTGCGCAGCCGCCGCTGACCACGATTCAAGATACTTTGTACAAGGCGGACGGCTCGCGTTTTGACGGCTACGCCTTCGTCGAATGGAAGTCGTTTGATGCTTCAAACGGTGCTTCTGTACTAACCCAATCGATTGTTGTCCGGGTGTCGGGGGGCAATCTGCGTGTGCAGTTGGCGCCCACCACCACCACCACCGGTGCTTACTACCTGGTGAAGTTCAATTCTGATGGCCGGATTCAGTTCACCGAATACTGGTCAGTGGCGCCCAGTTCCGGGCCGCTGCGATTGAAAGATGTCCGCGTGGCGACGCCGCCGGGTTCGCTCACCGGCGGGGTCACTGCCGCACTGAACACGATCCCCATCTCAGAAATCATCGGCTTGCAGACTGAGCTCGACAACCGGCCGTTGAAAGGCACGCCGTATACCAACGGCCGCGCGGCCGTCATCAATAGCACCGGCGCCATCGCCAGTGCCAGCGGCAATGCCACCGATTGCGTGCGGGTGGATGGTTCAACCGTCGCTTGCTCGCCCGGCGGCGGCCCCGGCTTTGTCGACAGTGAAGTTCCCGCGGGAGCCGTCAATAGCTCCAACCGCGTCTTCACGACGGCCAGCACTCCGCAACCGGCCAGCAGTCTGGCGCTCTATCGCAATGGTGTCCTGCAGCGGAACCCGGCGGATTACAGCATCAGCGGCAACACGATCACTTTTGTGACCGCCGCCACACCTCAGACGGGCGACACGGTGCTGGCTTCCTACCGCTTGACGGTGGATCCCACTCCGGTGGGCACGGCGGGCGGCATGCTCACCGGCACTTACCCCAATCCCGGCATCGCGGGCAACGTGGTCACCAACTTCAATGTCTCGACCACGGCCGGCATCACGGAATCGAAGCTGGCCTTGAACTTCCCAACGCACTCGAACGCCAACGACCCGACGACGTCGGAAAAAGGCGCACTGCTCGGCACCTCGGGCGTGCCCTCTTCCACCAACCGCTTTGTGACCGATACCGACATCCGGTTGACCACCAGCGGTGGTGGCGCGGCGCACGGCCTGTTGAGCGCGCTGCACTCCGACACCACTCCTGGCACCGTCGTCCGCGGCGATCTGGTGGTGGGCACTGGCGCGACGACGCGCTGGGCGCGGCTGCCGCTCGGCCTGACCAATCGTTGCCTGACGTCCAATGGTACGGATGCTGTCTGGAACACGTGTCTCTATACGGGCTTCCCGACGGGCTCCATCCCGTACGTTGACTCTACCGGCACAATGGCCAATTCGTCGGGAGCCCTCTTTTGGGACCCGGCCAACCGGCGCATCAGTGTTGGCAACAACCAATCGCTGAGCACGGCTTACTTCTGGGATTCCGCCACGTCCGGTTCCACCACCGTGGCGGTCCGCGGCGGCCCGGGGCAAGGCACCAATACGCTGATGCGCTGGTTGGCTACCGATGGCACGGAACTGGCCAACGTCAGCTCCAGCGGCACCTTCCAGGTGAAGGGCCTGCAGACGCAGACCACGCCCACCCAGGCCGCCATCCGCGACTTCGGTTCACCCACTGACCCCGATGTCCGCTTCAATGGCGACTTCTGGTACAACACCGCCCAACAGACCCGCAAGACCATGGATGCCGGCCAGCGTCACACGCTGTCCCAGGTGGTGTGTAACTCCACCGGCGCCAACACCACCACCAGTGCGCGGCTGGGCTCCTGCTTCATCCCGGACTTCTACCTGGATGCCGGTGATCGTATCGAAATTCAATTCAACTACCTCCATACCGGGACGGCGTCGGATTGGAACATCGGCATCGCTTATGGTGCTGGAACGCTGATCGCGACCAACGTCAACAAGCTGGAGCGGCTGGTGGTGGGCCGGTCCGATGTGGCGATCTACGGCGCCGGTATCAACTGGGGCACGCAGAGCTGGGGGTCCGGTGTGTACAACTTCACGGTCACCTCCAACACCTCAGCCGCTACCCCCACGCAAGCGGCGCTGATCGAGTTCTACGGCACCATCTTGACGCCGGGAACCGACCGGGTGGAGCTGATCGGCTTCACCGTGATCCGTCATCCGGCCAACGCCAACCCGTACTAACCGGGTGATGGCAGGAGGGGGCGCCAGTGGCCCCCTCTTGATTGCTCTGTCTTGTCTGCCCTTGTTGTTCTCCTAAGATCCACCCTCATACAAGCCCCGCCCTCTTCCCCCACCCGCCCGCCGCCGCAATCCAGTGGTCCCGCGCGAGCGCGGCCCGACCTGGAACGTGCCCACCTACCTGCCTTCCGTTTGCATTCAAGCGAGAGTGGAATTCATTGATTTCGTTGCTTGACCGATATAGCTTCCATACAGGCCCGCTGTTTCACGCCCTGTGAGTCGTACCCCGTTTAATACCTGCCTGATGCCCCGGGATGTTTAGCTGTCCGGCGAATCAGGACCTTAACCATCGACCACACTTCGCGATATGGAGCTGGAATGAGACGTTTCTTGCGTCGCCTTACACTTGGCCAAAACATACTCGTCGCCGGGGCACTGCTAATTGTCACTGCCTCCGGTGCCCTGGGATACTTCATCGCCAAGGGATTTTCAAAAGACATCACGTTCGCCATCACCGAACAATACGGAAACCAGTATCAACGTCCGCTGGAGAAGCTGCTGGAGGCTTTGCCGCAGCACCAGGCCGCCGCACTGCGGATACGCCGGGGTGACTTGAACGCCCAGACTGATCTGATGGCGGCGGCCGAGAGAATCGAAGCCGGGCTGGTCCAGCTGAAAAAGGCCGACGCCCAATGGGGTGAAGACCTGCAATTCACGGCCGAGGGTCTGGCTAAACGGAAGCGGAGCCATAATACTTGCTCCACCCTGACGCAAGAATGGCGCTCCTTAAAAGATCAGTTGGCTCAGATGTCCGGCGAGGATGTGGAGAAGACGCACGCCCACCTGGTTTCTGACGTTCGAACGATGATCGTTCATGCCGGTGATACGTCCAACCTAATCCTGGATCCAGACCTGGACAGTTACTACCTGATGGATGCGACGCTGGTCGCGCTGCCTCAGACGCAAGACCGGCTGGCCAACATCCAGGCCATGGGCGTGGAGTTGCTGGCCGCTCCTTTGAATGACGATGGGCGGCGCCGCTTGGCCGTGGCGGCGGCCCTGTTGAAGGAAGCCGATGTGGACCGCGTGCTGGCAGACATCCAGACCGCGCTTAACGAGGACCCCAGCTTTTCCGGGACCAGCCCCGGCTTGCAGCAGAATCTTCCTCCGGCCGCGAAACAATATGCTCAGACCAACGAAGTGCTGCTGGCTCTGCTGAACCGGGCCAGCGTGTCGGCTGAATCCGGAGTAACCGGACCGGCATTGGAAGCCGCCGCCCGCGAAGCGAGACAAGCCAGCTTCCGGCTCTGGGAAACGGGAGCGGCCGAACTGGACAATCTCTTGCGGCTGCGCATTGAAGCACTCAGGAGTACGCGAAACTGGGCGCTGGCGCTGACGGCACTGGCACTGCTGGTTTGTGGCGGCCTGTCCCACATGTTGGTCCGGATGACGACGGTCTTGATCGAGCAGGCCGCCGGACAGTTGGTGCGGCACTCCGGGGGGATCTCCCAAGCCTCCAAGCAGGTGGCTTTGGCGGCCAATTCAATGGCGGCCGGCGCGGAGAAACAGGACAAGGCGTTGGCTGAGACGGTCGCCTCTAAGCAGACTATCCTCAACGTGGCGCGGGGCAATGCGGATCAGTCTCAAACGGCCGTCGAGACGGTAGAAACAGTGGTGGCCCGCATCGCGATGGCCAACGACAAGCTGAATGAAATGGACACCTCGATGAATGAAATCAGCCAGTCCAGCGCCAAGATCTCCAAAGTCATTCGTACGATTGATGAGATCGCCTTCCAGACAAACCTGCTGGCGCTGAATGCTTCCGTCGAGGCGGCGCGCGCCGGTGTGGCCGGGCAGGGGTTTGCCGTGGTGGCCGACGAGGTCCGGAATCTGGCGCAACGATGCGCCCAGGCTGCCCGCGAGACTACGGAGCTGATCTCCAATTCCACCACCACCGCCGACGCGGGGAGAGCCAAGCTGGCCCAGGTTGCGCAGGCTGTCCGGTCGATTGATGAAGGTGCCTGCGCCATCAGGACTTTGGTCCGTTCGGTGAATGAGGGAAGCCGGCAGCAAACGGTGGGTCTTGAGGAAGTGGCGCGATCTCTCGTTCAAGTCAACAAGTTCACGCAAATCGCGGCGGCGGAGTCGGAACAGACAGTGGAGGCCAGCGGTGAACTCGATGGACAGGCAATGGACCTGCATTCGGTGGCGCTCCAGCTAAGCGCTCTGGTTGGCGGTACCGGGCTGGACGTGGCCGGGGGTTGAGCCCCTTCATGGGGCAGCCCTTCCTGATGGGGCAGCATCCTGGAGACGGCCGCCATCATTGGGGCTTGAGGCCGGTATGCCCCCTGCCGGCCTCAGCTTCTACCGCTCTGCCATTGCGCCCCTTGCGCCCTCCGCCGCAGCGTTGATAATAGTCCCATGTCTCCCATTGCTCTACTCTTGCTGGCCTCCACTACCTTTGCCGCGGCGCTGCCTTCACCCGCGCTGATCGTGCTGAACAAGGAAGAGGCGACGCTGGCTATTGTCGACCCCAATACCGGCAAAGTGACCGGCCGCGTCGGCACCGGCGACGGTCCGCATGAAGTGGAGCTCTCCGCCGATGGGCGCTTTGCCTATGTCACCAACTACGGCTCCAAGTCGCCCGGCAATTCGCTGTCAGTGATTGATCTGGTTGCCCAGAAGGAAGTGCGCCGCTTTGAAGTGACACCCATGGCGCGGCCGCACGGCATTGCGGTCTCCGAGGGCAAGGTCTGGTTCACTGCCGAAGCGAATAAAGTCGTCGGCCGCTATGACCCGCAGGCCAACCGCATTGACTATCTGTTGGGCACCGGGCAGAACTCGACCCACATGGTGATGTTGAACAAGGACTCGAGCCGCCTGTTTACCGCCAACATCGGCTCCGACAGCATCTCGATTTTCTCGCCCACGCCCGACGGGTCCAACTGGAACCAGACCGTCGTGCCGGTGGGTAAGGGGCCCGAGGGCATGGATCTATCGGCCGACGGCAGCCAGCTCTGGACCGCCCACTCCCGCGACGGCGGTGTTTCGGTGATCGATGTGGCGGCCAAGAAAGTGAACGCTACGATTGATGTGGCCACCAAACGCTCCAACCGGATCAAGCTGACGCTGGATGGCAAGTACGCGCTGATCTCGGATCTGGCGGGCGGGGAACTGGTGATCCTCGATGTTGCGACTCGCCGCGTGACGAAGCGCATGCCGCTGGGCAAGATGCCCGAAGGCATTCTGCTGGACCCCAACGGAACCCGCGCCTTCATTGCGGTGGCGGGCGACAACCGTATCGACATTCTCGATCTGAAAACGCTCACGATCACAGGACGCTTGGAGACCGGTGCCGGTCCTGATGGCATGGCCTGGTTGGCCGGGAAGTAGCGCATGGCGGGCCCGGCTCCGAAGTTTGACCACGGCGAGGAGCATCTGGCGCGCGTCCGCCGCCTCTCGCTCGCCCTGCCCGGCACCAGCGAAAAGGTCTCGCATGGCGAGCCCACTTTCTTTGTGGCGAAAAAGGTGTTCGTGATGTTCGCCAACAACCACCACAACGACGGCCGCCTCGCCGTCTGGCTAGCCGCCTCACCCGGCGAACAAGCGGCTCTGATCGGCACGGAACCGGCCAAGTTCTTCAAGCCGCCTTATGTGGGCGTCAAGGGCTGGCTGGGCATTAATCTGGACGCCGTCGATGATGATGAACTGGGTCTCTACATCACCCAGGCTTGGCGTCTCATTGCACCGAAGAAGTTGGTAGTGCCACGCTTCGAGTAGCCTCGTGCGTGAGCGCGGGGTCCGCCCGCCTGTTAGCGCGAATACTCGGTGAGGTGCTGCTTGGTCGTGCCGCGCCAGTCACTCAAGGGCGGCGCGCCGATCTTTGTGAACCAGCGCCGTAGGTCGGCCCGTAGGGGCTCAATCGTGGCTTGCGAGGCTGGTTGGTCGATCAGGTTCTGCTTCTCTCCGGGATCACGGGCCAAGTCATAAAACTCGCCCGGCCACTCCGCCGTGCGCTCGATCAACTTAGTCGTGGGCGTTCGCACCCCGCGTACCATCGAGTATTCAAAGTAGAGCTTGTCGTCCCACTTCGGGCTAGCCCCCCGCAGAAACGGCGCATAGCTCCGCCCCGGCCGCCCGGCATCAGTGGGAGCGGAAACGCCCGCCCAATCAAGCACCGTGGGGAAGAAGTCATACGACGACACCATCGCGTCCACCGTCTTTGCTTCCGGGATGCGGCCTGGCTGGCTCCAGATCATCGGCACGCGGATCGACTCGTCATACAGGTTGAACGGCCAAGTGCCATTGCCCTTGCCCCACACGCCATGATGCCCGGCGTTCCAGCCTTGATCGGCCGTGAACACCACCGTCGTACTGCTGCGCAGCCCCGCGCGATCGAGGTGGTCCATCACGCGGCCCACATTGCGGTCCGCGCCCGAGATCAGTGCTGAATAGGCCCGCATTGATGCCTCTTCCAAATGATACTGCCGGAGCTCCGGGTTCTGCCACGGATGCCGCGGCTCTCGCGGGAAGCAGGCGAACTTCGAGTTCGCATAATGCGCGCGGTCGCCCTCCGGCTGGTAGTTGTACGGCGTATGCGGCGCATAGAACGGCACCAGCAAGAAGAACGGCTGCCGGCTGGGTGCGCTCAGGAACTCGAGCGCGCAGTCACCAATAAAGTCTTCCTTAAAGCCCGGAGCCTTCACCCGCTGGCCGTTCTTGACGAACTCGACATCCTTAAACGGCCCACCCCCACCCGGCACCGTCGCCCAATAGCTGAACCCTTCCTGCGCATGCTCGTCATCGCCCATGTGCCACTTGCCCACCATGCCCGTGCGATAGCCGGCCTCAGAAAGCAGCCGAGCATAGGTGGTGTGCCCGGAAAGCCACCGCCGCGTATCTTTGCCAAAGCTATCTTCCGGCCGCAACCAATCCTGCACGCCATGCTGCGACGGCATCTTGCCCGTCATGTAGCTCAACCGGCTGGGCGAACAAACGGGTGTCGCCGCGTAGGCTTGCGTGAACCGCGTCCCCGTCTTCGCTAGCCGGTCAATGTTCGGGGTAAACATCTCCGAGCAGCCATAAGCGCCCGTCGCCCACGCGCCATGGTCATCGGTCATAAAGACAATGATGTTCGGGCGTGCCGGAGCCGCCAGTGCCAGCGGAGCAGCCAGCAAGCTGCGGCGGGTGAGCATGGAGGTGATTGTACTGCGATGGGGTGTGGGCGTGAATGCTTTCGGTGGCGGCTGGTCCCCGCCGCCGCCAGATTCGTAGCACTCAAGCGGGTGGCGCGGGAAGAGGCCACAGCGTTAACTCTGGCATCGGGAAGTGCTTGCGATTGTCGGTAAGCAATGGCAGACCATGATGCAATGCCACCGCCGTAATCGTCACGTCGGTGTAGGACAAAGTATGGCCTTTGCGCCGCCATTCGCGCCACAGTAAACCGGCTTGAGCGGCGATCTCCGGCGACACTGTGAAGTATTCCAGGCTGTCCAGGAAGGCCCGTGTGGAACTCTCCTCATTGGCACGGAGGCCCGCATAGACTTCGGTGTAGTTCACGGAGCAGCAGGCCAGGAGATGTCCCTCGCCCAATAGCTGTTCGAGGTACCTGGTTCGACCTGCCCGGCCATTCAGATGGTCGAACATCACCGAGCTATCAAGCAGCAGAGTGGCCATCAGTCGGCTTGGCGGTGTAGGGTCTGCTCCACCCGCTCATCGCGCTCGGCGCGGATGGTGTGAACGTGCGCCGCCCCACCCAAGGCCAGTTCGGGGTGATCCTCCGGCTTCCAAACGCCAGCGGACGCGAGCAGGGCTTCTCGCTGGCGAGCCGCGCGGACTTGACGCCAGAGGACGTCGATCACGTAGCTGGAACGCGTATTGGTTCCCGCCAACCGATCGATTTCCTGCGCGAGTTCATCCGGTACTTCGATGATGGACATGAGTGTTCCTCTGGTGTGGGCCAGTCCGGCGCATCTAGCAATATCTTAGCCAACCGATGGGGCGTAGACATCTCGGAGCAACCACGATGCTAAAGTCCTGCGTTCGCCTTATCGAGGCGATCAAGCAATGCCAGACCCCTCTTGGCGGACCCGCGAGCGGCCATGGCCCGGAACTGGGTTTCAGCATCGAAGTGAGCTAGGGCAACGGTGGCCAATTCATCGATCAGTTTGTTCACGCTCACGCCCTGTGCCTGGGCCAACTGGCGTAGGCGGGCATGCTTGGTTTCTGGTAGACGAATGGTCAGTGTGCTCATGGGGTATCGATCACGGCTCTGACGCTCAAGTCGCATGATAGCACCGGAGCTATCACTCGGTGCCTTGTTTGCCCCACAGCCTCGTACGGACCTCCTCGCTTGGGCTAACAAAAATCATGCGACCGCCCGGCGGCCACCGGAGCCGCCGCCATCGCGCGCACATCGCTCGCTTTCACTGACGCCACGCCACGCTGGTTTTGCAAAATGCCATCTATGATCAGCGCCGGGTGGCCGAGGACCGTGAGTTTGTGGCGGGCGTACATATCGGGTTGGAAGATGACGTTGACGATGCCGGTTTCGTCTTCCAGGCTCAGGAAG
This sequence comes from Acidobacteriota bacterium, assembly GCA_026394055.1. Classification (GTDB taxonomy): domain Bacteria; phylum Acidobacteriota; class Terriglobia; order Bryobacterales; family Bryobacteraceae; genus JAPKYZ01. Next base: position 51,213 of record JAPKYZ010000046.1, read on the forward strand.
ACGAAGCCCTTGGCCGTCGAGGGTTGCTGGCGGCAGATGACGGCTCCCGCGACGCGGATGGGTTTGCGGTCTGGCAGATACCGGACTTGCGCGGCCGTCACGACGTTCAGGTGAGCCAGGGTTTCGCGGTGCAGGCGCATCGGGTGCGCGCCAATGGTCAAGCCAGAACGGCGGAAGTCGGAGCTTAAGCGTTCTTCGAGCGTCATGGGTGCCAGCGGCGAAGGCTGGGGGGTTGCATCCAACTGCTCGAACAGTTCGCCTGCGGGGCGCAGGGCAAGCTCGGACTGCCAGAGCGCGCCGCGGCGGTGCTGGGCTACGCTGGGCGTTTCGCGGCCGATGTGGTTCAACGCGCCTAGCTCCGCCAGGGACTTCAGTTCTTCGCGGGAGATGGCGGTGCGCTGGGCGAGGTCGTCGATGCTTGCAAAGGGGCGCTGCGCGCGGGCGTGGGTGATGTTGCGGGCGGTGAGGTGGCGGAAGCCCTTGACGTAGTTGAAGCCCAGGCGCACTTGCCAAACACCGGCATGCTGTTCGAGCGTGCACAGCCAATCCGACTGCGTCACGTCCACCGGTTGAAAGTGCAGCCCGTGCCGCTGGGCGTCTTTGATGAGCGTGAAGGAGTTGTAAAAACCCATCGGCTGATTGTTCAGGATCGCCGCCGTGAAGGCCGCCAGATAGTGGCACTTCAAGTACGCGCTGGCATAGGCGATCAAGGCGAAGCTGATGGCGTGGGATTCGGGAAAGCCGTACAAGGCGAACGACGTGATGGAGAGCACGATGGCGTCCTGCGCGGCTTGATCAATGCCTTTGCGCGTCATGCCTTCGCGCAAGCGCACATCGATCTCGGCCATGCGCTGCTGGCTGCGCTTGAAGCCCATGGCCCGGCGTAACTCTTCCGCCTCGCCGCCGGTGAAGTCCGCCGCGATCATGGCCATGCGCAATAGCTGCTCTTGAAACAGCGGCACGCCGAGAGTCCGCTTCAGCACTTCATCGAGCGAGGGATGCAGCGACGTCGCGGGCTCCATGCCTTGGCGGCGGCGGAGATAGGGGTGCAGCATCTTGCCGACAATTGGACCGGGCCGGATGATGGCCACCTGCACCACAATGTCGTAAAAATGCTGCGGCTTCATCTGCGGCAGAAAGGAGATCTGCGCGCGGCTTTCCACCTGGAACATGCCCACCGTGTCGGCCTGCTGCAGGGCTTGATAGACCTTGGGGTCGGTCTTGGGGATCTGCGCCAGATCCACTTCTTCGCGGTAGTAGTCGCGGATCAGATTGACGGAATCGCGCAGCACGGCCATCATGCCCAGGCCCAACAGGTCTACCTTGATGATGCCCATGTCGGCGCAATCTTCCTTGTCCCATTGCACGATCACGCGGCCGGGCATGGTGGCCGGTTGCAGCGGGACGATCGCATCCAGTTGGCCTTGGCAGATCACCATGCCGCCGGAATGCTGGCCCAGGTGGCGCGGCAGGTCCTGGATCTGGCCGGATAACTGGACAAGCTTACTGACGAGCGAGTTATTGCGGTCCAGGCCCGCGGCTCGCAGTTGCTGCTCTAGCTTGCCGGCCTGCTCTTCTGGCGGCGTTTCCTGCGCATGCTCCCAGCCACCGCGTGAGGACAACTTCGACAGACGGCCCAATGTCTCTTCATTGAAGCCCAGCGCTTTGCCGACATCGCGCACGGCGGAGCGGCCCCGGTAGGTGATGACGTTGGCCGTCATGGCCGCGCCAAGTTGGCCGTAGCGGCGGTAGACGTATTGGATCACTTGCTCGCGGTCGTCGCCGCTGGGCAAGTCGACATCGATATCGGGCCACTCGCCGCGGTTCTCCGACAGGAAGCGCTCAAACAGTAGATCCATGGCGATGGGGTCGACGGCGGTGATGCTCAGCGCGTAGCAGACCGCGCTATTGGCGGCGGAGCCTCGGCCTTGCACCATGATCCCTTGGCGGCGGCAGAACTGGACGATGTCCCAGACGATGAGGAAGTAGCCAGCCAAGTCGAGCTTCTCGATCAGCGCCAGTTCGCGCTCCATCTGGCGGCGGGCCCGCTCATGATAGGGCCGGAAGCGGCTATGCGCGCCTTCATCGACGCGCTGGCGCAGAAAGGAGTTCATGGTCTCGCCCGGCCCCACGGGATAGCGGGGGAACTCATAGCCCAGGTTGGCGAGCGAGTACGTGACCCGCTGCGCCAGTTCAAGTGAGTTGCTGATGGCCTCCGGCCGGTCGGCGAACAGGCGCTGCATTTGAGCGGCGGGCTTCAGGTGCCGCTCGGCATTGCGAGCCAGCAGTTTTCCGGCGCGCTGGATGGTGGTGCGGTGGCGGATGGCGGTGAGCGTGTCGGCCAGCTCGCGTTCGGCCGGGGTGGCATGGCAGATGCCGTTGGTGGCCAGCAGGGGCAGCTTCCAGCGGCGCGCCGCTTCCACGTCGGCGCGGTTCTGCGCTTCTTCCTCGCGGTTGAGATGGCGTTGCAGTTCGACATAGACGCCGGAGCGGCCAAAGATGCTGACCAACTCTTCCATTGGCCGGTGGACGCCGCGTGTCAGGCAGATCAGGCCTGAAGCGTGCTGCTCAATGTCTGCTCGCGTGGCGCCGGGCTGGCCGTTCAGCTTGATCGTGCTCAGCAGGCGGCACAGGTTCTGGTAGCCCTGCCGGGTTTCGACGATCAGCGGGTAGCGGAACCCCTCCACTGCCGTCACTTCGGCTCCGATGATGGCGCGTAGCCCGGCCTTCACCGCGGCCTTGTGGAAGCGGACCGCTCCGGAGAGATTGTCGCGGTCGAGCATGGCCACGGCCGGCATTTCCAGGCGCGCCGCTTCGGCCACCAGATCCTCCGGCAGCGTCGCGCCTTCCAGAAAGCTGAAGGCGGAGCGGGCGTGCAGTTCGGCATACATCAGTCGTAGCTGCCATCAAGAAACCAGTTCGCCCTTTGCGGCGCATGCACGCAATAGAGCCGGTAGAGGCCGCCCGAATCGAGCGCAATGTCCCATTCATCGCGGCTCCAGGCGGTGGAGGCCCACCATTCGCCCGAGGTCCGCCACGGACCGGCGGTCTGGCGGACCACTCCCGCCACTTTCTGTGACCGGACGCGGCGGGGTGCGCCCTGCTGCAACTCCACCGCGGCTTCGAGCGGCGGGCGGAAGTAGCGGAAGGCCAACTGCAGGCCGGGCTTGGTTAACATGTCCGGCTCTTTTAGCGGCTCAAAGGCGCAGGGCCGCAACTGATAGGCGTCCGGGCGATGTGTGTCCAGCAGAGCGGGCGTGCCGACATGATCCGGCCCCACCAGGGCACCCAGCCGCGCGATCAGCAGTTGCAGCTTTTCGGGTTCGGGTGCGGTGGGGACGAACAGCCCATCCTGGCGTGACCGGGTCTCGGCCGGATGGAGCGTCACTTCCAAGGCCTGGATCGCCGCCTTCAGCGGGTGGGCTTCGAGATCGAGCTGCACTTGCTTCAGCAACACCAGCGGGTCCCGCAGAGCGACCGGGAATTCGAGCGATCGTGTCCGCTGCTCCCCCTTGGCCATCGTGAACCCCTTGGCCATCGTGAACTTCAGCGTGATGCGGTTGGTGGAGAGCGACTGCCGTGCCAGGCGAGCGGTGAGGTCCCGCACCAGCGCGGAGACGACGAATAGCAGTGGCTCCAGCAGCTCCACCGGATGCTCCAGTTCCTGCCGGGCGGTGTAGTCCTCCGGTGGCGCCGCCACTTCGAGCGGTCGGGAAAGCTGCCCGCAGGCCAGCAGGCGCAGCCGTGTCCCCACTTCGCCCAGCCGCTCCGCCACGCCCATCGCGGGTAGCGCGGTGAATTCGCCAAAAGTGCGGATGCCCCAGCTGAGCAGCGTGTCGATCAGCAGCGGGTCCGCTGGCAGATGGTGGATCGGGATGCGGCCCAGCACCGCTGCTTCATCGCCGGGCGCAATGATGGTGACGCCTCGCAGATTTCTCGCCGCGACCACGGCGGCATCCGGGTTGCGGGCGATGGCCAGGTTCGCTTGAATGCCCATCGCCTGCCCGCGCCGCGATACTTCGGAGGCCAACTGGTGCGTATCGCCGAACAGGCGCGCCAAACCGGCCAGCGAGAAGACCACCGTATCGGGCGCGGTCAGCTCCAGCAAGGGCGAAAACTGCCCAGCCAGTTCCGCCAGTAGGGGCGACGATCCAAATAAGCAGGCGAACATGGCGGCTTATGCTCCCAGGGTGGCGGGCAGGCGGGCTTCCAGCGTCAGCCTCTGCGTCAGCACCGGCTTGCGAAGGCCAGCCTCCAGTTCCATGCCTTCGAGCAACGCAAACGGCGTCCGGCCTTGCCACACGGGGCTCTGCGGAGCCAACTCGATCTGCCGCGCCGCACAAGCGCGCGCAAGCGGCTGCGTGCCCAGCACGATCAACACCGTGGGCGTATGCTCCACTGCCCGCTGGAACCGGTACCAGTGCGAAGTGGGGATGCGCTGCGTGGCCGCCACCGGAGCATCAGCCAAGTCCAGCACCACCAGGCCAAAGCCGCCCGCATGCAAGATCATGTCCGCGGCTCGCATGGCTTTCTCTACCTGGTGCGCGCACTGCACCCACAGCAGCTTGCCCAGATCGGCCTCCGCCAACCGGGCGGACTGCGGGTCAAAAGCGACGTGCGTATCGACGAGGGCGCACACCTCGCCGCCACGCGTCGCCGTCGCCAGCATGGACTGCATCACCGCCGTCCGCCCGGAGGAGGCCGCCCCCACAATCTCCGTGATCGCCCCCCGCGGCAGCCCCGGCAGCAGCGGGTCCAGGCGGGTGTAGGAGAGCAGATCGGAAGGGGTTTGCCGGAGGGGCAGGGGACGGGAGAGGTCGAGTTTTGCGGTCGCGTGTTTCGCCATTTGTTCGCCTATGGTCAGTATAGCTTGCGTTGACGAAAGGCTGGGGGATGAGGTGGCCTAACCTCTCAGAAATGCCTTCCCTTCTGCGGACAGGTGTGCTCTACTGATCACACCCGGCAGGCGTCGGAGTTTCTTTAAGGTGTAACCAATGAGAATATTGTTTTCTATTGTTCTTACGGCCACTCTGGCACTTGCTGCGGGGAAATCATCCGCGCGCAGCTCTGGCTCCACCGTTCGCGTGAAGCCCCACGTTACCAAGAACGGTACTTATGTCGAAGGCCACACGCGCACCCGGCCTAACAAAACCCAGACCGACAACTGGTCCGCCAAAGGGAATCAGAATCCGAACTCCGGTAAGAAGGGCACACGTACGCCGGCAAAGTAGCTCATTCCCTGACGCGGTCTCTGCGCGTCAGGGTTCACCATGTTGCTGCCCTCAGCTACCGGCCTCGAATCTCTTCGAAAACTCGTCCACCCCAATGGAACCCAGCTCCGCAAAGCTATCGGCGCAGCGCCCTTTCCATTGGTCAAACGGCAGTTCTCGCGCGGCCTCTTCAAAATGATCTGCCCTTGAACGACGGCGAACGCAATCTCCGTATCCGGCCCAAGACCGAAGCGGTCGCGGATGTCCTTGGGAATGGTGACCTGTCCACGCTCACCGATTCTCATACTTCAAGTACGGATCAATTTCGTATTCCATTCACCCCTAGCGCGACAACTGCCGGCGGCGGCGCTGTTCGCGGCGGCTGGCGGCGGAGGTCGAATTTCCCAAACCACCAGACATGAACCAGTCGCACAGCAGGGTGAAGGGGAGGAGAATCAGAGACAGTAGCAAGCCCGACCATAGCTCTCGACCGTCAAAAAGTGTCTGCCAAGCCGTGAGGAGAAGCTCGATGGCAACCAGCACCAATAGCCATTTCAGGCGTGACCGCATGGGTGGGATCAGCCGCAGTTGAATCCACCGGGTAGGGCGGTCAGGGAACGTCTTCTTGAGCCACCGGAAGCACAGCCAGACAAGCACGCCGATGAGAACCCACGGTCCGAATGGCTCGAGGAGATTCTTGGGATAAGTGCGAATGAGCCAGTAACCGCACGGGGCCAGAGCCAGGGTGACGATCACCCATTCCAGCTTGCTCAGTGGTGGTGCCTGGGGCTCAGTGGGTGGCATAAACTGTGTAAGTTACCTGTTCGGCTTGCCGCTTATAGTATAGCCTGCCCTAGCTTCCGATCCAGCCAGTCGAATAGTTCCAGCCCTCTGCTGGCTGACCCTTGTACCGCCATCGCCCGGAGCTGAGCTTCCGTATCGAACGGGAGTGAGGGCCACGGTGGCCAGTTCGTCGCCCAGCTTGCGTGGATGATACATGACTAAAATAAGATGATTCGCTGCCCTACTTTCTCCCTTGTCGCCAGACGGAAATTGTTATAGAGTAGCGCTCCATGAAGTCTCGCCTAGCAGCCCTGTTGCTCCTATCTCTCAGTGCTTTGTTCGCACAATCCGAACGCGGCACCATCACCGGAACGGTCACGGATTCCTCCGGCGCCGTCATTCCTGGTGCGAAGGTCACCATCACCAATACCCAAACGGGTGTGGCGGTAAACGTCTCCAGCAACGATTCCGGCGACTATACGGTTCCCCAACTACAAGTGGGTACGTATTCGGTCCGGGTGGAAAAGAATGGGTTTCGTCCCGCTTCGGTGACCGGCCTGGTGCTGAACGCATCGGCCACCACTCGTGCGGACGCGGTGCTGGAAGTTGGCACCTCGACGCAAGCGATTGAGGTGGCGGCCAACGCGCTGACACTTTCTACCGAGAATGCCAAATCGAGCGTCACCATCAATAACAAGCTGGTGGACGAACTGCCGCTGGTGGTGGGCGGCACGCTGCGCAGCCCGTTCAATCTGGCCTCGTTGACGCCGGAAGCCAAGAACGTGGGTGGCGACAACGGCTTTATCCTGGGCGGCGGCCAAGCGGCGGGCTATGGAACCAACCTCGATGGTGTTTCCGCCAACACCACCCGCGCCCTGACGCAGAGCTGGGTGGCGGTGAATGCGCCGTCGATTGAAGCGATCACGGAGTTCACGGTGGACACCAATGGCTTCAAGGCCGAATTCGGCCAGGCCACCGGCGGCATCATGAGCTTTGCGTCCAAGTCCGGCACCAATGAGTTCCACGGCACGGCGTACGAGTTCATGCGCAACAACGTGATGGACGCCAACAACTTCTTCAACAATGCCCGCGGCATCGCCCGGCCCATCTACAAGCAGCACGATTTCGGCGCCTCCGCCGGTGGCCCGGTGTGGATCCCGAAGATCTACAACGGCCGCAACAAGACCTTCTTCTTCTTTAGCTACGAAGCGTTCCGCAACCGTGAAGGCGCCACCGGCGCTCAACGCACCGTGCCCACGCCTGAGATGTATGGCGGCGATTTCCGCAACTGGGTGGACGGCAACGGCCGCCAGATTCCGATCTACAATCCGTTGACCCAAACCGTGAACTCGGCGGGCCAGACGGTGCGCGACGTCTTCCCGAACAACCAGATTCCAGCCTCTAACTTTGACCCTGAAATCGTCAAGGCGCTCGGGGTATTTCGGAGCGGTACGGTTCCGGTGCCCAACAATGGCTCGGTTCCCGGCACGGTGGGTTATGTGCAGAACAACTATCTGGTGACCGGCGGCAGCGTCGTCCGGCCCAACACCAAGATCAGCGTCAAGGGTGACCACGTCTTTAATGACAAGCACCGTATCTCGGGCTACTGGGGTTACAACCGGTCCTTTGAGAAGCCCGGCGCGCAGGGTCCTGCCGATCTGCCGGGACTGTTTGTGAATTACAACGACACCCGCCGCCCGTCCGACGTGTTCCGAGGTAGCTGGGACTGGAATATTTCGCCCACCGTGTTCAACCACTTCTACGGCGGCGGCAACAACTGGAAGGAAAACCACGATCCGCCCCAAGCCACCGTCATCAGTGGCATCAACTGGAAGGATAAGTTCTGCGCGATCAACGTCGCCGAATGTAGCCAGAACCTGGTGAACATGAACTTCTCGAATAACTACAGCCAGTGGGGTGGCCGCGCCAACAATGGCTCAGAGAACTTCATCAAGCAGTTTGCCGACGATGTCACCATCATCAAGGGCAAGCACACCATCAAGTTTGGTGGTCAGGCGATGTATCAGTACTACAACGGCTTCGGCCGCCAGTGCGTCTCGGGCTGCATGACGTTCGACTTTAAGCACACCGGACGCCCCGGCGACACCAACTTCACCACCGCCGGCGGCAGCCCGATTGCGTCCATGCTGCTCGGCTATGCCAGCGACGGTGTCGCGGAGACGGTCCGCTATATCGGCCAGCAGTGGCCTTCCTATTCCGGCTTTATCCAGACCGATTGGCGCGTCAAACCGAACCTGATGATCAACCTGGGCCTCCGCTGGGAGACCATGCTGCCGCCCACTGGTGAGAATGACCGCTGGAGCGATTTCTCCCCCACCCGTCCCAATCCTCTTGCTGGTAATTTGAAGGGCGCGTTGATCTACGCCGGAACGGGCGAGGGTCGCGAAGGCACCCGCACGCTGGCCGATAGTTACTTCAAGGCCTTTGGCCCGCGCTTCGGCATGGCTTACACCTACAAAGACAAGACCGTCATCCGCGCCTCAGCGGGCTTAAGCTACGGCAATATCACCACCGTCACTGGTTCCACCCATCAGCGCGGCTTCACGCTGGGCTTAAGCTTCCCGGATAACAGCAACGGAATCACGCCTGCTTATCGGGTTAAAGACGGACTGCCGGCCTGGTCCGCGCCGCCCTTCATTGACCCCAGCTTTGCCAACCGCGACGCGATGCCGTGGTGGCAGGGTCAAGAAGCGACCCGCCCGCCCGCCTTCGTCACCTGGAATCTCTCCATCCAGCGCCAGTTGAGCAACACGATGGTGTTCGAGACCTCCTACAACGCTTCGCTCGGCTCTGGCTTGCAGGCCGGGTTGTTGAACTACAACCAGCTGGACCCCAGCTTGCTCACCAAGTACGGAGCCACGCTGCTCAACTCTCGCTTTGATTCCCCGGCGGCGATTGCGGCTGGGATCACCGCACCCTATCCCTCCTTCGGCCAGGCTCCCGGCTTGAAGGGCACGGGCGGTTGGGGTGCGCAGGCCACGGTGCGCCAGGCGCTGCGCCCCTATCCGCAGTACAACACCATTGATACGGCTAGCGGTGGCGGCGACCACTCCGGCCATTCCACCTACCACGCCTTCATGGTCCGCTTCGAGAAGCGCTATTCGAGCGGCCTGCAGTTCCAGACCTCCTACGTGTTCTCGAAGATCCTCACCGATGCCGACAGTTACTGGGTGGGTGGCGCGGCAATGGACCAGTACAACCGTGGTCTCGAAAAGTCGGTCGGCCAGTTCAACGTGCCCCACAACTTCAAGATCGGCACGGTGTACGACCTGCCGTTCGGCAAGGGCCAGAAGTTCCTCAACAAGAGCGCCGCGCTCAGTTACCTGGTCGGCGGGTGGCGCGTTTCGGGGATCGCCTTCTACTCCAGCGGCCTGCCGCTGGGCTTAGGCACCAGCAACAGCATGCCGTTGTTCTCCGGCAGCCTGCGTCCCATCATTTCCAGCTATGACGGCTGGCAAGGGGCGATCAAGGGCGACAAGTTCGACCCGTTTGTCGACCGTTTCGTGCAACCGGCCAGCTTCTTCCCAGCCCAGCCCGCCAACACGTTCGGCAATCAGACGCGCTACAACCCCAAGTTCAGCCAGTTTGGTAACTACAACGAGAACATCTCGATTGCCAAATCGTTCCCGTTGAAAGAGAAGATCCGCCTGGACTTCCGCGCTGAAATGTTCAACGCCTTCAACCGCGTCCGCTTCGGCACCGGCAACCTGCAGATCCAGAGCACCCAATTCGGCCAACTCACCGGCTCCGGCGACTTGCTGAACTCGCCGCGGCAGATGCAGATGGCGCTGAAGCTCTACTTCTGATATGAAACGACCTGTCAATACCCTCAACAGGTGCTGACGGTTTTTCTTCGGCTTCAAGTGCCTCCCGCCCACCAGGGCGGGAGGCACTTGTGTTTGCGGTTGGGGTTGCGGACAGCGGCGTCGAAGGCAGCGGGGAGGGTGACGCGACGATGGATCACTCTGATATGCGCGGGTCTGGGCCGCAGGGTCATGATTCGTCGGGAGCTGCCTCGGACTAAACGCGCGGGTTGGGGCCGTGGCCCGTGCCACATAGAAGCTGACGAGGATTCTCCTTTTCGTGGAATCCCCGCCACCTTCGACGCTGCTGTCCGGAGAGGGTGCATGCGGTTACTTAGCCGGCCTGGACGGCGGGCCTTTGTTCAGTGTGCGTCGCAATGGCCCAGATAAAACCGAGCAGTTCGCGCGCGATGGCCGTCACGATCTGGTTCTTGTTTTTGCCTTTGGCCGCCAGCGTCTGGTAGCGTTTGTGCAAGCGATGCTGAGCTTTCCAGGCCATCGCCTTCACCTCATCGCTCAAGGCCAGCGACTTCTGCCGGCGCAACAGAAAGCCGGTGACATTGGGCCGGTGATGGTAGGACCAGGAAGACTCCACCAGCACTCTTCGTAGATGAGCGTTGCCGGACTTGGTGATCGGCCCGCGGTGAACCTTCGCTCCGCTGGAATGTTCGCTCGCCACTAGGCCGCTGTAGCCCATCAACTGCCTGGGGTGGGCGAAGCGCGTCAACGATCCCAACTCCGACACGATCGTGGCCGCGGTCGTCTGGGCCACTCCGCGCAAGGCCTGCAAGGCTTCGATCACGGCGCGCAGTGCCACGGGCGCCTCACGCACCGCCTCGTCAATGGCCGCTTCCAGGTGCCGGATTCGTTGGGCCACATGCTCCACCTCGTGCAGGTAGCTCAGCAACGTCACCTCCAGCGCTTGGTGCGCGAAGTGAACGTTGATCTTGATCCACTCCAGGAACTGCTTGGTCCACGGTTTTAGGCCTTCCGGCTTCTGGCCATGACGCAACAAGAACTTGCTTAATCGATGCCGGGCCTTCAGTTGATCCTTCTTCGCCGCCTCGCGCGCCCGCACCAGATCGCGCAGCGCTTCCTGCTCCGGGCTGGGCACGGCCACCGCCGTCAACTCTCCGGCACGGTAGCAACGGGCCAGCTTCTCGGCATCGCGGCGGTCGGTCTTGATCCGCTCGCTGGCCTTGGTGGGAATCAGGCTCGGCGCGATCACTTCGCATTCCACCCCCAGCTGGCTCAGTTGCCAGTACAGGCAGTAGCCGGTTGGTCCGGCCTCATAGCAGGCCCGCAGTTCGCCTTGCTCCCGCCGCTTCTTCACCAGTTTCCGCAGCGGTTCCAGCCGGTTGGCGATCGTGCCCAGACTGCGCACTTCGCCACTTCTCCCGGCCTCGGCCACCGCCACCGCAATCGTCTCCGCGTGGACATCCAGGCCCACGTACAGTATCTTTTTCATAGACCAACTCCTTGTCCTTGGCGGCTCTGCGCCGTTTTGGTTTTCCTGACCGTCAGCGTAACCCGCGTCTCAGGTCAGGGGTTGGTCGTTTCATTTTGACTAAG
>JAPKYZ010000029.1 GCA_026394055.1 Acidobacteriota bacterium
ACCAGCGCCACCGCCCCACCCGCCAGCAGCAGGTGCTGCAAAGCCACGGGACCCCAGTCATAGCGGGTGGTCATGATGAAGGTGGCGTCGGTGGCCAGCAGTAGCGCCCCCAGTCCAGCGACGCGCACACCCCACAAGCGCCGCATGCCCAAAAAGAACAACGCCACGGTCACCGCCCCCAGCAACACCGGCAGGATACGGACACTTACCGTCGAGGGCGGCACCCACAGAAAGACGAACTTCGCCAGATACGCCTTCAGCGTGCCCACGTAGGTCATCACCATCAACGGCAGCTGCGTCTTAAAGGCCTGAGCAGAATAGAGCACCCTATAAGGGGGGAAGGTGGCGTTGCCGAAAAGGGCTTCGTCGTTGTAGATGCCCGGCCGGTCAATCAATGGCAGTGACAGACCCACGAACAGTAGCGGTAACAGCCAGACGGCAGCCCGGCCCAGAAGTGTCTTCAGAGTCTTCAGTGTCTTCAAATCGGCAGGACGGAACGGCACGCGAAGCCTAAGGTAGCAGACACAGGCGGCCCGGCTGTTGCGCGGGACCCGGTTCGACTCTGTTCGCGCGGCCTGAGACAATGGTTTCAGGTAGATTCATGAATTCCCGCAATCCTTCAGTCCCGCTCAGCGAGAACAAGCACCTGCTTCGCTGGGTTGAAAAAATGGCCCAGTTGACCAAACCGGAGGCCATCCATTGGGTGGACGGCTCCCAAGGTGAATACGACGAATTGTGCGCGGAGCTGGTCAAAAGCGGCACCTTCACCAAGTTGAACCAGGACCTGTGGCCTGGTTGTTACTATTCGCGCTCCGACGCAAGCGATGTGGCCCGCGTCGAGGACCGCACCTTCATCTGTTCGCTCTCCAAGGACAACGCCGGCCCCACCAACAACTGGGAAAACCCCTATGAGATGCGCAAGAAGCTGAAGCAGCTCTTCAGCGGTTGCATGCGCGGCCGGACCATGTACGTGCTGGCCTACAGCATGGGTCCGGTGGGATCGCCCATGTCGCAGATCGGCGTGCAGTTGACCGATTCGCCCTATGTCGTCGTCAACATGCGCATCATGGCCCGCATCGGCCTGCCCGTGATCGCCGAGATCGACAAGGACGTCAAGCGCGTCGTGCCTTGCATGCATAGCGTCGGTGCGCCGTTGGCCGCCGGACAAAAGGACGTGCCGTGGCCGTGCAACAAGGAAAAGTACATCGTCCACTTCCCGGAGACGCGCGAGATCTGGTCCTATGGGTCGGGCTACGGCGGCAACGCCCTGCTCGGCAAGAAATGCTTCGCGCTCCGCATCGCCTCCAACATTGCTCGCGATGAGGGCTGGATGGCGGAACACATGCTGATCCTGGGCGTGGAAAGCCCGCAAGGCGAAAAGACCTACGTCGCCGCCGCCTTCCCCAGCGCCTGCGGCAAGACCAACTTCGCCATGCTGATCCCCCCGGCCGGTTTCGAGGGCTGGAAGGTCTGGACCGTGGGCGACGACATCGCCTGGATCAAGCCCAATGCCGAAGGCCGCCTGCACGCCATCAATCCGGAAGCAGGCTTCTTTGGCGTCGCCCCCGGCACCTCGATGAAGACCAACCCCAACGCCATGGCGGCGCTGTCGCGCAACAGCATCTTCACGAACGTGGCGCTTACGCCCGAAGGCGGCGTCTGGTGGGAAGGCATGACCGACGCCCCGCCCGCCGAATGCACGGACTGGCAAGGCAACCGCTGGACGCCCGAGATCGCCAAACAGACCGGTGCCAAGGCCGCCCACCCCAACGCCCGCTTCACCGCCCCGGCCTCCCAGTGCCCCACCATCGACCCCAACTGGGAGCACCCCGACGGTGTGCCGATCAGCGCCTTCATCTTCGGCGGCCGCCGCGCCACCACCATGCCGCTGGTCTTCCAGGCCTTCAACTGGAGCACGGGCGTCTACGTCGGCGCGACGATGGGTTCCGAGATGACCGCCGCCGCCGCCGGCACCATCGGCAAAGTCCGGCGCGACCCGATGGCTATGCTGCCCTTCTGCGGCTACCACATGGGCGACTACTTCCGGCACTGGATCAAGATGCAGCGCAGCTTAAGCGAAACGCCGCGCGTGTTCCATGTCAACTGGTTCCGCAAGGACGAAGACGGCAAGTTCATCTGGCCGGGCTATAGCGAAAACATGCGCGTGCTGAAGTGGATTGTCGATCGTGCCCGTGGTCGCGCCTTGGGCCGGGAGACCCCGATTGGCTGGGCTCCGCACTATGAAGACATGGAATGGAACGGCCTGGACTTCCCCAAAGAGAAGTTCGAAAAGCTGCAAGCCTTCGACCGCACCACATGGCGGAAAGAAGTGATCGAGCACGCCGAGCTGTTCCTCGAACTGCACGACCATCTGCCCTCCGAGATGGTCTACGAGCGCGAGTTGTTGATCTGCCGGTTGTAGACTGTCGCGCGAAAAGAAGCTGCCCCACGGAGCAGCGGAAACCGTCCAGCCCCAGGCACCTAAGCTTGGGGCTGGCTACGCCTTCAGCCAGCGGTCAAACCAGCTAAACGCTTCCTTCTGCATGTCCGCGTCGAACTTGTGCGGGCCGTCGTAGAAGCTTCCCTTATAGCGTTCCGGCGCTCCGGCTTTTTGGTAGACCTCGGCCAGCATGCGGTCCGCCCGTTCCATCTCGGGCATCGTGAACAGCGCATCCTGCCGGTTGTTGAGCACCAGGATGGGGTTGGGCGCGCCCAGGCCGAGGATCTCGGGATAGTCCAGATCTTTGGGCAGCCCCGGCAGGTAGCACATCCAGGTGTGGGTGTGGCTCTTGTTCAGCACATAGTCGCGCCAGGTGGTCATCATGCCGACGCAGCAACTGCAGCGGATGCGCTCATCGGCGCCGGTGAGCATCACCGTTCGCAGGCCGCCGCCGGAAAGACCCGCGCAGCCCAGGCGCGTCGCATCAACATCAGGGCGCGAGGCCAGATAATCGAGCGCGCGCTGGTCGTCATTGACGAAGACGCCCGGCCACGTGATGCCGGCGCTGAACAGGCTCTTGGCAATCAGATGCTCATGCGCGGCGGCGAACTGGTTGTAGCGCAGGATCTCTTCGGGCGCTTCCGGGTTGGCCTCCACCATGTTGTTGCGGATGTTGCCCGGCAGATCAGCCAGACGCATGCGGCGGCTGCCGAAGGTGAAGGTATCGTGCACCAGCACGGCATAGCCACGCTTGGCTAGTTCGTTGGCCCAGGCCAGACCGCTGTAGTAATGATCCTGGTGCTTCAACATCAGCGGGTGCGGGTCCTTGGACATGCGCGTGATCTTGCGCAGGCCGAAATACTTGTTGCCGCCGTGGTCATGCAGGCCGACGATACCGGGCAGCTTGCCGGTCGCTTTAGCCGGCTTGAGCAGCAGAGCCTCAGTGGGCGGCCCGTAAGGCAGTTGCCACTGGAGATGCTCAATCGCCAGGCCATCGAACTCCAGGTGGTGTTGCACGGTGGCGATGGGCGTCTGCGCGGGTCCAGGCCCCATCAGCAGCTCGCGATAGCGAGCCCGGGCGACAGAGCGCCACGCCGCCACATCCTTGAACATCGGCTGCCGGAACGAGAGGCGCGGCGGGTCCGCCATGGACTGTGCGGCCCACTCACCGTAAGCGCCAAGCATGTTGGGGGTCATGGATGACATCTTGGCTCCAATGGGGATGAAGTTGCAAGCGGGGCGCCTTTCGCTATCACTTCTTGCGGGAGAACTCGCCGCAGTCTAGAGCGACGAAGGTGCTGGATTGGGCCGCATCGATGGCCGCCATGATGCGCGGGACGTGGTTTTTGAGGATGGGCCAGTTGTTGGTAGACAACGCGATCACGGCGAGTTGGAAGGCGCTTAGGTTCTGCTCATGAACCATGCTCCGGTCGCCAGTCAAGAAAACGTCGAAGCCGGTCTGTTCGGCGGCTCGCAGCAGTTCGCCATTGCGGAGGTGCCCCCACTGCATGAATGACGTGGTCAGCAACTCGTGCTCACAAAGCGCGCGCAGCTGAGTTCTCAGCTTGTGCGGCAGATTGTGATCGAGAAGCACTCTCACCCCAAATTCCGCCGTTGGCGCGCCGCCGCGAATGCGATGAGTTGTTCGATTGTCTGAACGGTGAGGTCCGGGTAGTTCTCCTGGATCTCCGCGGTGGGAGATCCCAACTCGGCATCCTGGACAATGGTGTCGGCTAGGATCCTCGTACCCCGGACAATGGGCCGGCCTGACACCTTGCCGGGTACGCGCTCAACCAACTCGCAGCCGGTCCAGTCGAGGTCGCTGTCCACGCCTACCAAGGCCGCTGTGTGCAGATTGCCCATTGAGGTAACTCCTATGGTGATCTTAGCAATTGGCGGACACTCCACCCTCCCCCTTCGGCCGCGAATCGCTGGGCGCTATCCTGTACGCATGCGCTTGGCCGTTGCTCTTTTTGCTCTTTCGCTCGCCGCCGCTCCGCGGACGGTGCTGACTTCGGAGACGCTGTTTGATTGGCGGACACCGTCATCGCCTCAAGTCTCACCCGATGGCCAGAAGGTGGCCTATCTGATGGAGACCGAGGACAAGATGGCCGATGTCTTCTACTCGAATCTCTGGATCGTCGACGTGGACGGCAAGAACGCCCGGCCGATCAGCGCCGGTGCGCACCGGGATGCGGCGCCGCGCTGGTCGCCTGATGGCGGGCGGTTGGCGTATGTGTCGAGCAAAGGTGGCCGGCCGCAGATCTATGTGCGGTGGATGGACACGGGGGCGGAGGCCAAGATCACCGATCTCGAGACCGCGCCGTCGGCGCTCTCCTGGTCGCCCGACGGGCAGTCGATCGCGTTTCTGGCGCGCGTTCCCGGCAAGGCTCCCTGGAGCATCAAGATGCCCGCCGCGCCTCCCGGAGCCAAGTGGGCCGACGCACCCACCATCGTCACCAAGCTGAACTGGCGCGCCGACGGCGTGGGCGGCAACGGCAAGATCGCCGAAGGCTACACGCATGTGTTTGTCGTCCCCGCCACGGGTGGAGCGCCCCGCCAGATCTCGAGTGGCGACTTCCAGCACGCGGGGGAGCCGTCGTGGTCCGCCGATGGCACGCTGCTCTATGTCTCCGGCCGCCGCATTCCGAACGCCGACATGGAGCAGTTCGCCGACGACATCTACAGCTTTAATGTGAAGACCGGCGCGGTGAAGCAGTTGACCACCCGCAAAGGGCCGGACCTGGCGCCCAGCGTCTCCCCTGACGGGCGGCGCATTGCCTATCTGGGCTTTGACGACA
Source organism: Acidobacteriota bacterium (assembly GCA_026394055.1). GTDB lineage: Bacteria > Acidobacteriota > Terriglobia > Bryobacterales > Bryobacteraceae > JAPKYZ01. The sequence goes on from JAPKYZ010000029.1 coordinate 5,242, forward strand.
AGGGCCAAGCCAACCACAACACCAACCTCTACGTGATGAACCTGGATGGCACGGGTTCGCGCCAACTGGCCACGAATCTCGACCGTAACGTCGTCTCGCCGCGCTGGATGCCGGACTCGAAGGGACTTTTCGCGGTGGTCGAAGACAAGGGGCAGGCGCAGGTGCACACCATTCCGCTTGATGCGCCGGCCAAGCCGATCACCACTGGCTACTACCGCTTCGCGACCGCCTATGCGAGCCTCGATGCATTCTCGGTTTCCAAGACCGGCACCATCGCCATCTCACGAACGTCACCGGCGGAGCCGAAGGAGCTGTACGCCTTCAATGCGGCCGCTCCGGGCAAACTGACCCGGTTGACGTATTCGAACGACAGCTTACTGGCTGACCGGGAGATTGGCGCCGTGGAGGAGATCAACTATCCCAGCTTTGACGGCAAGAACATCCAGGGCTGGATTATCAAGCCGCCGAACTTTGACCCTTCGAAGAAGTACCCGCTGATCCTCGACATCCACGGCGGACCGTATGCGATGTACGGCATCGAGTTCAACCACCAGATGCAGATCTTCGCGGCCCGCGGCTTTGTGGTGCTCTACACCAACCCACGCGGCTCGACAGGCTATGGCGAAGCGTTTGGCGACATCATCCACGGCAAGTATCCGGGGGATGACTACAAGGACCTCATGGCGGGCGTCGATGCGGTGGTGGCCAAAGGCTACGTGGACCCCCAGAAGCTGTGCGTCACTGGCGGCAGCGGCGGCGGCATTTTGACGGCCTGGATTGTGACGCAGACTACGCGCTTTGCGGCGGCCGTGTCGCAGTATCCGGTTACGAACTGGATCACCCAGTTCGGCTCCTCCGACATCCCGCTGACCACCGTGCGCTGGATGAAGGGCACGCCGTGGGACAACCTGAAGGCGTATGTGGACCATTCGCCGGTCTTCTTCGTCAACAAGGTGAAGACGCCCACCATGCTGATCACGGGTGAAGAGGATTGGCGCACGCCGATCGTCGAGAGCGAAGAGTTCTACGCCGGGCTGAAGATGAACAACGTCGATACGGTGCTGGTGCGGATTCCCCGTGAGCCACACGGAATCCGCGGCGCCAGCCCCAGCCACCGGATCGCCAAGATTGAGCACATCCTGGGCTGGATGGAGAAGTACGTCAAGTAGACCGTTACTGCGCTAGAAGCCACCGACCATGGACGACAGGCTTTCCACCGATTCGTCCAGCACGCGGGCCTGTTGCGCCAGCACTTGGGAGGAGGCCGACATCTCTTCTGATTGCGCGGCAATCGATTGGGTGACGACGCTAATCTGCCGCATGGCTGTGTCGACGCCGCCGATCCGCGAACTCTGATTCTTGGATTCGAGGACGGTCTTGCTGATTGCTTCGCTGACGCGCTCAGTGTGGTCGACAATGTTGGTCAGTTCCAAACGGACCTGATGGCTTAACGCAACACCGCGCTTGGAGTCAGCAATGGACTTGGTGACGATCTCTTCGGTGCTCTTGGCCGCCGTGGCGCAGCGCGTGGCCAGTGCCCGTACTTCGTCGGCCACCACCGCAAACCCCGCACCCGACTGGCCGGCCCGGGCGGCTTCGACACTCGCGTTCAGAGCCAATAGATTGGTCTGGAAGGCGATCTCCTCCACTTCCTTGACGATGCGGGCCACGCGCTTGTTCGAGGCTTCAATCTCTTCGATCTCCTTCAGCGCCCGCTCCATTTGTCCGGCGCCCGATTCAGCAAACCGGCGCGCTTCGCCCGCCAGTACTTGAGCCTCCGCCGCCTTGACTGCCCCAAGCTCGACCGCGGCCCGCATTTCCGCCAGAGCGGCGGCGGTTTCTTCGGCCGATGCGGCCTGTTGTGTCGCCCCGGAGGCCAACGACTCACTCGATTGTGAGATCTGCCCCGAAGCGCTGGTGGATTCACTACTGGTCTGTTTCACGTCCATCAGGGCCTTCCGCAGCGGGTTGATGATAGAGCGGCGGCTGAGCCAGATCAAGATGCCGCAGACGATGCCCGTAACGGGCAATACCCACATGACGGTCTTCAGCATGCCGGCCTGTACTACCTGGTCCACGCGGTCCAGGCTGGACTTCAGCACGAAAGCGCCATGCACTTCGCCAGCCTTCCAATTCTCCATCTGAAATCCCAGGACGTCGCGCCCATCTTTGGTGATGCTGCTGCCGGGGTCGCCATGACAGCTGAGGCAATCCGCCGTTAACTTGATCGGCCGGGCATAGACGATCTCATTGCGGGCGCTGTTCACTTCAAACACCTCCGCCAACCGCCCTGATTCAAACGCACTCAACCAGGCGGACTCTTCCGCCGTGGGTTGATTTTTGGGGTTACGCGGGCTGTTCTTAGGGATGCGGAACTGATAACCCTCTTGGGCCGCCACCTTCTCGATGGCGCGCCAGGCGGCCACGACGGGCACGGTCTGGTAGGCGCCGGTGGTGCGGAAATCGGATGCTGTCTTGATCTCCTCGATCATCCGCTCCTGATTGAAGACGTTGGCCTGGCGCAGTCCGGAGATGGACTCGCGGACGTTTTCCGCCTCTAAGATCGCGGTCCGCATGGTGTTGCGAGTGAGCTGAATTCCTTGCTCCCGGATAACGGCACGTTGCACCAGAATCCCGGCGGCCGCTGTCACCACCACGGCGGCCAGTGCGCCCGCGACAATCTTTACTCCTAGGGTCAACGTAACATCTCCTGAGGAGATCTATCGGCCGGAAGTGCGAACTCAGCAGTCAGTTCCGGACGGCGCGAGAGATTTTTTGCATTTACACGAACTTTGCTAGCTGTGAAAGAAGAGTGTGCCGGTCCGGATCATCCTGTTACCTTTGCCGCTATCTCCACGATCCGTGCTTAGTAATGACGCGACAGTAAGACGGCCCGGCCGCGGCAGGACCGGCTTAGCCCTTGGCGGTGCCGGAGGAGCCGCCCGGGGTGCCGGAGCTGGCGCTCAAGTGCTTGCGCAGTGTCTCCAGGCCCGCGCCGACGCTGGTCAAGAAGCCCAACAGCCTGCTGGTGAGCTCTTCTTGCGAGAAGAACAACACCACGCCCACCAGCACCAGTCCAATGGCCCATGGCGAGATCGTCTTGCCGACGGAATGCGCCGCCAGCAGCGCCTCATCCGGAGCCTCCTTCAGAGCGTGCACGAACCGCTGGAAGCGTGGCGAGGCAAACTCGATCCGGCCATCCGGGCGGCGGCGCAGCAGGCCCCGGCCCATCAGGGCGCGCGCGGAATCAGCGGCCGTCGGGGTTACCAGCTTTTCACGGTCGAGGTAAGTGAGCATCGCTTTTTCCAGCGCCGAACAGCTCATCCAGACCCCCGCGTCATCCGGCATGGGGGCCCCGTCCGGGACGCCGAGCCGCCGCGCCGGCAGCGAATGGGTGATCCGGCTCCACCGCCGCAGCTCGGTGTCGTCCGCGGGATCTCCCATCATGCCCGCGCCACCGGTCTGCAAGTAGTGCAGCGGCTCAATCGCGGTGGTGATCACGACGGACCGTTGCGGAATGCGCAAGGCCGCCTCCAGCAGATCAAGGCATGCCTTCCGCTCGGCAGCGGTCTGGAGCCTGGTCTCCAGGTGCTCGATCAGAATGTGCCCGGCTGGTACCGGCGGCGGCGTGGCGAGATCCATCAACAGCAGATCGAAGCGATGGAAGCCACTCCAATCACCGGGCAGCTCCAGCTCCAGATGGCCCGGCGGCAGGTGGACCAGCAGGCGTTCTCCGTGCGGGTTCAACTCAGGTTGAAACGCGGGGAGCGGATCGGGCAGCTCCAGATCATCCAGCCGCACGCGGCGCCGGAAGGCTCGGGCCCAATAGAGCGTCAGGCCAATGACAGCGATCATGCCCAGCCAGAACTGGACGCTCATCCATTGGGTGGCGAGCTCGCCCGCTTCCGGCCCCAGCGTGTCCGCAAACGGGTTCCAAGGGACAAAGCCGGGCAACACGGATCGGGCCAAGGGTTGGGGCCCGGCGGTGGATTCCCGAGCCAGCCAAAGGTGATGCGCGTTCCCGCCGCCTTCCACCCGCCAACTCCACGGCGCGGGGTCACCGGCGGGCTGAAACTGATCCCGCCGCATGTCGAAGCCCTCCTGCCGGGCGTCAAAAGGCAATTCCACTCCGGCCAGGATCAGAATGGGCAGCTGGTTCAGCACCTTCCACCATGCCGGCGCCTCTTCGCTAAACAGGGCGGCCGGAAACTTGTCCTGCGGCACCAGGCCTTGCCCTTCCATGCAGACGCGGGACAGAACGGCTCCCTTGGGGGCAGGCACCGCCCAGGCGGAGATGCGGCAGGTTCTCCGTTCCAGGCTCAGCTCACCACCGGGCGTGCCCACCAGCTCTGTGTTGTACCCGGCGCTGCCATAAAAGAAGGTCGGCGCGCAGGAGAACTCATTGGTGGGGCGCAGGCCCAGCCCGGAGAGCAGGTGCTGGCCGATGCGTCCGCACTCGGTCACCCCAGGGAGCTTGTTGATGCTCCGCGTGATCTCGTCCACCCGCTGCGAATACTCCTCCTGCAGCTCCCATTGCAGCTCCCGCGCGTAGAGCCCGGATTCGTACTCATAGGACAGCTTCCCTAGCCCAAACGTAGGCAGGACGACCAAGCAGAGCGCCAAGCCCGCCGCCCAGATAACCCAGCTCGCCGCCGTGGCCGGTTGGGCTGAGCTGCCGCGCTGGCGCAAATGCTGCCCCGCCCGCACCGCCAACAACCCCGCCGGCGCCAGACCCGCCATCCAAGGGTCATCGAGCACCAGCGCAAACGCCGCCAGGTAGAGCGAGGCACCCGCCAGCCAGGCGAGGCTGAAGCGGTTGAAGAGTTGCCGCACCGGCATCCGGAGCCCCAGGGCGCTGAAGATGAGAAAGGCCACGGCCGTGGCCACGGAGCTGTAGAAGATGGATGAGCCTAACTGGCGGTCCAGTCCGCGCCAGTAGACCAACATCAGGGCCGCCCCGAAAGCGGCCAGTAGCGGATAGCTATCCGGCCGAGGAGCCCACCAGGCGGTTTCCACCAGCAGGCGCGGTTCGAAACGCCGCCACCGCAACCCCAATAGATACAGCAAGCCCCCCGCCACCGCCAACGAGGCCAGCAAGTACGCCACAAACAGCGCCCCCGCGCCCACCATCGCCTGGGCACGGATCACGCGTACCGGTTCCAGTTTCCGGAACACCACCAGGGTCCAGGGCAGATCTTCGAGATCCGGAAAGGGGGTCACCAGCATCCGGTAGGCGGCGCCGGAATAGTTGGTACTGACGGTGGCCGTGGCGCGCCGTTCGACTACCTGGGCTAACTCCGGCACGTCGGCGCATTCTTCAAACAGATTCTCCGCCAGCGCGCGGCTGGGTTCGGAATGGAACAACACCTTGCCCGATGGTTCAATCACCGCAAACCCAAATTCGGCGGGGAGAACGGGATTTTCAAGCGACGTCAGCAGCGCCGCCATCGAGGCCACCGGCAGCCCCTGATACTTCAATTCGGAGTTGACGGCCAGCATGGTGGTCATCCGGCCCGTGGTGCGAGAAAGCACCTGTTCAATGGCGAACGTGCTGGTATAGCCTCCGGTGGCCAACGGAAGTCCGTGCACCATCCGATCCGCCATCACGTTTTGGAAGTAGGCGCGATCACTGACGTTGACCGGCCGGGCCGTGTCCTTGCCTGTGGTCCAGCGGAACCTTTTCTGGCCGTCGCCATCGATCCAGTCCACGTACTCAAACCGGTACAGGGTCTGTTCCGGCTTCAGCGAGGCGAACAGGCTGGATTCAGAACTGCCGGAGCTGTCGGGGCGGATCACTTTCTCCTGTGCGGCCCGCTCGTCCAGCAATCGCAGTTGTTCCAGCGCCAGCGTCAGTTCGTGCTTCAAGTTGGACCCGATCTCTTCCGCAAACAGATTCAAACGCCCGTCGGTGCGGACATCAGAGAAATGGCGGATGAAAAAATATAGCCCCAGCACCGTCATCACCAGCAGGATCCCCACCGAGCAAGCCCCCGCCCAGGCCAGATAGCGCTGGCGCAGGGGTTCGGCGGGCGACATAAACCAGGGCTTGGGCAACGGCCAACTCAGCGCCACCAGCAGCATCACCAGCGGGAGAATCAGCAGCAGCCCCTGCGGGCCGGAGTTCTTCCAGGGCGTATTGACATCAGAAAGCCCCACCAGCAGCCAGTCACCCGGAGCCGGGCCTGCTTTGGGGTCCCGCAAGGTGAGCTGGATCGGCTGCACGTAGACCGCGAATTGATGGTCGCCAATGGAGCGGATCATGTGGGCGGAGGAGGTGGGGGCATTTAGCCCACTGCCACTAGCCACCACCGGTTTGGCGGCCGCGGCCTCGCCGAGAAGAGGCTTCAAGGCCGGTTCGGCCGCCGGAGCGAACAGAAAGTCGACACTGGTGAAGCGCATCGGTCCGGAGTCGGACTGATAGAGCACGTTGCCGTTGCGCTCGGCCAAAATGATGGAGGCAAAAACATCCTTGCGCAGCGATTGCTCCACCAGCAGCGCCAGGTCGGAGACCGCACACCCGGCCCCGCCCTTGCGCTCCTGCCGGAAATGCAGCAGGGGCTTGCCGGCTTTCTTGGTGACACCCAGATTGGCCCCTTGCTCGGGGCATTTTTCAGTGTCCAGATTCTCGACGACGCCGAACTGGTTGGCGGGCGTCACGCCGGTCTGATGGGCCGGGGTGACGGTGTCCACTTCGGTCCAACGCTCCACGGCATTGTCAAAATTGGCCACCCGCTTTTGCACCTGACTGGCCATGTGACCCAGCCAGCGCATGTTGCGCTCTTCAAGAGCGTCCCGTTGTTGGGTACCGCTGTAGAGCAGCCAACCGGCAAAGCCCGCGGGCACCAGCACGGCGACCATCAGCCGGCCGCTCACCCGCCAGCCGCTGCCCAATCCGCTGAAGCCGAGGATCGCCATCGGATTCCTTTCTCGCCCTTTTTCGCCGCTGCCGCTGGAGCGGCGGGCGATAGTTCAGATGAGCCTAACACTTTCGGCATCATCTGTCTGACATTCCATACGTTCGTGCACGCGGCGGCCGTATCGTTGCAAACGCGCTCTCCGGCCGTTCGCGATACGATAAGCGCGATGTTGCCTCGCTTCCTTGTTTCGCTGCTGATCGCGGCCGCGCTCAATGCCCAGACGGGTCTCGATTCCGGCCGCCTGGCCCGCATTCCCGCGCGCATGAAGGAGTTCGTCGACGCCGGCACGATGGCCGGCTCGGTGACGCTGGTGGCCCGCCACGGCAAAGTGGCGGCACTGCATGCCACCGGATATACCGACATCGAGACGAAGCAGCCGATCAAGACGGATGCTATTTTCCAGCTGCACTCCATGACCAAGCCCGTGGTGGCGATGGCGGCCATGATGCTGGCCGAGGAAGGGAAACTGGCGCTGAACGATCCGGTGGAGAAGCACCTCCCAGAGTTTCGCGGCCAGCGGCTGCTGGTGGGCGAGACGTTGAAAAGGCCCGCCCGCCGCATCACCGTGCGGGATCTGATGATGCACACCTCCGGCCTGCCCTTGAACCCGCCCGCGGGGATCGGCGAACTGCATGGCGCGTTGCACAAGACGCTGGCTGAAGTGGTACTGGTGATCTCGCAAGCGCCGCTTGAATTTGAGCCCGGGACCAAGTGGCAGTACAGCAACACCGGCATCGCTTCACTGGCACGCATTGTCGAGGTGCTGGGCGGGATGCCGTTTGAGCAGTTTCTCGAAAAACGGATCTTCGCGCCGCTGGGCATGAAGGACACCTTCATCTACCCGCCCAAAGAAAAGTGGGGCCGCATGCCCACCGCCTACATCCTGAAGGACGGCAAGCCGCTGAAGTACACCGCTGACCCGTTAGGCGAAGGCGCGATGAAGTTCCGCGATGGAGCCAAGTATCCGCTGCCCGAAGGCGGCCTGTATTCCACCGCCAGCGATCTGTTCTTGCTCTACCAGATGCTGCTCAACGGCGGCCAACTGAATGGCGTGCGGATCTTGTCGAAGCACTCGATTGAGACCATGACGCAGGTGGGTACGGGCGACCTTTCCACTAACGGCCCCGGCATGGGCTACGGCTTGGCTTGGGCGGTGGCGAAAGACGGCGCCGCCGCGCCGCTCTCGATCGGCACCTATGGCCACGGTGGACGCTACGGCACGTACTGCTTCATCGACCCGAAGAAGGACCTGATCGGCATCTTCATGATCCACCGCGAAGGCGGCAGCGATGAGCGCAACGCGTTCGTGAACATCGCCTACTCGGCGCTGGTGGATTAACCCGCCCGGTCAAAAGAAGGGCCCGCGCTTTTTCACCAGGTCTTCCCCCTCCGCACTGCTGGCCCCGCGGAGAATGCGGCCGACACGGGAAGCCCAGCGGAGAGGGTCCGCCAAATGCAAGAGAACGGTTTCGAACGTCCTCCGGCCGCCTGAGGTGCTCGCCCAGATAAGTTCGGTGATCTTCTTCCGGCGCTCCTCAGCGTCCAGTCCATCCAGTGCCTCCAGCAATGCCTGGTTGGCCGCCACCCGCCTCATGTTCCGGATCATTCCGCTCCAGGTTCCAAAGCCGGTGTTCATGGCCAACATGTTGTTGAGATGCGCACTAATGATCGGCGTGGATCCGCCCGCGCCCACCCAGCCCACCCGGATCTCGGAGCCGGTGATCAGCATCATGTGGCTGACGGAGCCATCGAGAGCGTGCCCATAGTTGGTCCGTGCCAGCATCGTGATCAGCATCGATCCGTCAGGAAGGTCCGTCACCGTGAAATATCCCAATGAAACCGGGTCCCGGGCCACCGTCAGATCCACCGTGGCGTCAAGCCGTTCGATGGCCGCGATCCGGGCTTCCCGGGTTTCGCTCCGCCCGATGCCCGCCAGAAAATCGGGTGCATACCGGACCGAAGTGGCTCCGCCGGCGATCATGCAGCCGCCCCAGAGCGCCACGTAGGTCAAGGGATTCTCCCGGATCAGCCGGGCCAGCAGGGGACTATTCGGCAGCCGCGCGCCGATGGCATAGCAGTGTTGCCCGGGACCAACAGCGGCGATCACCCGCCGCTCACTGCCCTCGTGGGTAAGATACCGCCGAAGATACAAAGCTACTTCGGAAGGACGGGGAACGAGGATCGGGCTGCGGGTCCGATCTTCCCGATGCCAGCCCACGACCGAGGTGATCTCAGCGGGGGAGACGACCTCCGCACTTGACAGGAAAGCCTGGGCCGCCACCGAGACCATGCGCATGCGTTCCCGGTTCGAGGCCGCCCCTCCCGGAGGCCCGCCGGGGCTCCCCGTGGAGAACTCGCGCCGGGCTACGGCCGGTAGACCAACCGTGGCGACATACGCGGTAGGTCGCCCCAATACGGACCATCCAGTGACGGCCGCCGCCCCGGCCCGCCGCGCCGCCGCCACGGTTGCCCCCCACGTCGTGCGAACCGCGATAGGTAGCATGCCAAGCTCCTTCTCTCTCGAGTCATAGAGTTATCCGGTGCCTAAGTCACCAATTACACCATAGGAGCACTGGCCGGTGGCACGTCAATCCGGTCCAGGTGACGGTTAGATGAGATGTACTGGCAACCGGGAAAGGGTTTTGCTAGTCCGCGATCTTCTACCGCGCGGGCCGCGCCAATGGGGACAAGCAAGCCCTGGTTTGATCAAGATAAACTGGCCGCATGGCCAGAATATTAGCCGGAATGCTCGTGATCAGTATGGCTTTGGCCGCGCAGCCCAAGACCGCTTCTCTTTATGAGCGCGTCGGCCGCTACGACACCATCGCGTTGATTGCGGATGAATATCTGAAAGGCCTCCGGGCCGACCCGAAGTTCGCTCGGTTTGCGGGCCGCGGCGCGGACTCGCTGAAGCGGGGCCGGCAGCTGCTGAAAGATCAGCTCTGCGCCATGGCCGGCGGCCCTTGCACGTATGTGGGCCGCGATATGAAGTCGGTGCATGGCGGCCTGGGCATCAACGCGCAGGAGTGGCAGGCCAACCTGGACTACATGGCGGCAGCGCTCGACAAGGCCGGCATTAAGGGCGCGGAGAAGGCGGAGTTTTTGAAGATGGTGGACACGCTGAAGCCCGAGATCGCGGAGAAGTAGGCCGGGCGGCGATCACACGGGCGCCCTGCCCCAGAAGTTCGGGAGCATTCCAGAATTTCCCGCCAAGGCGCCAAGCCGCCAAGAAAGCACTTTGCTGCTTTGCGGCTTGGCGGGACAATCGCTTAAGACATTGGTCGCGAACTTCGGAGACAGGGCACCAAGGGCGCGCCGCCCCGAGCCTTTGATTGACTAGACGGCCGTTTTGGCCGCGCTGCCGGAAGTGGTGCTCGGGCCATGGCCTACGGTGCGGCCAGTACCAGCCAATGATGATCCGGCACCCCGGCTGGCATCAAACCGGCTGGCTTCGCGAGCGGCCTCAATCTCCTCATGCGTCCGCACGTCCGGCTCCGACACGTTCACCTTCGCTTTGGCGCGCGCCACTTGGCGCTTATGGCGCTTCTGCAAAATCTTATTCATACTTCAACGCTACACCCTTACCGGTGTGCCGTGCGGCAGTTTATGAGGAAATGATCCGTCAGGTGGACATCAGCGAAGGTGCTTCACCCTTTACCCCTGCCCTCCGCCTGCGCTATACTGTTGATTTGGCGTGACAGCGGGTGAACTATGCCCGTTTGTGTGCGGCCGGGGAGGTGCGGATGTTCTTGAATATCCGGGACATGGAAGTCCGGCCCATCATTTTCGACCTCGCCTTTGCTCCGGGGGAGATCGAGTTTCTCGAAGACGGTTTGCGGCAGCGCACGGCCTTGAAAGTAGAAGGCCGGGCCGATTGGCTGGAATCTGTTGAGGAAATTCGCCTGAAGGGGTCGTTTTCCGTCGAGATGGAAACGGACTGTGAGCGTTGCCTGGAATTGGCCACCATGCCGGTTCAACGGGGATTTGATCTGTACTACCGTGCGGCAAATTCTCCAGCGGGCGGCGGCGAAGTGGCCCTGAAAGTAGGGGAAGTCGAAATGGGCTTCTTCGAGGGCGACGGCTTAGAATTGCTGGAAGTTTTGCGGGAACAGGTTCTGCTGGCGCTGCCCATGCAGCGTGTTTGTGAACCGGCTTGCCACGGTTTGTGCCCAGTGTGCGGCATCAACCGGAACCGGGAGCAATGTTCTTGCGTGAGTGAATTGGTGGATGAGCGGTGGGCCGCCCTGAAGGGTTTTGCCGTGCCCGCGCCGTCCATCCCGGAAAAGTAATTGAGAGGGAAGTGAGATGCCAAATCCAAAACGCCGCCACTCGAAGCGCCGCACGTCCACCCGCCGCGCCCACGACTTTTTGAAGTCGTACAACATTTCCGAGTGCTCGAATTGCAACGAGCCCAAGGTGCCGCATCGCGCCTGCCCGTACTGCGGGCACTACAAGGGCCGCGAAGTGATCGAAGTCGCCAACCAATAACGGCGCCCTCTGTCCTCCCCCATGCTCACCATCGCGCTTGACGCCATGGGTGGCGACCACGCACCCAAAGCGGAAGTGGAAGGCGCCATCCGTGCGGCTCGCCAACTGGGAGTGCGCGTCATCCTGGTCGGTCAGGAAGAAGTGGTGCGGCGGGAGCTGAGTCAGCATGAGCATGCTGGCCTGCCCATTGAGATCCATCACGCCAGTGAAGTGATCACCATGGAGGATTCCGCCGCGAAAGCGATGCGGACCAAGCGGGACAGCTCCGTTCGTGTCGCCTGCCGGCTGGTGCGCGAAGGCAAAGCCGACGGCATTGTCTCCGCTGGCAACACCGGCGCGGTGATGGCCACCTCCAAGATGGTGCAGGGGATGGTGCGCGGTGTCGAACGCCCGGCGTTGGCATCAGCCTTTCCCACGCTGAAAGGCACGCCTGCCGTCATGGTGGATGTCGGTGCCAACGTCGATTGCTCCCCGCAAATGCTGGCCCAGTTCGCCCTGATGGGCGAAGTCTATTCCCGTGTCATCTTCCACACCAAGAACCCCCGTGTCGGCCTTCTTTCCATCGGCGAAGAGGAGCACAAGGGCAACGACCTCACCAAGTTGGTGACGCCGCTGCTCAAGAGCCTGCCCATCAACTTCATCGG
>JAPKYZ010000068.1 GCA_026394055.1 Acidobacteriota bacterium
AACGCCGGTACCCGCGCTTCCGGCATGAGCTATTCGCAGTTCATCGGCGGCCTGAAGAAGGCCGGTATCGACCTGAACCGCAAAATGCTGGCCGACATCGCTGCGCAGGACGCCCCGGCGTTTGCCCAGCTGGTGACCAAAGCCAAAGCCGCGCTGGCGTAACCAAGCCGGCATCATTTCCTCCGCCGCAGACACTCCCGGAGTGTGTAAAGTTGAAGTGTGTCCGGACAAACGCGCTTACTCGATGAAGGACTGGGGGAGCTTTTCCCCAGCCGCTCCGGTGAGAATTTGACCCACAACGAACCTATGAGCCCTGCCCCCGAACTGGACCCCATCGCGGCGCTGGAAGCACGCGTCGCCAAGACTGTGGAACTGGTCGCCCAACTGCGGACCGAGCGCGATGCCGCCCGGGCCGAGCTGGCCCAGGCCAATCAGCTATGCGCGGGGCTGGGCGATAGCGTCCGCGAGGCACGGGAGCAGGTTTCAGACCTGATGACGCAGCTTTCCCGGGCGCAGGCCGACATCGCGGACTCATCGTCCGCGGGGGCGCGGCTCCAACTCGACCGCGATCAGGCCGTGGCGGAAGCCGCCCGCTTGACCGCGGAAGTGGCGCGCCTGGAAGGCGAACGGACGCAGGTGCGGTCTCGCGTCTCGAAGTTGATGTCGCAGATCGATCTGCTATCCTCCGAAGCGTAGGGAGCACTGCCGCGGCTGAACGAGTTCCAGTTCGGGTGTCGATCTACGGCCAGACGTTTACCGTCTCGACCGAAGGCAACCCGCGCGACCTGGAGGCACTGGCCCGCGAGATTAGCGAACTACTCTCGACGCTGGCCTCCAAGACAGGCATCGGTGACACGGCTCGGGTGGCACTGCTGGCGTGCTTGCATCTGGCCGACGAGAATCGCCGCATGAAGGGCCGGCTGGGCGGCATCAGCCAGGCACTGGCATCGATTGAGCTTGATGCAGAGCGCGATTCGCAGTAGTTCCGGGTGAGGCCGACTCACGCTAGGCAACCGGGTGTCTAGACCGCCACATTTCTCCTCACGCGCCAATGCCTCACGCTGAGCCGCGACAGAATGGAGCGGAGTCTTGGCCCGTCGACCGCTGGCCGGGAACCGAAACGCCAGGTTCGCTCGACAATGCCTGGAATATCGCGGGCCGTACTTTCCAACCGGGTAGCCCCAGCAGTCTACGAAAAGTGTAGACTCCGCTCCATTCTGTCGCGGCTCGGCGTGAGGCGTTGGAGCTTAGGCGTGCACCGGCGATCACTTCTCGTGTCGTGGCCGGCTTTACAGGGGCAGGGTGATTTTCAACCAGCTCTTTAGCGGACCAGGCGCAGCAGCATCGGCAACGTGGAACCTAGCGCCGCGGCGAACCCCAACCAACCGAGGTGTTCCGCCCAGTTGAGCGGGCGCATCACTTGCTGCTCGCGTTCCCGGCGAGCTTGTAGTTCCGCCCGCCAATAGAGAATCTCCGGCGGTGGGCCTTTCGGTTCACCCAGATCAGCCTGCAGTGCCGCCCGCAATTGATCGTCGTTCACGGCCGTAGTCCTTTCTTTTCCAGGATCGCACCCAAACGGTGGCGAGCGCGCAGCAGCAACCCGCGGATACTGGATTCCTTGACGCTGACCACTTCCGCAATCTCCCGGTGCGACCACTGCTCCACATAGGCGAGCCATAACAGCGCCCGGTCGTGGTGCGACACCTCACCCAGCGCTCGCTGGATGTCGGTCTGGCGCCCCGCGTCGGGCGGTGTTGTCGGCTCCGGCACATGGTCCGGCAGCTCTTCCCCGGCGGGTCCGCTACGAAAGTGGTCGGTCGAGAGATTGGTGGCGATGCGGAAGAGGTAGTTGCGGCGGTGTTCATGGGTCGCATCAGGCGCCAGACCGGAGCGGAGCAGCCGCAGGTAGGCCTCCTGCGCCAGGTCTTCGGCCAAACTCGGGCTACCGGTGACGCGCACGAGATAGCCGCGGAGTGAGCGAGCGGTGGCTTCATGAAAGCGCGCGAACTCCTCCCGCGGAATGGCCAGCAGCGGCTGTTCGCCACGCGCGGTGGAAGAGATCACGATGCTTTGTTCGAAGCTACTCACGTTCGCCGGCCGATACCATACCTAGTTTCGCCGAAAGCAGGTAGGATGCCGCGGACGCGGCCAGAAAGCCGATGCCGACCGCCAGCACCACCGGCCCCAGAAATCCCAGTGCTTCCCAGTTCGACTCCGTGCGCGGCACCACCAGCAAGCCCAGGCCGCCGGCGGTGAGAACGGCTCCGGCTTGCATGGCGTTGAGGATGCGCGATTGGGGTGCTGCTTGCGGGACTTCCGCGGGCACCCGCTCCACGTCAAGAAACTTCTTCAGGTCACCGGTTTGCAACCAGGCGAGCAGTTCCGGGCTGGTGCCCAGCTTGTCCACGATCTTGGTCATCGTGGCGGACTGCAGATCCGCCAGCTTCTGATGACGCCAGTGGGAGAAGGTCATCTTGACCAGAGAGATGAGGGTGTAGCTAAACGTTCCTACGGCACCCAGCACGGCGATTGTTTCCGATACTTCCATATGCTGTTCGATACGCCGCACGCCGCCGAAATGTAGACAGGATAGAATCAGATTTTGCTTATGCCTGAAACCTTGTCGGATATCGGCCTTGTCGGCCTGGCGGTGATGGGCCAGAACCTCGCCTTGAACATCGCGGATCATGGCTTCCGCATTTCGGTCTACAACCGGACCAAAGAGACGATGGAAAAGTTCGTCGCCGAAAACCCGTCCACGCCCGGTGGGGTGCACGGTGAAGTGACGCTGGAAGGCTTTGTCGCTTCCTTGAAGCGGCCCCGGAAGGTGATCATCCTGGTGAAGGCCGGTGGTCCCACCGATGCTGTGATCGACGGCCTGGTGCCGTTGCTCGAACCCGGCGACATCATCATCGACGGCGGCAACGCCCTGTGGACCGACACCATCCGGCGCGAGAAGGCGCTGGCGGCAAAGAACCTCCGCTTCATTGGGTCCGGCGTCTCCGGCGGCGAAGAGGGCGCGCGTTTCGGCCCGTCGCTGATGCCGGGTGGCGAGCATGCCGCCTATCTTGAGATTGAGCCGATCTGGAACGCGATCGCGGCCAAGGTGGACGACCAGACCGGCAAGCCGCTGATGGGCGCCACGCCGGGCCACCCGATCGAGGGCGGTGTTCCCTGCTCCACCTACATCGGACCCAACGGTGCCGGCCACTACGTGAAGATGGTCCACAACGGCATCGAGTATGGCGACATGCAGATGATCTGCGAAGCCTATTCGCTGCTGCGGCTGGCTGGCTTGACCCCGAAGGAAGCGGGCGATGTGTTTGCTGAATGGAACACTGGCTTGCTCGATTCGTTCCTCATCGAGATCACGGCCGACATCCTGCACCAGACCGATCCGGCCACCGGCGCTCCGTTTGTCGACATCGTGCTGGATACCGCTGGGCAGAAAGGCACCGGCAAGTGGACCTCCACCAATGCGCTCGATATGGGCGTGCCCGCGCCGACCGTCGCGGAAGCCGTGTTTGCCCGCTTCTTGAGCGCGGTGAAGGAAGAGCGCGTGGCCGCCGCCAATATCTTGACCGGCCCCAGCCTGCCGTTCACCGGCGACCGGGCGGAGTTTATCGCGGCCGTGCATGATGCGCTCTATTGTTCGAAGATCTGCGCCTATGCCCAGGGCTTCCAGCTGATGCGTGCGGCTCAGGCGGAGTACAACTGGACCCTGCCATTTGGCGAGATCGCCCGCATCTTCCGCGGCGGCTGCATCATCCGCGCCCGCTTCCTGCAAAAGATCACTGAGGCGTATCAGAACAACTCGACGCTGACCAACCTGCTGCTGGACCCCTACTTCAAGAGCGAGATCGACCGTGCGCAGTCCAACTGGCGCAACGTGATCGCGCTGGCGGCCACGCACGGCGTTCCGGCTCCGACGTTCTATTCGGCCTTGTCTTATTACGACGGCTACCGCAGCGCCCGCCTGCCGGCCAACCTGCTGCAATCGCAGCGCGACTTCTTTGGCGCGCACACCTATGAGCGCGTCGATCAACCGCGCGGCAAGTTCTTCCACCTGGATTGGCCGGAGCCCGGCCGCCCGCAGTTGGAAGTCTAAGAACGCGTGCGTCAATCCTCAGAGCCATTGCGCGCGGCGGAGGAGGCTTATCAGCCGGTGGCGGTGCCCATTGAGGCCGTCGATGACGTCGCGGATAAGAATCGCGACCTTGGGCTGGGCGACAAGCTGGCGGAACGGGTGGGCGGCGGCCGGGTCCTGAATCAGGATGGCCGCTTCAACGTCCACCGGTCCGGCACCAACCCCTGGAGCCCGATCAACCTCTATCACACGCTGCTGACCATCTCCTGGCCCAAGTTCTTTGGGCTGACGGTGGCCACCTACTTTGCCGTCAATCTGACTTTCGCGTTCTTGTTTCTCGCCTGTGGGCCGGGGGCCTTGGAGGGGGCGCGTCTGGAGCCGTTCTCGGCCCGATTCCAGGACTGCTTCTTTTTCAGCATCCAAACGGTGGCCACGATCGGCTATGGGAAGATCGTGCCGCAGTCTTCCGCCGCCAATTTTCTGGTCGCCTTTGCGGCGCTCGCCGGATTGTTGGGGTTCGCCTTTGTGACCGGCCTGTTGTTCGCCCGTTTCTCGCGGCCGATGGCCAAGATGGTGTTCAGCAAGCGGGCCATCATCGGGCCTTACCAGGACAAATCCGGCCTGATGTTCCGCTTGGCCAACCAGCGGAGCAACGAGATCAGCGAAGTGACCGCCACGGTGGTGTTGGTGCGCTGGGAGTGCGGTGGCGGCCAGAAGCAGCGGCGGTTCAAGCAACTGGCGCTGGAGCGCGAGAAGGTCTCGTTCCTGCCCTGGCACTGGGTGGTGGTCCATCCCATTGATGAGAAGAGCCCGCTCTACGGAGTGACGGAGGCGGAACTGATTGAATCCGAGCCTGAGATCCTGATTCTGGTGACAGCGATGGACGAGACGTTCTCGCAAGTGGTCCACACGCGGATGTCCTATCACGGCCAGGAATTGGTGTGGAACGCCAAGTTCGCTCCGTTGAACAATCCGCAGTCGCCGCTGGAGATCGACCTGACGCGCATCCACGATGTCGAGCCGCTACCGTAGGCATCGGCCAGAGGGGAAACGCATGGATCGCCGATACACCGCTGGCTCTGGCACGGACGGTCGGCCGGAAGCGGACTCGCTACTCCCATGAGTTCCCCCGCGCGGCGAGCGGCCATTTTGGTGGCGATCAAGCTATTGCACACGGCCGTGTGGGCCTTCTTCGCCACTTGCATTGTGGCGATCCCCATTGCCGCGATCCGGAATGAGTTCCGATGGGCGGCCATTCTGGCGGGGCTGGTGCTGGTGGAGTGCGCCGTGCTGGCGGTGAACCAGCGGCGGTGCCCGCTCACTGATCTCGCTAGCCGCTACACCGAAGACCGCCAAGACAACTTCGACATCTACCTACCGCTGTGGCTGGCCCGTCACAACAAGACCATCTTTGGCGCGCTCTTCGTCGCGGGAGGGCTATTTGCTCTTGGGCGATGGTGGTTTGCGGGAGGCCCGGGGTGGTGACGGCTCAAACCTCGATACGGTGCGCTGGCGCCCTAGGTCAGCGTTACCCGGCCGGGTCAAAGACCCTTCGTCACCTAAACCAAGAAAGGATCCAATACCGGCAAGCCCGTATGCGCAAAATCAGCATGGTTCCGGGTAACGATGGTTAACCCATAGGTGGCGGCCGTTGCCGCAATGAAGCTGTCCTTGATCGGCATCGCCTTCCCGGCCACCCGGAGCCGCGCCAGTAGCTCCGCCCAATTCAAGCCGGTGTCCACATCCCACGGTAGACAGTGGAGGCGGCGGGCACCCTCGTCGAACCAGCGCTCCAATGCGGCTCGCTTCCGTCCCTTCGGTAGGATCAAGATCCCGAATCTCAACTCCCCCAGAATGACGGGGTCGACCGCCAGTTCGCGTTCATGAGCCCGCAACCAAGCCACGACCCGAGGATCGGGTACCGGTTTGGTCGGCTCACTTAGGATATTGGCGTCAACCAGATATTTCATGGCGGCTATCCATTTCAGAGGGTATCAGTCGATTCCGAAGGGATCGCCACGAAGTAGTCTTTCTGCGGACAGGCGGACAGCCAGTCGATTGCGCCCTCGTTTCTGGGCGTCACCCGCCGGACAAGGCGATACTCGCCCCGATCCAGCCGCTCGATCTCAAACTCTTGCCCCGTCTCGACCGAATCCATCCGCCGGAGCTCGGCGGGCAAGACGATCTGGCCCTTGGAGGAGATGACGGTCTTCATAATAGTAAGATAGCGTCTTACCCGGGCGCCGTCAACGATTCGCTGGCTCCACCGGCGCGATGCTGAATGGTCACCCCGAGGGTTAGCATTCGTGCTCTTGTGCTATTGTGTAGTTGTGCGGACCACCCTGGATATCGACGATGAAGCCTACTACATCGCCAAAGCAATCGCTCGAGATCAGAACCGGAGCCTCGGACGGGTGGTAGGCGACCTGATTCTGAAGTCTTCGCAGACTTCAGAAGGTGCTGTCATCCAGATGAGTGACTACGGCTTCCCCACCTTCCGGTGTACCCGTCCTGTAACGACTGACGATGTAAACGCTCTCGATGATGAAGAGTAAGGTTTACCTGCTCGACTCAAACGTCCTGATCGCGCTGTCGAGCCCCGAGCACAGCCTGAACGCTCGCGCGGCGGCTTGGTTCCGCCAGGGGCACCGGTTTGCCACTTGCCCCATTACTCAAGGCTCGCTTTACCGATTCCACCTTCGCGCTGGAGTGGGCGCGACAGCGGGTTCCGCCAAGCTGCTGCTGGAATCGATTGCCGCCCTGCCACGCCATGAGTTCTGGCCCGACGATGTGTCGTACCTCAACCTACCGGCAAAGGGGATCATCGGACACCGGCAAGTAACCGATGCCTACCTGGTACTTCTGGCTCATAAGCATGGCGGTTCGCTGGCCACGATGGATCAAGCATTGGCGTCTACTCACCCGGGGACGACACTGCTGCCCTAGCCCCACCCGCCAATTTGCGCGTATGCTCTAAACATGAATCGGCGCTCATTCCTGAAAGTCTCCCCAGCCGCGGGCACGCTGTTCGCGGCTCGCTCCGCCCAGTCCGCCACCGGACCGGCCAACAAGCGGGAGCGGATGATGCAATGGCTCGCGGGCAAAGCGGACCCCAGCTATACGCCCGCTGCCTTCTTCCTCCACTTCGGCGACCCCTACAAGGCCGGCTCCGCGGCGGCGCAGCGGCATCTGGAGTTCTACCGGCAGACCGACATGGATTTTCTGAAGATCCAGTTTGAGCAGACCTACGAGCGGCAGGCGTTTCTGCAGAAGCCCGCCGATTGGTCGAAGCTCGGGCTGCGCAAGCTGGATTTCTATGAGCCGTTGCTGCAGACCGTGCGTGAGCTGGTGAAGACGTCCAAGAAGGATTCGCTGATCCTGATGACGCTCTATTCGCCCTTCATGTGCGCCGGCCACTGCGCCACCTCGCCCGTGCTGAAGCAGCACCTGGAAGAGAATCCCGAGGCCGTGAAGAAGGGCCTGGAGATCCTGACCGAAAGCCAGATGCTGTTCGTGCGCGCCTGCATCAAGGAGGGCGTTGACGGCTTCTATATGTCGACGCAAGGCTCCGAAGCGAAGCGCTTTTCCAGCCCGAAGATCTTCCTCGATTATTTGAAGCCCTACGATCTGGTGTCGATGAAAGAGATCCAGAAGGCCTGCGCGTTCAACATCCTGCACGTCTGCGATTACGTCGCGCCCTACGCCAACTTCGACGCCGTCTACGACTATCCCGGCCACGTGATCAACAGCAACATCAAGCTGACCGAAAAAGAGATGTCCGCCCAGGAGATCGCGCGCCTGTTCAAGCGCCCCTTCATGGGCGGCCTGGACCGCCACGGCATCATCGCCACCGGCACGCCGCAGCAGGTGGAGGCGGAGGTGAAGAAGGTGCTGAAGAGCGCCCCCAAGCAGTTCATCCTGGCCGCGGATTGCACGGTAGCGGGTGAGACGGATTGGAAGCGCCTGCGCCAGGTGATTGATGTGGCGCACGGCCGGATGTCTTGACGGCCTTCCACGTGCTCTAACAGCTCGACCTATCGCGACGGACGCGAACCGATGCGGACCACTTGGCCGGGCTGAATGCTTTCAACCACTGCAAGGCACTCGGGAATCACCGGGAGCAGGTCCTGAATGCGATTTGAATGCACTCGTACGATCAGGACCGCAGTTCGTTTCGTGTTCAAGTTCTGCTGGTAGGGGAGGCTCTTGTCGAGCGTCAACAGAAGGTCGAACAGAGAGTCGGCCTGGGCCAGCAAGTCGCCGTTCTTCTTGCCGGACCCGCCGCATTCCACCACAGTGTGGCACTCATGCCCAATCAGATATGCCGCCAGCTTGCGCGGCAAATTTTCGTCCAGCAATATCCTCATCGATGGCCGGTGAGAAGCGCCTTAGCCTCTTCCAGGGCGGCGATGGCCGCCTCCCGGCTGACCGACGGGAAGTTGTCCAGGAACTCGTCCAGGCTGTCGCCGGCTTCCAGATAGTCAATCAAGGAATCAGCGGGGACGCGGGTTCCACGAAAGCAAGGCGTGCCGCCGAGGACCTCAGGATCACTGACGATGACAGATTCGTGGGGCACGGCTACCTCTCGACCTTGAGTGTAGCTCGGTGCGCGCCTTACCGCTCGCTGTCGAGCGAGGCCATCTGGTGCTCGTTGTAGCGGCTGCCGGCTACCAGTTCCGGCCGCAGAGCGTCTTCAATCGCCGTCAGCTCGGCTTCGGAGAAGCTGACCGCCAAAGCGCCCAAGGCCGTCTGCAACTGCGCGCGCGTCCGGGAGCCGACCACGGGGATGATGTCTTGGCCCTTCGTCATCACCCAAGCGATCGCCAGTTGAGCTGGCTCCACGCCCTTGGCCTGCGCCATCGACGCCAGTTCTGCCACCAGCTTCTGGTTTTGCTGACCACTTTCGCCAGTGAAGCGCGGTAGGACGGCGCGAAAATCTCCGGCCGCGGCGGGCTTGGAGCCGCTCAGCAGGCCCCGCGAGAGCACGCCATAGGCGGTGACGGCGATGCCCAGCTCACGCAACAACGGGAAGATCTTCTCCTCCGGCCGGCGGCTGATCAGCGAGTACTCGATCTGGAGATCGGCGATGGGGTGCACGGCGTGCGCCCGCCGGATGGTTTCCGGGCCCACTTCTGAAAGGCCGATGGCGCGGACGTAGCCGGCCTTTACCAGGTCGGCGATGGCACCGATGGTTTCTTCAATCGGAACCTGCGGGTCTAGGCGCGCCGGGCGGTAGATGTCGATGTGATCGACGCGCAGCCGCTGGAGGGTGTAGGCCAGCGAATTCTTCACCGCCGATGGGCGGCAATCGATGCCAATCCAGCTGCCATCGGGGCCGCGCATCGCGCCAAACTTCACCGAGAGCCGCACGCTGTCGCGCCGGCCCTGGATCGCCTGGCCCAACAGCATTTCGTTGTGGCCCATGCCGTAAAAATCGCCCGTGTCGAGCAGGTTGACGCCCTGGTCGATGGCCGCTTGAATGGTGGCGATGCTTTCCTGGTCGTCGGAGGCGCCGTACATCCCGGACATGCCCATGCAACCCAATGCCAGCGGGAACACACCAAAACCGGCGTGTCCAAGAGTTCTTTCGAGGTTCATAAGCTGATTGTGCGGCCAATAGTTTCTGTTGGCAAGTAGGCACCCACCTGATCTATACTTACCTCACGGATACTAATGGAGAAGCCCACAACAACCGAAGCGCTGGTCCGGGAAATACTGGACCGCATCGCGGACAAGTGGACGCTGGTGGTGATTGAAGAGCTCGGCAGCGGCGGCGAAATGCGCTTCACCGAACTCCGCGACCGCATCGGTGGCGTCAGCCAGAAGATGCTGACCAAAACGCTCCGCCAAATGGAGCGCGACGGCCTGGCCACACGGCATGTCCACGCCGTGGTGCCGCCGCGGGTGGACTACAAACTGACGCCCTTAGGCGAGAGCCTGGGTGAAGCGGCGTGCGGCATCTGGCTGTGGGCGGAAAAGCACCTGGGTGACGTGACGTCCGCCCGCCAAGCCTTTGACCGGCGGCCCAAGTAGGCTCACCCGCTGAAGCCGCGCCAGAATTTCGCTACACTAGAAGTAATTCCCCGATCGTCTAACGGTAGGACAGCGGCCTTTGGAGCCGTGAATCGTGGTTCGAATCCATGTCGGGGAGCCAATTTCTTCAAGTCCGTATCACCCTCACCCTCATTCGCATTTGCCTTTTTCTCGGCTTGGTTCGAATGCCGCCGTCGAAATTAAGCAAACAGTGGAGGCGGCAACTCCATATTGTGAGTCCCTCATGACGCTGCGGGACAGGTGATCTCCTTCATGTGCTAACCGACCATAGCCATGCCTGACGAACCTCTAAGGGACTCTTTTCCGATCTCGGCGCTAGAACCATCAAATGGCTACCCGGTGCGTCGCTTCGCTCTTCGGATCTGTACATCGACGCCAGTCGTGTTGATGCGCATGGTGAAGAGTTGGACGCTGCATCCGTAATGTGCTGCTGCCTCTTCATTTGTGAGTCCTTGTTTTCGGGAGTGAACGAGGGCGTCGCGGGGCAGGAGGAGTGCTGCGGCAAGCCAGTTCGCTTCGTCCTCGTGTTGTTGGTCGTAGCTGCTTAGAATCATGAGGCCGTCGTCGGTGATATCGAGTCGAGCGGGCTTGTGGCCGATTATGAGGTGCGCCAGCTCGTGCATGAGCGTGTTCGCCTCGCGCGTCTTTGGATGGGCTGAGTTTAAGACAACCAAGTACCTGCCGTTATGGCAGACCGTCAGGGCAGACCAGACGGTACTGTCGTTGACAGTGAGCTGCAGTATGGTGTCGGGTGCAAGGTCCGGTATTTGTTCGATGTAGCGTACGGCGACGCGCATCTCTTTGGCGACGAGGCGCGGGTCGAGCGCCTCCGTAACCGGGATACGCAGTGCGCGTCGTTTCTCAGTGGCGGTAGTCTCGCACCACGTTTTGAATCCCCGTCTAAACAAGGCTGCCGAACTCCTCACTTTCGTCCATGAGTTCTAGAGCGAGATGCGCTTTGATAATCAGGTCGCCGAGTGCTGCTGCGGTCTTGGGATTGACCGCTTGGTCTTTTCGGAAGTGGGTTTGTGCGGAGGCGATCGGACGGGAAACTTCTTGTCTGGTACCGAGAACTTCGCCGGGATCGACGCCCAGCCACTTGCAGATCTTCCCGAAGGTCTCCAGGTCGGGCAGGTGACCGCGCTCGACGCGGGAGAGGGTTGCAGCGCTCGTTCCGATTTCCTTTGCGGCCTCCCTGACGCCCTTATCTCCTCTTTTTTCAATGATTTTCAAACCAAGGGCTTGGAGTGTCAGTCTTGGCATTCGTGGCTCGCTCGTCTTATCAATAAGACAAAGATTGAAATTGGAGACGCTTTTCCGATATACTGGGCTCGGTGGTGTTTCATTCTTTGGTTTTTGTATCACACGCGAACACCACGACGCAAGCGGTAGCACCGCAATGGAGGTTCGATATGAATCAAGTACTAGAAGTAGAGCAACAGAAAGAAGAGCATAAGAAGCTGGTCACAGTCATCGTGAACACCCGCAAGCACACAGTGCCCAAGGGAAAGATCTGCTTCGATAAGGTTGTCGCGCTGTCCGGATTGCCGGGCGGTGAGAACGTGACGTTCACTGTCACGTACCGCAAGGGCGAAGGGCACAAGCCCGACGGTAGCCTCGTCGAAGGCGAGTGCGCGGAAGTCAAAGAAGGAATGGTCTTCAATGTCACCCGTACGAATAAGTCCTAGTCCTGACCTGCAGCGGCTGCGAGACGAAGGCTACGCGATTAGCCTTCGTCAGTCGCACCTCGTGATGGACGACGTGCCGTACGTCAACGCCGCTGGCATCGTGCGACACGGCACGCTCGTCTCCACGTTGGAACTCAACAACGACCAGACGGTGAAGCCATCCCAGCACGTCGTCTACTTCGCCGGGGAACACCCCTGCGACCGGACCGGCGCAGAACTCGCGCGGATCAAGCACAGTAGCCAACGCCAAAACCTCTCCGAAGGTATCGTGGTCGATCATTCGTTCAGCAGCCGACCCGATGCTGGCTATACGGACTACTACGATAAGATGACAACGTACGCCAATATCCTGGCGGGACCAGCAGCCTCCATTGACCCGACCGTAACGGCGAAAACCTTCCGCGTCGTCGCAGACGACGAAGAAGAACTCTTCCTTTATATGGACACCGCGTCTGCTAGAGCTGGCATTGCCGCGCTGGCTCCACGCTTGGCCGTCCCGAAACTGGCGATCATCGGTCTAGGTGGCACGGGCTCATACATCCTCGACTTCGTCGCCAAAACGCGACCCAAGGAGATTCACCTCTTTGATGGTGACCGCTTCCTACAGCACAACGCGTTTCGCGCTCCCGGCGCACCATCACGCGACGACCTCGACCGTCGCGAAAACAAGGCAGCGTACAACGCAACCAAGTACGGCGCGATGCGTCGGCACATCATCGCGCACCCCTACCACGTCGACTCCACAAATGTGAGCGAGTTGGCTGGCATGAGCTTTGTCTTCCTTTGCATCGACAAGAGCGAACCCAAACGGCCCATCATCGAATTCCTCGAAGCACAAGGCGTCCCGTTCATTGATGTCGGCATGGGCATCAACCTCGTCGACGACAAGCTCCAAGGACAAGTCCGCGTCACCACGAGCACGGACGCAAAGCGCGATCACGTACGACGGCGTGTCTCACTCTCGGACGCAGACGATGCCGATGCATATCACCAGAACATCCAGATCGCCGAGCTCAACGCGCTCAACGCGTCGCTTGCCGTGATCCGGTGGAAGAAAAACTGCGGATACTACCATGACTTGGAACACGAGCACGACACCACCTACGCGATCGACGGAAACCATCTCGTCAACGAGGAACGACCATGAAAAGACATGCTATATTCCGGCATGAGTTCGTCGAGTCATTCCCAACAACGCTCGAAGTAGGCGTCGTCTACATCTCCATGCAATACGCGACGATCACGCACCAGTGCGCATGCGGGTGTGGCAACGAAGTCGTCACGCCCCTCAGTCCCACCGACTGGCAACTCTACTTCGATGGAATCTCGATTTCCCTCTCGCCCTCTATCGGCAATTGGAACTTCGCGTGCCGCTCCCACTACTTCATTCGGCAGAATCGGGTGCAATGGGCTCGCCAATGGACACAAACAGAAGTCGACGCAGGTCGCAAACGTGATCTTCTGGCAAAAGAACAATACTTTGGAGAAGACCGCAACGCCAAAGCAGGCCCGGAAGCCAAACGGCCAGGACGATGGCGACGATTCCTCGAGCGCTTTCTCTAAGGACAAATCGCGGAGTATTCGAAAGCGAGTTCCTAAGAGAGTGCTGGCATGCGTGCTTTATTGGTAGCAATTCCTGTGACCACGCAATTGGCGATGTTTCTGATTTGCGCATAGCCGTCGGTTTTGCTTGACTACCCAGCTATGCGGCGGAAGCGTCACGCCCTGGGCTTGATCTCCGCTGCACCTTCGAACCTTTAGTCGCATCCGAGGGAGTAAGCGGTCTTAACGCTGATCCGTAACGCGATCCTCAGGACCTTATCCACGGGGAACCATGCCGATCTTAACGCCAATCCGGGTTGGTTCCCACCCGTCAACCTACTTCTCCAACGAGAATCCGGAAGGCAGGGCAGCCTCCAGATTGAGTTCTACGCCCGCAATGGGATGGTGGACCTTCAGAAATTGGGCATGCAGGAGATAACCTCCGTCGCCGGGGAGGCCGGGGAGATTTTCGAGGGGCTGGCCGGTGGGGCCGTAGAGCGGGTCGCCTACCAGGGGATGGCCGATGGAGGCTAAGTGGATTCGGATCTGATGCGGACGTCCTGAACTGAGGCTGACTTCGAAGGTGGTGGTGCTGGCGGTGCGGGAGATCACCTTCGCCAAGGACTTGGACGGCTTGCCATTGGGGTGGGCGGCCCAGACGGAACCGATGAGCGGGTGTGGCGCCAGGCCGATGGGGGTAAGGATTTCGTGGGTGTCTTGCTTGGCCACATGCTGGGCCAGGGCGCGGTAGATCTTTTGAGTTTTGGGTGTGTTCCAATTTGCGAAAAGGACTCCGGCGGCCTGCGGGGTTTTGGCGAACAGGACAATTCCACTGGTGGCGCGGCCGAGCCGGTGGACGGGGTTGGCGGTGGGGGCTTGCTTTTGCACCAGGCGCAACAGGGTGTTTTCCATGAAGCCGCCGCCGGGCAGCGTGGGGAGCCCGCTGGGCTTGTTGACGGCCAATAGATATGGGTCTTCGAACAGGACCTCGAAATGCTGCGGGGCGTCTGGCTCGATCCACGGTGGACGGTTCCAGATCAACGTCTGCCCTAGCGTGACCGTCTCACTACCGTTGGCCGCGATGCCGTTGAGGGTGACTTCGCCGTGGTCTAGTTTTTGCTGCCAGGCCTCTCGGTTGGAGTGCGGGTAAAGGCTGGCTAGATGGGACAGCAGGGTTTGCCCATGGTATTCGCTGCTGATGATTGTCGAGTAGGCATAGCCCCGGTTGAGCATCTAGTTTGAGTGTAGGCTGCGATCCCGGCGGCGGAAGCCAATCGAGCAGGGATCGCTTAGGGCAGCAATCGCTGGCCTTGCAGGAAGGTCTTGATGGCCGGGAAGAAGCGGGGGTCCTTTTCGCTCGCGTACTTGTGCCCGCCGCTCACCTCGACCAACTGCTTCGGTTGCGGCGCCGCTTCGAAGAGCCGGTGGCCTTCTGAGAACGGGATCGTCTCATCCTCCGGACTGTGTAGAAACAGCACGGGCGCGCCGATCTGGCCGATGCGCATGATCGATTCAAACGGGTTGCGGATCAGCCAGCGGATGGGGAAGAACGGATAGCGGCGCTGCCCGATTTCGACGATCGATGCCGGGGCGCCTTCCAAGATCACGGCGGCCTCTTCCACCTGGGAAGCCAGCGTGACGGCGACGGCGGACCCCAGGGACCAGCCGTAGATGATGATCCGCCGCGGGTCGATGTGCCGGACGTTGCGCAGGTAGGCGTAGGCGCGCGCCGCATCCTCCGCCAGTCCAGCTTCCGACGGCATGCCCGGAACGCCGCCGAAGCCGCGATACTCGGGCGCCAGCACGTTTAAGCCGAGTTCCCGCAACCGCTCACAATGGAGAACATCCATCCGCGACCCGATATCCGACGAGTTGCCGTGGAAGTAGAGCACCCAGAGGCCGGTGTCGGCGCCGCGTGCCGGGTAGACCCAGGCCGGGAGATCGGCCACCTGCTCCCAGGGCGGCGCCGGGCGCGAACCGCTCAGTTGAGAGCCTGCCCGGAAGACCAGCTTAGTTTCCTGCGTGACAAGGTAGACCATCGCGCCGCCATAGGCGAGCACAGCAACAATTCCGAGTGCGGCGAGCACTCTGCGGAGCGTCTTCATTACGGCCAACGATGGTAGCATGCCCTCCGCGAGCCACTGGCGGGTGACGGCGAGCGGGCCATCCAAGGGGCACCGTCGCATATGATGAGCAAATGCGACGACGTGATCTGCTGGCGGGGGCGGCGCTGCCCTTGTTGGCTCAGGCTCCGGCCAAGCCCAATGTGTTGGTGATTCTCACGGATGATCAGGGCTATGGGGATTTGGGCGCCAACGGTGCGGCCGACGTGCGCACGCCCAACCTGGACCGGCTGGCTCGCGAAGGGGCCCGCTTCACGGACTGGCATTCCAATTCACCCGTCTGTTCGCCCTCGCGAGCCTCCGTGCTGACGGGCAAGTATCCGCAGCATGCCGGGGTGCCGGAGATCTTGGCCTCGAAGCCGACGTTTGATGTTCCCGGGCTCAGGGCCGGCGAGCGAACGCTGGCCACCGAGCTGAAGAAGGCGGGCTACCGGACGGGAGCGATCGGCAAGTGGCACTTGGGCTCCGCTCCGCACAGCCGGCCGCGAGCGCAGGGGTTTGATGAGTTCTTTGGCTTCTACTCGGGTTGGATTGATTACTATTCGCACCGCTATTACTCGCTGGGCGGCACACCAGTGTTCCATGACTTATGGCGCAATGAAGTGGAGGTGTTTGAGGACACCACTTACCAGACCGAGATGCTGGCGCGCGAGGCCAGGGCGTTTATCGCACAGCCCAGCCCGCAGCCCTTCTTTCTCTACCTGACCTTCGGCGCGCCACATTACCCGATGATGGCGCCGCTCAAGTATCTAGAGCGCTTCCCCGCCACAATGGACCGGGACCGGCGGATGCATCTAGCTATGATCGCCGCGGTGGATGACGCCGTCGGCAGCATCACCGAGACCTTGGACCAGCGGGGCCTTTCAAACACCCTGATCTTCTTCCAGGCCGATAACGGCGCCACGCGTGAGGAGCGGGCCGACCACTTGGCGCGTCCCTATCGTGGCGGCAGCAACGCGAAATGGCGCGCTTATAAGGGCAGCCTGTTTGAAGGCGGCCATCGGGTGCCCGCGCTGATGCGATGGCCGGACAAGATCCCGGCCGGACGCGTGGTCGACGCGCCGTGCATGGCGATGGACCTGATGCCGACGGTGCTGAACTGGGTGGGCGCTCCAGCGGTGGCTGATGTGGATGGCCTCGCCCTAGGGGACACGATCGTCAAAGGCCAGGCTCCCCCATCGCGGACGCTCTACTGGGACTACGCCGGGCAACGGGCCGCTCGGCGTGACCATTGGAAGCTGATCGACCAGCCGAACGAAGGCCTGGGGACGCCGCGTTTAAAAGAGCAATGGCTAGTGGACCTGCGGGAAGACCCCACCGAGCAGCGCAACCGGGTCGCGGATGCTCCGGAGGTGGCCAAGCAGATGCAAGCCGAGCTGGCGCGATGGCCGTATGGGGCCAAGCAGCCATGACTCTCTGTATTGAAGCGGTGTTCATGTTGGTGGCTCGCTCCATCCACCGAGGTCGACCAGGTTGGAGCGCAGAGAGTCAGATCGGCAAAAAGGGATTCTCGATGCGAACGCCCGCCAGCGTAGCGCCGTGCTGGAGGTCCTCACTGTAGAGAAGGCCCACTCCCGCCGAACGCGCCGCGTGAATAATCATCGCATCCCAAAACGAAATCTGATTCAAGCGATGCAACTCAATGGCGGCGATGATGTCGCTTTCTACAAACTTCACGACCCGCGCGCGCGAGAGCAATTGCACCTTTTGCTGCGCTGTTTCCGGGTCAACACGCAATTTCTTGGTTGCCGCGGCATAGTACTCCTGCAATACCTGTATCGACACGACCAGCTGACTGGAGCGCCGGTAGTCGGTGACAAGTTGAATGGCAAGCGCTTGTTTGGCTGGCACGGAAGCATCGTCCGTGTAGACGATAATGTTGGTGTCGAAAAACGCGGGCTTCTTCGTCATCGCTCGTGAAGCTCATCCCGATTGAACTTCCAGCCCCGAGAATCGCCGCCCGCCAATTGTGAAAGCCGCGCGAACTCATCCGCGTCCTGGTCCGGATCCGCGTTTCCGGCCAGTTGTTCGAGATATTCCCGAACCAGTTGATTGACGCTGGTGCCGAGAGCGTCCGCGTGGCGGCGCGCACGAAGAATCACTTCATCGTCAACCGAGAGGGTAACGTTCATAAACACATATTACGTGCGCACGGATCCTGCGTCAATGCGGAACTCCTCTATCGCGCGCCGGACGCCTCATTGGCATGTGGGCTCAAACTATCGCGGAAATGACAGCACTTCGATCAGCCTCGGAGAACAGATCCAAGCAGAGCTCGCGCGATGGCCATATAATGCCAAGCAGCCATGACTCGCTGTACGGTCTTGCTTGCGGCGTTCGCGCTGCGTGTTGTTGCGCAACCCGTGTCGTTTGAGGCGGCCATCAAGCCGGTGCTCGAAACGACGTGCCTGAAGTGCCACGGGGCCCAGGCGATGGCGGGGCTGGATTTGCGGTCGCGCGAGGCGGCGCTGAAGGTGATCACGCCGGGGCAGGCGGAGGCGAGCCGGCTCTACAAGGTGGTGGCCGGCATCGAGAAACCCGCGATGCCGATGGGCGCGACGTTGACGGCGGCTCAGATCGACAGCATTCGCCGCTGGATCAACGAAGGCGCGATCTGGGGCGCGGTGACCACGCCCACTTTAGAGAAGCCCTGGGCGTACCGGCGGCCGGTGGCGAAGCGGGGCGGGTCGATCGATGAATTTATCAATGCGCAGTTGGCTCAGAGGGGCCTGAAGGCGGCGCCCAAGGCGGACCATCAGACGCTGATCCGGCGAGTCGCACTTGACCTGACGGGACTGCCGCCCGAGGCGAGCGACTTTGCGCTGACCTACGAACAAGCAGTGACGAAGTATCTCGCGTCGCCGCACTATGGCGAACGCTGGGGACGGCACTGGTTGGATGTGGCGCGCTATGCCGATTCAAATGGCTATGAGCACGACTTCAACCGCCCCAACGCCTGGCGCTATCGCGACTACGTGATCCAGGCCTTTAACTCCAACAAGCCGTTTGACCGCTTCCTGCGCGAACAGATCGCGGGCGATGAGCTGGAACCTGCGACGCCAGAAACATTGATCGCCACAGGTTTCCTGCGCAGTTATGCCAAGGTGGGCTTCCGCGAGAAGGACAACCCGGAGTTTCGCGGCGAATACATTGACGACATGATCGCCACGCTGGGCCGGGGCGTGATGGGCCTGACCATCCAGTGCGCGCGCTGCCATAACCACAAGTTCGACCCGATTGCCAAGGCCGACTATGAGCGCATCAAGTCGATCCTGTGGGGCTATGTCGAAGTGGACCATCCGCTGGTACCCGCTGACGAAGCGGAGCGCTGGCGCACGGCGAACGAGCAGGTGGATCAGCAGCTGAAGGCAGTGCGCCTCGAACTGGCGACGATCGAGAAGCCGTACAAGGACCAGTTGATGCCCGCCAAGTTGGCGAAGTTCCCGAAGCACATTCTGGACGCCGTGGCGGTGCCGGAAGACAAGCGCACGCCGGGGCAGGTGCTGCTCGCTAATCAAGTGCTGCGGACCACGAGCGTCAGTTCGGCGGAGGCGGCGAAGATCATGCCGGCAGCGCAGCTGGTGGCGCGGCAGCAGTTGCTCGACCGGATCGCGAAGATCGAAGCGCAGCGGCCCGCACCAATTCCAGTGGCGATGGGCATCACCGATGGCGACTTCCGGTTTACGCCCGATGGGCCGGGTGATGAGCCTGCTCCCGGCAAGGGGGTTCAGCGCGCGGCGATTGAAGGATCATTTCTGCACCGTGGGACGGGACGCTACCAAGTGCCGCCGGGCGAGGACGTGCCGCCAGGGTTCCCACTGGCGCTGGTGAGCGTGAAGGCTCCCGTTGAGCTGCCGCCCAGCCACGGCCACACCTCCGGCCGGCGGCTCGCGCTGGCCGAATGGCTGACCGCGCCCGAGCATCCGTTGACCGCGCGGGTGTTCGTCAATCGCATCTGGCATCACCATTTCGGACGCGGCATTGTGGCCTCGCTCGACAACTTCGGCAAGATGGGCGAAGCGCCGACGCATCCGGAACTGCTCGATTGGCTGGCGGTGAGGTTTGTCGAAAGCGGCTGGGATGTGAAGAAGCTGCACCGGACGATTCTGCTGTCGGACGCCTATCAGCGCAGCGCAGGCTTTGACGACGCGGGCAATCAGATGAAGGACGCCGCGAACGACTACTTGTGGCGCTTCCGCGCCCAGCGCCTGGAAGCCGAAGTGGTGCGCGACCAGATCCTGGCTGCTTCCGGATCGTTAAATCGCGCCTTTGGTGGACCCGCCGTCTTTCCGCCGCTGCCGCCGGAGTCGCTGGCGCAGATGAAGAACGGCATCTGGGAGCGGCAGGATGATGGCCCTTCGACCTGGCGCCGCAGCGTCTACGTCTATCGCAAGCGCGGCCTGCCCTTCCCTCTGTTTGAGGTGTTCGACCTGCCGGACCAGAACATCACCTGCAACCGCCGCAACACGACGACCGTACCCACGCAGGCGCTGACGCTGCTGAACAATGACTTTGTGCTGAAGCAAGCTGCTCGGTTGGCCGCGCGGATCAGCGAACAGACAATGGACCCGGCGCGGCGCGTGGAGATGGTCTATCAAGCGACGGTGGCGCGGGCTCCGCTGGCGGCCGAACGTGAGTTGGCGCTGAAGTATCTGGCGACGGGTGAGCTGGCCGGGTTGGCGCATGTGCTGTTCAACACCAGCGAGTTTTTGTATCTGCGATAGGGGACTTTTCTCACATGCCTAGCTTCATCAACCGGCGCGAGTTTCTCTACCGCACAGGCGGCGGGCTGAGCGGTGTCGCGCTGAGTTCCCTGCTCCACGCCGAGAATCCGTACGCCGCCAAGGCGCCGCACTTTGCACCTCGCGCGAAGGCCGTCATCTCGCTGTTTATGTCGGGCGGGGTCAGCCAGGTGGATACGTTTGACCGCAAGCCGATGCTCGACAAATATGCCGGGCAGCCTATGACGGGCAAGGGCGACATCGTGGTGCGGCAAGGCCATCCGGGTCCGCTGATGCCGAGCCCGTTCACCTGGAAACGCTATGGCCAAAGCGGCCTTGAGATCAGCGAGCTGTTTCCGCACATGGCGGGACATGCCGATCAGTTGACCGTCATCCGCAGCGTATGGGGAAAATCGAACGATCACGTGCAGGCGCACTATGAACTGGCCAGCGGCGTCATCCGCATGGGCTACCCCAGCATGGGCAGCTGGCTCACTTACGGCCTGGGCACGGAAAATCAGAGCCTGCCTGCATTTGTGGTGATCTACGACGCCCGCGGCGGTCCCTTCGGTGGCCCAGCGAACTGGACCGCGGGCTACATGCCGGCAGCCTATCAAGGCACGGTGCTGCGCTCCTCCGGCGATCCGATTGTCGATCTGCATCCGCCGGCCGGGATGTCGCGCGAGGAGCAGAAGTCGCGGCTGGCCTTGCTCGACCAACTGAACCGCCTGGACATGGAGCGCAACCCCGGCAACTCTGAACTCGCAGCCCGCATTTCGGCCTATGAGCTGGCCTATCGCATGCAGGGCGCGGCTCCGGAAGCGGTGGACGTCAACCGGGAATCGGAAGCGACCAAGAAGGTCTACGGCTTTGATGATCCGGTCACGGAGCCATTCGGCCGCCAGTGCCTGATGGCGCGGCGTCTCGTCGAGCGCGGGGTGCGGTTCGTACAGCTCTATCACGGCGGCCTGGGCAATCAGAACACCGATACTTGGGACGCGCACGAAGACGTCCGGTCCAACCACTTGAAGCACGCCGCCGAAGTGGACCGGCCGATTGCGGGGTTGCTGAAGGATCTCGAAGCGCACGGGCTGCTCGATTCCACGCTGGTGGTGTGGCACGGCGAATTCGGCCGGATGCCCATTTCTCAGCGCGGCCTGGGCCGCGATCACAACCCCGGCACGATGTCGATGTGGATGGCCGGGGCGAAGGTGAAGGGCGGCCAGACGATCGGCGAAAGCGACGAGTTCGGCTACAAGGCCGCCGTTCAGCCGGTCTCCGTGAACGACCTGCACGCCACGATCCTCCACCTGACCGGCCTGGACCACAAACGCCTCACCTACCGCTTCCAGGGCCGCGACATGCGCTTGACCGACGTGGCGGGCGAACTGATCCCCCAGATCGTCGCTTAAGCCTGCCCTGGCCCGAAATTGCCCGCCGAGCCGGGTGGAGGGCCGCTATTTTGGTACCCTGGAAGAGACGCGCTCCCGCCAAAGTCGACCCGGTAGCTCAGTTGGTAGAGCACCGCACTTTTAATGCAGTGGTCGCGAGTTCGAGTCTCGCCCGGGTCACCATTCTTCGTATTTTCGCCCCATTCTGCTTTCAACGGCCACGTTTCCGCTGCTAACATGAGCGGCACATGAGTCTACTGGCGATCGAAGACTTCCGTTATGCCACGCGTCTGCTGCGGCATAACCCGGGATTTACTGTGGCGGCGGTGTTGGCATTGGCGTTGGGGATTGGCATCACGACCGCGACGTTTTCGGTGATTGACGGCGTGCTGCTGAAGCCGCTGCCGTTTGAGGAGGCGGGGCGGCTGGTGCAGGTGCGGGAGAAGTTTACCTCCCGGGGACCGGACGGCATCCCGTTGCCGGCGGGCAACTACTGGGACTACTACGCCGGCAATCAGTTTTTTGAGAAGCTGGGCGCTTATCGCAACAATCCGTTCAGCCTCACCTCGCCGGGGTCGGACCCGGAGCGGTATCTGGGGGCGGCGGTCACGGTGGACTTCTTCAATGTCTTCGGCGCCCGGCCTGTGCTGGGGCGCACCTTCACGGCGGAAGAGATGGATCCCGGCCGCGATGATGTGGTGATCATCGGGCATGGCCTCTGGCGGGAGCGCTTTGGCGCTGACCCCGGCTTGCTGGGCCGCAAGATCACCCTGAATGGGCGGGATCGGCAAGTGGTGGGCATCCTGCCGCCGGGCTTTGAGTACCCCAACAAATCCCGCATCTGGGCGCCGGCTACGTTTGTGGGCTTTGACCGGACGCGGCGGGACTTGCACAACTTGTTCGTGACCGGGCGGCTAAAGCCTGACGCAACGCTGGAACAGGCGCGGACGCAGTTCCAATCGATCCTAAACCGGATTGCCAGCGAAGCTCCGGATTTCGCCAAAGACAAGCTGCTGGTGATGACGCCGATGATGGAAGACCTAACTGGCAAGGTGCGGCCTGCTCTGCTTGCCTTGCTGGGCGCGGTGGCGTTTGTGCTGCTGATCAGCTGCGCCAATGTGGCGAATCTGCTGCTGGCGCGCGGCGTGGCGCGGCAACAGGAGATGGCCGTCCGGGCGGCGCTGGGGGCGGAGCGGTGGCGGCTGTTCCAGCAGCTGCTCACCGAAAGTGCCGTGCTCAGTTTGCTGGGCGGCGTCACGGGCGTGGCGATAGCCTATGGCGTATTCATCGCGCTGAAGAAGCTGGCCCCGCCGACGCTGCCGCGGCTGGATCAGGTGGCAATCGATGCTCGCGTATTGGGCTTTGCTCTGGGGATCACGGTGTTGACTGGGCTGGTGTTTGGGTTGCTCCCGGCACTCCGGCTGTCGCGGGTGAATTTGAATGGCGCGCTGAAGGAGCGGGCCCGCGGGTCCAGCGCGCCCACCGGGTTGCGCGGCGTGCTGGTGGTGGCGCAAGTGGCGGCGGCGCTGGTGTTGCTGACCGGCGCGGGACTGCTGATCCGCAGCTTCTATGAGGTGACCAAAGTGGATCTCGGGTTTCAGCCAGACCATCTGGTGACCATGCGGGTGACTCCGCTGCCCACCAAATACAACCCCAGCGTGCCGCTGCAGATCCAGTTGGGCCGCGACATTCTGGCGAAGGTCCGAGAGACACCGGGTGTGCAGGTGGTGGGCTTTTCCACCGACCTGCCGCTGCTGGGCAACCCGCGCTACATCATGCGCTTTGAGGGCTTCCCGCCGGTGACCGTGGCGACGGCTCCGCTGGCGGACTTCTTCACGGTGTCGCCGGACTACTTCCGCACGATGGGCATTACGTTGAAGCGCGGCCGGTTCTTGACGGAGGCGGATGACGCGCGGTCGGCGAATGTGTGCCTGGTGAATGAAGCGCTCGTGCGCACGTACTTTCCAGGCAAGGACCCGATCGGCCAGCGTCTCGAGATCGGTTTCTCCACCCCGCCCAACTGGCGGCAAATTGTGGGTGTCGTGGCGGATGTCAAGAACGTGGATATCGAGAAGCCGACGCCGGTTCAGGTCTACGGCGCGTATCTGCACCAGCCTGGGGTCCTGCCGGGCGCGCCTTCGCTTTCGATTGTGGCGCGGACCACGGGTGACCCAGCCGCCATGGCGGAGCCGGTGCGCCGGGCGATCTTAGCTGCCGACAATGCGCAGCCCGTCTACGCGGTGCAGACGATGGAGGCCGTGGTTTCGACGCACGTATCGCAGCGGCGGTTTACGCTGCTGCTGATGTGCCTGTTTGCGGCGGTCGCGCTAGCTCTGGCGGCGATCGGCCTGGCGGGAGTGATCTCCTACATGGTGACGCAGCGGACCCAGGAGATCGGCATCCGGATCGCGTTGGGCGCACGGATGCGCGATGTCCTGTGGCTGGTGGAGGGCCAGACGTTGAAGCTGGCTGGGGCAGGCTTGGTGCTGGGCATCGCCGGAGCGTTTGCCTTGTCCCGGTCGCTATCCACCATGCTCTACGGCATCAGCGCCCAGGACCCCTGGACGTATGCGGCCGTGTCGCTAGCCCTCACGGTGGTAGCGCTGCTGGCTGGCTACATCCCGGCGCGACGGGCCGCTCAGATTGACCCGGTGATCGCACTGCGGCAAGATTAGCTTCGGACCGAGCCCCGACTTGCAGGAGGGCCTCTTGCATGCCGGCCAGCGATCGAGATTCGCTGCTACAGATCGAACTGGATTCCTTGCGCCAACGGCAACTCTTTGGACCAGTTCACCGTAACGGTCTGCCGCCGCATGTAGGCCTTCCAGGAGTCGGAGCCGGATTCGCGGCCGCCGCCGGTTTCTTTTTCGCCACCGAAGGCGCCACCGATCTCCGCGCCGCTAGTGCCGATGTTGACGTTGGCGATGCCGCAGTCAGAACCGCGGGGCGAGAGGAACGTTTCGGCGGCCAGCAGATCGCGCGTGAAGATGGCGGATGACAGACCCTGGGGGACGTCGTTGTGCCAGTTGATCACTTGATCAAGCTCGTCAAACTCGACCAGATAGAGAATGGGCGCGAAGATCTCTTCGCGCATCACCGGAAGGTCGTGCGGAGCCTTCACGAGACAGGGCTGGACGTAGCAGCCGTTGACCGAATCACCGCCGTAGATGATCTCGCCGCCCTGCTGGCGGATGGTGGCCAGGCCGCGTTGCATGTTGGCAACGGCGTCGGCCGAGATCAGCGGGCCGATCAAGGTGGAGGCTTCGCGCGGATCGCCAATGCGAAGTTGTCCGTAGGCCGCGATCAGGCGTTGTGTGAAGGCCGGGGCGATCCCGCGTTGCAGAAACAAGCGCCGCAGCGTGGTGCAGCGCTGGCCCGCGGTTCCGGCGGCGCCAAAGACCACAGCCCGGAGCGTCAAGTCAAGATCGGCGTCCGGCAGCACGATCAACCCGTTGTTGCCGCCCAGTTCGAGCAACGTGCGGCCCAGCCGCGCGCCCACGCGCTGAGCCACCAGCTTGCCCATCCGCGTTGAGCCGGTGGCGCTGATCAGGGGCAGGCGTGGGTCATCAGACATGCGCTCGCCGATCTCGGCACCGCCTTGCAGCGTTTGGAAGACGGCCGGGAAGCCGTAGCGGCCCATCACCTGATCGCAGATCGCCTGCACGGCTTGCGCGCACACCGGCGTCTGCGGAGCGGGTTTCCAGATGATGCAATCGCCGCAGACAGCCGCCAGCATTGCGTTCCACGCCCAGACAGCCACGGGAAAGTTGAAGGCCGTGATGACGCCGACGACGCCCAAGGGATGCCACTGTTCGTACATGCGGTGGCCGGGGCGTTCGGAGTGCATGGAGAGGCCGTAGAGCTGCCGCGAGAGGCCGACGGCGAAATCGACGATGTCGATCATTTCCTGCACTTCGCCTTCGGCTTCGGCTTTGATCTTGCCGGCTTCGAGCGTCACCAGCGCTCCCAGTTCCGTCTTGCGCCGCCGCAGTTCTTCACCAATCTCGCGGATCATCTGGCCGCGTTGCGGTGCGGGCACCATGCGCCAGCGCTCAAAGGTGGACTGGGCGAGCGTGACGGCGGCCTGATAGTCAGCCAGCGTGGCTACGGGGACTTCGCCCAACAGGGCGCCATC
Organism: Acidobacteriota bacterium; assembly: GCA_026394055.1. GTDB lineage: Bacteria > Acidobacteriota > Terriglobia > Bryobacterales > Bryobacteraceae > JAPKYZ01. Next base: position 25,742 of record JAPKYZ010000068.1, read on the forward strand.
GATCGGCGAATAAGAAGAGAGCATCTTCTTTGAAGGTAGCTTGTGTTGACTGGGAAATCAGTCCACCTGGCTGAGTAGAGAGAACCCGGCGGGGCCCGTGAGAAACTGCCGACCGTGCGCGGCGGCCACTTGCGCGATCCGCTGGACCAGCTCGGCTTGGGCGGCCGGGTCAAGGTACGGCTGAAAGCCGTGATGCTCAATGATGCGCAGCGCGGCATCGCGTGTGGTGGCACCGCGGGGCTTCACTGCGCGGACATGCAGCGGATCGCCCACCAGATCCCGGCCCGTGGCCTCGAGCGCGGCTTGCGCCAGCACCTCCGGGTCACAAGGGAGCAGCGGGGCGAGCGTGGCCCAGACGTCCACGCCTGCTTCGCGGAGCGCTCGCATGGTCTCCAGGCGCTGCTCAAAGGTGGCGCAGTGCGGTTCAAACAGCCGCCGGACCTCGTCGCGATTAGTGGTCAACGAGAAGCTGACCCGCAAGCCCGGCACTTGCCGCAGCAGCTCGATGTCGCGCCGGATGAGCGTTCCGCGGGTCTGCAGCACGAAGCGGCGCGGCGGACGCTCAGCCAGCACGGCCAACAGCCGGGGCACTAGCCGCTCGGCGGTTTCGGCAGGCTGGTAGGGGTCGACCAGTGGCGAGCAGTAGATGATCTGTTCGGGACGCAACTGGCGGGCCAGCAGCTCGGGCGCGTTTTCCTTGAACGTCGTGAACTGGCCCCAGCGCTGCCAATCAGCCGGCTGCAGCCCGCCTTGCAGACGCATCGTGGGGACATAGCAGTAGGAGCAGCCAAAGGTGCAGTTGCGCGCGGGAGTGAGCGAGTGGGTAAACCCGGCCTCACGGATGAAGCCGGAGGTCGGGCTGAGGATGGTGCGCGCCGCCATGGATCAGCCTCTCCTGTTTCGTTTGTCTCTTCATCCTTCACGGGTCCGGTCCGGTGGCCCCTCGAAGTTCGCGCAATCCCGGCTGTGAGTCCGGGCCTACTGCCCGATCGTCTTGGTCAAAGCACCGCCGACCGGGAAATGGGTGGGCCGGAAGGCGGGGTTGCCGGATACGGCCTGGAGGACGTTGCGCTCCAGATCGGCGGCGGTTTGGTAGCGATGGCCGGGGTCGCGCGCAAGGCCTCGCTTGAGGACTTGGGCGAGCGGCCGGTAGTCCCAGCCGGAGTCGAGGTGGGTTTGCAGGGTCAGGCTCGCCTCAATCCAGGCATCCAGCTCGCGCAGCCGGGGCGGAAGGGCGCCCAGCAGCGTCTCCGCCAGAATCAACGTTGCCGCATAGATGTCGGCGCGGGCGTCGGCCTCCTGGCCCGCCAACTGCTCCGGGGCCATGTAGCGCAAGGTCCCCATCACCACGCCGGTGGCGGTTAAGGAGCTGTGGCTGCCGTTTTGTTCCTCCGGCGGACGCTCGCCAGGATCCGGCTCCCGCGCCTTGGCCAAACCGAAATCGAGCACGGTGATCAACGACGCGGCTCCCGGTTGCGGCGTCACCATAATGTTTTCGGGCTTCAGGTCTCGATGCACCACACCGGCGGCGTGGGCGGCGGCGATGGCGCGGCAGAGCTGGACAAACCACTTGGCCAAATCGGCGGCCGGGCGGATGGGCTCCGCCATGATCTCTTGACGCCAGGATCGGCCAGGCAGATACTCCATCACCAGATAGGCGCCGTCACCCTCCAGGCGGCCGAAATCGTAGATGGTGACGATGTTGGGGTGGCTTAGGCGCGCCGAGGTCCGCGCCTCACGCTCAAAGCGGCGCAGGGCCGCCCGGTTGCCGAACAGGCGCCCCACCATCACCTTGATCGCCACCACGCGGTTCAACCGCAGGTCCAGCGCCTCATAGACGGTGCCCATGCCCCCGGCGCCCAATCGCCGGTCCAGGCGATACTTCTTGTCGATGATGCGATCCACCGGCACCGTCATGGACAGTTGCGATCCATCCACCGTGCAGTGGTCCACGGTCCGGTCATAACAGCGGCCGCAGATCAGGCACTCTTTCAGCAGATTCATCGACTGCGCATCGAGGCGCCCCATCACGGCTAGCCGGACCCGCTGCTCCGCCTGCAAACGTTCTTTCAACTGGAGGTTCTCGTAGACCATGCCGATCTGGGCGGCGATGGTCTGCAACAGGGCCTGATCACGGGCACTGTAGGGTTCCTCCGACATCTTCTCGTCCAGCCACAAAAGCCCGACCACATGCTGGTCGGGCCCGATCATGGGAACCACCAGACTCGCTTCGCTGGCCTCAACCGGCTCCTTTTGGCCATCACGCGCCTGTGCGAGGATCGCCTCGGAGGGCAACATCAGGAAAGGCTTGGTGGTGCTGCTATCCAATCGCTCAAACACCCGGCGCTCCATCAGCATCTGCAGAGCCCGCCCGCCGCGGACATCTTCCGGATACCCGATGCTGAAGCCATCACCGGAGCTCTTCCGGTAAAAGATGTAGAGGCTCTTGGGATGAAGTGACGCATCCAGCTGGTGGGCCACCATCTGCGAGATCTCGGTAATCGAATCGGCGTCCTTCACCTGCTCGATCAAGGCGAGCAGAAGTTTCTCCTGGCTGTAGGCGGTGCGAAAGAACTTGCGGTCGATCCATTCCTGGATGCGGCGGCGCAGGTAGATGCCGGCAGCTACGCCCACGACGACGAAGGCATGGGTTCCCCAGTGAGTCTGGCGGACAAAGCCCCCGAAGCTCTGCGGCGGATGAGTGACTGCCTGGGCACCCAGCACGAGAAGGGGCGATAACAACAAGAGCCGGAGGACATTCAAGGCCAACAGATACTGGATGCCGCGGCGAATGGCGAAACGGACGCCGATGACGCGATTCTTCAAGACGGCGTAGGCCAGCAGGGGAGGGCCGAGCGCGACCAGGATGGGCTGCACCCATTCGCCCACCAAAAACCACGGCGACGCGGGCCCGGCAACCGCGCGAACCACGCTAATGCTCAACAAAGCGACCGCGATGGCCCCCAGGCCCAGCACGGTAAGCCGGATACGGCGGCGCTCCGCCACGCTGCTTAGCGCGCGATAATTCCGCATCAACACCACCGCCATCAGCAGGTAGGTGATCAGAATAAAGATCGAGTGCGACGGAGCGATCAGCAGGTCGTAGAGCTGTACCCAAGTGGGGCTCAGCAACTGGGACCGCGTGAGGTCCAGCCCCGCCAGCCAGATCAGATTGCGGCCCAGGCTGTCCAGCCACATCGCAAAACCAAAACTCCAGACGGCCGTGCGGGCCCAAAACCAGAAGCGCCCTTGCGGAAGGGAAACCGGGAAGTTCGATAGAAACTGGAACGCCGCGCAGAAGTGCAGCGGGTAGGCGGAGTAGATCAGGAAGGCGGCCGTCCGCTCCAGCATGCCCTCATAGGCGCCCACCATCATCTGCAACGTTTGCCGGCAAAAGATTAGCGCTACCAGGGCAAAGCAGCCGAACATCCAGCGGGCCGTGGCGGAGCGCGGGCGTTGCAGGCTGGCCAAGCCCACCAGCAACGTCAGGAAGCTGAAAGTAAGATTCTGAACGAGAAACCAAATCGAGAACGAAGACCGCACCGGCATCACTTCCACCCGAAGGGGAACGGCTTGACGGACCAGGGACAGCATCACCGGGCGATCCTCCCGAAAGCCCATGCGGTAGGGGTCAACGCCCCGGTATGCGGCCCGCATATCACCATCGACCGCGATCAGTTGATCACCCTTCTTGATCTTGCCGTGGGCGGCTGAGTTGGGTTCCAGGCTGGAGGCCACCCAGCCATCTCCCGCCGGCATCCAGTACACGCCCAAAGAGGCGGCGCGGCTGCGGCCGGTTAGTGTGATGCCAATGGTGCACAACTGGAGCACCAAGACGGCGCCGGCCACCAGGCAGGCGATCCAAAAGAAACCAGGACGGGGCGACTGAAGTGTAGTCATAGGGCCACCGATCGGGCGCGTTGGATTTCGCGTGTTGCACAGTAGAAGAACGTATCCACTAAGTCCGGCTGGGATACACGCGCACGCCACCAGTGGAGCAGCCGGTCGGTGAGCCGGATTAACGGCTGGGCATCGCGCCACTGTTCCGCGGCGACGCGATTGGGTTGCCCTTCCCGCAGATCCGGTTCGAGATCGCAGACATCATCCAGCCAGCCAGCCCACATTCCCAAACGGTAGCAGTGTGCGAGCACCGGTAGGGGAACCACTTGTCCACCGGCCCGGCCCAAGGCGGCCAAGGCCATGACCACCGGGATCAGGCCATTCTTTCGACGCCAGGGAAGAACATCCTCGGGCAGGCTCCGGTACCGGTTCTCACCGCTGGCCATCCGCTGCATCGCCTCGATCAGGATCCGGCTGCGGCCCGCCTCAACAAACAGGCCACGGATAAGATGAGGGATCAGCGGCAAGCGGCTGCCGGACTCAAAGTCCGGTGATAGGATCTCCGCAGCTGGTACACCACTATCCAATACGTGATCATACAAGCTAACGAAGATATTGATTCGCGCGCCGAGTAACCGCACGTCTTCCAGTGTCTCTCGATCGAGCCCCATCGCGGAACCGATCATGCCCGCGGCAAAGCTACCGAAAGCAGCGGTGCCCCACATCCGCTGGTCATCGGCGGGCGAAGTCCATCGGCGGCCGGCGCTCCAGATGGCGCTGTCCGTTCGGGCACGCAAGGCGGATAAGGCAGCTTCACCGCGGATGCGGTATGCCGCCAACAGAAAGTCACTCCGGCGCTCTAGGGAGGCGAGGGCCAAGCTGCGGCGGACAAAGTCATCCGCCAACGAGGCTGAATGCGCCCGCGCCTCCGCCAGCAACATAAAGAGGCTGCCTATTCGGGACTGTCCCAGTTACCCGGGCCGACATCAGCGGACAACCCGACCCGCGGCTCATCGCGCGTCAGCATCACCACGGCACGGACGGGCATCGCACGAACGACTTGCACCGACTGCAATTCCGCGGATGGCTCAGCCACGCCATAGAGTGCCTGGCTGGAGCCGAAGATCGTGAACTGGAGCTTCAACGTGATATTGGCTGGTTCACGTGCCAAGCCTGGCGGCAGTGCGGCGATCAGGGTCAGCACACCGTCGGCAAAGGTGCCTTCAAAGGTCAACAAGCCTGGTTCGCCGGAGGGTCCGGCCACCGAGAATTCACCACGGACGGCCGCGCCGTCCAGGTTAATCGCCATCTGTAGCGGGCGCACTTTGGCATCGGTGCCAACTAAATAGCCGGTCCAAAGGCCCATGGCGGGGAGTGGGTTGGAGGTGGTCATCAATCAGTCTCTTCGACATGAATGCGGATCTCCTTCCAAAACATTCGTCCCCGCTCCGATTTTCCCCGGCCGCCTTTGCCTACTGCCCTCCGGCCTGCGAGGTAAGCTCTCCGGCGCGCTTCACATACTTGTCAAACCAGCCAATCTGCTCCGATAAGACATGCTCGATCGTCTCCCGCGCGGAATAGCCGTGGGATTCAAAGGGCAGGAAGACCAGGCGCACGGTGCCGCCGTTGCCACGCACCGCTTGATACATACGGTCCGACTGGATGGGGAACGTTCCTTGGTTGTTATCCGCCTCCCCGTGGATCATCAGCATGGGCTCCTTGATTTTGTCGGCGAACATGAAGGGCGACATTTTTAGATAGATGTCGGAAGCCTCCCACAACGTCCGCCGCTCACTCTGGAAGCCGAACGGGGTCAAGGTCCGGTTGTACGCGCCGCTCCGGGCGATGCCCGCGCGGAACAGATCGGAATGGGCCAGCAGGTTGGCCGTCATGAAGGCGCCGTAGCTGTGGCCGCCCACGCCGACGCGGTTGCGGTCCGTGACGCCCATCTCCACCGCCTTGTCGATGGCGGCTTTGGCGCTGGCCACGATCTGGTCGATGTAGGTGTTGTTCACCGTCTCCGGATCACCCACCACCGGCATGGCCGTTTCATCGAGCACGGCGTAGCCATCGAGCAGGAAGAACAGGTGCGAATAGCCGGTGAGCGTCGAGAAGCGCTGGCGGGAGCCCGAGACTTGCCCCGCCGTGTCGGCATCGTTAAACTCGCGCGGGTACGCCCACACCACCGTCGGCAGCGGCTTGCCGGGCTGATAGTTGGGCGGCAGATAGAGCGTGAACGACAGCGGCACGCCATCCGGGCGGTTGTAGGTGACCAATTGCTTCTTGATGCCGCGCAGCTGCGGCGACGGGTCCGCAAAGTTGGTGACCGCGGTCAGCTTGCCGGCCGCATCACGGATGAAGTAGTTCGGCGGCTCGGTGGGGCTCTCACTGCGGATCAGCAGACGCTTGCCTTCCTTGTCGAGCGCGCCGATCAGCTCCTGATATTTATCCGGAGCCGACTGGAACAGCCGTTCGGTCTTCAAGGTAGCCAGCGACATCCGGTCGACAAAGGGCCGGTCACCCTGCGGTGAAGCGCCATCGCCTTTCAGCAGTACTTGGCCGTCGGCGACATCCACGACGCGGCCACCGCTTGCGAGCGTCTTCATCTGGATCTGGCCGGGGTCCTTGTAGCGGTCCTGGATGTTGCGGTTGAAGACGGTTTTGGTGGCGCCGCCTTTTTCGACCAGCATGGTGCGGGTCCAGCGCTTGCGGGGGTCGTAGTCGGAGACCAGCAGCCGTCCGTCTTCGAGCCACATGATCCCGCCGCCGCCAAAGAAGCCGCCCTGCAGGCGATTCTCGGTCTTACCGACTTCCGCCGGAGCGGCTTTAGCGGACAGGCTGTAGGAGAGCACGCGGTCACGATGCGGCACCTTCTCCTTCGGGTTGCCGCCATCCAGCGCCTCCACCCAGACCAGCGTGTCCGCCTGCGAGGGCTGCCAGTTCACATTCCGCGGCCCAGTGGGCACGCCTTCGATCGGCACCCGCTCGGCCAGCGGCAGCTTCGCCACGGTGTAGGCGAGCGAGCCCTTCAAGTCCCACACTTCGACGTCGCGCGTGAACAGTTGGACAGGCAGCAGGTACGAGTACGGCTTGTAGTGCCGCGTGAGCAGGAAGTGCTGGCCGCCGGGTGAAGGCGAGATGGTGCTGTAGATGCCCGGCTTGCCCACCGGTGTCACCTTGCCCGTGGCGACGTCCACCAGCGCGAGTTGCGCGGTGGCATAGAAATCAAACAGCTGCTCATCGTAGCTGCTGGTGAGCATGTCCTGGTAGGTGCGCGTGGGGCCGGCCTTGCCGGTGCTCTCTTGAATCTTGGGACCAAGCGGCGTGGCCGGAGCGACCGGTGCTTTGCCGCGCCCGGCGGGAACGGTGGCGACGAGCAGCGTCTTGTTGTCCGGCATCCAGCTGATCGGGTCCAGCACGCCATTCAGCGCCACGCCCGCGATCTTGCGGGCCTTGGCCGTGGCGATGTCCAGCACCCACAGCTCAGTGGTCGTTTCCGTGGCGTTGGCGACGGAGGCCAGCTTGCCATCGGGTGACCAGGAGAGCGCATGGAGGCGCGCATTGGCCGGGACGGCCACGCGAGTCGCTGCGCCACCGGCGAGAGACTGCACGGAGACGCCAGTGGTGTAGGCCGTCAAGTGCGGGCCATTCGAGCCCGGGTCAATACGCAGACCGGCCAGCCGTAGCATCGGGCGCGACAGATCGGCGATCGACGGGTTGGCCACCGTGTCCAGCAGCAGGATGTGGGTCTTGGCGGGGCTGAGCGACACCTGGGGCAGGCGCGGCGCATTCAGCACATCGAGAATCGCTTTGGGCGGCTTTTGGTAGGTGGTCTGGGCCAGTGCGGTGGCGCAAAGCAGCGCCGCGGCCGAAGCCGCGACGGCCAGGCGAATACGGTTGATCATGTTAGTCTCCCTCAGCAAATCCATGTTGACGGCGGTGGTGGGGTCCGTCGAACACCTTGGTCGACTTAAAAAGTTCGTGGCGGCCGTCTCCCGCCTCGTCTTTCACTTTGGCTTCAAAGGCGCGCAGTTCGGCCGTCGTCATCGGCTTAAACTCGCGGCCCAGCTTCAGGTCGGCTTCGAGCTGCGCCATGGAAGTGACGCCGACCACTTGGGTAGTGACAGGCTGACTGAGGCAGTAGCGATAACACTGCTCCGCAGTCAAGCCCATGTGAGAAATCAAACGGCCTTCGGGGTGTCCGCCGGCCAGGCCTTTCATGCCGATGATGCCGACGTGCCGTTCCAGGCACTTGGGCATCACTTCTTTCTGGAAGCTGCGATAGAACGCATCGAGCACGTTGTTGGGCATCTGCGCGCTGTCCCAATCAAAGGGCTTCGAGAGCATCTTCAAGTGGATGCGCGGGTCCTTGTGGCCGGTGAAGCCGATGAAGCGGACCTTGCCTGCCTTCTTGGCCTCGAGCGCGGCCTTCATGCCGCCTTTTTCGAAGATCCAGTCCGGGTCGTTGTCGTAGACGCATTCGTGGAACTGCCACAGGTCCAGGTGATCGGTCTTCAAGCGGCGGAGCGAATCGTCGAGGCACTTCATCGACCCGGCATAGTCGCGCTCGCAGTTCTTGGTCATTAAGAAGACCTGTTTACGCTTGCCGTCGACGGACAGTGCCTTGCCCATCACTTCTTCCGAGTGGCCGTCATGGTAGTCCCAGGCATTGTCGAAGAACGTCATGCCGCCATCGATCGCGGCATGCATGATGCGGATCGCCTCCGGCTCCTCTTTTACCGCGCCAATATGCCAGCCCCCCAAACAGAGGGCGGAAACAGAGACGCCGGTGCGCCCCAAAACGCGAGTGGGAATCCCGTTGGCCATAGGCGGATTATACTCGTTTCATGCTCTCCAACCGGCGTCAGGTACTGCAAAGTTTAGTGGGCGCGCTCACCGTGCGCGAGTTGATGGAAGGCGCCCAGGTGGCGGCCAAACAGGCGCCATCGAAGCTGGCGATGCCCGGCCCCTACCGTGGCCGCGTGGTCCGCGTGAACCATGGCGGGTCCATCATCTCTGGCCAGTATCAGGCTGAACCGGTGCAGCAGATGATGCGCCGCGGCATGATGGAGCTGACCGGCGCGCCGGATTGGCAGTCCGCCTGGAAGGTGTTTGTCCAGCCCGGCGATGTGGTGGGGATCAAGCTGAACCCGGTGGGCCAGCCGCATGTGATCTCCGATGCGACGGTGGTGCGCGAAGTGATCGCGGGTCTCGAAGCTGCGGGCGTCAAGCGTCGCGACATCGTGGCCTACGACCGCTACCGCGACCAGTTCTTCCAGGCCGGCTTCGACAAGTGGCTGCCCGAAGGCGTCCGCATTCTGAATGCCGCGCCGAAGTACGACGAGATCCAGCTGGACATGTACGCGAACACGCCCAACGTCACCGGCTATGATCCAGACCACTACATGGAAATGGCGCTCACCCGGCCCGACATCGACCTGAAGCACCCCGGCGCGCGCCGCAGCTTCGCGTCGAAGTTCATCACCAAGGAAGTGAACAAGCTGATCAACCTGCCGCTGCTGAAGGATCACCAGTCGGCTGGCGTCACGTTGGCACTGAAGAACCTGTCGCACGGCCTGGTAAACAACGTCAGCCGCAGCCACTCCACCGCCTCGCTTAACGCCTGCGGCGCCTTCATCCCAGCCGTGGTTTCGATTCCGACCATCCGCAACAAAGCCGTGCTGCACATCATGGACGGCATCAAGGCGCTCTACCATGGCGGCCCCTCCGCGCGGCCCCAGTTCGTGTGGGAGCACAAAACGATGTTCTTCGCATCGGACCCGGTGGCGCTCGACCACATCGGCTGGCAGGAACTCGACGAAAAGCGCCTCGCTGTCGGCCGACTGAAGCTGGCTGATGAGCTGCCCGACAAGTTCTCCACCTTCGTGCGCAAGCAGCCGGAGCATGTCGAGATGGCGGGCGCTCTGGGCCTGGGTGAGTGGGATCTGAAGAAGATTGACGTGCGGCGGTTGAAGCTGGGGTAGGGTGCTCTCGGTTAACTTCGAGTACGCTTGACAAGAATTCCCATATCAGGGAACATCGATTGTGACGGTTTACGGTACGGCATTAGCCGAACGGTTCGCCCGGAAGCATCCCGATGCGCGGAAACCGTTGTCGCGACTGTTGGATGTCTTCACGCATGCTAAATGGCGGCATCTCGCTGATCTAAAGGCTGATTTTGCGTCGGCCGACTATACGGCGAGCGGAGTGACGCTTTTTAACCTTGGTGGAAACAAGTATCGCTTAGCGACAGTGATCGATTTCAACAAGCAAGAGCTATTCATCGACTCCGTGATGACTCACGAGCAGTACGACAGGGAGACCTTCTGATGGCGACCGCAACCTACGAAGAATTGTTGGTGGAAGTAGTTCCCACGAAGATCGACTCCGAGGATCAATACGACGTTCTCCATGCGCGATTCGGCGAACTCTTCCGCAAGCGCCGGAAGACGGTGGCCGAAGAGCGGCTGAAGGAACTGCTCGGCGTTCTGCTCCAAGACTATGACCGCCGCCACGCGCTTCCGCCGGACAGCAGTACGCCCGCGGAGAAATTGCGCTTCCTCATGGAGCAGGGCGACCGATCCGCGTCCGATCTGCTGCCAGTTTTTGGGCAACGTAGCCACGTCAACGAAGCACTGAATGGCAAGCGGCCGATCAGCGCGGACCATGCCCGGAAGCTCGGTGAGTTATTCAAGCTGCAGCCAGGCTACTTCGTTTAGCGTGCCCGAAGAGATCCGCAACTCTACGCCGCCCGCGCCACCAAATCCGAGACCGGGCCCAACAACTGCGCTCGCGACGTGTCGGCCGGGCGGGTGGTGAGCAGGACGCAGGTGAGGTGTTTGGCCGGGTCGTGCCAGGTGACCGTGCCGGTGGAGCCGAAGTGGCCCCACGTCTGAGCAGAGCAGGTCTGGCCGAAGCGGGAGGCGGCGTTGGGTTGGGAGTTCAGCGCCCAGCCGAGTCCCCAGGATTCATTCAAACCGGCGGTTTGGAGCGTCACCATCTCACGCCGCTGCGAGCGGAAGCTTTCGATGAAGCGCGCGATGTCGCGGACGGTGGAGTGCGCGCCGCCCCAGGGGGCACCGAGGTCGCGCCAGTAGGGGGTGTTCCAGTCAAAGCTCGTCACCTCCGGCACTTCGCAGCGGGCCATCGCGCTCACCGGGCGGCCGCCGAGACCGAGCGAAGTATCCTTCATCGCGAGCGGCGCAAACACACGCTGGCGGAGCCAATCCCGGAACGGCATCTTCGTCACGCGCTGGGCGATCTCGGAGGCCAGCAGGATGCCCATGCTCTGGTAGCTGACGCGCGTCCCCGGCTCAAACAGCAGCTTCGCCTGGCATGCGCCCGCGACAAAGTCTGATAGCGGCGCGTGGCGCTGGCGGAGGGCCGTGTTGTCCGGCACCATGTCCGGCAGCCCCGAGGTGTGCGTCAGCAGGTGCCGCACCAGGATCTTCTCATGCACCAGCTCCGGGATGTACTGCTTCACCGCCGCATCCAACTTCAAGCCCGGCACCTCCAGCACGGCGGCGACGGTCATGGGCTTGGTGATGGAGGCGATCAGGAACGGCGTCTCCACTTTGGCCTTGCCATGCGCGAACACGTGCTCTGCTTGGTCCTGCCGGACCAGGAGCGCGGCGGATTCCACGCCGCTTGAAGCAATCAGCTTCTCTGCCTCAGCCAGGCGGTCTTTCTGGAGGGCAGCCGCCAAGGCGGGTAGCAGTTCACGGCGGGTGATCATGGTTGATTAGTGTATCCGGCCCGAAGACCCATTGGAACTAGGCTGCGGGCCGTTTGAAGACGAACGCCAGCGCATCCGTATCGACCACGACGGTCACGCCGCTTTGTCAGCCTTCCCGTGTCCACGCCACTCACGCAAGGCAGCTAGAAAGTCCTCGATTCGTTCGTCGTCCGGCCAGAAATCGCCCAGCAGAACGCTGAGGTCGGTGATGGGCTTCTTGCCCTGCTGCTCGATGATCTCCTCGATCGTGGGCGTTGCGTAGAAGTTGTAGCGGGGATCGTTGCTCATGGGGTCGTTTTTCGGAATCTCCATGGGCGGCACCTCTGAATTCAGTCTAGAGCAGATCCTGCCTCCTGGTTGCTCTGCGACTGGGGCAGTTGCGGCCGGCAGAACCGCCCCTAGCGTCCGGCGAACGGCTGGAATAGCATGGTCAGATGCAATTCGTGCAGCATGCGATGCGCCGGCAGGCTTGGCCAATGTTGGCGGTGGCGGTAACGGCGCTGCTCCCGGCGATTCACGCGCAACCGGCCAGTGCGCCACCAGCCGCCGATGGCGCGGCGTTCTTTGAGGCTCAGGTGCGGCCGGTGCTGCGTAGCAACTGTCTGGCCTGCCATTCGGTGTCGACCATGAACAGCGGGCTCGCGCTTGATTCCAAGGAAGCGCTGCTGGCTGGGGGCAATCGGGGCGCGGGAGCCAAGCCGGGCGATTTGCAGAGCCTCATTTTGAAGGCGGTCCGCCATGAAGAGGGCCTCGCTATGCCGCCGGGGCGCAAGCTGAAGCCGGAGCAGATTGCCATTCTCGAACAGTGGGTGACGCAAGGGCTGCCGGTGCCGGAGACGTTCGCCAAGGCCAAGCGCCGCCAGAGCAACCACTGGGCGTTCCAGCCCGTGCGCCGCCCGGCCACGCCCGCAGTGGCGAAAGCGGATTGGGCCCGCAATCCGGTGGATACGTTTATCCTGGCCAAGCTGGAAGAGAAGAAGCTGGCCCCGTCAACTCCGGCGGATCGCGCGGCGCTGATGCGCCGGGTGAGCCTGGACCTGACGGGCCTGCCGCCCACACCCTACGAGCTTCGTGAGTTCCTGGCCGACACGCGGCCCGATGCGTATCAGCGGTTGGTGGACAAGCTGCTCGCCTCCCCGCACTATGGCGAACGGTGGGCGCGCCACTGGCTGGACATCGCGCGCTATGCCGATTCCGATGGCTACACGATCGACGCCCCGCGCGACATCTGGATGTACCGGGATTGGGTGATCAACGCGCTGAACCGCGACATGCCGTTCAACCAGTTTGTGGTGGAGCAAACCGCCGGTGACCTGCTGCCCAACCCCACCACCGATCAATTGATCGCCACGGGCTTCCACCGCAACACGCCGAGCAACTACGAAGGCGGCATCGACTTTGAGCAGTATCGCGTCGAGGCCGTCGCTGACCGGGTGCAGACCACGGGGGCGGCATTCTTGGGCCTAACGCTCGGTTGCGCGCGGTGCCATGACCATAAGTACGACCCCGTGACGCAGCGCGAGTTCTACCAGATCTTCGCCTTCCTGAACAATGTGGACGAAGTGGATAAAGAGGCCGACCGCAAGCTGTTCAACAAGCCATTTTTGGAGATCGGAAATGAAGCCGAGAAGAGAGCGTTTGCGGACTGGCAACAGGCCGTGATTGATGGCGAAACGCGCCAGCGCAAGTATCTGGAGTCAGTGGTCGGCAACCCGGAGATGGATGAAGGAGCCAAGGCCATCGCCAAAGAGCTGGATCAACTGCGCCGCAAGAAGCCAAAGCTGCCGCGAACGATGGTGATGCAGGAGCTGCCCACGCCGCGCGAAAGCTACATCCACCTGGGTGGTGATTTCACTCGTCACGGCAGCCGCGTGGAACCGGGCGTTCCGGCGGTGTTGCCGGCCTTGAAGGTGGCAGGCCGCAAGCCCAACAGGCTCGACTTTGCGCAATGGCTGGTGGATCGGGAGAATCCGCTCACCGCCCGCGTTACCGTCAACCGCACGTGGCAGAAGTTGTTCGGCAAGGGCTTTGTGGACACGGAGAACGACTTTGGCCTTCAGGGTGACAAGCCCACGCATGCTGAGCTGCTCGACTGGTTGGCGATCGAGTTTATGGAGCGCGGGTGGAGCCAGAAGGCGCTGCTACGCTTGATCGTCACTTCCGCCACCTATCAGCAGGCCTCGCGAAACCGGGCCGAGGCCACGGCGGTTGACCCGGACAATCGGCTACTGGCGCGGCAGAACCGGTTGCGCCTGGATGCCGAGATCGTGCGTGATGCTTCGCTTCTCTCAAGCGGCCTGCTCTCACGCAAAGTGGGCGGCCCGAGTGTCTACCCGCCGCTGCCGCCGGGCGCCAACAGCAACACGCAGGTGCAGCGCGAATGGAAGGTGAGCCCGGGTGAAGACCGTTACCGCCGCGGGCTCTATACGTTTATCCAGCGCTCCGCTCCGCATCCGGGGTTGACGGTATTTGATTCACCGGACGCGAGCGTCACGTGCACGCGGCGGGTCCGGTCGAACACGCCGTTGCAGGCGCTGACGCTGATGAACGATGAAGCGTCGTTTGAGTTCGCCACCGCCCTGGCTCGCCGGATCGTCAATGAATCCGGGGCGCCCAGCGACACCGCCCGATTGAGCCACGGCTACCAGCTGACCTTGCAGCGCGCACCTCGAGCCGCGGAGAGTGAGCGGTTCCTGCGCTTCCTCGCCCAACGCCGCGATTCTGAGCCGTCGATCAGCGAGCTATCGTTGTGGACCTCAGCGGCGCGGGCCCTGTTAAACCTGGATGAATTCATGACGCGGGAGTAGGCACTAGTGACACCGGAACAGATCTTGCAACATCAACTGGCCGGCCGCACGCGGCGGCACTTCTTCCGTGATTGCGGCGTGGGCTTGGCCAAGACGGCGCTGGCGTCGATGATGGCCGAATCGCTGTTCGGGCAAAAGAGGCCACACTTTGCGCCGAAGGCTGATCGCGTGATCTTCCTGTTTATGGCGGGCGGCCCCAGCCATCTGGAGCTGTTCGACTACAAGCCGGAGTTGGTGAAGCATGATGGGCAGCCGACGCCGCTGGAGATATTGAAGGGCAAGCGGTTTGCCTTCATGGATACGTTCTCAAAAGAGACGCCCAAACTGCTGGGCACGCGGCGGACCTTTAAGCAGTACGGCCAGAGCGGGCAGTGGTTCTCGGATCTGGTGCCGCACATCGGGTCGATCGCGGATGACTTGACGGTGCTGCATGGTGTCTCCACCGAGAACTTCAACCATGGCCCGGCCAAGCTGTTCTCGAACACCGGCTCCTTCCGGCCCGGGCGGCCTTCGATGGGCTCCTGGGTGACCTATGGCATCGGGAGCGAATCGAAAGATCTACCCGGGTTTGTGGTGCTGCAGTCGGGCCCGCGCGGACCGCGCGGTGGCGCGCAATTGTGGGGCAGCGGCTTTCTGCCGACCTCTTACCAAGGCGTGCCGCTGCGTTCCGCGGGCGACCCGATTTTGAACTTGTCGAACCCGCCCGGAGTCTCGACGGCCGAGCAGAAGCAGACGCTCGACGTGGTGCGGGACTTGAACCAGATGACGCTTGATGAGACGGGCGACAGTGAAGTGGCCACGCGCATCGCTCAGTATGAGATGGCGTTCCGCATGCAATCAAGCGGTCCGGACCTGATCAATATGGCCGCCGAAAGCAAGGAGACGCTGGCGATGTACGGCGCTGAGCCGGGCAAGCCGTCCTTCGCCAATAACTGTTTACTCGCCCGGCGTTTGGTCGAACGCGGCGTACGCTTCGTGCAGCTTTATCACACCGATTGGGACCACCACGACGACATCACGAAGCCTCTCGATGCCGTGGCCAAGGAAGTGGACCAGCCGGCGGCGGCGTTGATCAAGGACTTGAAGCAGCGCGGACTGCTGGACCGGACGCTGGTGATCTGGAGTGGCGAATTCGGGCGCACGCCCATGGGCGAGGTGCGGGAGAAGGGCAAAATCGGCCGCAATCACCACATCGATTCGTTCAGCCTGTTCATGGCCGGTGGCGGTTTAAAGCCCGGCGTGGCCTACGGCGCCAGCGATGATTTAGGCTTTTCGCCCGCCAGCGAAGAGATCAAGCTGCATGACGTGCAAGCCACGATCTTGAATCAATTGGGCTTGGACCACTTGAAGCTGACCTTCCGCAGCCAGGGCCGCGACTTCCGGTTGACCGACGTGGGCGGCCGTGTCTTGAAGGGCATTGCCGGATAGATCGGTACGGCACTTAGTCTATTGTAATTGGGCCGTATGGGTGTAAGCTAATAAGCACCATGATGATCTCCTACCCGCTGGCGGCAAAAACCTTGCGCTGGGCGGCGCTGATGGCGGCCACGGTGCTCACCGCCTCCGCTGCTCCTGCTTGTATCTCCGGCAATACGCTGGACACTTATGCGTCACTGGGTGCGGGCGGGTGCATGGTGGGTCCGATCACCGCGAAGGACTTCGCGTTTAGCGTCGTCAGCTTCGGCGGAGGTGCGTCCTTGCTGGCGGACACCGATATTGTGGTGACGACGTCCATTAACCCGGGGCGCTATGGCTTGATCTTCTCGGCTCCGGGGTCACCCGGTTTTGGCGTGTTGAGCGGGCAGTTTGTGAACTACCTGATCGCCTACACGTGGGACCCCTCCGGCAGCTTGCGGGGCCTCGAAGATATTCTCGATCCCGGCGACGCCACCATCGTCACCGATGGCTGCGTGGGTGTCGCTTTTGTGGGGCCGCTGTGCGGCGGAACACCGATTCAGCTCACCGTGTCGCAAGGGGCAAAAACCCAGTTGAAGGACACGACGTTCTTTACGCCGGTGGCCGTTGTTGGGGTCCGCCACAACATCAACATCCACGCCAAGGGGAGCCCCTCCAGCTTCGACAGCCTGGAAAATTACATCCTGACGCCGGAGTTGAGCAGCTGGTCGCTGAGCTTGGCGGGACTGGCCCTAGTGGGTTGGCGCGCCCGGCGCCAACTGTTGCCGAAACACTGAGGGCGGCATGCCCGGTTTCGTGGCCGGCAGCAGCGCCAAGGCGTCCCGGTCGATACGCTGGGCGTGATCGCGATCACCGGTGGCGCGCAGTGCCAGTGCCAGCACATGCAGCGCATTGGGGTCCAGCGAGTGAGTCTGGTTCACCGCCTGTTCGGCCAGCCGTAGTGCCAGGGCCGGCTGTTGGAACTCCTGAAACGGGGTGGTGGCCAGTAGCTCGGCATAGTCGGTCATCTCCTGCAAAGCGGGATTCGCCTGTTCAACCAGGGGCTGGATGAGGGCCACGGCGCGGCGCGTCAGGTCACGAGCTTCCGCGGGGTGCTTGGCGGCCAGCAGGAGTTGGACCGCTTGCAGCAGCGCCTGCGTGCGGTCAATGCGGGTTTGCTCGTTTTGGGGATCCTCGGCCACCAGCGCCTCGGTCAGCGCCAAACTGTGCTGAATGGACTGGATCGCTTCCGGCCAACGTCCTCGCAACCTCTGCACCTGGGCCAGGTTCTTGTAAGCCTTGGCGAGCGTACGCCGCAAACCGGGGCGGGGTTTGGCCGCGATGGACTTTTCATAGGCAGTGATCGATAACTGGATCTGTTCTTCGGCACCGGTTAACTGGCCCGCCTCGGCGGCGGCCATGGCGGCCTGCTCCCGCGCGAGCGCAATGCTGTTGGTCTTGCCGGGGAAAGTGTCCGGCAGCTTCTGCGCGATTTGAAGCGCGAAGCGGAAGCTCTCGGCGGCGCCGGCGGGATCAAACAGGTTCTGCTGATTCGACCCGACGCTGAGCCACAGCCGGAGATCCTCCACCTGCGTTTCAACCGGCGGGGTCTGATAGGCGGGGTGCTGGGCTTGCAGCTGTTGGCTGATCCGCAGGGCGGCATCGTAGTGGCTGACCGCTTCCTGACGCTGGCCCGTGCCGCTCAGCACTTGGCCCAGCTTGACGTGGACCTGTTGCAGGCGCCGCTGGTCGTCGCCACTGGCGGGGAACTCTTGATCGAGACCGGTGGCGATCGTGAGCGCCTTGCGGAAGCTGGCGGCGGCTTGCGCGGTTTCCCCCAAGCTGGCGGCGTAGAGATTGCCCTGCACTTCGCCGATGCGCAGATATCCGGTGACCAGGTCGCGGCGTAGCGCGGGCGTGGGCTGTTCGGCGGCCAGGCGATCCAGGTATTCCAGGCCCTTGGTCACCAGCGCCGCGCGGGCGGGTGTGGGCCCTTGCTTTAAGGCTGAGTCCAGATCGTTGATGACAAAGTTGGCAAAGCTGCGCAGATCGTCGAACCGCCGCTCCGCTGCGCGTTTCTGGGTCCAGGCCACCACCCCACTGGCACCGGCGATCACCAGCAACACACCCGCCGCGGTGGTAGAGAACCGGTGGCGGCCCAGGAACTTGTAGCCCGCATACCAGAAGCTGGAGTTCCGCGCCAGTACCGGAAAGCCTTCCAGATAGCGCCGGATGTCTTCGGAGAAGTGTTGGGCGGAGGCGTAGCGGCGGTGAGGCTCCTTGCGCAACGCCATCAGCACGATGTTGTCCAGGTCGTTGCCGATGCGGCGCGGCTCCGGGTGGGACTCACCGACTTCACGCGCCATGGCCCGGCTGGGCCGCTCCGGGTTGGTCTCGCAGATGGCGTGCTCCACTTCCATCCGCGTCCCGTTCTTCAGTTCGTAGGGATGGCGGCCGGTGAGCAGCCGGTACAGGATCACGCCCAGCGAATAGATGTCCGTGGCGGTGGTGGCGTGCTCGCCCCGGATCTGCTCTGGGCTGGCGTAGTCCAGGGTCATGGGCTGCCACTGGGTGACCGTCAAGCCCATGTGCGGCGCAAATTCGGGACGCAGCAGCTTCGCCACGCCAAAATCGAGCAGTTTGGGAACGCCCGCCGGCGTGACCAGGATGTTGGCCGGTTTCAGGTCCCGGTGGATGACCAAATTCTGATGAGCGTAGTGCACCGCCTCCAGCACTTCGCGGAACAGCCGGAGCCGTTCGCGCACATCCAGTTGCTGATTCTGGCAGAACCGCTCCAGCGTTTCGCCTTCCACGTACTCGGTCACCAGGAAGGGGACACCGCCGGGCGATGTACCGGCGTCAAGCAGGCTGATGATGTTCGGGTGATTAAGCACCGCCAGCGTCTGGCGTTCGTTCTGGAAGCGGCGCAGTGCGTCCTCATCCATCAGTTCCGCGCGGATCGCCTTCAGCGCCACCAGCTTGCGGAACTGGTCGTCGGCGCGCTCCGCCAGATACACGTCGCCCATGCCGCCACTGCCTAGCTTGCGCAGAACGCGATAGGCGCCATAGCGCGGGTCAGGCACCGGAGCATCCTTCAAGGGCAACGGCAGTGTTTCCCAAAACCCCTGCGCCTGTTGATGGCTTTCGAGCAGGGACAGCACTTCCCGCCGGAGTTCTTCGTCGCCACCGCACGCGCGCTCTACAAAGGCCGGTCGTTGGTTCTCCGGCTCCTCCAGCGCCTCGGTAAAGATTCGTTTGGCATCGTTCCAGGCGCGCTGCGCGCCGGTACCGTCAGCCAGCATAGGCCACCCGTATCTTCACACTGCCTTGTGTTTGGCCGGACTGCCTCATCTCGCGATGCAGCCAAGCCTTGGCGTGGCTCCATTCCCGCTTCACGGTCGCGGTGGAGATGCCCATCACTTCCGCCACTTCTTCCACCGTCATCCCGGCAAAGAAGCGTAGTTCCACCAAGCGGCTCTGCTCGGGATCTACTTGCGCCAGACGGTTCAGGCAACGGTCCAGATCGAGGATCTCTTCCAGATGGGCCTCGCTGACCACCATCCCATCTTCCAGTTCCAATTTCACCGCGTCGCCGCCGCGCTTCATCGCCCGGTGTTCCCGCGCATAGTCCAGCAGGAACCGGCGCATCAGGCTGGCCGCGACGCCGAAGAAGTGGGCCCGGTTTTTGAACGGTACGCGCTGGCCGCCCAGCTTCATCAGCGCCTCGTGGACCAGCGCCGTTGCTTGCAGCGTGTGGTCCGGCCGTTCCCGCCGCATGCAGCGTTGGGCGATCTGACGCAACTCACGATAGACCAGCGGGATCAGCCGGGGCGAGGCCGCTGGGTCGCCCGCCGCCAACCGCTCCAGCAGCACTGTGACTTGATCAGGAACAACTTGGCCGGGGTTGCTGTCCACCTCTCCGCCTCTCCCTTGATTGTGGACGCGGACCAGTTTCGACGCAAGGGGAAAACGGTTCGGCTGCGGAATGTGCGAGCTCCTTTCCCTTCGCCACTGCTCGTTCACCACTGCTCCCTCACTACTGCTCCCTCATTACTGCGCGGCTGCGCAGATGGAGAGCCCCCGCAACGGCTGGGGTACCATCTCCATCTCCTCCGCGGAAATGGCCGCCGCCCTTTTCGCCTCTGGAGTGTGAGCGAAATCGGACGGTGACGATCGGCCATCTCCGCGCGCAGCGGGGCCGGCCACGGGGGTAACCGGTTCTTTCTTCCCTCAACCCGATACGCGGAAAGCGCGCGCAAACGGGATCAAAAAATGCCTAGTACTCGACCCATTGACAATCGATGGGAGTTACCGCACACTTGTATCGACAATCGATGGAAGCAAAACACACCGCAGATTTCCTCCCCGGCACGCTGGAGATGCTGATCTTGAAGACACTCTCGCGAGGGACCAACCACGGCTATGGCATCGCCCAGCACATCCAGCAAGTCTCAGGCGATGCGCTGAAGATTGGTGAAGGCTCGCTCTACCCCGCTCTGCAACGGTTGCTGGTGAACGGTTGGGTGGCGGCGGAGTGGGGCGTATCGGAGAACAACCGCCGCGCCCGGTTCTACCAGATCACTCCGGCCGGACGGAAGCGGCTGGCGGAAGAGGTCCGGAATTTCGACTTTGTGGTCGACGCCATCGGCCGCGTGATGGGTGCCGCGTGAGGTGGTGGAATCGTTGGCTCCATTGGCGTCGGCGCCACCAGTTGGAGCAAGACCTGGCGGAGGATCTCCGCATTCACCAGGAGATGATCGAGGACGAACTGCTTGGTCAAGGCCGCAACGCGGATGAAGCTCGTTGGGAGGCCCGACGCCGGGTGGGCAACGTCGCTTCGACGCTGGAGCAAGGCCGGGCAGCCTGGAACTGGGTTTGGCTGGACTCACTGGCGCAGGATTTGCGCTACGCCTGGCGCGGCTTGTCTTCCAGCAAGCTGTTTACGGCCACCGCCGTGCTCACCTTGGGCGTTGGGCTGGGGCTCAACACGCTTCTGTTCACGGTCTTCAACGCCTATGTACTGCGTCCGTTTGCGGTGAAGGATTCCGGTGAGTTGCATATGCTGCGGCGGACGGCGCCGTCAGGCGGGAGCTGGGAATTTAGCCTCCGTGAGTTTGGCGACCTGCGACGGCGAAGCGATGTCTTGTCCGATGTGGCTGCACTGACCTACACCAACGTTCCTGGTACGCCACGCTACTCCGTGCTGATAGTGTCGGGGAACTATTTTGAAATGTTGGGCCGGCCGGCACAGCTGGGCCGGACCTTCACGGATGATTTGGCCGGGCCCGATTCCGACCCGTACCTCGTCCTCAGCCATACCGCTTGGGTGACCAAGTTCGGGCAAGACCCGAACATCGTCGGGCACAAGGTGATGTTGCACGGCGCACCATTTGAGGTGATTGGCGTGATGCCGGAAGACTACGCCGGCACCGAGAGCGCGACACCGGATTTCTGGACACCGTTCACCATGGCCCACCGGTTGCTGGGCTCAAGCGTCGACCCGTTCTCTCCGGCGCAGCCTCGCCAGTTCCGTCTGTTGGTGCGGCTGAGGGGCAGCGTTGACCCCGTGCGGGCCGAGGAGGCCATCACTCCCTATGTGCAATCGGCCTCGGGTGGAATCTATGAGGATCCACGAAGCGTGCGGGCCAAGTTGGAAGCGCGCTCCAGCCCGGTCGCTTTGAGCCCGCAGTTGTTGATCCTTTTCGCGCCGGTGTTTGTGTCCTTTGGTTTGGTGCTGGTGGCGGCCTGCGCCAATGTGGCCAACATGCTGCTGGCACGGATGACCAAACGCCAGCGCGAGATCGGGGTGCGCCTGTCGCTGGGGGCCAGCCGGGGCCGCATGGTGCGGCAACTGCTGGTGGAGAGCCTGTTGATTGCTTTGCTGGCCGGGGTGGCGGGGATGGCCGTGTCGCAGTTGGGACTGGTCTTTGGAGAGCGCCTGGTGCTGGCCACGCTGGGGCCTGAGTTTGCCCCACTGGTGCGCTTGCATTCGCTTGAAGCTGACTATCGCGTGGTGGGCTTTGTGCTCGCGGCCGCCGTTGCCGTCACCATCTTGTTCGGCCTGCTGCCGGCCCTGCAGGCCAGCCGGTTGAATCTGACGCAGGCGCTGCGAGGTGAGTTCGGTTCCACGTGGCGGCCCTCCAGGTTGCGCAACGCGATGGTGATCAACCAAGTGACCGTATGCACGGTGCTGC
Source organism: Acidobacteriota bacterium (assembly GCA_026394055.1). Taxonomy (GTDB): domain Bacteria; phylum Acidobacteriota; class Terriglobia; order Bryobacterales; family Bryobacteraceae; genus JAPKYZ01. The sequence continues at coordinate 47,713 of JAPKYZ010000068.1, forward strand.
TGATCCTATCGGGTGTCCTCTACCGCAACACCATCAACTTCCGTGCGCGGGAAACCGGAATACGCGTTCAGGATGTGATGGAGGTTGAGGTGAGGCAGGCCAAGACGCGGGAGGAGATTGCCCGGCAGTTCCCGGCCGCTGCCGTGGTGGCTCGGCCGCCGCTGCACAGCCCAGCGTTTGAGACGATGGTGACGCCCGCGGGTGCTCCTGCGGCGATGCCGGTCCGCTTCAACTACACCTCGCCCGAGTACTTTGACGTGCTGGGAATCCCGATCGTCAAAGGCCGCCGCTTTACGCGGCAAGAGGCGGAGGCAGGAGCCGCGGTGGCTGTGGTCAGCCAGGCCACGGCGCGCAAGTTCTGGCCGGAAGGGGAAGCACTGGGCAAGACCATCCGCTTTCAGCGCGTTCAACGCCCATTCATCGGGAATGTCGACGACTTTGCCGAGGCCATCGTCGTGGGAGTGGCCAAGGATGTCATCAGTGGCTGGACCTGGGAAGGTGATGACCCCACACTGCTCTACCTGCCCATCAACGCCGCAAGCAGACATGCCCGCGTGTTGCTGGTGCGTAGCTCACCGGAGGCGCTGCGCCGGGCGATCGAAACCGGGTGGCCGGAGGTACCGGTGCAGATCGTTCCTTTGCGGGAATGGCTGGCCATCCAGACCTATCCGCTGATGATGGCTTCCTGGGTAGGCACTTTGTTGGGCGTGATCGCGCTACTGCTGACGGTCTCCGGCATGTATGGAGTGATGGCGTATCTGGTCAGCCAACGCCAGAAAGAGATTGGTATCCGGATCGCCCTGGGGGCACCGGCGGCTGAGATGCTGCGTATGGTGCTGAGGCAGTCGCTCCGGCTGACCGCACTGGGGTTGGGGCTCGGGTTAGTGATGGCCCTGGGTGCGGCGCATCTGCTGGTGGCCAACGTGCAAATGAACGTACGCGCCTGGGACCCCATCGCCTATTGGTTGGGTTGCGCGCTGGTGGCGGTGGCGGCGCTGGCTGCCGCTTGGCCGCCGGCTTGGCGGGCGTCGCGCGTGGATCCGATGACCACGCTGCGCATGGATTGATGAGGCGGGCTGCTATAAGATATGGGCATGCTTTTGACCTTCTGTGTGCGTGTCGCCTGGTTGATGATGGCCGCGCTTCCGATGTTGATGATGGCGCAGCCGGCGCCCGGTGCGCGTCCCGCGCGGGGCGGCATGAAGATGCCCGATCCGCTGGTGGCGGACGATCACACGGGCTTTGTGTCCATCTTCGACGGCACGCTGAAGAACTGGGATGGTGACCCCACGTTCTGGCGCACCGAGGACAACACGATCATCGGCGAATCCACCAAAGAGAATCCGCTGAAGCTGAACACGTTCCTAATCTACCGGGGCGACAAGCCGAAGGACTTCGAGCTGAAGCTGGAGTTCCGGATGAACTCGACCAACTCCGGCGTCCAGTACCGCAGCGTCGAACTGCCCGAAGTGGGCAAGTGGGTACTGAAGGGCTATCAGGCCGACATGGACTTTGTGAACACCTTCACCGGCATGCTCTACGAAGAACGCGGCCGCGGCATTATGGCGCTGCGGGGGCAGTTCACCTACGCCGCGCCGGGGCAGAACTCGCGCGTGATCGGGCAACTACAGGATGGCGATGAGCTAAAGGGCTACATCAAGATCAACGGCTGGAACCAGTTCCACGTCATCGCCCGCGGCAACCTGGTGACGCATGTGCTGAACGGCCATGTGACGGCGGCAATGATCGATGACGACATCGAGAAGCGGGCACTCGAAGGCTTGATTGGCTTGCAACTGCACGTGGGTCCGCCGATGAAGGTGGAGTTCAAGAACGTCTATTTGAAGAAGTACTAACCAGAGCAGATCTCCCGCAAAGACGCAAAGCCGCCAAGAGAACCTCTTTCTTACTTTGCGCCTTTGCGCCTTGGCGGGAACCCCTAACTATTCAGTGCGCGGTTCATCCGCTCGATGGCTTCGTCTACTTCGGCGGTGCTCTTGAAGCCGATGGTGACGGCGTCGACGACACCGCTCTTGAAGACTTTCTGCATCGCCTTCTCGCGATCATCGGCCGTGGTGAACCGGCCTTCGCCGATCAGCTTCATGCCCAGCACGCCGACGCCGCGGCTGTGCACTGCTTTGGCGGTCGAGAAGACCTCATCCACGCTGCCGATATCTTCAGTATCGGTGAGGGCCATCGAATCCATCTTGATGCCGGCGTGATTGGTGCGGAACAGCGCGACGTCCAGCCACTTGTTGGCCGGGAACTGGCGCAGGCCCTGCAGACCGTGCACGGAGGCGCCGTGCGAGAGCACGATCTTGTTCTGCTTCGCCTCCGAGAAGTTGTCTTGCAGCTTCAACGTGTCCTCCGGCCACTTGGGGCTGCGGACGCAGTGCAAGAGCAGGATGTCGAAATACTCGGTTTGCAGCTCGCGGCGGAAGCGGTCGATGGTGGCCTTCGGGTCATCCGTGTCGCGGATGCGGTACTTGGTCATCAGCTTATAGCTGTCGCGCGGCAGGCCCTTCAGCGCTTCGCCCAACATGATGGGCATGCCGTTGTAGGCATCGGCGGTCTCAAAAAAGCGGACACCCTGGTCGTAGGCATGACGGACCAGCCGCGTGAAGGCCGGCTGCCCCAGCTCCCGCTGCACGCGGCCCGAGAAAGTGCCGGTGCCCAAAGCCAACCGGCTGACCTTGACGCCCGAGTTGCCCAGAGGCACCAAGTCAGAATGCGAACGTTTGGCCGCAAAGGCCGGTTTGGCTGCGGCGAGTGCGGCGCCCGCAGCGGTGAATAGGAACTGGCGTCTTGATGGGCAAGGCATGGGACCTCCTGCAACGGTTGAGTCAACGACGGGCGATCAATGCACAAACGATATCACTGTCGGAGTGCGCCGGTGAAGCCAGAGGCGCGCCGCGATTCTTCGAGGATATTTCTCGCAGCTTATGTCCCACCGGGGGCTAGTGGAGGACACCCCACGAGCACGAACGCCAGCGCAAGCGTCCGTGGCATCGCGCCCGCCGCACCGGGACCTCATTCGTTGGTGCCCACCAAGCCAGATAAGGTCCCACTTATGTCGTAATGAGGGGCTGAGTCTGCAATAAGCCGCAAATGGGAATACAATCACTGGGAGGTTATTGGGGGCAGTGTTGTCCAGCGCCTGCGGGCTGGATTTTGTCATCGTTTTGCATAAGAGTCGGAGCACGGCGCTAGCGCGGCCACAAGCGGCTGCGCGGGCCGGCATTGGAGCCCTGGTAACTAGGGCGTGTTCACACTACGCGGAGGGCTTCGACGATGAGCGCGAAGCAGAGAAAAGCCACGAAGACGACGTCGAGCTTTTCAAAGCGTGAGAAGA
>JAPKYZ010000088.1 GCA_026394055.1 Acidobacteriota bacterium
TGCACCTAAGACGCCGCCTCGGCCTGCTCCCCGCCCAGCCCCCGGCTCCCCTATAATCACCCCAGACCCCCGGCGGCTCTCCTGAAAAGTGTTACCGATGTCTCCGGTCTAATGTGTTACCTATGTCTCCGTTTGGACACAGTCCGAGGTGGCGTGCAACACGTCCCGGAGGACAGAAAACTGGCGGGTGGCCGAAATGCCTTGCGCCACGGCTTCGGGCTTCTTCAGGCCGCGGCTCAGCTCCAACGCGAGGTTCATGCTGACAAAGTATTCGCCCATGGCCGGTCCGATTTGCGCGAACAGCTTGCGGTCCTCATCCATGGTGATGGTGCCGGCGTACCCTTTCAGGGCGGTTTCCGACTCGCTCTTCAACCGGGCCATCTGGCGTTCCATGGCCGCCATCTCCGCCGGATCGGTGGTGGCAAAATGCCGCCAAGCGTTGCCGTTCCATTCATGCAGCGCGGACTCGGTTTGTGAAATACGGGCCATGCCCGGCAATGGGTCGAAGACCATCTCTTCAACCTTGCGATTCAGGCTGGACAAGCTGTAGAGCGCCACCAACCCCACCACCGGCGTCACGCTGGCCAAGCCACCAGAGATGAGCCCTATCTTGGTGCCTACCGTTACCTGTGATGGCATTATTGCGTTACCAGAACAAGCTGAAACATCTGCGAAAGGTCCTCTTACCGCATTTTCTCTATCGGCGCGAAAGGAACAGACGAGAGTGGCGGCATCACTTTTGATGCCACGATGTGCCTAAAGAAACTGGCGCGCTTCACATCTTAGGGCGAAGTTTCAGGCGCACTTAATCGGACTCAGGTGGTCCGCAATGCCGAGCACTAACTACGTATGTCTAGAAGCGCGGCAACCGCGACAGCATGGCGTAGGATTGGGCTCCGCCTGGCAACTCCACGGAATCAATCACCTTCCATTGGTTGTCGAGCGCGCCGATGTACACCGCCTTAGGCCGTTCCCGGCCCATAAGTATGACGGTCTTGTCAGGATACTTCAGCAGCCGGTATTGTACTTCGCCCACTTCATCCCGCCACCTGTCTTCGGTGGGTGTTCCTAACTTGCGCACGACGGCGAAATAGTCGTCCTTGGCGGATAGACCCAGGCTTGATTGCAGGACGGCCCGATAGCTGGCATTGCGGCCCGTGGTCATGTTGCGATAGACGCCCACGCCGATGGCCGACCCCGCAATGCCGAAAATCAACGCCGCGGCGATCAGGACGCCGATCCGGGATTCGTTTGATTCCAGCCGGATCCCCACCACAGGCGCCGGAGAGGGGGCGGCTGTCGAGGAAGAAGCCGGGCGCGGATAGTCGTTCACCGCCCGTGGCATCTCGATAACGCGGCGCACATGCGGCACCAGCGCCCCGGCGCGGAATTCGATCTCCTTCACCAGGCCCCAGATCATGGTGGGCTCTTCCACCTTCGAGATCTCGCCCAGATACCGCCGCGGCACCCAGATCTCGTCCATCGACTTGGTGTTCATCACCAACACTTCTGACCAAGTGGCCTTCTTGTACCGCCATTCGTTGTGCTCAATCCCGACAATCGGCGGGAAGAACGCAAACGGCCGCTGGCCCAGATGCTCAAACGGTGGTGGTATCGGCGGAGCGGACATGCCCTACGGCTATTAGATCAAAACTGCGCCGCGTTCCGCCTCCTCGCCCAAAGCTACAACAGGTCGAGCGTGGTGAGGATGCGCCGGAAGTCGCCGGCCTGGGGGGCAAACGGCGCCGCCAGCGCGGCCGGTTCCGGCCGCTCATCCAGCATCTGGAACAGTGACATCTTGGCAATGCCAAACTCCTCCACATCCGACATCTCGCGGCCCGCGGTGGCGGCTAGGCGGCTGCGGTCGATCTCGATGAACACGGGGTGGAAATTCTGCCGGTCCCAGGAGATCTCAAAGCGGTACACCCCGCCTTCGCTGGCGCGAAAGAAGTACTCATACACGTAGCCTGTTTCGGCGCTGTAGCTCTTTAGTCTCACCGGCAGTCGTCAAGCCTCACGAGGTCAGGATAATATCGGACCAGTGGGCGCGCTCAACTCCAGTTTCGTCTCGGCATCGGCGGTGTGTCTGGCCGTGTGTCTGGCGGCCCTCGGGCAGGCTCCTCTGGCGCCACCGGCGGGCACCGTCCCGGCCGGTCAAGCTCCGCCCGGGCCTACTCCGCTCGAGTTCACCGGTAAGCCTCTGGCGGTGCCGTTCGCCTGCACCGAGGAGGCACTGCAGACCGTGGGCTTGAGCTGCCCGGAGTCTGAACCTTGCCCGATCTTTGTCGAACTGGCGGCGATGGACGCGACCGGCGGCCGGCTGACCATCACCGGCAATATCCACTCGTCCTCCACCACGTTCTCGTCGCTCCTGCTGATCTCTGAGGATGGCGGCAAAACCTGGACCGAGCCGGCGGAGCGCATGTCGCAAACCGTGCTCGAAGGCGTGCAGTTTGTCGACGCCATGACCGGCTGGGCCGGTGGCCAGTTGCTGACCACTTTGCCGCGCGACCCGTTCTTTCTGGTCACCACCGATGGCGCCAAGACGTGGCGGAAGCGGCCGTTGTCCGATGAATCGCGCGTGGCGGCCATCGATTCGTTCTACTTCGAGTCGCGCACCGAAGGCGGCCTGGTGGTGGACCGGACCCGCGGCGGCATGCCCAACGCCAAGTACGAGCTGTATGAAACTAAGACCGGCGGCGACACCTGGATGCTGCGCGAGGTGTCCGGTAAGCCGCTGAAGCTGCGCAAGACCGGAACGCCCGTCCTGCCTGAGTTCCGGCTGCGGACCGACGCTGCGTCCAAGACCCACCGCGTCGAGCGGCGCCAGGGCCAACGCTGGACCACGCTCGCCAGCTTTCTCGTACGCCTGCCCGATTGCCAAATTCACGACAAGGAACTGACCCCGCCACCGGAGCCTCCCAGCGACCCCGATGAAGCCAAGTCCGTCATCGTGATCCCCAGCGGCGCCAAAGGCTCCGCGGCACCGGCCACGGCGCCCGCCAAAGGCACCCCACCCCGAAAGAAGCAGCCATGAGGAAATCGCAGGCCGTTCGCTTGGACAAGACCGATCCCGTGGAGCTGGAGGTGTTCCGGCAGTTGCTGGAATCTACCGCCAGTGAAATGGGCACCGTTCTGCGCAAGACCTCGTTTTCCGCCAACATCAAGGAGCGGCGGGACTACTCCTGCGCCGTCTACGATGCGCACGGCGAGACGATCGCCATGGGCGACCACATGCCCGTGCATCTGGGCGCGATGCCGCTGTCGGTGCGAGAGGCAATCCAGTCGTTTGCGCTACAGCCCGGCGATGTCGTGCTGTTGAATGATCCCTTCCGCGGTGGCACGCACCTGCCCGACATCACGGCCGTGGCCGGGGTGTTTTTTGAGGACGCCCCGCGCCCGGAATACTACGTCGCCTCGCGGGCGCACCATGCGGACGTCGGCGGGATGAGCCCCGGGTCGATGCCGCTGGCTCGGGAGATCTACCAGGAAGGCCTGCGCATCCCGCCCATCCGGTTGATCCGCGAAGGGGAGCTGGACCGCCCGCTGCTGGACCTGATCCTGGCCAACGTCCGCACGCCGCTGGAGCGCGAAGGCGACCTGATGGCGCAGCTGATGGCGCTAAAGCGTGGCGAGGTTCGCCTGCGCGAGATGGCCGCCCGCTACGGCCTGCCCCGCTGTCGCCAATTGACCAGCGCCCTGAAAGACTACAGCGAGCGGATGATGCGCGCGCAGTTGCGCCGCCTGCCGCAGGGCCGGTTTGAGTTTGCCGATTCGCTGGATGGCGGGCTGATCGTCAAGGTGGCGGTCACGCTGTCTCAAGGCTCAGCCACGGTGGACTTTACGGGCTCCAGCCCGCAGGCCGATGCTCCGGTGAATGCCAACTTCGCCATCGCGCTCTCGGCCAGCATGTACGTCTTCCGCTGCCTGATCGAGGAGGATGTGCCGTACACGGAAGGTTTGGTGCGTCCCATCGACGTGATCGCCCCGTTAGGCACGGTGGTGAACGCTCGCGAACCGGCGGCGATGGCGGCGGGCAACGTGGAGACTTCGCAACGGATCACCGATGTGGTGCTGGGTGCGCTGGCCCAGGCCGCGCCGGATCGGATTCCCGCCGCCAGCGCCGGCACCATGTCGAACATCAGCTTCGGCGGCACTACCTCCGCGGGCAAGCGCTTTGCCTATTACGAAACCATTGCCGGTGGACACGGCGCCGGATCCGCGCAAGATGGCGCCAGTGGCACCCACAGCCACATGACCAATAGCTGGAACACGCCCATCGAAGCGTTTGAGCACAACTACCCGGTGCGCATCGGCCGCTACTCGCTCCGCCGTGGCTCGGGTGGCGGTGGCCGCTACCGGGGTGGCGACGGCATTGTCCGCGAGCTGGAATTTCTTACGGACGTGGAGTTCACCCTGCTGGCCGACCGGCGGGAGCGTGGCCCCTATGGCCTCTCTGGTGGCCAAGCAGGCGAGCCCGGTGCCGCGGCACTCATTCGTGGCCGGTCGACCACCGTTCTGCCCGGACGCACGCGTCTGGAACTTCAGGCCGGTGATCGCATTCGCATCGAAACTCCGGGCGGCGGCGGCTGGGGCGTCTAAGCCTGCCTTACCGGGCGATGCGGAGAATTTCACCGGCGATCTGGGCAAAGGCCTGGCCCAACTGCGCCGAGGTGGGCGCATAGACGTACAGGCCTTCGGCTTTCGTGGCGTCGTAGATGGGGCTGGTGCGGGTGTTTGAGACTCGGTTCAAGAACTCATCCTCCGCCGCGCCCACGCCGCCCAGGCCGATGGAATAGATCACGGTGTTCAGCGCCGTCGAGCTGGTGGCGTTGTTCCGGATGCGCCGGGCCGCGTCGTTGGCCGCGTTGAATCCCGCATTGATCATCGTGGTTCCGTCGCTGATGCGGACCTTGCCAATGTCCGGGCTGCCGACAGTGTTGATCAGGGTCACCGGCTTGTACCAGTTGTCGGACACGGCGTTGCCCCAAAGATCGGTGGGTGGCATGAAGCCAAAGTCACCATAGATGTAAGTATTGCCGCCGGACATGTTGAAGACGCAGTTAGTGCGGTCGGGGATCACGGCCGATGTGCCGGCCGGCATAGTGGTGGCGATGTAGTTGAAGATGCCGTAGGTGCGGCCGCTGGCGCTGTCGTTGGTTACCCAGCCCACTTTGTTGGTCGTCGTCGAGCAGCTGCTGCGCGAGAGAGCAGTGATCTTGCTGGTGGAAGGCGGCGACGTCGGAGCCGCGGCGGTGTAGCCTCGGGCGACGGTGCGCATGGCGTTGGCGGCGGTGAAGTCGAAGGTCAACGTGTTGGGCTGGCCATCAGTGAAGAACAGGATCACGTTCAAGGAGCCCGCTTCATTGATCGTCTTCAACTGCTGGTAGGCATTCCACAGCGCCTGGGCCGAATTGGTGGCCCCGGTGCAGCTGATTTTACTGATCAGATCCGGGATGCTGCCCGTGCCGGACAGGAAATTGCCGGGCGTGGACTGCATGGGGAAGTCCACCCGGTGATCGCCGCCATAGGTGAGCAGGCCGACGCGATCGCGGTAGTTGGCAAACTTCTGCACAAACGAAGTGGCGGCATTTTTCATGGGCGTGCAGGCGCCTGAGCTTGACAGCGAGCCGGACCGGTCCAGCACCATCATCACGTTCACATCGCGGCGGGACGCCGTACCTACCGCGCGCAACGCCGTCATGTTGCTGCCCAGGTAGCGCAAAAAGTACGACGGCGAATCCACGCGGACATCTACCGACACCGTGCGGGTGCGCGTGCCGGTCTCGGCCACCGAGATGCTGACCGTACGGTTGGTCGAATACATGTAGTTGGGGGGGAAGTTGGCATTTAGAAAGCGTTGCGCGGTGTCGACGGCCGCCGTTTCTTGCGCGGAAAGCGTCAGGCCGCTGGAAAGCGACCGGGCGGCTGCCAGGGCCGCCGCGTCCGTTGCGGTGGACAGGCGCGCTCGCACGCCGTACAACATGCTGGCGTCGACGGCCAACCCCACCGCCGGAACCACAAACGTCAGCATCGCCGCCGTGATCATCACCGCCATGCCTTTTTCGCGCGGCGAAAGGCGGGCCCACTGCTGCCGCGAGCGGGGCAGGGGAGGCAGGCCCGGCCACCCAAAGCTAGTAAATCGTGCGCGCATAGACACCTGAATTCGCGTACTGGCCCGGCAGGTCCCAGCTGGGGGACCGCACATAGACCTCCGAGACATAGGCCACTTCCCCGGCCGCCAGCGTCATCACCGAGGACCAGTTGGTGGCGCGGACCGAGGTATCGGTCAGGTAGTTGGCCGGCGAGATCGTGCCATCCGGTTGCACCAGCGCGATCGCCGGGGTCCCAAACGCACTGCCTGGCAAGGTGGCGTTGCCGAACACGATGCGGTGGATAATCACCGGGACGTTGCGGTTGACGCAGGCCGCGCCCGTCAGGTTGTTCGCCGTACAGTCCGCGTCGCTGGGCACCGTCACCTGCGACAACACCACAATGCCGTCGCCGCTGGTCCGGGCCATGTTCAGGCCCACCGCCAGCCGGATCGCCAGATCCTGGCTGCCGGTTTGGGAGAAATCCACCCAGCGTACATACATGTGTCCGACATTACGCGACAGCTGCGTCACCTGCAGGTTGCGCCCCAGGTTCATGCCAATGTTGAAGGTGCCCAGCAGCAGTGGTGTCAGGAACGACATGCACAGGGCGAATTCCAGCATCGCGTTGCCGCGGCGGCCATTTCGAGTTGGAATTAGCCGGGTCATCGCGCAGGGGGTTGTGTGCCGCCGGGGAGGGATTCCATCAAGTCGGCCGCGCGAGCCGTCATCGAAAGTGGCGTCGCGCTCCGCATCAGAGGCACCATCCAGCCCCACTGGTAGTTCTCCACCGAGACCTCGATGATATTGCCCGGCAGATTCTGGGCCGTCAGCGTAAACGTATCCGGCGTGTAGTAACGGATCTGAATCTTGGCCGCACCGTCGGCGCCGGAGAGAAAGCCCATGGAACTGGTCTGCACCACTGACTTGATCGAGGCGTCCTGCCCCAACCCCGCCATCGTCTGGTACGTGACGGCGTAACGTACGCCTTCGCGGCAGGCAAACTGGAATGTGCTGCGCAGAAACAAGGCCACCGAAAAGTCCATGATGCCGAACATCATTGCGAACGTCGGCACAAACACCAGCGCTGTTTCCAGGATGGTGTTGCCGCGCCGCCGCCGGGATGTGCGTAAGCTCTGCATAGAAAAGCCGATGACCCCATGCTACGGCCCGGAGCCCCGCATAGCCATGCGCTCTTCCCCTCAGATTGAGGAGCGAATGGCCTGAGCCCGCGGCGCCCACCGCCGAGGTTTCCCATTTGGCCCGGCCTCGCCCTAAGGCCACCGGGTATGATGAAAGGCAGTGTCCCGTCCCCCGGCCGACCGGCTGTCCATCATCCTCGTCATGCTCTGCACGTTCCTGGGCGCGGCCGCCCAGATCCTGATGAAAATGGGAGGTAACGGGCTGGCTGGTGTCACCGGCGCCCAATTGCTGGCTGAGCCGGTGTTACTGCTGAAGAACTTGCCGCTGCTGGGCGGCTATGGACTTTACGGGGTCAGCACCATCTTGCTGGTCTTATCGCTCCGCCGCGGGCAGTTGTCGGTGCTCTACCCCATCATTTCCCTTACCTACGTCTGGGTACTGATCTTGAGCTTTCTCATCTTCCATGAGGCGCTAAACCCCTGGAAGATCGGGGGCGTGCTGGCCATTGTCTCGGGCGTGGCGGTGTTGGGCCGGGATGGCCGGTCATGAAGACGCCGCTGAGTTCGGTGCTGCTGGTCTTTTTGTCGTCGTTCATCGGCTCCTTCGGCGCCGTGCTGCTGAAATCCGGAGCGGAGCGGTTGCAATTCTCCGTGGTGGGCCTGGTCTCCAACTGGCGCCTGATCTCGGGAGTGGCGCTGTTTCTCCTGTCGAGCATCTTCTTTCTGATGGGCGTGCGGCAGGGAGAATTGACGGTGCTCTACCCCATGGTGTCGCTAGGCTACATCTGGACGCTGGTCTGGTCGCGCTTGTTTTTCGGCGAACCTTTTACGCGCTACAAATTAATGGGCGTCGGCCTGATTCTGGGGGGCGTTGTGCTGCTGGGCCTGGGCGCGCACGTCGGCTAGGCCGGGCTCTGGGTGATCGTGAAGATGTTGCCCTCCGGGTCCATCCCGTCGCAGGCTCCCCAGGGCCGCTCGATCAAGGTAATGCCGAGCGCCGCCAGGCGCGCCCGCTCTTGGGCCAAGTCCGGCACGGCAAAAATCAACTTGATCGGCGTCTCCTCGCGTGGCTCCGGCGGCGTCGAGATCACGATCTGTTCCGCGATCGGGCCGGGGATGGCGTGCAGGCCGAGCGTCGCCGCCCCCGCCGGAAACTCAACCCAACCCGGTGATTCATTCACCGGCGCCGTGTCGAGCAGCGCCCGGTAGAACGCGGTGAGCGCCGCCAAGTCCTTCACGTAGAGCAGTGCCGAAGCAAGCCGCATAAGGTTAGTTAAAACGCCGCGCCGTGGCCACCGCCACCGGAGCCACTTCCACCACCGGCGGCGCCGGCTTCTTCAAGCGTCCGTCCAGGCGGCCATTCACGATCTGGCCGCGGATCACCTCGAACTTGGGCGTTCCGGGCACACCGCCCTTGGCCACCACATCCGCGTCCGTCACTTCCTGGGCCGTCGGCAGGTACTTCTGCAGGTAGTTCTTCAGCCGGTCGGTCACCAGGCGTTGCGTGGACCGGCAAAGCAGGAACAGAATCTCATCTCCGGGCACGGCCTGCAGCACTCCATAGATCTGCGACGCCCGGCTCAACTTGGGCGCCTGGAGCGTCTTCTCCAGCTTCTTGGCCCGGGTCTCCAGCTTCTGCCACAAATCGACATCGGCCTTCTCCAAAGCGGAGGCCTGCACCAGTGCCGCCTTCTCTTTGGGCGTCAGCAGTTCGGTCAGCAGAAACAGGAACAGGCCTCGCGGATCAGACTCAAAATCATGACCATACGGCACAATCTGCGCCGCCTTGTGCAGCTTCTGAAAGCCCACGTGGTTCACCTTGGCCCCGGCCAGCGCCGGCCCGAACAACGTCAGCAAGCCTTCCTGCTCCAGCTTCTTGATCAGCTCTCCGGGATTGGGCTCGGCCGCCATCGCCAGCAATTCCAGGCGCCGGGCCGCGGGTGTGATGTGCGATTCCAGGCCGGCCTCGCGTGCGTTGCGATACTGCGCCATCGTCCGCTCACCAATCGTGAACCCCAGCCGCACTTCCAGCCGCAACAGGCGCAACAGGCGCGAAGGGTCGTCGTAGAGCGTATAGTTGCCCACCGTTCGCAGCTCGCGCAACTGCAGGTCAGAAACGCCGTTGGTGGGGTCGATCAACAGCCCGCGGGAGCCCTTGCTCAACGACAGAGCGATCGCATTGATGGTGAAATCCCGGCAGCGGAGATGTTCGTGGATCGGCGCGGGGCTAATCTGCGGCTTGGCGCCGGACCGCGCATAGCGTTCCTGCCGCGACATGGAGATGCCCACCGGCACGTTGCCCGGCAGGCGCATCTCGCTTGATTTGTGTAGTTCGTCGGTGGCGATCAGCTCCGCGCCCTCTTTTTGCAGGGCCTTCACCAGCTTCGAGACTTGGCCTTCCACCACAATGTCCAGATCCCGCGCCGCAAACCCGCCCATTACGTCGCGCATGGAGCCGCCGGTGAGATAGACATTCAGCCCCGTCTGTTGCGCCACCGCCATCACTTGAGCCAGGGCCTTGTTTTGTGGCCCCGTCAGGTGGCTTTCCAGCATGAACATGTAGTCGCTCATTGTTCGTTTGCCCTCCGTATGGCGCGTCGTAACCGGTATGGCCGGTGCGGGGCGTTAGGCCCGCGGATGGTGCTTCTCCAAGGTTTGCTTCAGCCGGCTGCGGAGCACATGAGTATATACCTGAGTGGTCGAAATGTCCGCATGGCCCAACATGGTCTGCACACTGCGCAGGTCCGCGCCGCCTTCCAATAAGTGAGTGGCAAAGGTGTGCCGGAGCTTGTGCGGCGACACGCTCAAGCCCGCCCGCAGGCCATGATTCCGGATCGCCCGGAAGAAGGCCGTCCGGTCCAGGCCTCCACCGCGCGCGCTAATAAACAGATAACGGCTGGCCCGGCCCTTCAATAGCGCCGGCCGCGCCTGCCCCACATACACCCGAATCGCCTGTAGCGCCGCCTGACCCACTGGGACTAGCCGCTGCTTGTTGCCCTTGCCGGTCACCCGCACAATGCCGCGGTCATCCAGCAGGTCCGATGTCTCGAGCGTACAAAGTTCAGTGACCCGCAACCCGCTCGAATAGAGCAGCTCGATCATCGCCCGGTCCCGCAAGCCCAGCGGCGTCGCCACGGGGGGCGAGTCCGACAAGGAGCCCATCTGGCTGCTCGACAACGCCTTCGGCAGCGTCTTCCATTGCCGGGGCAGGGGAATCAGCGCGGCCGGATCCTGGCTGAGGCGGTTCTCAGAAATCAAGTAGCGGTAAAGCTGGCGCAACGCGGTCAGGTGGCGTGCGATGCTCCGGGCCGCCAAGCCTTCCGCCATCAAATGGTCCAAATAGGCGCGCACCGTGGAAGCCAATTCCGGCGCCTGGCCGGAGACGGAAATCCACGTCTCAAAACGCGACAAATCGCGCGCATAAGATTCCATCGAATTCCGGGCCAGGCCTTTCTCGATCCGGCAAAAGCTTAAAAATGACCGGATTGCGGGGCCCAGCGCCAGGGTCGCGCTCATGGTGCCAATGATACAATATTGCGGAAACTGTTTGAAACATTTTCGCAAACCGTTCGCCTTTTCTGTGTCGCCGCAGCCCGGCCGGCGCCGGTCTAAGCCCTAATCATGCCCGGCTCAACGCCCAAAAAAGTTGTCGCCTACCGGTTCGACCGTGAGCCGTTGCCCGGATATGTGCGCCAGCCGGAATCCTTTTCGCCCGAGGGCGTCGAGTTGCTGTCTGCCGCCGGATCCGTGGTGGTGCTGCCCTGGGCGGACCTGAAGCTGCTCTGTTTTGTCCGCGAATGGGAAGTCACTCCCGGCTGGGACGGCCGCCGCGCGTTTGCCTCGCGGCCCAAGCTGGAGGGGCTGTGGGTGCGGTTTGATTTCCGTGATGGCGATACGCTGGAAGGCCTGATCGCCAATCGCCTGCATGATCTGGATGGCCTGGGCTTTCATGCCACCCCGCCGGAAGCCACCGGCAACACCCAGCGCATCTACATCCCGCGCGCGGCGCTAAAATCCTGTAGCGTGCTGGGAGCGGTGGGTTCGGCCAAAGCCAATGCCCGCCGCCGCGGCACCGCCGACGGGCAGTTGACGATGTTCGAGTAGAGGTTGGCCAGACAAGTGGCTAGCGTGCGGCGCCAACGGCGCCTAGTGACAATTCGCCCAAATCCACCCAGTCGCTGGTGACCGTGTTTTGGACAAATGTCATCGAATCCAGCATGAATTCCCGCGGTCCGCTGAAACTGGCCCAGCGGCGGCGGGCCAATTCGACCCCCTCAGTCACCTGATCGCCCAACAATCCTTGGGCCAGGGTGACGTGCGGATGAAACTGAAAAGGCTCGCAGAAGGCCAGGTTGTGCTGCGCCAGAGACTCGTGCATTCGCACGAGCTCCTCGCGGCCGCGCCCGATCGACACATAGATCACCGACGTTGCCGGGAAGACCTCAATCGAATCGAGCTCGATCAGAAACGGTTCAAAATCAATGGTTTGCTGGCTCAGCTGGGTCCAGCCAGCACTGCAGGAATCCAACTTGCGGGGCGGGAGAACGGTGACATGGGAGCGCAAGTGGCACCCGGGCACCAACTCCTGACGGAGAGCATTCAAAAACGGTCCAAGCGGGGAAGGCAGGTAGGTGACCAACGCGAAGCAGTTGATCCCGTCCGGTGCCTCCGGGCGGCATCCCATCTCTCGATTATACCTTGCCCATCGTAAAATGGGGGCCTAAATGGCAGCAGCTGCCGCGGCCGCCGCCTCCGGAAGCGGTCCCGCGAGTACCGCTGGGACCTGCCATTGAGCTTCTTCAAAGCCGACGTACTTGTAGATCCGCAGACCGCCATCCGGGCCTTCCAGAATGTCGCCCAACTGCAGCGCGGCAGGCGTTCCCCGCAGGGTCTCCCACAGTGCGTAGCTGCTGGCGGCGGTAAACTCTTCGCCCGGTTCGTAGTCTCGCGGCTTGGCCAGCGTGGTGCCGGCCGCATGCGCGGACCAGCGGAAATGTTCACGCGGATTATCTTTGATGCGGTGAAGACGGAAAACTGGCATCGCTTTTAGAACATATCACACACGAAATGTTTTTTCGCCATTGCATCATGCCGGCCGCGCTCAAACCACTGCTCCACGCGGTCCTGACGCCAGAAGATCATCTCCTGCGGTTTGCCCAGCGCCGGCCGGGGGTTGATCTGCACCAGATGCGCATCGGACGGCACTTGCACCTTGAATCCCGTCATCCACCGCAACGCCTGTGCGCTGGCTGACATCAGGGGGTTCGCCCGCCCAGCGAGCAGGTTCACCGACACGATGCGTTCCGCCCCCATGGCCAACGCTCCCCACAAGGGCAGCGCCGTCACCAGGCCGCCATCCACGTAGCGCCGCCCCTGCAGCACGTACGACGGCAGAAACAACGGCACGCCACACGAGGCCGCCAGATGCTGCCACGTCACTTCAGAATTCTGGACCAGCTGCAGCCGGAAGGTCCACATCTCGGTCAGCGCGACGCCAACCTCGCAGCGTGGCGTCCATTGGGCGTGCAGCTCCTGAATCCACTTTTCCAGGCTGCTGGGGTCGATAAAGCCCTCGTAGATTGATCGTGGGAACCGGTACCGATGCCGCTCCGCCCGGCGCGGGTCCAGCCAGGATTGGTGAAGGTCGTCCCCCGTGGCCCCGCCCGCAATCGCCCACCCGTTCAATGACCCGACACTGGCGCCCACCACGATGTCCGGTTGCCAGAACTCCGCCAGCACGCTCCAGACGCCCGCTTGGTAGGCGCCAAACATGCCGCCGCCCGACAGCACCAATGCGGTCTTGGGGCGGCGAGGAGCATCGCCAAGGGTGTTCGCGGGGAGGGTCATCGTGCGCGGATCTCTTGAGCAGGGTACCTTTTTTCTGAGGAGTAGATATTCGCGTGACCGCCGCCGAGCTTGTTCAGCAACTCACCATCAGCACCCACCGCATGCCCTTGCAGCGCCCCCGCCTCTGGCACCCCGAATGGGCCTCCCTGCTGCGGGGCCAGAAACCGGCTCGCTTGTTTCCCCAAGCCGCATCCCCGGCGGGCGTCCAAGCCGGAGCGTGGCTTTTTCTGGGTTGCTGGGAAGAGGCCCACCAAGTGGCGCAGGACCTGGAGACCCCGGAGGGCAGCTACTGGCACGCCATCATTCATCGCCAGGAGCCGGATAGCTTCAACGCCGGCTACTGGTTCCGCCGCGTGGGCGAGCATGCGATTTTCTCACCCCTGGCCAAAGCCGCGGAGGAGTTGGGCTACCGCGCCAGCCGCAGCAAGTGGGACCCGGCCGCGTTCGTTGATTATTGCGAAGCCGCAGCGCCCCGATCAGCCGCGGAGCGCCTCGCGCTCCAGGTGCAGCACGCCGAATGGAAGCTGCTGCTGAACTTCTGCCTGGGCGCAAAAGGCTAGTGTGCTGCGTCAAAAACTCCGGCGGTTATGTGGTGGCGCAGGCTGTCAGCCTGCAGGCGGAATTCATTCCGCCTCGGGGCGAGCTACAGTGGGAACGGCTCTGGCCTGAGGCGGCTACGATGAAACCGCGGGACGGAGGCTCCCGCTGCAGGCTGAAGCCTGCGCCACACCGGGCCGCGCCGAACGGGCCTTCCATCTCAACGAGCCTCTCATCATCGTCATTCTGTATGACGCGGCCCGATCGATTGACTGAACATTCATCGATCTATCGAGATTTTCAGATTGCCGCTGATTCAAAAATCGCTTACTCTACTCTTGACCAATAAATCCAATTTGGGAAAAGTAGACACCATGCAGCAACGACTCTTACCCGCGTGCCTTCTAGCAACCTTGATTGTGTCCGCCAGCGCTGCCCAAGCCGGTACGGTAACCTATTCCAGCTTCACCGGCTGGAGCACGGCCCTGGGCGGCGGCACCATCAACACGGCGGCGATTCCCGATGTCGGGTCCTTTGACTTTTTTGGAACCGGTGATGCTTCCGTCACTTATGATGGCGTGGTGTTCTTCCAGAGTAAGCTGTTATCGACGGCCAGTTTGTTCAACTTCTCGAAGGGCATCACGGGGCTCCCCGCAATCCTCACCTCGCAACCCGCCACCGGAATCAAGAGCAACAATATCCTGACCACCTTGCCCTTTACCGTGAAGGCGTTCGCGATGCTCTACGGGACCTCCGGCGGCTCCACGGTGAACTTCGCGCTCTCGAGTGGCGATACCTTCTCCTTCGCCACGGCGGCCACCGGCTACGACACCCCCAACTTTTTTGGCGTCATCAGCACGACCGCTTTTGACTCCGTGCTGGTCACATCAACGGACACTGCGCTGAACATTCGAGACATCAAGTTCGGCGAGAATGCGAACACCGGTGGCCAAGTGCCGGAGCCCAAGGCCTGGTGCCTTCTGGTTTCCGGCCTGGTGACCATTTTCGCCCGCACCCGCTGCGCGTTCGCGACGAACTAGCTACGGGCCCGTCGGGGGAGTCCCCTAGTTCAAGAAGTACGTGCGATAGAGCGTATCCCGCTGCTTCGGCACAAACCCGGCATCGCGGATCATGGCGCGCAGGTCTTCTTCGGTCGCCTGATGCCGCGCGCCCGCCTGGCTGACCACGTTTTCTTCGATCATGATCGAACCCACGTCGTTGCCGCCAAAGCGCAGGCCCATTTGGCAGACCTTCAAGCCCGGCGTCACCCAACTGCTCTGGATGTTGAGGATGTTTTCGAGATAGAGGCGCGAAATCGCCAGCGTCTTCAGATACTCCACCGCCGTCGCTTCCTGCTTCACAAAGCGGCCCAGCGAGGTATCTTCGCGCTGGAAGCTCCACGGGATGAAGGCGGTGAAGCCGCCGGTCTCTTCCTGGATCTGCCGCACCAGGTCGAAGTGGTTCATCCGCTGCTCAATCGTTTCGCCGCAGCCGAACATCATCGTGGCCGTTGAGCGCATGCCCAGCTGGTGGGCCGTCTTGTGCACGTCCACCCATTCGTTGACATCGCACTTCAGGCGCGAAATGCGGTGGCGCACCTCGTCATCCAGAATCTCAGCGCCGCCGCCGGGGACGCTCTGCAGGCCGGCGTCGCGCAGCCGGGCCATCGTGTCGTAGAGCGAAAGTCCACTGACCGTGGCAATGTTGGTGATCTCGGGCGCGGAGAAACAGTGCAGCCAGATCTTGTCGCCAAACTTCACCTTGATCGCCCGCAGCATGTCTTCATACCACTCGATCTTCAGGTCCGGGTGCAGGCCGCCTTGCATCAGGACGCCCGTGCCGCCCAGGTCGATGGTTTCCTGGATCTTCGAAAAGATCGTTTCCAGCGGCAACACGTAGCCTTCCTTCGACCCCGGCGGCCGGTAGAAGTTGCAGAAACTACAGTACTCCGTGCAGAAGTTGGTGTAGTTGATGTTGCGGTCGATGATGTAGCTGACCACGCCTTCGGGGTGCAACCGTCGGCGGACCGCGTCGGCCCCCATCCCGATGCCGACCAGATCCGGGCTGGCAAAAAGATCCGTCGCTTCCGCACGCGTCATCATGGCTTCATTATCTCCTGAGTAGCTACCTGGTCCTGCAATTCTGCCGCCTCGTCCTGTGCGTCCAGCGCCGTGGCCAGCCGCAGATATTCCGCCAGGCCGGCCCGCTCCGTCGCACCGATGTTGTACACGATGTGATGTTGCAGGTAGGCGCGCGCCAACGGCTCGGCGATCTCGCGCTGGGCCGCTTCCACCCGCAAAAATTCATCCCAATGCGCCCGGCCGTAGTCGAGCGATTGCCGGAAGGCGGCAGCGGGCAGGGAAGTGTGGCCCGCCCACATGGCGAACACCATTGGCAATCCGGTCATCTCCCACCATTCGAGGCCCAAATCGAGCACGTGATAGGGCAGCGTCGCCGGGTCCATCCGCAGCGCCGGGTCGCCAATGATCAGCGCGGCGTCGGCCTCGCGGAGCATCGGCGTGAGTTCCGGCGACATCGTGACCAGTTCCGGTGTGACGCCATAGCGCTGGGCCAGGATGATCCGCGCCAGCATCACCGAGGAGCGGGAGGCGCGATCGAGCGCCAAGCGCCGGATCTGGGACGGCTCTACTTTCGAGACCAGCAGGATGCTGCGCACCGGTCCGCGGCAGGCGATTCCGGTGTCGCCGATCAACGGCAGGCCCAATCGTGACGCTTCAATCACCGGCATCAATCCGGCGGCGGCTTGTCCGGTTGCCACGCGGCGGGCGCATTCAAACGGCAGTGCGAAGTCCAATTGCACGGTGTCCCGTTGCGGGCCCGCGGCAAAGCCCCACACCAAAGGCAATGTATTCAAGTAGCTGACAGCGGCCAGCCGTGGGGGCGGCGCCTTCGGCCGGAAGTCGAGCAAATGCGTAGGTTCCTTTACTTTCAACTATATATGATGGTAGCCTGAAAGTCACACCATGCGTACAGTTGACCTAATCCGCCGCAAACGCGAGGGCGAAGAGCTCGCCCCGGAAGAGATCGCTTTTCTGGTGGACGGCTATAACCAAGGCTCCATCCCTGATTATCAGATGTCGGCCTTCCTGATGGCGACGTTTTTTGCCAGCATGAGCGACCGGGAGGTGAGCGCGCTCACCGACTGTTTGATCCGCTCCGGCGAAACGCTGGACCTGTCGGACATCCCCGGCGTCAAGGTAGACAAGCACTCCACCGGCGGCGTGGGCGACAAGACGTCCCTGATCGCTGCGCCCTTGGCGGCAGCGGCGGGCGTGGTGGTCCCCATGATGTCCGGGCGCGGCCTGGGACACACGGGCGGCACGCTGGACAAACTGGAATCGATCCCCGGTTTCCGCACCAACCTCACCATTGAAGAGTTCAAGGCGCAACTGGCCGCGCATGGGCTGGCCTTCATCGGCCAGAGCGAACAGCTCTGTCCCGCCGATGGCCGCGTCTACGCATTGCGTGACGCTTCGGCGACGGTGGAATCCATTCCGCTCATCGCCTCTTCGATCATGTCGAAGAAGTGCGCCGAAGGAATCGACGCGTTGGTGCTGGACGTCAAGGTCGGCTCCGGCGCGTTCATGAAGAAGCAGGTGGAAGCCCGCCGCCTGGCGCAGATGATGGTGGGCATCGGCCGCCGCGCGGACAAGCGGGTACAGGCCTTGATCACCGACATGAACCAGCCGCTCGGCTTCGCTGTCGGCAATGCGCTGGAGATCATGGAAGTCTCGCAGACCTTGCAAAACGCGGGTCCGGTGGACCTCACCCGTTTGTCGCTGGAATTGGCCGCCCGCATGATCTACCTGGGCAAGGTGACCAAGACGCTGGAGGAAGCGCGGGAACTGGCACAAGCGAAGCTGCTCGATGGTTCGGGCTATCGCAAGCTGAAGGACGTCATCCAGGCGCAGGGCGGCAATCCGCAAGTGCTGGACCGTTTTGACCTGCTGCCCAACGCCACTGGCGCGCACGATGTGACCTCGCCGCGCGCGGGCTACATTTCGGCCATCAACGCCGAATACATCGGCACCGCCAGCGCCATGATCGGCGCCGGTCGCGCGACCAAGGAAGACGGGATCGACCCGGCCGTCGGCGTCATCCTCGAAGTGAAGGTCGGCACCAAAGTGGAAGCGGGCGGCGTGCTCTGCCGGCTCTACTACACCGACGACACCAACGTCGCCGAAGCGGCGGACTTTATCGAAGATGCCTTCCGCATCTCGGCCACGCCTCCGGAAGCGCGTGAACTGATTCTCGAAGTCGTCGGCTAGCGGCCTTCGTTTCATGGAGCGCTTCACGGGGTTGCTCGGGTTGCTGGCGATCGTGGGGGCGGCGTACGCCTTCTCAACCGACCGGCGCGCCATTCGGCCCACCGTGGTGATGTGGGGCCTGGGGCTCCAGTTTCTGTTCGCGTTTCTGGTGCTGAAGACCGGCTTCGGCCAGATCTTCCAGGCCGCCAGCGCCGGTGTCAACGCCTTACTGCGCTATGCCGAAGAAGGCAGCGTCTTCCTGTTCGGGCCGATCCTTGGCAAGAACAGCGATCAGTTCGGCGTCGTCTTCGCCTTCCAGGTGCTGCCGATCATCATCTTCATCGCGGCCTTCTTTGCCGTGCTCTACTACTTTGGCGTGATGCAGCTGATCATCAAGGGCATGGCCATCGTCATGCGGCGCGTGATGGGCGCGAGCGGCGCGGAATCCACCTGTGTCGCGGCGGGCATCTTTATGGGTCAGACCGAAGCGCCGCTCACCATCAAGCCGTTTCTCGCCAACCTCACCCGCAGCGAACTGTTCTGCATCATGGCCGGCGGCATGGCCCACGTCTCAGGAGCCGTGATGGGCGCCTACGTCAAGATCGCGGGCGTGCAAGTGGAGCACCTGCTGACGGCCGTGATCATGACCGCTCCGGCCACCATCATGCTGGCCAAAATGCTGATCCCGGAAACCGAGCAGCCGGAGACAGCGGGCGACGTGAAGCTCGAAATCGAGAAGCCGGGCGTCAACGTCATCGACGCAGCCGCGCGCGGCGCCGGTGATGGCGTGCAGCTGTGCTTGAACATCGCCGGCATGCTGATCGCCTTCACAGCGCTGATCGCGATGGTGAATGGCCTGCTGGGTTGGGTGCACTCGCTGCCTGGGATGGGCTGGCTGCCGGGGTCGATGCAGTCGATCCTGGGCTTGGCCTTTGCCCCGGTGGCGTGGTTGATGGGCGTCAGCAGCAAGGACACGGCGGCCATCGGCAACCTGCTGGGCACGCGGCTGGTGCTGAATGAGTTCTTCGCCTTTATCGACCTGGCCAAGATCCGCGAGACGCTCGACAACAAGAGCTTCGTCATCGCCACCTTTGCTCTGTGCGGTTTTGCCAACTTAAGCTCGATCGCCATCCAAGTGGGCGGCATCGGAGCGCTGGCGCCGACCCGCAAGTCCGACCTGGCCCGCCTGGGCATCCGCGCCGTCGCCTGCGGCTCCATGGCCAACTTTATGAGCGCCTGCATCGCCGGTATGCTGCTATAGAGAGCCTGCAGAGAATCGACTGTGATTCAAACACCATCAGCGAGCCGCGACCAGCAGGACCGGCCTGCCAAACATTTTCCGCAGCGCTCAAGACACGCACCGCTTTCTGATTCCAGGAGTTGATCCCACCCATGCCTGACGCCATCGATTTTCTCCGCTCCCGCATCTCCGCCACGCCGCAAGTGGCGGTCGTGCTCGGCAGCGGACTCGGGGGCTTCGCGCATGAGCTCGATTCGCCAGTGACCATTCCCTACAGCGACATCCCCGGCTGGCCGCCGTCCACGGCCGTGGGGCACGCGGGCAAACTGGTCTTCGGAAAAATCGGCGGCGTCGATGCGGTGGTGATGGCCGGGCGCGCGCACCTCTATGAAGGCTACACGCAGCAGCAGGTCACCTTTGGCGTCCGGGCACTGGCGCAACTGGGCGTCCGCTCGATCGTCCTGACCAACGCCGCGGGCGGCATCAACGTCAGCTACTCGCCCGGCTCACTAGTGTTGATCTCCGATCACATCAACCTCCAGGGCAGCAATCCGCTGGTGGGGCCGAACGATGACGCCTTGGGGCCGCGCTTTCCGGATATGAGCGAGGCCTACTGCCGCGCCTGCCGCACCGCCGCGCACGAGGAAGCGCAGCGCCTGGGAATTGAGCTGGCGGAAGGTGTCTACGCGGGCCTGCTGGGCCCCACCTACGAGACCCCCGCCGAGATCCGCTACCTGCGCGCCATTGGCGCCGACCTGGTGGGCATGTCCACGGTGGGCGAAGTGATCGTTGCCAATCACATGGGCCTCCGCTGCCTGGGCATCTCCACCGTCACCAACATGGCCGCCGGGGTGACCGAAGGCAAGATCAACCACGAAGACGTGCTCGATATTGGGCGCGCCGTCCGCGCCAAGCTGACTGACTTGCTGAAGGCCACCATCCCGCGGTTGGCCGCATGAGCGCGCTGATCGACGCCGCCTTCGCGGCCCGCGAGCACGCCCACGCCCCATTCTCGAACTTCAAAGTGGGGGCGGCGCTTGAGACCGCCGACGGCCGCGTCTTCACCGGCTGCAATGTCGAGAACGCCAGCTACGGCCTCACCGTCTGTGCCGAGCGGGTCGCGCTGTGGAAAGCCATCTCCGAAGGCGCCCGCGAGTTCAAGCGCATCGCGGTCGTCACCGGAGCCCACTCGCTGACGCCCCCGTGTGGCGCCTGTCGTCAACTGTTGTGGGAGTTCTGCGGGGCCATCGATGTCGAAATGGGCAACCTCGAAGGCGCCCGCGAAACCATCAACATGAAGGAGCTGCTGCCCCGTGCCTTTGACACCCAGAACCTCGCATGACGGCTGGTGGGACTCTGTGGAGACCGCTCCCTCACGGTCGCGGCTCAGAAACGAGCTGCGGCTACCGAGCCGCGCGCGCAAGCAAGCGGTCCCGAATGTACCGAGCCGCGCGCGCAAGCAAGCGGTCCCGAATGTACTGAGCCGCGCGCGTAAGCAAGCGGTCCGGCTGGCTCAACCGCTGTTGTCACTACTAGCCATCACCCTGCTGGCCACCACGCTGGCCGCCCAACCCGCGCCCGACACGGTGATCTCCGCCCGCCACGTCGTCACCATGGACGCCCAGCGCCGCGTGCTCGCGGATGGTGCCGTGGCGGTCTCCAAAGGCGCCATCATCGCTGTCGGACCAGCGGCGGAGCTGCTAAAAAAGTACCCGCAAGCCATCCGCGTGAATGCTGGCGAATCGATCCTGATGCCGGGCCTGATCAATGCCCACACTCACGCCGCCATGTCGCTTTTCCGCGGCGTCGCCGACGATCTCCCGTTGAACGACTGGCTGACCAAGTTCATCTTCCCGGCCGAGGCCAAAAACGTCACGGCGGAATTTGTCCGCTGGGGCACCAAGCTCGCGTGTCTTGAAATGCTGCTGGGCGGCGTGACGTCGTACGTCGACATGTACTACTTCGAAGATGTCGTCGCCGAAGAGACCAAGAAAGCCGGCATGCGCGGCGTGCTGGGACAAACCATCATCCGCTTCCCCGTCGCCGATCACAAGACTCCGGAAGCCGCCCTCGCCTGGACCGAGACCTTCCTCAAGCGCTACCAGAACGACCCGTTGATCACGCCCGCGGTCGCTCCGCATGCGCTCTACACCAACTCCGACTTGACGCTCCAGGCTGCCCGCGCACTGGACAACAAGTATCAGGCGCCCTTGTTGATCCATCTCTCCGAGACCCGCAAAGAGAACGCCGACATCGGCGCGGAACGCAAAATGAGCCCCACACGCGTGCTGGCTTCCATCGGCGCGCTCGATGGCTGGACCATTGCCGCCCACAGCATCTGGATGGATGATACGGACCTGGACCTGATCGCCCAACACCGCTGTGGCGTGGCCCACTGCCCGTCGTCCAACATGAAGCTCGCCTCCGGCATCGCCCCCGTGCTGAAGATGTTCGCCCGCGGCATCCCGGTCGGCCTGGGCACCGATGGCCCGGCCGGCTCGAACAACGATTTCGACCTGCTCGAAGAAGCCGACCTCGCCTCGAAGCTGGCCAAAGTCACCAGCATGGACCCAACGTCTCTGCCCGCCGAGAAAGCCGTCGCCATGGCCACCATCGAAGGCGCCCGCGCCGCCGGTCTCGACAAGAAGGTCGGCTCGCTGGAAGTGGGCAAACGCGCCGACCTGATCACCCTGCGCCTCGACCACCCGCACGCCATGCCGATGTTCAACGTCTACTCGCAGATCGTGAACGTGCTGAAGGGCTCCGATGTATCAGACGTGATGGTGGAAGGCCGCTGGCTGGTCCGCAACCGCAAGCCGTTGACGCTGGACCCGGTGAGCATTCGCGCCAAAGCCATCGAGTATCAGCAGCAGATCAAAAAATCACTCGCACCCTAGCCGCATGCACAAGCGTGGATCTTGTTCGGACATCCGCCAGCCCCATGCGTGAGCTTGGGGCTTGTTCGGGTATGTGAAAAAGCCCCAAGCTGACGCATGGGGCTGGGTGACGGGATGTGAAGAAGCCCAAGCTCACGCGTGGAGCCCAGTGGAGCTTACTTCCGCCCCGCCTGCGACTCCTGGAGCAGCCACTCCGAATACGGCCCCTGGAAGTCCTCAATGCCGTCTTTCGAAAACCGCCACAGCCGCGTGGCCACTTCGTCGATCACGTCGTGATCGTGGGTCACCAGCAGCACTGTGCCTTCGTACTTCTGGAGGGCAATGTTCAGTGCGTTGATCGATTCCAAATCGAGGTGGTTGGTCGGTTCGTCCAACACCAGCACGTTTGGCTTCTGCAGCATCAGCTTGCAGAAGATCAGCCGCGCGGCTTCACCGCCGGAGAGCGCGTCGGTCATTTTGACGCCGTCGGTACCGGGGAAGAGCATCTGGCCGAGCACGCCGCGCAGCTCCTGTTGAGAAGCCTGCGGGTCGAACTCGTGCAGCCAATCGAGCAGTGTCACGCCGGGCGTGATCGAATCCTTGTGGTCCTGCGCAAAGTAGCCCACGGAGACTTCGTGTCCCCAGGTGACTTCGCCATTGTCGATGGTGAACGCCTTCTCGGTGGCGTCGTCCACGCCCGGCGCGATGCGAACCAGCGACTTCAGCATCGTCGTTTTACCAGCGCCGTTGCGGCCCATCAACGCGATCTTCTCGCCGCGAGACACTGCCGCCGTGAAGTTCTTCAGCACCGGCACGCCGTCGTAGGCCTTGTTGAGACCCTTGATATCGATCGGGTGGCGGCCCGAAGGGCGGTTCATCTGGAACCGGATAAACGGGCGTGCGATGTTGGAGCGCGCCAGATCCGAAGTTTGCAGACGCTCCACTTCCTTCTTGCGCGACGCCACTTGCGATGAACGCGTACCGGCGGCAAAGCGCGCGATGAATTCGTTCAACTGCGCGATCTTCTTTTCGCGCTGAGCGTTGGAGGCTTCGACAGTGGCGCGGGTCTGCGTCTTGGCCAGCACCATGTCGTCGTAGCCGCCCGGGTAGGTGATGATCGTCTGGTAGTCGATGTCGGCGCAGTGCGTCGCGACTTCGTTCAGGAAGTGGCGATCGTGCGAGATCACCAGCAAACAGCCCTGATATTCCTTCAAGTAGGACTGCAGCCAGTGCACCGAATCCAAGTCGAGGTTGTTCGTCGGTTCGTCCAGGATGATCACGCTGGGGTCGCCGAATAGCGCTTGCGCCAGCAGCACACGGACCTTTTGGCCGCCCTGCAGCTCGCTCATCTTGCGCTCGTGGAACTCTTCGGGAATGTCCAGGCCGTCCAGCAGAATCGCGGCGTCGGGTTCGGCCGTGTAGCCGTTCTCGTCGCCCACGATGCCTTCCAGTTCGCCCAACCGGATGCCGTCGTCGTCGGTCAGCTCCGCCGGGTCCTTCTCGTAGAGCAGCTCGCGCTCCTGCATGGCGGCCCACAGCGGCTCATTGCCCATGATCACCGTGTCGATGACGCGGTAGTTGTCGAAGGCGAACTGGTCCTGCTTCAGGACGCCCATCTTTTTGGGACGCACGACGTGGCCGGCGGTCGGGT
>JAPKYZ010000055.1 GCA_026394055.1 Acidobacteriota bacterium
CCGAAGCGCCTGAACGCAGTACCGTGGGCCCCGTATTGCATTTCCTGCCAGGAAATGGCTGATCGTAATCAAGTTGAAGTCAGTGAAGAGCTTGTCGAAGACATGCTCGTCGCCTAAATCCTCCGGGACTAGCTTCTCCTCAAAAACGGCAGTTTCGGCAACGCTCAAGTGGAATGGAATGGGGCGCTCACTTTCGGGTGAGCGCCCCATTTGTATTTGGTGGTGGCGCAGGCTCGTCAGCCTGTAGCGGGGCGTTCAGTTCCGCCGGTCAGCAAAGGTTTCTCGAAGCCAATCGGGGCGGAATCAGGCTGACAGAGGCTGCGGAAAAAGCTTCGGCAGACCGCTCCGGCTCGTCGCGGCTCGGTACGGCAGTTGAGTTTATTTGGATCACTGGCGGTGTTTCAGGGCGCTGATTTGTTCGTTCCCGCCAACACCGTTACGCCAGCATCCCAATTCCGGACACCAGGCGTCCAGACTGGTCACGATCCCGGCGGTAGGAATGGAATTGTTCGGGGTGGCACATGGTGCAGGATGACGCCTGAAAGATCGATTCCCGCGCCAACCCGGCGTCAAACAACTGTGTCTTATTGGCCTGCAGCAGGTCTACCGTGACACGCCCGGGGGCGGCGGCCAGCCGATGCGGGCCTGGCTGGACCACGGCTGAGGGCGCAAATTGGGCGGCCACTTCAGGGCCCACTTCAAAACAGCAGGGGCCAATACTGGGGCCAAATGCCGCCTGGATATTGGTGATCTGACAACCAAACTCGTCCACCATCTGCTGAACCGTCCGCGCCGCGATGCCCGCGACGGTGCCCCGCCAGCCGGCATGCGCAATTCCCACCGCCCGCCGCACCGGATCGACCAACAGCACGGGCATGCAATCCGCGGTCCGGATCTCCAGCAGCAAGCCCGGAAGGTCGGTCACCAGCGCGTCGCCATCGGCCACATAGCCCGGTTCCGCCGCCCGATGGACCATGTTTGAATGAATCTGGTGCACCCAGGTGCGGCCTTGGCGGTGGGTCCACCGCTCACTTTGGCGGGTTCCAAAGCCATGGATCAGCCACGGGAAGGACCATTGCCGGATCTGCAACAACGCCGGCTCATCCTCCCTGGCGCTACCGGTACCCGCAGCGCCGCTCATCCGCGCCGCGGCTCCAGCGTAACTAACCCCGGCGCTTCCGCCAGCGGGTTCTGCGTCTGGGCAATCATGACGCTGCGCTTGAATTCTTCCAGCATCGCCTCTTCCAGGTGCACTTCCGTCGGCCGCTTGATGAGATTCGGCGTGGCGTCGATCTTGTCCTGCAGCTTCATCAGCGCGTAGAAAAGATTCTCCGGACGCGGCGGGCAGCCGGTGACGTAGACATCGACGGGCACGATTTTGTCGACCCCTTGCAGCGTGGCGTAGGTATTGAAGGGTCCGCCGACGCTGGAACAGGCGCCCATCGAGATCACCCACTTGGGTTCCGGCATCTGGTCATACAGCCGTTTCAGCACCGGCGCCATCTTCAGCGTCACGGTGCCGGCCACAATCATGAGGTCGCTTTGGCGGGGGCTGGGACGGAAGACTTCACTGCCAAACCGGGCAATATCGAAACGCGCCGTCGTGGAGGCGATCATCTCAATGGCGCAGCACGCCAACCCAAACGACATCGGCCACAGCGAACTTTTGCGGGCCCAATTGAACACACTGTCCACAGTGGTCGTAACGATGTTCTGTTCAAACCGGTTTTCGAGGAAAGACATTCCTGCTTCCAGTATCCTATGGCCAGCAGAATTCCGCTCCGAAACTAGACTCGCGTGGGCCAAAACCCAAATTGAAGGGGCGAGAGTGGGAACCGCGAGCCGTTTCGGTCGTAAACAGTGCCATGGATGCAATCCTGGCCGACTTGAAGTTCGCTGTCCGCACTCTGCGCCGCAGCCCGTTGTTTACCTTGATCGCGGTGCTGTCGCTGGCGCTGGGCATTGGCGCCAATACGGCCATCTTCACCGTGATGGATCAATTGATGTTGCGCCTGCTGCCGGTGAAGGATCCGGAAACGCTGGTGATGCTCTATCAGAAGGGCCCGCACAATGGCAGCAACATGGGCCGCCGGATGCACTCCTACCCCATCTATCAGGACTTTCAGAAGAAGGCCGCGCCGTTGGCGGAGGTACTTTGCCGCCGCCAGGTGCCCACCTCGGTGAGTATCGACAACCAGACCGAACGGATCTCGGCCGAGCTGGTGTCGGGCAACTTCTTTTCGGTGTTGGGCGTCAAGCCGGCCGCCGGACGGCTGTTCAACTCGCAAGACGATGACCAGGTCTATGGCGGGCATCCGTCGGTGGTGATTGGCTACGACTACTGGGTGACTCGCTTTGACCGGGACCCCAAGGCCATCGGCAAGAAGATTCTCGTCAACAACTACCCGATGACCATCGTCGGCGTTTCCGCCGCTGGCTTTGCCGGTTTAGACCCGGCGCGGGCTCCACAAATCCGCGTGCCCATCCTGATGAAGGCTCAGCTGATGCCGGAGCAGGCCTGGATTGAGATGAGCGACCGGCGCAGCCGCTGGGTGCAAGTGTTTGCGAGGTTGAAGCCGGGCTACACCCCCGAATCCGCCCAAGCGCCCTTGCAGGTGCTGTTCATGCAGATCCGGCGGGAAGAGATGGCCATGCCCGCCGCCAAGGATTGGACGCAATACTCACGCGACCGGTTCATGCAGGCCACCATCCAAGTGGAACAGGCCTCCACCGGGGATTCGCAGCTGC
The DNA here is from genome assembly GCA_026394055.1 of Acidobacteriota bacterium. Classification (GTDB taxonomy): domain Bacteria; phylum Acidobacteriota; class Terriglobia; order Bryobacterales; family Bryobacteraceae; genus JAPKYZ01. Next base: position 2,749 of record JAPKYZ010000055.1, read on the forward strand.
GCAATAGCTTTTCCACCGCTCTGGTGGTGCTGATGTGCATGGTGGGCCTGGTGCTGCTGATTGCCTGCGCCAACGTGGCCAATCTGCTGATCGCCCGCGCCGTGGCCCGGCAAAAGGAGATCGCGGTGCGCTTGTCGGTGGGCGCTTCCCGCTGGCAGCTGGTGCGCCAGTTGTTGATCGAAAGCCTGCTGATGTCGTTCTTGGGCGCGATTTGCGGCGTCGTGCTTTCGGTGTGGATGACGCAAGGGCTGCTGTCCCTGATCCCGGCTGACGGTAGCCCGCTGCTGTTGAGCCCCACGCCCGACCTGCGGGTGCTCGCCTTCACCCTGGCGCTGACCTTCGTCACTGGGTTGCTGTTCGGCTTGGTCCCGGCGCTCAAGGCCAGCAACCCGGACCTGTGGAGCACGCTGAAAGATGCGGTGGGCTCAATTGCAGGCGCGGGTGGCTCGGTTCTCCTGCGCAAGGGGCTGGTGTCGGCCCAGGTGGCGTTGAGCTTTCTGCTGCTGTTCGGTGCCGGCTTGTTTGTGCGTAGTCTCCAGAACCTGAAGGGCACCGAAACCGGGTTTAAGGACATCGACAACCTGGTGACGTTCCAGCTGGCGCCCGCCCTGAACGGCTATACCGATGCCCGGGGCGAACAGTTCTACCGGGATCTGCTGGCTAACATTCGCTCCTCGCCGGGCGTAAAGGCGGCCGGCCTTTCGGGCGTGGGGCTGTTGTCGGGCGACGAATGGGATTCTACCGTCGCTGTTGAGGGGCACACCGCCAAAGATGGCGAGGACATGCAAGCCTTTATGAATTCGCTTTCGCCCGGCTATCTATCGGCCATGGGGATCGCACTACAAGAAGGGCGCGACTTTGAAGACCGGGATGCCGCGGGCCGTGATCGGACCAACTTCGGGGCCCAGCGCCAAGTCTGCATCGTCAACCGCAAGTTCGCCGACCATTTCTTCCCCGGCAAGAGCGCCGTCGGCCGGATGTTGGGCTGGGGTGGCGGACCCAAGTCGAAGCTGAGTATGGAAATTGTGGGCGTCGTCGAAGACACGCTCTACGAGGGGCCGCGGGAAGGTATCCATCGCCAGGTATTTGTCCCGCATTTCGGCAAAGGCAGCGCGAACTTCTACATCCGGGCAGCCAAGGATTCCGCCGCCCTTTACTCGGTGCTCCGCAGCGAAGTCCGGAAGCTGGACCCGGCGATGCCCGTCTATGGCGTCAAGACGCTGGGCAACCAGCTGGACCAAACGCTGTTGACGGAGCGTCTGATCGCCTTGCTATCGGCCGGCTTCGGCGGCCTGGCTACCTTGCTGGCAGCGATTGGTCTCTATGGCGTGATGGCCTTTGTGGTCGCCCGCCGGACCAAGGAGATTGGCCTGCGCATCGCCCTGGGCGCGCCCACCAGTGGCGTCATCTGGCTGGTGATGAAAGAAGTGCTGGTTCTGCTGGGCATCGGCCTAGCCGTAGGACTCCCGGCAGCACTCGGCGCCGGGCAGTTCATCGCCAAGCAGCTCTACGGCGTCCAGGCGCGAGACCTGGGGGTCGCCGGAGTGACGATTATGATTTTGGTGACGGTGGCCGCATTGGCCGGCTTCATCCCCGCCCGCCGCGCCAGCTCGATTGATCCGCTGATTGCCTTGCGGTATGAGTAGACTCGCCGGTCAACCCCTTGCCAGGAAGGCTTTTCTCTGGATCACCAAACGGGTGCCAGTGAAGTGCCCCCTCACGACGCTCGAGCGCGGCCAGTATCAGCAGGACACGACGCCGAGACCGAGGTACATCGCATACGGATCGAAATCCCGGTCGCTGTGGAGCAGATCGTAACCGCTGATGATGCAGCGAGTAGCGATGATTGCGTCGATCGTCTTCCGAGTCGTCACGCCTTTTCGGCGAAGGAATCGATAGTTTCTGGCCGCCTGAATCGCAACTTCTTCGCCTCCGAGCTCAATCACGGACAGAGAGGTGAGAAGATCGTGAGCGGCCCGGAAATCCTGATCACTGTCGAAGCCCTGCAGTACCTCAGTCAGAATCAAGTCACCAACAGCCAGGGGCTCGCGGCCCAACAGCAGATCGAGTTTGTCCGTTTGGGCAGTCATGGTGCCGCGGAAGTAATCGATCCAAACGCTGGAATCGACCAGGATCAACGATCCACCCTCATGTCGTCGAGATCGCCCTTCCATTCCAGTTTGCCCCGGAACTTGCGGATGTCCTCCTGCTGCTTGAGACGCACCAGCGTCCGCAGACCTTCCTCCACGGCCTCGCGCTTCGTCTTCAGTCCACTGGCTCGAAGAGCGTCCCGCATCAGTTGGTCATCGATCACGATATTGGTCCGCACGTGTGTATTCCTCGCTCTAATGATACACACTCCAGGGAGCGCTCGACCGGAGGGCCCGCATTCGGCCACGCTCTGTCGGCCACTCCGTTATCATGAAATCAGTGACGATTGCTGAGCAAAGAAGCGCACTGGCCGACGTAGTGACCATCGATCAAGAGGTCCTACACGGTATCCCCTGCTTTGCTCACTCTCGGGTACCGGTGCAGACACTGATTGACTTTCTTGGGACCGGCGAAACCATCGACGATTTTCTCGCCGTCTACCCCAGCATTCCCCGGCAGCATGTGTTCGCATTTCTCGAACTGAGCCGCGACATTGCCATCGACCAGCTGACATGCGCGTCGTCATAGACGCTTCCATCGATCCCCGCCCCGCCAGCGGCTAGCCCAATCTAAGGGGAGCGAATAACCTCGCACCATCTTTTTGCGGCCCCCATGCGTAACCTTAGCGCCACAAGTTGGTAATCATCTGTGAGAGGTGAAATTGCAGATCGCAGGCCGCGGCGACGCTGGATTGACGGACGAAAAGCTGATGGTCGAGGTGCGTTCGGGCGACGTCCGTCAACTGGGCGCCCTGTTTGACCGCCACCACGGCAGCCTGTTCCGCTATTCCATGCGGATGACCGGCAACCGCGAGTGGAGCGAGGACCTGGTGCAGGAGATTTTCTGCCGCATCCTCCGCTACCGCGACACGTTCCGCGATGGGCATCTGTTCACCACCTGGATGTTCCGGATCGCGCGGAATACGTTTGTCGACCATACGCGCAAACGCCGGTGGGAAGTACAGAAGGACGAGACCATGGACACCCCGGTGATGCCCGAAAATAGCCTGGAGCAGGAGCAGGACCTGCAATTGCTGCGCCAGGCACTGCTCCGGCTGCCGGAACAGCAGCGGGAACTGCTGGTGCTGGCCCGGTTCCAGCAGATGCCTTACACCGAGATCGCCACGCTGCTCGACATTGAGGTGGGCACGGTGAAGACGCGGGTCCACCGCGCCGTCAAGCTGCTGCGGGATATTTATTTGGAATTGAGTGCGCCGCCCGTGGCCCGGCCGGTGCAGGGGGTTTGAGGATTTTTGAGGGTAAGAGGGGTCGAGCGATGAAGCAGGAACATATACATTGCGAATCCATTCAATCTCAACTGGCCGACTATCTGGCCGGTAGCCTGGAGGGCGGCGCCCGGCGTCTGGTGGACCATCACCTTGCCACTTGCGCGGATTGCCGGAGCGCCGTCGAAGTGTGGGACAAGCTGGCGGAGCTGACACCGGAGCGGCCCAGCCCGGAGCTCCGGGCCCGGTTCCAGGACATGCTGTGGGCCAACATGGACGTGCCGTCCACGCGGTTTGTGAAACCCAAGCCGATGGCCCACCCGATCTGGCGTTGGGCCGCGGCGGCGGCTCTGGTGGCCGTGGGTTTTCTGGGTGGACGATTTGCGCAGGTACCCACGGCCAACAAGCCCGATGAGGTCGCCTCGCTGCGCGGCGAAGTGCGGGATCTGCGGGAGGCGGTGGTGGTCTCGATGCTGCGGCAGACCTCCGCTTCGGAGCGCTTGAAGGGCGTGCTGACCTCCACCACGCTGGACCGGCCGGACGCGGAAGTCACGGCGGCGTTGGTCGAGACTCTGCGGCACGACCCCAACGTCAACGTGCGCCTGTCCGCCGTCGATGCGCTGAAACGCATGGCGGCTGACCAGAACGTACGGCGCGGCTTTGCGGAATCTCTGGTGGCCAGCGATTCGCCGCTGGTGCAGATCGCCTTGATCGATGCCTTGATGGAAAACCCGGCCGTCGCCCGCGACGCGCAGGCCGCCACCGCCTTCCGCACTGTGGCCATGTCCAAGGATGGCGAGAAGGTGGTTAAGCAGCGGGCGCGCCTGGCCCTGGAGCGTTTGGAGAAGCGTGAAGACTAGCTACTTTCCATCGCATTGAGCACGCCGCTCTAGACGCCAGAAGCGGCGGCGGACCGGCCACCCTGAGTACTCGCGCCACCTTTTCGCGCGCGGTAACTTGCGGGTAATATCTCGATGTGATGAAACGATGGATGAAATAGACAGTAACAAGACTGGGAGAACAACTATGAAAAGCTTTGCCGTAATTACCCTGGCCGCTACCCTCACCGCGGCGGCCGCCGCTCAGCCGATGACCCTGGCCTTTTCCGACCCCAGCCGTCCGGGCACCGTGCGCGTCGAACTCACCCAGGGCAGCATCCACGTCACCGGCGCCGCGGGGAACAACGTCATTCTTGACGGCAAAAACCGCTCCTCACGACAGCGGGAAGAGTCGGGCGGAATGCGCCGCATTGGCGGCGGCGGCGCCAACTTAAACGCCCGGGAAGAAGGCAACGTGATCCGCATCGACAGCGATTCGTGGTCCGGTGGCCAGGACGTCTCGCTGCAAGTGCCTTTCAAGACGTCGCTGGTCCTGAAGACGGTCAATGGCGGCACGGTGCGCGTCGAGAATGTCGAAGGCGAAATCGAAGTGCAGAACGTCAACGGCTCCATCCGTCTGGTGGATGTCGCGGGCACCGTTGTCGCCAACAGCAGCAACGGCAAAGTGGAAGTGACGCTCAGCAAAGTTACGCCCGGCAAGCCGATGGCCTTTACTTCACTCAATGGCACCATCGACGTCACCTTCCCGCCCGATCTCAAAGCCACCATGCGCATGCGGGCCGACAATGGCGACATCTTCACGGACTTTGAGGCCGTGGTCAAGACGGAGCAGACCAATACGCAGAATGGCAAGGGCCGCTGGCGCTCGGAATCGACGACGGTCGCGCAAGTAGGCGGCGGCGGCCCCGAGATCCGCCTCCAGACGATGAACGGCCGTATCTACATCCGCAAAGGTAAGTAAGTCGATCGCTGATCAAAGTGGGGCTGGACTGAGACTGGACTTGGACCAGCAGTCCTCCCCACTTCAAACCTTACTGCCAACATCAACCCGCCCGCCGCTACTTCCGCCCGAAATGCTTGTCCGCAAAGTCCATCCAGCGCTGCCAGTCATACTCCGTCACATCATGTTTGCCCGCCCGGATGTGATATCCCAAGGTACCCATGAGCGGCGTGTGCAGCGGCGGAAACTCGTGGCTGGGCAGGCCGGGCTTGCCTAGCAGTTTGTAGACCGGGTCTGCGTGGACCAGCGAGAGAAACTCGCCCTTGGGGTCCGCCCACTGGTCCTCCTGCGCGCTCGAAGCATAGACCGGCCGGGGAGCGATCAGGGCGATCAGCATGTGCTGGTCAAACGGCATCGTGTCTTCATGGCCGCTGTACTTCACATAGTTTTTGGCAAACCAATGCGGGAAGCGCGAGTTGAGATCACCCACTGTTTCGCCATAGATGCGCTTGGACAGTGCGGCGCCACCGGCGCCCGAATCATTCGAGACCACGATGGCAAACCGCGGATCGCTCGCCCCAGCCCACAGCGCCGCCTTGCCGATCCGCGAGTGCCCATGCAGCACCACCCTCTTGGCATCGAGCGCTTTGTCCGTTTCGATGTAGTCCATCGCCCGCGACAGGCCCCACGCCCAGGCCCCGATGGCGCCCCATTCGTCGGCCGTGGGCTTGGTCTGGCCCGGCTTGTAGAACAGTGGTTGCACGCCGTTCTGGAAGCCGTCGTCGAAATCCGGGTCCAGGTCTTCATAGTGCGCCGTGATCGTGGCGTAGCCGCGCTTCAGCACCTGCTCCACCACCCAGCGCGACTGCTGCGCCCCGCGCGCCTTATCCGTCACCGCCTTCACTGCCGGATCGTTCGCCACCGTGTGATTGCCTTGGAAGTTCAACCCCAAAAACACCGGCACCGGCCCCTGGGCGCCGGGCGGCAGATAGATCAGCAGATTCATCCGCGGCCCATCCTTCTTGCCCATGAACAGAATCGAGACCTCTTTGCGCACCGCCGCGCCAGCCAGGGCGGGCGACGGACCGGAGGTGGGCTCATACACCGTGGCCGCCAGTTTGCCGCCCAACCGGCCAAACATCTCCCGCTCAAAGATGCCGTAGAGCTCCGCCCTCCTCGCCGGCCACTCCGCCGCCCGTTTGACGCTCCCCAGCGCCGGGGGCAGCGTATAGGCGGGCATCTTCGCTTCATCGTAGTTGGGCACCGGCCGGGCAGGCGGGGCCGGTTGGGCGAAGCAGCACGAAAAAACGGCCAGCAGGCTGATTTGGAGGCAGTGTTGGAGAGTGGGCATATCGAATGATCAGTTTATACCCGCTTCGGCCGATAGATAGAGGTCGGAATAGGCTTGAGAAACCGTTCTGCCACGGTTCTCGGGCAGGACATTTCAAAAAGATGTACCAATCGGCTACGGCTTGTTATAAGATTTCGAGAGATCGTTTACGGGTGCGGCCAAGCCTATGAAAAATCATAGACTTGTCTTCCAAGAAACAGAGGTGAAATAAGACAATCAAAGTTGACCACGTGGGTCATAGGAATATTCTGTAGCAGTGCGCTGGCCTTCGGCCAGATCGCCTCCGGCGCCCTCGGCGGAACGGTAACGGACTCCAACGGAGCCAACGTTCCCGGCGCCAAAATCATCGTCACCGGTATCGCTACCGGCAGCAAAGTGGAAACAACGAGCAACGAGGCGGGCGTTTACGTCTTCGCCTCCCTTCCGGCCGCCGCCTATTCGATGACCGTCGAGAAGGCGGGCTTTAAGAAGGTAAACCGCCCGAACCTGGAAATTCGCATCGCGCAGCGCGTCGACTTGGACATCAAGTTGGAAGTGGGCGATGTGCAGCAGACGATCGAAGTTACGGCCGATGCGCCGTTGCTGGAAACCACCAGCAGCGACAAGGGCACCAACTTCTCGCCCAAGTTTATGAGTGATGTGCCGCTGTTCACCGGCGCCATCCGCAACCCGCGCTCCTTTTTGAGCTACATGCCCGGCGTGAATGCCGGTTCGGAAACCAGCATCTCGGGTTCCGGTGGCCGCGCTGGAGAAGTGCAGATTGACGGCGCTTCGCTGATCATTCCGGAATCGGGGGGCACCGTGTTCAACATGCCGTCGGCGGAAATGTTCCAGGAGTTCAAGCTGATCACCGGTGGCTACTCGGCGGAGTACGGCCGCTTCGGCGGCGGCGTGGAAACCTATGTCACCAAGAGCGGCAGCAACTGGTACCACGGCACGGCGTTTTTGAACATGCGCCGCGACATCTGGAACTCGAACGCCTGGGCCCGCAACGCCAACCCCAACCCCGCAGCCAACTTCCGCCCCAAAGAGCGGCAGAACGAGATCGGCGGCGCGGGCGGTGGCCCGGTGTACATCCCGAAGGTCTACGACGGCCGCAACAAGAGCTTTTTCTATTACACCTACTCCCAGCGCCTGCTGCCCGCCAACATCTCCTTCCCGTTGAGCACCGTTCCCACGGCGCGGATGAAGACCGGCGACTTTGGCGAGCTGGGCTCGCAGTTGATCTACGACCCGAACACCACGGCGGGCAATGTCCGCCAGCCGTTCCCGAACAACGTGATCCCCTCTAACCGGTTCAGCAACGTTTCCAAGAACCTGGTCCCCCTGATCCCCAACCCGACCCGCTCCGCGCTGCAATCCAACTATGACTTCGTCAACACCGACGTCATCGAGCAGAAGATCTGGTCGATCAAGGCCGATCACAACTTCTCCGAGCGGAACCGCCTGGCCTTCTTCTTGAGCAAGGAAAACGGCGCCACCGGCTCCACCACTACCTTCCCCGGCCCGATCGGACAGGGCTTAGGTGTGTCCGGACAGTATCCCTGGAATATCCGGGTCAACCACGACTACACGTTCTCGCCCACCTTCCTGATGCACACCACGTTTGGCTATTCCGCCACGCGTCAGCTGTGGGACAACCCGGCGCAGGCCGGCTTTGGCAGCAAGCTGGGCCTGCCCGGACTCACCGGCGAAGCCGACGCCATGCCCCGCGTCCAGTTCCAAGGCTTGGCCAACCTGACCGCGTACGGCGTGCAGGACGGCAAAGTGGCCAAGGGGGGCCAGGACAACGACACCGTCATGATCACCCAAGGCTACACCTGGGTGAAGGGCAAGCACGAACTGAAGTTCGGCTGGGACTTCCGCAACCTGACGACGTTCGGCTTTGACTTGGCTGGTTCCAATGGCTTGTACTCCTTCAGCCGCGCGCAGACCGCGGTGCCCAACAGCACCTCCGGCAGCGGCCACGAGTTCGCCAGCCTCTTGCTGGGCGCAGTCAACAGTGCGAGCATCACCCGCACCCCGATTCTGCTGGATCAGATCCAGTACCGTTACACGTCCGGTTACTTCAACGACAACTACCGCATCACCAAGCGCCTGACGTTGAACCTGGGCATGCGGTATGAAGTGCCGATCGGCTGGCACATCCCCAACGGCAACTACTCCGGCATCAGCCTCACCACGCCCAACCCCGGCGCCGGCGGCCTGGCCGGAGCCCTGGTGTTCTACGGCAGCGGCCCCGGCCGCAACGGCCAGACCCGGCCCTACCCCACCGATTTCTCGAACATCGGACCGCGCCTGGGCTTCGCCTATCAGGTCGGCTCCAAGACCGTCATCCGCGGCGGCTGGGGCATCTTCTACCAGACGCTGGGCAACGGTGGCTGCGGCTGCCGTCAGGGCTTCGCCAATACCGATTCGGTGCAGGGCGATGGCGTCAACCCCATCATCGCGAACTGGGACACGGGCATTCCCGTTAGCCCCACCTTCCGCCCGCCGCCGCTGCTGGATCCGACGCTGTCCAACCTGCAGAACATCGACTTCTTCGGCCCCAAGTACGGCAAGGCGCCCCGCATCTACAACTGGAGCTTCAATATCCAGCATGAGATCAAGGGCTTCCTGCTCGACATCGCCTACGTGGGCAACCGCGGCAATGGCCTCAATTCCACCATCTCGATCAACCAACTACCCACCAGCGAACTGTCCAAAGGCAGCTTGCTGACGCAGACCGTGGCGACCGCTGGAGTGAAGTTGCCTTACGCCACCTTCCCCACCAACCGCTCGGTCGCCCAATCGCTGCGGCCTTATCCGCAGTACCTGGACGTGCTCAGCCGCAACTCCGGCGACGGCCAAACCTGGTACGACTCGCTGCAGACCAAGGTGGAACGCCGCTTTGGTGGCTTCCAGCTGTTGGCGGCCTACACCTGGTCCAAGTCCTTGGCCAATGCCCACTGGCGCCAGATCTTCAGCCAGCAGGGCAACATCGGCGCGCAGGATGCCAACAACCTGAAGGACATGAAGTCGTTCAACCCGTTCGATCAGCCGCACGTGCTGAACATCGTCTGGGCCTACGACATGCCGTTCGGCAAAGGCAAGAAGCTCCTGGGCGCCAGCAACACCTTCGTCAACGCGGCGGTGAGCGGCTGGACCATCAGCAGCGCGCAGCGTTACTACTCGGGCAACCTCATCCAGTTGGTCACCCCCGGCAACCCGCTGGGCAGCACCATCTTCTCGACCACCACCAAGGCCAACTACTCCGGCGCGGCCATCCGCACCGGCCAAGGCTACGACGGCCTCGATCCGAACAACCCCGACAGCCGCTGGTTCACCCCCGGAGTCTTCAGCGCGGCGGCTCCGTTCACGCTGGGCAGCGCGGCGCTCTATCAGAACGACTTCCGCCAGCCGATGATCGCTTTCGAAAACGTCGGCCTCTCCAAGCGCACCACGCTGTGGAACAACGAAAAGAACCCGGTGGTGCTGCAGTACCGCGCCGACGCGTTCAATCTGTTCAACCGCACCCGCTTCGGCGGCGTCAACGGCACTGTGGGCAACGCCAACTTCGGCCGCCCCACCGCACCCCAGGTGGGCGCTCGCGCCATCACCATGGGCCTCCGGTTGAGCTTCTAACCAAAGCTCGCGACCGCGATCCGTCCCTTCCGGCGGAGTGCTGCGGCCACCCCTTGGTGGTCCGGCGCTCCGCCTTTCTTTTTGGGGCCGTCAGCCTTGAATCGGCCCTTCAAATATGGGAGCATCAAGGCCTACCCGTTGAATCCGTGCGGCCATTTTGATACCCAGACCGCGCGGGCAACGGGCAAGGATTGACTGATGCGTCTTTTTCTTCTGCCGTTGGCCCTGATGGGCGCGCTGAGCTCGTTTGCCGGTACCATGGCCGTCACGGGCGGCGGGTTGCTGACCTGGTCCGATAGCCGCGCCTTCACCACGGGATGGTCTTTTTCGACCACCGGGCTGACGGTGACTGCGCTTGGTTACTTTGATGACGGCCAGGACGGGCTGCTAGACGCGCACGACGTCGGCATCTTCGCTTCCGATGGCACACTGCTGGTGTCGGCCACCGTTCCGCAGGGCGTGGCGGGCACGTTGAACGCCGATTGGCGCTTTGTGGCGATCGCGCCGTTTACGCTCGATGCTGGTTCCTACGTCATGGGCGGCTTCAGCAATGGCTATGACCCGATTGTCGTGGCGGGCGCCGCCGCCAGCGCACCGGCCGTCCAGCTGGGCAGCTTAAGCTGGTACACCTTCGCGGGCTCGCTGAGTTTCCCCAACTTCAGCGGCAACGTCTATCTCAACCCGAACTTCGAGTATGAGCGCGCCGTAACGCCGGCATCGGCCACGCCGGAACCCGCCACCTGGGGCTTGGCTGCGGTGGCCCTGGGCTTGCTCGCCTTCCGCCGCAAGTAGCTCCGCCCGTACCTAGAGCGGCTCAAGTTCGGATAGGATAGTCCTCGAAAGAGGCCCTCCATGCAACGACGCGACCTGCTGAAAACCACCGTCTCCGCCGCCGGTTTGACCATTCTCAAAAGCGGCACCCTCCGCGGCCAAAACGCTCCTTCGAACAAACTCAACATTGCCCTCATCGGCGTCTGGGGCCGTGGCACCGCCCACTACAACGTCATGCGCAATGAGAACGTGGTGGCGCTGTGCGATGTCAACGACACCCGCACCAAAGAAGCGCTCGATATCTTCCCCAAGGCCAAAACCTACTACGACTGGCGCAAGCTGCTGGACCAGAAAGACGTCGAAGCCGTCATCATCTGCACCGCGGACCATCACCACGCCTTCATCGCCAACTGGGCCATGAACCGCGGCATGCACGTCTTCTGCGAAAAGCCGCTCGGCATCTCGGTGGAAGAAGCACGCACGGTCCGCGCCACCTATCTGAAGAACCGCACCAAACTCGCCACCCAGCACGGCACCCAGCGCCACGCCTACCCCAACTTCGAACGGCTCCGCGAGCTGATCCTCGATGGCGCCATCGGCGACTTGAAGACCGTCCACGCCTGGGACGCCCGTGAGCTCCCCCGCCCCGGCTACCCCGCCGGTGAGGGCAACCCGCCCGCCTCGCTGCACTACGAACAGTGGATCGGCCCGTCGCCCTATCACCCCTACAGCCCGCAATACTTCGGCGGCTCCAACGGCCTCAACTGCCTGTTCTGGAACATGTACCGCGATTTCGGCGTCGGCCAGATGGGCGACATGGGCGCACACACCATGGACTTGCTGTGGAACGTCATCGATGCCGGTGCCCCCTCCGGCATTGAGGTGGATCAAGACGTCACTGATAAGTACAACGCCGACATCTGCCCAGTGAAGTTGAAGGTCGCCTTTGAGCACCCGGCCAACAGCTGGCGCGGACCCATCACGGTCCACTGGTATCAGGGCGGCCTGAAGCCCAGCGCGCCCAAGCCCTACCTCGACCTTTCGCGCGTCGGCAACGGAGCCATCTTTGAAGGCACCAAAGGCGCCATCTTCGCCGACTTCACCACCCGCGTCATCATCCCCAACAACGACGATGGCGACTTCACCTACTACCAGCGCCGCGATGCGTCAAAGACGCTGCCGCTGATCGGCGGCACGGGCCAGATCACGCAAGCCACGCGCCCGGTCCCGCCGCGTCCGTCCAGCCCGCCGTCCGCGCTGCCCAAGGGCTTCACCGCCATGCCCAGCGCCGCGCCCAGTGCCAATGGCTTCGCCAAAGTCGAGTTTCTCGAAAACGGCCTCCCCGCCGCCCTGGGCCTGCCCAACCCGCAGATCGCCCCGGTCGCCCAAGCCATCCGCGAAGGCCGCGCCCCGGCACCGGGCACCGACGTCTTCCAGCAGGAATGGATCGACGCCTGCAAGGGCAAGTACAACGGCGTCACCCACGGCACCTCCAGCAAGACGCACTGCGACTTTGACTATTCCGGCAGCATGATCGAACAGATGCTGCTCGGTCTGGTCGCCCACCGCGCCGGCAAGAAGCTCACCTACGATGCCGCCACCGGCCGCGTCACCAACTCGAATGAAGCCAACGACTATCTGAAGCGCCAGTACCGCCCCAACTGGACGCTGAACGGGTAGTCACGCTACAAGCGGGGTGAACCGTTCGGAACCGAGCCGCGACGAGCAGGAGCGGTCTGTCCGAGCGATGCACTGCTGGTGTGGTCAAGCAATGTCTGCGCGGCTGGAGTGTCTTGGCTGCGGGAGAACAGGCCCCTCCTGCAGGTCGGGGCTCGGCCCGACGCGCGCTCCGAGATGTCGCCCACTCAGTCGGAGCGTCAACCGGCTCCAGCCACATCCGGAGCCACCCATTCCGCGCGCGCCCGTTCATCCTTGGCCACGTCGAAGCTGTAGTAACGCAGATGAAGCGTCCGATCTTCGCCAAATCGCGCCACGGCCGAACAGGCCGCCGCAAACCGCGTCCCGCACTGCGCGTTGGCCACGTGCTCCACAATCACACTCGCCCACAGCCGGGTGAGCGTTTCGTGATAACCGCTGGACCGGGTGTTCGCCGTACCCACGGCCGTATTGAAGTCCAGGATGCCCCGCTTCATCACCGCAAAGGTGCCCTCCACATCCTGCCCCAGGGCGAAATACGCGCAGGCCGCCACGTGCGCCGCATGCGTCCACGCCGCCTTCGGCAATTGCCCGGAGCGCCAATCACCGATAAACGCCTCCACCGCCGCTTCGTTCTCAAGAAATGGATGCGTCATGGCTACCTTCATTCACAATTTCCCGCGATCCAGGGACGCACGTTTCTAAGTATCAAACGCACCAGTACCTTTGAATCGCAAGCCTACCTCATTATGATTCGAATGTGGCCCCGCGTCAATACCTTCTGATCAAAACTGAACGCGGCTATTGTGCGTCGATAAACAAGTTTCGACAGCGGCGTGCGCCGGCGAGCGGTTTGGGCCGTTTGCCGCAGCCTAAGCCAGCAACTCCCGAACCACGTGCCCATGCACGTCCGTCAAGCTGACATCGCGACCGCCGAAGCGGTAGGTCAGCTTCTTGTGGTCGAGACCCAGCGCATAGAGGATCGTCGCGTGCAGATCGTGCACTTCCGTCACGTTCTCCACCGCCTTCATGCCCACCTCATCGGTGGCCCCGTACACCGTCCCGCCCTTCATGCCGCCGCCCGCCATCCACACGGTAAACGCCGTCTCGTGATGATCCCGCGCGTCGGGCTTGGGCGCATGGGGCGTTCGACCAAACTCCGTCGCCCACACCACCAGCGTCTCCCCCAGCATCCCGCGCGATTTCAAATCCTGGATCAGCGCCGCCACGCCTTGATCCGTGATCAGCGCATTGCCTTCGTGGCCCTTCTTCAAATCCGAATGCTGATCCCAGGTCCCGTTATCGCCGCCGAACACCTCTGGGCAGGTGATCTCGACAAATCGCACACCGGCCTCCACTAAGCGCCGCGCCCGCAGGCACTGGCGCGAATAGTTCCGCTTGTGCCGCTCCGCGTCATCGACGCCATAGAGCTTCTTGGTCGCCGCAGACTCCTTGTCCAGGTCCAACACATCCGGCACCACCGATTGCATCGTGTAGGCCATCTCATAGTTCTTGATCGCCGCATCGATACCATCGTCTTGCCCGATCGAGGCCAGAAACTGCCGGTCCTGCTGCAACAGTGTGTCCAGCTTGGCGCGCTGGATCTTGGGGTCCTTGTCGGCGGCGTCAATGTTGATCACCGGCTTGCCTTCAGCATGCATGGCGGTCGCCTGATGCGTGGCGGGCAGAAAGCCGTTCGAAAAATTCTCAAGACCGCCCGGCGGCACCGCGCCCGCGTGCAGCAGCACATAGCCCGGCAGATTCTTGTTCTCACTGCCCAGCGCATAGTTCACCCACGAACCCAGGCTCGGAAACCCGCCCGTATTGCGCCCCGTGTGCATCAACAGATTGCCGCGCGGATGCAGCGGAAAGCCCGACACCATGGACCGCACCACCGCCATCTCATCCACGCAGGTGGCAATGTGCGGAAACAGGTCACTCACCCACACACCCGATTGGCCATGCTGCTTAAACTGCCACGGGCTCCCGAGCCACTGCCGGTTTGTCTCCGCCTTGGCCCCCACCTGATAGAAGCCGTCGAACTTCTTGCCGTTCAGCTCCGCCAGCTTCGGCTTCGGGTCAAACGTGTCCACATGCGACATCCCACCCGGCATAAAGCAGAAGATGACGTTCTTCGCCTTCGGCGCAAAGTGCGTCCCGCCACCCGCCAAGCCCGCATAAGCCTTGTCCGCCATCAACGACGCCAGCGCAGTGAGGCCAAACCCAGTGGAGGCTTGACGCAACACATCCCGGCGCTTCAGCGGCGCTTGTTGTGACCCTTGGCAATCTTTCGGATGACTCATCGTTGCTCCCCACCTCGCCGGTCCGGACCGTGTGCCAGCCCCATGCGCAAGCTTGGGGCTATTTTCAAACGGGCGCAAAAGCCCCAAGCTGACGCATGGGGCTGGCCGATGCGCCATCGAACCCTTAGCGCAAATAGACAAACTCTTTCAAATTGAACACCGCATGCGCGACGTCCTTCCACAACTCGCGGCTCCCCATCAGCTTATCCGCCGGCACCTTCTGCAAGCTCGCGAGCTCTTTGGTCAATCCCACAAACCGCTCCGTCTCGGCCGCCTCCGGAGCTCGCCCCAAGGCCGTGCGGAACATGGCCGCAATCCGAGCCTCCACCGTCGGCGCTTGCTGCGCGATCAACTGCTCCGCCCACACACCCGCCTGCGCTACAACAAACGGATCGTTCATCAACGCTAGCGCTTGCGGCGGCACGTTGGTGGTATCCCGCGTCCCGCGCGCCACGTTCGGGTTCGGAAAATCAAAAGTTTCCAAGAACCGTGACCCTTCATGGCGCGTCACCTTCACATAGATGCTCCGCCGCCCATCGCCATCCAGCGGCCCCTGGTGCAGCTTCCGGTAGTCCTTCGGCTCCTCGCGATGCGGCTGAATGCTAGGGCCGTACATGGTGCGGTCCAGGCGTCCCGAGATGGCTAAGATCGAATCCCGGATCGACTCCGCTTCCATCCGCCGAATGGGAAAGTGCGATAGCAAAGCATTGCGCGGATCTGTGCGTACCGCCTCCGCATTGGCCGTCCCGGCTTGCTGGAATGCCTTTGATGTCACCAGCAGCCGGATCTGCTTCTTCACGGACCAGCCACCATCCACAAACTGAGTGGCCAGATAGTCGAGCAACTCCGGATGCGTCGGCTTCTCGCCATAGGTGCCAAAGTTGTCCGCCGTTGCGACAATGCCGCGCCCAAACACCTGCTGCCAGATCCGGTTCGCCATCACCCGCGAGGTTAGCGGATTGGCCGGGTCCGCAATCAAGTCGGCGATCTCCCGACGCCCGCTCCCCATCGGGTTGAACGTCGCGCCGGGCTTTGAGAGCAGCGAGAGGAACCCGCGCGGGGCAAGCCTGCCCGGCCGCTCCGCATCGCCGCCCACCATCACGGAGACGTCGTAGCCCGGCTCCATATCGGCCAGCGCCTGCACCGCCGTGGGAGCTGCAATCCGCGCATCGATCGCGCGATACTCACTCACCAACGTAGAAAGTTCCGGTGTCATCTCGGTGTTGTTGGACAGCAGCTTGGCATCGAGCAACCAGCCCAGCCAGCGCGCATCATCATCAGTCGCCGTGCCTGCTTCCCAGGCTGCCAACGCTTGCCGGGTCACTTGCGCGTAACGCGCCGCCACGTCCTCCAACTGCTTTGGGGCCGGCCCGGCAAACAGCCGCTCCACGTGCGACAGCTCGGGCTTCGGGCTGGCGTCCACATCATGCAGCACCGCGCGCGCCACCCCGAAATAGGAATACGGCGAGGCCACCTGCTCTGGCGTCGTCTTCAAGCGTCCGGGCCGGTCCGGAATGCGTGGGTTGTCCTGCTTGGTGACCAGCTCAACATAGAAAGGCAGTGCCTTCTGGTCATCGCGATTGGGCACCTTCACCCACGCCGGACGAGCGTTTTCGATCAGCTGGTAATCCTCGCTCAACATGCAGTTGTCGAGAATCGTCCGCCGCGCCCCCAACTCGCCGCCCATCACTTCCAGGCTGACGAATTTCTTATCCTTGGGCACCAGCGGCGAACGCAACCCGCCATTCAACCGCTCCGACAATGCATGCGTGTAGATGCCCGCCGGAAAGATGCCGGAGATGGCCGTCGTTCCTCGATTGGCCACCGCAAACTCACCCGCGCGCGATGCCCCCGCCAGCGCTCCGGTCAGCCCCGTGCCATCGGCCTGCCAGCCACCAAAGCCGTCTTTTGCGAGATCACCGAACGGCTGAAAGTTCTCCCGGTTGTAGGCTGTTCGCGAAGCGCTCTCTTGTGCGTACGCCTTGGCCGCGGCCGCCCATTCAGTCGCCAGATCTCCCTTGCCCACGCGCGCCAGCACCGAGAGTGGCTCTTCCATGCCCGCCTTCGGTTTCTCGAACTGCGAGACCCACGCCTGGACGCGCTCCACCGGCAACTCCGCCACGTCCGCCGCCACCGGAGCCCCACCGGACCAGGCTCGATAAGCCGCCATCAAGTAGCGCGGCATCGTCTCCAGTTCGAGGCGCCACACCTTCGCCACCTCACGCCGGATCGGTGCCTTCAGTGCGGCCAGCTGCTGCTTGATCCGATCCTGCGCCTGGGGCACATCTGCCGTCCGCATCACCATTCGCGAGCTCGACAGCACGCCATAGAGCGCGTAGTAGTCCGCCGTCGGAATCGGGTCCAGCTTGTGATCATGGCAACGCGCGCAGGCGATCGTGAGGCCCAGAAACGCCTTGCCCACCGTGTCGATCTGGTTGTCCACCACATCGGTCCGGATCTGCCGAAAGCGGATGCAATCGTCGTGACCAAGCTCGCCCAACCGGTAGGAGGTGGTGCCGATCAGCGATTCATTGATGCCGCTCTTCGCATTGACGCGCGGCTTCTCGAGTAGATCCCCGGCCAGATGCTCGCGCACCAGTTGGTCATACGGGACATCGCTGTTAAAGGCGCGGATCAGGTAGTCGCGGTAGTGCCACGCACCGTTGATCTCGTAGTTCCAGTCGTTGCCAAACGTCTCCGCAAAGCGCATCAGGTCCAGCCAGTGGCGCGCCCAATGCTCGCCAAAGTGCGGCGACTTGAGCAGCCGGTCCACCTGCCGCTCATAGGCTCCTGGTGCGGCGTCGCGCACGAACAGGTCGACTTCAAGCGGTGTCGGCGGCAGCCCGGTCAGCACTAGGCTCAACCGCCGCAGTAGCGTGGCGCGATCGGCCCCCGGTGTGGGCTTCAATTGAGCCTTCGCCATCGCCGCAGCCAGATAGCGGTCCACTGGATGTGAGGACCAGGCCGGATCGCCCGCGGGAAGCTCGGCGCGCCGCACGGGTTGAAACGCCCAGTGTTCCTTCTTGATCCCCTCGTAGTAGCCCGGAGAGCCTGGTCCTTTCGCCGCCACTGTACCCGCGGGCCATGGAGCCCCGGCCGTCACCCACTTCTCGAGTGCCGCAATCTCTTCCGGCTTCAACTTGCCGCCCACCGGCATCTTCAAGCCGTCATGCCGAACCGCCCGCAGCAACGGACTCAGCGCCGCATCGCCGGGAATCACGGCCGCTCCGCGGTTGCCGCCCTTCAGCAAGCTCTCCCGGGAATCGACGCGTAGTGAGGAAGCCTGCTGGGCCGGGCCATGACACGCGAGGCAGTTCTTGACGAGCACCGGCCGCACCGACGTCTCAAAGAACTCCGTATCGGCCGGCTTCGTGTCGGCGGCCCACAAGTACACGACGCCCAGCATCGTCAGCACCGCCGCTCGTCTCATGGCGCTTATCATATCGTGCGTGCCGGAACGATCACACGCCGGGTGCCACGATTTCCCGTCTGATTTCAAGCCCCTGCGCTACCTCGGAGGCCGCCCTCAGATCCGTCCATCCAATACTCGGGCAGCGTATAAGGCAAGACACAAATGTCTCACTTTGTCTCACTCTGTCCCGGATTCGCGAAAAAAAACAGAGCCGCGACACTATGGAGCGGAGTGCCCTAAAACGCACCCCCGCTCGCTGTCTAGCCCGCTGCCTGCTATGCGCAGATCTTCCTGTTGACATTGCCGTGCACGTCCGTTAGCCGGAAGTCGCGGCCCATGTGGCGGTAGGTTAGCTTCAAGTGGTCCAGGCCCAGCAAGTGGAGAATCGTGGCTTGTAGATCATGCACGTCAATCGGATCTTCGGTGATGTTCAAGGCCAGCTCATCGGTCTTGCCAATTACTTGACCCGCTTTGACGCCGCCGCCGGCCAGCCAGATCGAATAGCCGTTGGGATGGTGGTCGCGCCCCGCATTGTCGGCCTCATCCGGACGCCGGATCTCGGACATGGCGGTGCGGCCGAACTCGCCGCCCCACACGACGAGGGTGTCCTTCAGCAGGCCGCGCTGCTTGAGATCTGCCAGCAGGGCCGCCGTCGGCTTATCGGTCTGCTTGCAGAGCTTCGGCAGGCCGCTGTTGATGGCCGAATGGTGATCCCAACCGGAGTGCATCACGAGGACGAACCGCACGCCCCGCTCCACCAAGCGCCGCGCGAGCAGTAGATTGGTGCCGTATTGCTTCGAGTCCTTGTCGTCGATGCCGTAGCTCGAAAGCGTCTCGGGGGACTCCTTGGTCAAGTCCGTCAACTCCGGCCCCGCCGATTGCATGCGGTAGGCCAGCTCATAGGAGTGGATGCGCGAGGCGATCTCGGCATCGCCCGTCTGTTCCAGATGCTGCGTGTTCAAGTCGCGCAGGGCATCGAGGCGCGCTCGCTGCGACGCGGCCGACAAGCCCGCCGGGTTCGACAAGTAGAGAATCGGATCACCGGAGGAGCGCAGCACCGTGCCCTGGTACATCGAGGGCAAGAAGCCATTGGTCCAGAGATCAGACCCCGCGCTCGTGCCCGGCCCCGATTGCAGCGCGACAAACGCGGGCAGGTTCTTTGACTCGGAACCCAGGCCATAGGTGGCCCATGCGCCCATCGAAGGCCGCCCGCCCGTCATGTGGCCCGAGAACAGCAGCAACTGGCCCGGGTGATGGTTGAACGCATCGGAATGCATCGACCGGATAAGGCAGATGTCGTCGGCGTGCTTCGAAGTATAGGGCAGCAGGTCAGAGAGCTCCATACCGCTCTGCCCGTAGCGCGCGAACTTTCGCGGCGATGCCAGCACCTTGGCCGTCGGCTTGATGAAGGCCAGCTTCATGTCCTTGGTCATCTCGGGCGGCAGCGATTGGCCGTGCCACTTTTCAAGACCGGGCTTCGGATCGAACAGATCCATCTGGGACGGCGCGCCTTCCTGGAACAGGAAGATGACGTTCTTCGCCTTGGGCGCAAAGTGCGGCGCGCGCGGCGCCAGCGGATCCGTGGTGGGCGTGGTGGCGCCTTGCATCAATTCCGACAGGGCCAGCGTCCCCATCCCGGCCAGCGACCGGCGCAGGAAGTCCCGCCGCTGGTGAGTCTCAAATAATTGGCGTTCGTTCATGGCTTCCACTATTCCCGGGTAATGAACTCATCCAAGTTCAAGATCACACTGGCCAGCGCTGTCCACACGGCTGTTTCGAGGCGCGTCGCCGTCGGCAGCGTCACCGGAGCCAGTTGATCAATCGCCTTCGCATCATCGGCCAGTAGCGTCTTCTGCTTCTCAAAATACGTCTGCAGCCGCGTCTGCTCGGCCGCTGTCGGCTTGCGGCTCAACGCCGCCTGATACGCCGCTTCTGCGCGTGCCTCAAAGCTCGATGGCGCATCAATGAGCACCTTCACGGCGAGAGCTTGCGCGGCCTCGAGGAAGACCGGATCGTTCAGCAGATTCAGCGCCTGCAATGGCGTATTCGAGCGGTCCCGCCGGCAAGCCGCCACGGTGGACTTGGGTACATCGAAGTTGGCCAACAGCGGATACGGCGTCGTCCGCAGGAACTGGATGTAGAGGCCGCGGCGGTAGCGCTCGGGCCCCGTGGCTTCCTTCCAGCCCGTGCCCCAGCCGCGCGACCCATAGCTCAGCTCCATCACGCCGGGCGGGATGGGCGGGTTGAAGCTGGGGCCGCCGATGGTGGGCGTCAGCAGGCCGCTCACGCGCAGCGCATTGTCACGAATTGCTTCGCCCGGCAGACGCAGCCGCGTTTGCTTGGCGAGCAAAGTGTTGTTCGGGTCCTTCTCGGTCAACTCCGGCCGGGCCTGCGAGCTTTGCCGGTAGGTGGCGGAGGTAACGATCAAGCGGATCAGCGCCTTGCGGCTCCAGCCGTTCTCGCGAAACTCGGCGGCCAACCAGTCCAGCAGTTCCGGGTGGGTGGGCGCTTCGCTGCGCGTGCCAAAGTCGTCGGTGGTGCGGGCGAGACCGGCACCGAACAGCTCCTGCCAAATGCGGTTTACGGCAACACGGGCAGTCAGCGGATTCTCGGACGCAGTCAGCCAGCGCGCCAGGTCCACGCGGGTCGCGCGGCCGCTGGCATTCAGTGCGGGGAGCACGGCGGGTGTCTCTGGTTGCACTTCAATGCCGTTGGTCTTGTAGTCGCCCCGCACGCGCAGAAAGCTTGATTTGGGCGACGCCACTTCGCTGATCACATAGGCTTGGCTCAGCTGCGGATACTGCGTCTTTAGCTCGCGCAGCTTCTTGTTCAGCTCATCCAGCTTCAGCTCTTTCCACTTCTTGTTGCCGATGGCGAAGTGGTAGTTGGCGACGAAGTGGTCGGTCAAGATGTCGCGTTCGCGCGGCGTGCGCTTGGCGGACGGGATCTGCACGATCTTGCCACCATCGCCATCTTCGGTCAGCTTGTTGACGCAATCCCAGGCCAGATCCCAATCGGTGCGTTCACCCAGATGGGCGATGGTGTAGAGAATGTTCTTTTCCCAATCCGCTTGAAGAGCGGCCACGTTGTATTCGGCCAGCAGGGCGTCGCGCTTGCGCTGATACTCGTTTTGGCTGCGGATCCAGGGGCCGAACTCACCGGCCAAGGGTGCGTCGATGTTCACTTCCTCGACGTTGTCAAAGAAGGCGAACAGCGAGTAGAAGTCCTTTTGCGAGATAGGGTCGTACTTGTGGTCGTGGCACTGCGCGCAGCCCATCGTTAAGCCCAGCCACACGGAACTCACCGTGCTCGCGCGATCAAGCGTGGCCTCAAAGCGGAACTGGCGGTCGTCGATGCCGCCTTCACGATTCGTCAACGTGTTGCGATGAAAGCCCGTCGCCACGTGCTGCTCGGCCTTGGCGTTGGGCAGCAGGTCGCCGGCGATTTGCTCGGTGGTGAAGCGGTCAAACGGCATGTCGGTGTTGATCGAATCGATCACCCAGTTGCGCCACCGCCAAGCCCACGGGCGGCTCCAATCCTTCTCGTAGCCATCGGAGTCGGCATAGCGGGCTTGATCGAGCCAGTGCCGCGCCCACTTCTCGCCAAAGTGCGGGGAAGCGAGCAGGCGGTCCACTTGGCGCTCATAGGCGTCGGGGCGGGTGTCGCGCAGAAACTCTTCGGTCTCAGCGGCGGTGGGCGGCAGGCCGATCAAGTCAAAGCTCACCCGGCGCAGCAGCACGCGTCGGTCGGCTTCGGGCGACGCTGCGATCTTCTCTTTGGCCAAGCGGGCCAAAACGAATTTGTCCACCGCATTGCGGCCGCCTGCGATCTCAGGCAGAGCGGGGCGTTGCACCGGTTGGAAAGCCCAGTGCTTGGAGTTGACGCGCGGCACCGCTGAGGTGAGCCCCGGCGCTTTGGCGGGGAATGAGGCGCCCGCGGCGATCCAGCGTTCCAGCACCGCCAGTTCTTCCGGCTTCAGCCGCTTCTCGCCCGGAGGCATGGCCGGCAACCCCTGGTCACCGCGGACCCGGCGCATCAGCGGGCTACTCTTGGCATCGCCCGGAATGATCGCCGCGCCGCTGTAGCCGCCCTTTAGAGCGGCCGTGCCATCGTCCAGCCGGAAGCCGCTTTGCTGCATGCCGGGGCCGTGGCAGGCCAGGCAGTTCTTGCGCAGGATGGGCTGGACCTCGCGCGCAAAATCTACCTGGGCCCAACCGTTCGCCGACAGGGCCAGTGCCACCCAAACCACGCGCATGAGATGCAACCGCTTCACCAGAGAATCTCCTTCAAAGGGGCAGCCTCCGCGCCTACGGCAGACGGTGCCCCTTTCAGGATACGCCCGCTCACTGCTGAGCGGGCTGCGGAAGGGCGTTAAAAGCGGACCCGCAGCGCCAGTTGCACGCCGCGCGGGTCGTTCACGGCCGTCACCTGCCCGAACGTGGCCGAAGGCGATTGCGGATAGGCGCCCGTGCCGAAGACACCATTCCGGGTGAGGTTATTCCGGTGGTTGAGGGCGTTGAAGGCCTCGCCCAGCGCTTCCAGCTTCAACCGCTCGGTGAGAGTAAAGTTCCGGCTGAGGCGCAGGTTGACGTTAAAGAGATCGTTGCCGATGCCGGCGTTGCGGGCAATGAACTGGCCGTTGACCATCGGCCGGGCAGCGGTGCCTTGGACGGTGGTGACACCGGTGGTCAAGTTAAGCGGCAGCGACGAGTAGTACTGAATCATCCCGCCCAGCTGGAAGCCGTGCGTGAAATGCTGCCAGGCGTTCTTGGCCGGGCCCATGGGCGAATGCAGGTTGCCATTGAAGACGACGCGATGACGCTGGTCGTCGTCGGAGCGGCCGTAGTCCTTGGAGATGTCGAACGGATCGATCGGGGAGCTGAAGAAGAACTCGCCCACATTGTTGTTCGACTTTGAAAACGAGTAGGAGACGCGGTAGCTGCCCCAGCGCGAGGGCCGCTGCACGAACGAGACGTGCAGGGCGTCATATTGCGATTCGGCCCGCGAGCGGTACTGGCTGTTGTTGGCGTAGTTCGGATTGGGGCGGCAACCGTTGTTGGTCCCCGCGGCCACGCAGCTGGGGACGTTCTGGTTGATGGAGACGATCAAGTTGTCGCCGGTCAAGTGCTGGTACCCGACGCTGAGCGTGCTGTGGCTGTTCAACTGGCGCTCCACCTCGATGTTGCCTTGCTTGGAAAAGGCGTTCTGCAGGGCGGGGTCCATGGTGGTGAAGTTGGCCAGCACCCCGGCCGGCACGCTGCCCGTGATGATGTTGGGGAAGACGGGAGCGCCGGCTTGCGTGGGCGCCAGGCTGACACTGATCTGGCTGGTGGGGTTGAGGGCCGTCGTGTTGCCGCTGGACAGCAGAGCGTTGGCCAGCGCGCGCAACGGCACGCGGTCATAGAACAATCCAAACCCGCCGCGGATCACCGTGCGGCGCGCCGCGCCAGGCGACCAGGCAAAGCCCGCGCGAGGGGAGACATTGTTGCGGTCGGTCGAGATCCGGTCCAGGAACTGCAGGTCATAGCGGAGGCCGGCGTTCAGGGTAAAGGTGGGGCTGATCTTCCATTCGTCCTGCACGTAGAAGCCGACGTTGGGATTCACCTGCGGCACTTGCGTGTTGCCGAACGTTTGCGTGTAGCCCGCATTGTTATAGGTGCCCGACAGAAAGTTGGCCAGCGAGGAGAAGGCATACGCGCCGCGTACCGACCGGGGGAAGGTGATCAGCGTGTCGTTGTACAGGAAGCTAAACCCGGCCCGCAGCGCATGCGCGCCGGTCTGATGGGACAAGTTGTCCACCAGTTCATAGAGCTTGTTCTCGCGGCCCGTGGGTGAGCCGGAAAGCCGTCCAAACGAGGCCACGCCCGCGATGCTGACCGACGGACCCGACGGGTCACTGGGCTCCGCCAGCAGCGAGCTGCGCGTGAACTGTCCGCGCGTCTCGTTCACCGTGCGCGGCGTCAGCGTGAGGATGTTGCTGGCGGCGATGGTCTGATCCCGGTTGTCGAGCCCGGCCGAGGCGGTGGCCGCATTCAGCGCACCGGCGCCACGGGAGTTGCTGCTATTGACGTCATACAGGCTGTAGCGGAGGCTGAACTGGTCATGCGTGCTGAACTGATGGTCCAGCTTGAGCAGGACGTTCGAGAGATGGACCGGGTTCGAGTAGATGCCGGTGGCGATGCGTGCACCTTTGAAGCCCACCGCGTCCAGGCGCGCGTTGACAGCCGCGACATTGGCCGGGGTGATGGTGATCAGGCCGCTCTGGTTCAGTTGGCGTTGCTCAAAGTTGCCGAAATAGAAGGTGCGGTCCTTCTTCACGGGGCCGCCGAAGCTGGCTCCGTACTGGGCTTGCGTAATGGGCAGCTTGGTGTTGGACAGCGGATTGGCCGCGTTCCAGCGTTGGTTGCGGAAGTAGCCGTACAGGTCGCCATGCAGAGTGTTGGTGCCGCTCTTGGTGACCACGTTCATAAAGCCGCCCAGCGCCCGGCCGAACTCGGCTTGCGCGCCGGAGGTGACCACCTGAAACTCCTGCACCGTATCGAGGCCAAAGAAGACCCCGCTTAAGCCCGCGGCATCGTCATTGGCCGACAGTCCGTCCACCACAAAGTTGTTCGAGAAGTTCCGCTGGCTGCCCACCGAGATGCCCTGGCCCGGCACGGCGGAGCTTTCCGCGAACAGCTGATTGCTGCCCGTATTGGTGGGCGCCACGCCCGGCACCAGCAGCGCGATGTCGAGGAAGTTGCGGCCGTTCAGCGGCAGATTGGCCACCTCGGTCTGAGGTACCGTACCGGCGATCTGGCTGCGGGCCGATTCAATCAGCGTCAGGTTGCCTTGCACCTGCACCGCCGTCTCCGAGGCCGTGATCGAGAGAGCAATCGCCAGCTCATGCGCCGCCCCCGCACCCAGTTCCAGGGAGTGCACGGAGTCGGCAAAACCGTCCCGGTGGACCTTCACTTGATACGTGCCCACGCGCAAGTAAGTAAGACGGAACCGGCCATCGCGGTCGGTCTCCGCCGTGGCGGCGACATTGGTGTCGATGTGGCGGGCGGTAACTTCAGCTCCATGGATCACGGCGCCCGAAGGGTCAGTGATGCGGCCGCTGACGCTGGCCCGATGGATTGTCTCTTGTGCAAAGGCCGTCATGGCGGCGAACAGAATGGTACAGCAACTAACTTTAGACATACGTTTTCCTTGTTTTTATCCGATACGAGACGAAGTGGAATAGCTGTGCGGGCTCGCCATGGAGTGATCACGAGATCACCTCCGCAGCGAGGAGCGGCACGCCAAATGGCAAGAGGATCAGGCTACCGGGCGAGGCAGCCTAGCAGGCGGGAGGGCCACGCTTGTAGACGGAGCGGCTAACGGCGAAGCGTTGGCGCGCCTCGGTTTGAGGCATTGACTGTGGCTGGGAAAAAAGCATTCCCGCAAGCACACCCGCGGGAGCGACGGCGGCAAAGATCAGCGGCGCGGGCAGCGCGTCGGTGAGAGGGCACATCGGGCATCGCGACTTCGCCGCCAGAAAGGCCCGGGGTGACGAAGGGGCGGCTGCACCCATATCGCAGTGCGTCTTGCCGGCCTTGCGGCAGCAAGACGGTACCCGCGTACGGGTTTCAGCAGCGAGTGCCGGAGCAAGCAGCGAGAAGCCTGTCGCCAACACCAACAATAAGGCCCATGCTCGCTGCATCCTGCCAGTGTAAACCGAAAAGACGGATTTAGAAAGGCCGATTTTATTGGCCCAGCTCGATCTTCACCTGTCGCTCAAACGTCTTCTCAAAGCTGACGACGGCTTCCTGATAGCCGGCGGCATCGGCGAAGTTCTTGCTGCGGAACTTCTCCTTCAAGTTGTACTGAGACCCGTGCGTAGCCACCCAGATGTCCGGGTGTAGGGTCTTTTGGTGCGCAAAGGTGGCGCGGAAATCGGTCACGATGGCGGGGTATCCGGGTGACGTCAGCGGCATCACGACGCTGCCCATGTTCACCATCAAGAAACTGAGCTGCTTTCCGTTTTCGACGACGGTGGTCTCGTAGCTGGAACTGCCCGGCGTATGGCCGAAGTGGTGGATGGTCTTCAGCCTAATCTCGCCCAGCCGGATGATGTCGCCGTTGTTCAAAATGCGGTCCACTTTGGTGGGCTTGTAGTTGGTAAAGCCGGACGGATCGGCTTTGCCGCCGGACTCGATCAGCTTGGCATCGGGCGGTGTGGCATACACCTTCGCGCCGGTCATCTTCTGCATGTCAGCCAGGCCGGCGACATGATCGAAGTGGGCTTGATTGGTGAGCAGGATCTTGATGTCAGAGAGCTTGAAGCCCAGCTTCTCAATGCTCGAGGCGATCATGGCGGGCGAATCTTCCAGGCCCGTGTTTAACAGGATGTGGCCCGCCTTGCCGGTGATCAGATAGCAGCCCAGATCCTCGGTGCCGACGTAGTAGATGTGTCCGGCGATGCGGTGCGGCGGGAAGGGCCGGCTCCACTCGGGGGGATTGGCGGCGAAGGCCAGCAAGGGCAGCGCAATCATCAGAAGCTTCGACATGTTTCTTGATCTTAGCGGCTGGGCGGCCCATCGCGGTACACTCGTCGGCGCGATGCTGCGCCGCACTCTCCTTCAAGCTTTGTTTGCCCCTCGCCGCCGGACGCCGCGGGCGATGGCGGAGCAGCTGGCGGTGCCCTATGGCCACTCTCTGGACGAGGCGGTCTACATCCCGGCCGTGGCGCTGATGGGCCGCCTGCGGCTGGGGGCGCTCGATGACGTGCGGCGCATCGCCGAGCCTTGGGTGGATGGCGCCAAGGACAGTTTGGCCAAGGCGACCGGCAGCCACTTGGCCGGGCATCTGCTGTTCGCCGATCTTTACGAGCGGACCCGCGATGCGCGCTATCTGGCTCGCGTTCGTGCGGCGGCGGATTTGGGGTTTAATGCCGATGGCTCCGCCAAACCCGCCATGCCGCTGCACAGCGAGATGAGCGATGCGGTGTTCATGGCGTGCCCGCTGCTCGCCAAGGCCGGGCAGTTGACCGGCGAGCAGCGCTACTTCGACCTGTTGCTGCGGCACTTCCAGTTCATGGAGCAGCTCTGCCGGCGGCCCGATGGGCTCTATCGGCATTCGCCGCTGTGTGAGGCGGCCTGGGGGCGAGGCAACGCGTTCCCGGTGTTGGGGCTCGCTTGGGCGTTGAAGGCGGCACCGCCCACGCAGCCCAGCCATGCGGCGCTGCGAGCGGCCTTTGTCCAGCTCTCGGACACCCTGTCCCGCTACCAGGACCGGAGCGGCCTATGGCGTCAAGTGGTGGACCATCCGTCGGCCTATCTTGAGTATTCCTGCACGGCCATGATCGGCACCGCCTGGCAACTGGGAGTGCAACACGGCTGGCTGCCGGCGCGCACGTATCGGCCCCTGATCGGCAAGGCCTGGGACGCCATTGAGGCGCGCACCTCACCCGCCGGCGAACTGGTGGATGTGTGCGAATCAACCGGCAAGCAGCCAACGCTCGACGACTATTTGCGCCGCCGGGCCATCCGGGGCATCGATCCCCGCGGCGGTGCGATGGGCCTGCTATTTGCGACAACGCGCATGGTGGCCTAAGCCCGATCAAGCCGTGCTCACGCGTGGCATTTTGCCCGAGCGTCAGCCCCATGCGTAAGAGTCTGTGTGAAAACCCGTAACCACCGGGCCCACAAAAGCGACTTAATAGGTATGAGCCGCTATGTGGTGTACAACCCGGATCAAGATCAGCTGCTACCTTCCAGTCTGCGGGAAGA
>JAPKYZ010000079.1 GCA_026394055.1 Acidobacteriota bacterium
TGCACCTAAGACGCCGCCTCGGCCTGCTCCCCGCCCAGCCCCCGGCTCCCCTATAATCACCCCAGACCCCCGGCGGCTCTCCTGAAAAGTGTTACCGATGTCTCCGGTCTAATGTGTTACCTATGTCTCCGTTTGGACACGAATTTTCAGCAAACCTCCGTGAACCAGCAGCAACCGAAGTCCCGCTGGTTCGCGGACGCCCCCAGACCCAACAGAGTACTGGCGCCCGCCAGCATTTCTGACGCACTACACTAGCCAAAGAAGGACCCCGAGCAGTGCCGGCCACCGGACAACGCATCATCGCCATCATCACCGTCCTCTGCCTCGCAGCATCGGCCAGCCCGGCGCGCGCCCACACCTTTCACTCCTCCATCGCCCAACTCGACTACATCACGGC
Organism: Acidobacteriota bacterium; assembly: GCA_026394055.1. Classification (GTDB taxonomy): domain Bacteria; phylum Acidobacteriota; class Terriglobia; order Bryobacterales; family Bryobacteraceae; genus JAPKYZ01. The sequence goes on from JAPKYZ010000079.1 coordinate 398, forward strand.
AAAAAAGAAGTTCGAACTCATCATCTGGATCCACGCCGACGATCTCGAACGCCTCCTCAAAGATCAGCACGGCCCCTCCGTCACCTTCGACAAACCCAAGGAAGCCGAACGCCTGGTCCACGACTACCTAAGGGCGAACTTCGAACTGCGAACCCCGCAAGGAAAGCTCCTGCCCCACCATTGGGTAGGCCTGGAAGTCCGCACCCACTTCATCGCCGCCTACATCGAAATCCCCTGGAGCGAAGGCATCGCCGATCTCCAACTCACCAACCGCATCCTGCTGGCGGAGCTGCCCGATCAAGTCAACGTCGTCAAAGTAAAGCAGGACTCCGCCGACCGCCGCAACCTCGAATTCAACCGCCGCGGCGCCCCCGCCACCCAACCCCTCCTCACCCTCACCCACCGCTAGCCCAACGGGACACCGCACTCCGTTCACCCAGTCGTCATCGCCCTTGCATTCGCTCCCCAAACTAGCGATAATAGGAGTTTGCCAGCAGCGGCCCATCCGGAGCCGTGACACATGCGGATGTGGCGGAATTGGCAGACGCGCTAGATTCAGGTTCTAGTTCTCGCAAGGGAGTGGAGGTTCAAGTCCTCTCATCCGCACCAATAAAATCAATAAGTTACAGAGATCCGGCGGCCCTCCAGGGTCGCCTTTTTCGTTGCTGGTAGCGCAAATGGTAGCGCCGGGTAGCGGAAATGGGGGCAAATCGGGGTCCTGGAGGGCACTTTTGGGCACTCCCCCTAGGTCTCTCGCTTTTACCAGTTTTTGCCTCCTTCTGAGCCCTCCTCCGCTTCACGGTGTTTTGATGCGAAAAAAATCTAGTGCGTCAAGGATGAGTTGATTCCGACTGAGTGGACTGGGCGACGGTCTGCGGATAGGATGGACCCATGAGCCGCGACGCGCACGGTGTACCAACCCAGTTGATTGCGGAGGTGGCGCTGTGGTGTTCGCTCCAAAAGCTGACGGCAGTTCACGAGGACTCGCCCGATGAGGCTCGCCGCCGGGCTTTGATGAAAGAAGCCGCTCACCTCCTGGATGCGGCAAGGTCGCGAGGAAGCGGTTGGCTTGAAGAACTTCTACCGGATGACCGGCGCTGGACCCGCGCAATGGATCTGATCAAGGAAGCTGATCCGGATTCGCTGGCACCCCTAGAGAATCAACTACGAAGCCTAGAGCTAAAGCCCCCGGACTCTATTGGCAGTAGCTATTCGGATGAATCGAGGCGGGAGATCGTTAACGGAGTGATTGATCGTCGCTCCTCACCCATGCAAGCGCGTTTGCCGCAGAATCCAGCGATGACTGATCGATTTCCGGGGCGATCGTTGCTGTATGTTCCCTCCGAGAATGTGTCCGACGGCGCGTCCAGGTACGCGTCGAATGGATTCTTTGATCTCTACGACTGCCCGCCTTGGGACACGTGGCTTCAATACTCCAGAGGCACTTTGGTCAGTTGGGTGCCCGAGGTACTTATCCCGCTTGCCCAGAGTGGTATTGATGCCAATCCAGTCGAGTGCATCAGGTGGTCTGATTGATGGATGTGGAGGAGCTCGAAGCGTGTCGCTCCACCATTGTGCGGAAGTCAGAACTTTTTGTAATATTACATGCTACCCTTGGAATGAGGGCATATGGCTGACGTGTTGCGGTGGCGAAAGCGGAACGGGCTAACGCAGGTGGCTGCGGCGTCGTTGCTTGGTGTCTCTCAGCCCTACCTGTCGCTTCTCGAAAAGGGAGCGCGGCCATTGACGGCGGCACTTCGGAACCGGATGAAGACCGATAGCGGCCAAGACGAGAGACGGAATTCGGACGATCTGTTCCGCGCTCAGTTGAGCGGCCTAGGCTATCCGGGATTTGCTCACGTTGAGAAGTCCCGGCGCAAACCCCGGCCGGACAGTCTGCTGATGGCGGTCCTCGCACAACCGGATGCCGACGCGCGGGTGGTTGAGGCCCTTCCCTGGCTCGTGACGGCATCCAAGCATCAGCTCGACTTCGCCTCGATGGTGCGCCATGCCAAACTTCAAGATCTGCAAAACCGTTTGGGCTTCCTCTTGCAGGTTTCTGGCGTCGAAACACCCGGCGGACTGCTGGCCGTCCGCGAACTCGACCGGGCGCGCCTGCTTCGTGAGGACACTCTCTGTTGGGATTCCATGCCGGCGGCGACGCGTGAATGGATGCGCTCGAATCGAACCCCTCTCGCCGCGCATTGGAACGTGTTGACCAGGCTCCAAGCGGAGGACGTTCACGATGCCGCATGATCTTTCGGCCGAGCGGCGTCCTGCCGAGCCGTGGCTTTCGTTCTTAACGGACCTCGATGCTGCGCTCGACGGTCCCGCCGACTTCCACTGCATCGGAGGATTCGTCGTTAGCCAGCACTACGGGTTCGCGCGAGAAACGGCGGACCTGGACGTACTCACCGTCATTCCGCCCGAGGCGGCCGAGCGCGTCGCCGCTTTGGCGGGCAAGGGTTCGCCACTCCAGAGGAAGCACCGGGTCTACATCGACCATGTCGGCGTCGCCAACTACCCGGACGACTACGAGACCCGCCTGGTCCGCGTCTTTCCAATCTGGCCGAAAGTCCGCCTGTGGGCGCTCGAGCCGCATGATCTCGCCCTCACGAAGCTGGAACGAAGCAACGACCGCGACATCCGCGACGTCATGTACCTGGCTCAGGCCGGGTTGATTGATGAGGAGACGCTCATTTCACGCTTCGAGAAGGAACTCGAACCCTACATAACCGGGCGAACGCCAACCTGGAATCGCACCACGCTCAAGATGTGGGTAGAGGCTTGCTGGCCAAGATAGCAACTGGTCAAAGCGGCGTCGCGACGGGATGCGATTGGATTCAACGGTAGATGTCTCCCAGTTGATACGTTAGCTGGTGTGCTCGTGGCCAGCCGACCCGAACGAACACATCAAGAATATCCATGAGTGCCTTGTGGCAGTCTAGTCGTTCGCGCAGCAGCGGGCGGTACTCGGCGAGGTAGCGTTCGACCAGTTCCACCATGAGTCCCTCGGCAAGCTGTTCGTACTCGTAACCGTATTTACCGCCGGTACGCACGACCTCGCCAACCAGCAGCAATACGCCCGGCGGGTCGACGGCGATGAAGTACTTGAGCGTGTCGATCACATAGTGCGCGGTGTGAGGGTACCCAAAACCCGCGAGCAGATTGAGAGAGGGTTTAGCGCGATCGTAAAACACGTCGGGGGGAAGTATCGTCTTTTCTTGGTCGGCGTTCTTGAATGCCCCAGATGCGAAGTACAGGCGCTGAGCGACACTGTCCGCGCATCGCAGAAGCCCCCCGTATGATTCTTGGACTTCGGGCGGCCACGGTTTGATTTGTTGGTTCGCTGCTTCGATGGCACTCATTTGTTGGGTGACACAGGCGAGGATTCGATGGAGCATCGCGAATGCTGCATCGGTAATGTGCTGTTCCTTTGCAGGAAGGTAGCCTGCTAGTGCGAACACGAGGCGTTGGAGGTCTTGCGCGTGGTGGACCGGGTCCTCGATGAGCGTGTCGAGCAATGCGTTACACGTCGCATCGTTGCCCCATAGTGCGATGCCGCAGAAGAGGTGGATGCAGGCTTCGTGCACGTTCTTCGTGTCGGTCGTATCCGGCGATTCGTTTGAAGATCATGACGGCGAGCGGTACTGATTTGATCGCGAGCGTGATGGGGAGGCGCGAGAGCGCATGCACTGCATCAGCAAGTACGGTGGGGTTCTCCTCTTTGGTTGCGTAGTGTTCGAGCAGTTCCCACATGAGTTCCTGATCCGTCCTATAGAGACAGAGGACTCTTGTCGCAACTTGCACTCTGACAGCTCGGACTGGGTCGACGCTGAGTCGCCGTATGGCTTCACGCGTCTCCTTCGTGCAGCATGCTGGATGGCGCGCGAGGATGGTAATCGCTTCCGCTGCGGCAATGCGAGGAACGGTTCCCCATCCGGTAACGGGTTGTTGCTGATCCTCATTTGCATCCGGGGGTGGAACTTCGTGCGTCGTCGCCCGCAGGATGATCGGAACCAAGACCGCCGATTGTTCATCAGAGAGTCCTTCGGTACGTGCAATACCGATCGCGCAATGGCTGATATGGGTCAGGGCCTCCGTCTCGATTGCTGGCGTCATGGCGCTAGTGGGCGTTGCAATCGCGTCAGCCAGGGTAGTGATGGCGGGAAGGATGGCAGCAACCTCCTCACTGGTCGGCGTGATGTTCAGATGTTTTGTCGCGAAGGAGGAGACTGCGGTGAGGAGTGGCGCTAGGATTGGGTCGATGGTTATCGGTGTTGGTTCGAATGATCCCCATTGTGCGATTGGATGTTCTTCATGATGCGATGGTGGTCCGCCCTCGGTGGCGATGGCGGCAACTTGTTCTCTTGCTGGATTTGTAACGAGTTGTGATGGGTCGAGGCACCCGAGGAGTCGGTCACGGTAGTGTTTCGCTACCTCAACATTGACGCCTTCGCTTTCCGGGACGGCCATGATAGCGTTCTCGATCCGTTCACGCTCCGGCTCTGTCAATGTGGGGTAGATGGCCTGGAGCAGTTTGCCGACGGGTCCTGTTGTGTCGTACTCGATGAGGATATTGCGGTCCCAGGTGAGTGATCGAAGTGCATGCCCAATCGTAGTGGGACATTTAGCACCTGCAGCGAGGAGCCGCCGCCAGATGACTGCGGGCGGGTGATGATCGGCTGCTTGGCGGAGATAGCCTTGAATGTTCTTGGCGTCGGTGTTGTTTTCTAGGAATGTTTGAAACGCGTTGAGCATGGTGAGGGCATGGTCATGCTGTGAGGCATATCCTTGGTCCCAGATGCTGCTGTAGTCTTGCAGGATGCTCGTGTGTAGGTCCTCAAATTCCACAGCGACTGACTTCTCTGCTGGCTTGTGCTCCGTTCGCACGTAGTCGTCTACGATGTCAAGGAGAGCGTCGATGGCTTCGGTGGGTCGTAGGTTGAGCACAGCGGGGTAGTGCTCGGCGAGCTGCCAGAGGCCGAGATCATAATCTTGTTTTCTGTTGGACGTCATCGGGAGAATCTTGCTATCTCCCATGTTCGTCGTGTCTTTGCTTTCATCGTGATAACGGAATGCCGCGATGTACAGGTCGCGGACGAAGGTGGCATCCACGGCGGCCAGTGTTGGAACGGTACGGGCTAGTGTGGAGAGTGTTCGGTATCCGTAGGTCGTAAGGTGTGCTTCCGTGATGCATCCCTGCAGGAGCCCGATGGAGGACTTGGCGTCCGTCGTGATGGTTTTGACGACAGCGTTGATGCTGTTAATGGCTAGGAGTGTGTCCCCATTGGTCAGGGCGTAGGAAAGCAGCCGACGTGCTATTCGTCCGAGATGCTCACGGTCGCCGGGTGCCAGTTGGCCAGCGTGTTCGGTGAGGAAGTTTGTATAAGGGCGGACGGTGTTCGTCAGTTGGGGCGTAAGATTCTCGGTGGCCTGATCGAGGAATGCGATCCAGGGGCCATTGAGGAGAGTGCCTGTCGTTGTTCCATGTGTCAGCAGCGTGGAGAGGATGTGCTGGAGCGCGGCGATGCCGGTTACATGTCGCGCCGGGTCTTGGAGCTGAGCCAATAGGCGTTGGAGGTGTTCGACGCTTCTGGCATGGAGTGCCGCGACGCTTGGGGGAATGAGTTTGCCAACTTCCGGCAGGGTTGATTGGAGCATGCTGAACGTGAGGTCCCAGAATGCGTCACGATCAGTGTGCCAGCCTCGTTGGCAAAAGAGGTCAATGCTGGGACGTATTGCAAGCAGCAGGTCAGGTTCTGAGGTGAGTCGCGCGATGAGCGTTGTTTGGTCAATTGGTATACACAGTCGTGCAACTGCGTAATCGTAGAGGAGGTGGTGCGGGAATGTGAGAAGCTCGCGTTGCGCCTTCCCACTTTGCGACGTCCATTCCGAAAGGATATGCGTGCTGAGCAGGTCGGTGAGAAATGCTCCGGAGGCTGCGTCATCTGCGACCGCCGCAGTTCGTTCGATTTTGAGTGCGCGGTGTTGGACCATCGCGTTTGTCGTCCGCCGGAGAACGAGCTCTCGCGCATCACCGCGACCATCATGGCGAATGACGCGTTCCAACCAGTAGCGATCGAGCAATTCGATCTGCGTGGTGAGTGGTTGTAGCTCCGCCGCAGATGTTCCCGTCCCGAGGAGATCGGCGAGCAAGCGAAGGTTGAAAGGGAGCCGGAGGAGTTCTTGTAGTCGCGCCGGTGCTGCAGCCATGAGTGTAAAAAGCTGGTGCGATTGTTGGCCGACTTGTGCGAGTTCTGTGTCGGTGAATGTCGAGATGTTGACGTGTCGTGTCAGCGGGAATTCGCTATCGACGTGTGCGCTTGGCGGTTTGCCCGCGAAGAGTTGCTGGAGCTTGATGTTGTAACGAAGATCGAACTTGCGCACCGAAGCGATGACGTGCCAGCGGCTATTGCTTGCGATGACTTGAGCAATGATGGCGTGTAGTGTTTTGACGGCTGCATCGGTTCGTGCGGCGTCGAGGGCGTCGATGATCAGGTAGCCTGGCCTTGTGCCGGGCCAGCCGGTCAAGATGCTTGTGAATTCGTAATCAAGGTTGAGTTCGTTGCGCAGTGCGCCGGTGCTTGCGGCTTCGAGTTGATCCACGGCGAAGAGGATGACGTCATCTCCTTGGGCGCGGAGCGCGTTTGTTACGTCGTAGAGTGCGCCGGATTTCCCCGCGCCGGGGGCGCCGAGGAGAAGGAGGTGCCCATGCTCTGCTGCCGCTCGTGCTTCGGTTGCTGGGGTTCGTTGTATCGCGACGACGTCGGAGCCGACGTGGATGCGTGAGAAGTCGAGGAGCGCCTGAAGGGTCGTGGCGGTGTGGGCCTTGAGTCGTTCAATGTCGTCGCGATAGCTTCGCTGTGCTTGGAGATCAAGGCCTACGGCCGTGAGCGCTCGTTGGAGGGCGGGTCGGTCTGCACGTTGATGGTTGGTGGCGTACGTTCCTGTTGTCGTGACGAGGGTGTTCCAAGCGGCGTCTGCTGTTGTGGGTTCTTTGAGGATGCGTTGGCGTAATGTGTTTTTTGCTTCCTGCGCTGCTTGGCCGTTTGGGTCAACGTCGAGAATGTGGGCGTGGATGAGCTGGGTCAGCGCGGTGAGTTCGGACTCGGTTGGTGCTGCTCCCTTCCGTGCTTGCCATTCGCGGGTGAGATGGTCGCGCAGTACGGTGGCGGCGTGCCGTTGGTCCACGCTTCCTGCGGCCCATTCGGCGTCAGGATGGGAGGATGTCCGCATGCGTGTGAGAAACGCCGGAAGGTCGGTCTTGATACCACTTGAGCTAAGCGGGCTCGTGATGAGAACGAATCGGTCCTTTGTGGGGTCGAAGGTCTTGCCGGGAGTACAGTATTCGCTGACGAACTGTGCGATGGTGCTCCCGAGCGGTGAGGCTGGTGTTGTTTCAAGATTGACAGTGTGTTTTGCTTGCGAAAGGACGACGCCGCCGACGGATGTATGAACGGTGAGGTCATCGATCGGATTTGGCGTCTCGGCATGGAGTGCCTCGAGCGTGACCTTCGCTGGAAGGTTCCAGGGTGGCTCGACATCTTGTTCCGCGAGAATCTGGACCGAGACCCACGCCGCGACGTAGTCTTGGTAGTTCGTTCCTGCGTGGGTCGCCCCGCCTCCACCGCCTGTATTTGTAATCTTGGCCATGTGTGTTTATGAGTTTATTGCGCTCTTGAAGATCCCTGGATTTGAGGGGATCAGCAGAATTAGGCTAACTACCGCCGTTCTTGTTCAGCAGCTTCTCAAGAAGCGTAATCTCTTCCCTCAGCGTGGCCAGACGAGTCGCAGGATTTTCTTGGAGCAGTCCTCGCTCCTTCTGGAACGCCTCCATCTTCCGCCTCGCGTCGTCGAGCGCTTCGTCGTCGATCATGGTGTAGCGGTCGTCCATCGACGTGCTTTCGTGGCCCATGATGTCGCGACGTGTCTGGCTGTCGACGCCGGCCTTGCGCATTTGATAGTGGGCGGAACGGCGGAGGTCGTGGAAGTGGAGTTCGATGGGCTCCAGTCCCTCTTCCTTCATCTTCTTGCCAAGTGCCTTCACAGCTTGTCGCCAGAATGCATCGAAGCGCAGGATTTGCTGGCCATTTTTGTCGAAGCGGTAGTCGAACCAGAAACAAACGTAGGGGCAGTCCGGGTAGTCCGCGTCTCTCAGAGCCTTTTGCTCTCTGAGCGCCGCCTCCATCTCGCCCATGAGCGGTGCCTTGCCCGCGCCAAATTTGGTGGCCTCGAAGTAGATGCAGTGTTCCTCGAAATCGACACGGTCCCATTGGAGCCGGAGAATTTCACGGAGGCGGCGGCCGATGTTGTACCCGAGGATGTAGGGACAGCGGAGCGCCGGGTGCAACTGATCGCGGAAGAAGGCGTAGTACCGGTCCGGCAGGCGGACACGGCGGGTGTTTTCGGTCTCTGGCCGCTTATGAAAATCGCAACCGCCCGGCGGCATGGCGTGAATCTTTCCGCGCTGGATCGCGATCTTGAAGGCCTTGCTCACCTTGGAGAGATCGCGATTGATGGTGGTGTCCTTGATGCCGAGGACGCGGCGTTGGGAACGGAACTCGCGGCAGTCGTCCACTGTGATATCGGCGGCTAGGCGCTTACCAAAGAAGGGACGCAGATGAGTTTTCAGGACGCCTTCGTAATTCTTGCGGGTCGGCTCGTGAGGGACAGCGGCAAGAAGGTCGTCGAACAGCTCGTTCATCGTGATTCTGCCCGGATCTGAGGTGATCCGCAGCCGCTTCGACTTGTCGAGTTCCTCTTCACGCCGGGCGATGTAGTCGATGGCCTGCTGGCGCTCGTGTTCCTTGCAACTCGTCGATTCGGCGCGCAGCTTCCAGATTCCGGTTTCCGGGTCGGGCTTGAAGATGCGCTTGTACCAGGTTCCCTTTTTGAGGTAGAAACCTCGCGGCATCTTGGCGTTGGAAGATGCCGGCTTCTTGCGTTTTACTCGCGGCATAGCCGATGGTAGCCCGAGCTTCTAGAGCGTGTCAATAGGCTTCTGCACGGGCCTTGTCGACGAGCGCGTCGATCTCGCGGCGGTCCAGGAAGACACGTCCGTCAATGCGGAGTGGCGTGAGGATTCGCCGTTCGTAGAGATGTCGGACGGCCTTTTCGGTGCGTCCCAAATACTCGGCGGCGCGGCGGACGCTGAGCAAGTACGGCGCTTCGGATAGACTCTTCGGCAGGTTGCTTCGGGTCTCCGTCTGCGGCGGTCGGCGCGTCGGATAGGTCGTGATCGGCTCTTGTGCGGTTTGTGATCGTAAAGCTCCCATTGCAGCCTCCTAGATAGACCGGATACGGTGAACACTGCAGGAAAGATCAGTATGGGGCGATGAGGGGAGCGAGTCAAGAGGGCGGGTTGAAATTGAGATCCGAGAGAAAGTTGATACCCGTGAGATCTCAAAGTGTGCAGGATTCGGACGAACGCGCGCCTGATGTTGGTGGACTGCTGCGTTTGGCTTCTTCGCGGAGCCATTCAGAATGCATCGTCCCCGGGCGCGGAATTGGTAAACGTCAGCGGTTGGCATTACTGGGTGCTTCGAACTCCTTAGCTGCCCCAACACAAAACTCCGCTGGCCGAATGCAGCAGTGCTGGTTTTCGCGCCATCAATATAACGCGGAGGCCATGCGCTCGGCGTCCATCATCCTTACCGCTCAGAACCGTTTTGTGATTCTTGGAGTCGCCGCCTGGAGGTCGGATCTGCAGATTGGGCCGGAATAATTGAGTGACGATTTGCTCGTGTCCGGCACAATCGGAATCGTCGGCAGCGGCCTGTTGGCGACCTGATTCTTGCCGACGGGGCAAACTACTCTTCCCGCTCCAGTCCTTAGCAATAGAGGCGACCTGAGGCTCCCAACAGTGGTTCCTATCGTTTCACCATTCGGTATTCGAATCCGAAGATCTGATCGATACTCACGTCCTGAACAGCCAAAACAGAGCCGTCAGGGTGGAGTCCGATCCATCGGCCAAAAGAAGAATTTGCTGGCCGGACATCTGTCAGTTCTGCCAGAGTATCAACTGCAGCGGTCTTGATGTTCGCCCTATAGACCCTCGGAAACGTTGAGTCGGGATCGAGAAACACGACCGACGCTCCGTCAGCGCTCCAGGTTGGGAATCCGGCTCTTTGCGTCGTCAGTGGCCTCCACTGCTGAGTCCGGACATCAAGAAGATACAACCTAAAAGATCTTGAGTTGATAGCAACAATATGTTGGCCGTCAGTAGACCACGCGGGGTGGAACAGGTGTTCAGAACCAGGAACTAGAACGACCTTGCGGGAGAGCAAGTCGACCAGGCTAAGATTGATCTCATCAGAATCCTCCACGGAGAAGAGCTTTCCAAGCACAATCTTCTTTCCATCCGGTGACCAGCTTGGAGCGGCCTCCTTTGTGCCGCCGGGTACAAGTTCCTCCATAGAACCGTCCCCTGCGTCAATTAGGAAAGCTTTCCACGCTTGTCCCGGCTTCCGTAGCATCGCCGCTATCTTGGAGCCATCAGGCGACCAACGGGGCAACGCCGCTTGCCATGGGGACGGAACGATTCTCCTCTTTTCAAGGCCATTCGCCCTCGCCTTCCAAAGAGCCATTCCAGGAATTGAAGTATACGCAATCCATTCCTTATCGCTGGAAAACGCTACGGTCTCCGCCGACAAGCCACCCAAGAAGCGCCGGTATTGACCAGAAGCTGTATCGTATTTAACCACTTCCAACTTCGCTAGTTGGCCCCTCGCATACATGTACTCCCGCTCGCGGCTTAGGGTTGGGCCACGCCAGCCAATCGGTCCGGCAGTAAGTGGAAACGCAGTGGCGAGCCTCCGGGGTCCTTCTTCTGGACTCGCCCAAATACTATATGTTCCGTCGTTGAGAGCCTGAAAAACGAAATGCTTTCGATCCGATGTCCAGTCACCCGCTGAGACGTTCCGCAATCTAGGATCGCTCGATAGTTCCAGTCTGGAAGCGTTGCCCGTGGCGAGATCAACTTCCCAGATTGCATTAGTCAAGGACTTAGCGTCCATGATTGTCAGTCGTATCTTGCCGTCCTCAGTAGACCATCTGGGCCACCAGCCATAACCAGGGAGCGAGATTTTTCGAATAACCTTCAAGTCCAGTGTCGATATTATCAGCAGGTCACCCCCCCGGGCAGCCGCGATCTGTTTTCCAGCGTGTGACCAAGATCCGTCGAAAGCGGTAACATCCGGAACTTTTCGTGCGTCTCCCTTGCCGAGCGGTACGATCCAAAGCGGCCCATATTCGTCAAACGCTCCTTCAACGTCTCGCACTAATAGCGATTCTCCATCGGGAGCGATGTCGCACGCATAGGGATTGCGTGCAGGAGTGGCGACCTCAGATGGTTCCGCTCCTTGGTTTGTGGTCTGCATGAGGTGATAGCGACCGCCTTCGATTTCGGTAAAGAAGATGCGATTTCCCTTCGCAATCACGGGCGAGAGTTTCGCTCTTGTCGTGCTAGTAAGTTGCGACGGACCTGGTGTGAGCTCGAGTCGTTTGTGTTGGGAGTTGAAAAGCACAAGTCCCAGAACTAAAATGCTGATCCCACCGGTGATCGCTCCAATCGAAAGTTTTCTATTGTCGCGGCCCGTACATAGGTCCCGAGTGGCGGGCGGTAGTGGCGGCTCGACCTCTTCCAGAACGATGGCCGAGCCGGCATCCGTGGGGCGCTGGTCGTGGGGGACAGCGTTCCCCTCCACAACCTCGCCGACAAATGCGTATCCTTCACCATAGACAGTCTTGACCCAGACGCCGTCTTCGTGGCGTCGAAGAGCCCGTCGAATGTCGGTCAGCGCTTGGTCAACAACATTATCGCTGATCGAACGGTTGCGCCACACCTCTGCGAGGAGTTCGTCTTTGGGAACAAGCCGACTTCGATTGGTAAGGAGAAAAACCAGGGTCTCGAACGACTTTCCCGACAACTTGACCAAACCGTTGTCGTGGGCCAACTCCCGCCGTTGAACATCAAGCTGGAAACCGCCGAAACGGAACACTTGATTTGGAATCGAGTTAGGCGCAACGCTCATAATAATCAATAGGTTACGGGATTCAGGATGTTCTCAGAGTCCGGTCAGGATGTTTCAACGCCTTGGTGGTCTAAACAATAGTATAGTTGGGCTTCGCAATGGGCGAGGGGTCGTCCAGCGGCAATGTCATGCTCGTTTCAGATTGCCAGGTCAGGGTTCTTCTATCGAAATCTGTTCGGGTAAGGAGGGTGCTTGTGGTCAAAGGTGGTGACTGCCTGCTACTGGTGGCCGTGGGCGTCGTGTGGCAATCAGCGTGCAACCGTCGTGAGATTGACCGCGACATGGCAACTGCGCTACTCCGCGGTCAACCAGTTGAGATCGTCCAGGCCAGGTTCAGGTCGTCGTCACAGGACGAAAACGCATCACGCAGTTATCTCGAACTCGTGAACGCTGGGTTGCTGACCTGTAACTTCCCTTTGACAAAGTGTGAACCGGGGCCACTGTCGGTCGGATTCGCTCAAACACGTGATGCCGCCATCCAATATTTAGCAGGGCAGTTTGTGGCAGTCGAAGTCATTGACGTTGCAACATCCGGCACGGACTCTGCTGTCGCGGACGTCCGGATAGCCTTCCAGCCGGTGCCAACGCTAGCGCCTTATCAGAGGCCGCTTGATGTTCTAGAAACGGAATCTGCACTCGGTCATGAGACGATGAATCGTAGACGCGTTGGGTTCATTCGGCAGGCTGTCTTCCATCGGTATGAAGACGGGTGGAGACTGGAAACGATCGTTTCGTGTTCGAAGCGCTGTGGCGGAGGAGATCAGTCCCATGAATAGTCTCTTGAAACACCTAGCGAGCCGCAGTTCTCGTGCCTTCGTTTCTTCTAGCGTTGGACCGCTCCCTCGGGTATGTGCGGCTAGAGCCTTCTTCCGATTCTTTGGACTAAGCCTAATCGCACTGATCTGGAGTGGCCCGGTGTCGGTCGCTCAAGAACTGATTAGACATGCCCCAGCACCAGTCCAGCAAGGGACCGCCTTTACACCTAGCACTGGGCAAGCAATAGGACACCTTATCACGAACCCGTTATCACCAGATTCTGTTGGGGTAATCGTTGGTGAACTGTTGGCTCAGGCTGGAGCCGAACAAAGTGCGGAGGTTCCAACCACCGAGAGACTTGGGACATGGGTTTCGATTGGCGGGGAGCGCGCGCTAGTATTGAGCGCGTCCGCGACACGGGTAGAATTCTTGGTGCCACGAGAGACTGCCTACGGACCTACGGATGTCGTGTTCCATTCGGGGGTGACTGGACTTGAAGCCAGCGTCGAGGCGGAAGTCCGCCACATCGCACCACGACTCCTCACCTTTGATTCTCAAAGCAAATGGGGCCTCATGATCGACGGAGCCGGCGTGGCACATATGGCCTTTTCCTCGATGGATCCGCAAGACATCTCTCAAGCTCAGATCCTGGCGATCCGAGGAACTGGAATACGGTTCGCAGGTAACCCTGAACGGTCTCCATCGGACCTTTCCAGTCTGAATGATCAAGTTGAAGCGTATGTCCAGGATTCTGCCGGCACGCGGTGGAATTTGCCCGTTGTGTCTGCAGGGCCAGTTGTCGATAGCCCAGGCATTGATGAAGTCCGCGTTAGGCTCATCGTGGGGATGAAGCCCGCTAGCGTGCTGACATTGGTTGTCGTAGCCGAATCCATTGCGTCGAATCCAGTTTTGTTAACCGTGAAGCGAGAGTTGACTCACACCGTGTCCGCTGTAGAACCTCGCATTGCCGCACCGGGAATGGTGGTCGATCTGCAAGGAGCGAACTTTCTTCCTGTCCTCCCAGATGCTTCAAGAGAGCGGCAACGGGTCTACCTAAGACTATCTGGTGGAGTTATCGCGACGGTCGTCCCAATTTCTGCATCCGAAACACGAGCTACCTTTGTCGTGCCCTGGGTACAGACAGTCTCTGGCGTGTACGCTGGGGCGGCGAAAGTCTGTCTGGAGATTGACGAGGAAGAGCATTGCGCTGAGAATGCCTTCACAATCATGCCACCGCTGCAATCGTCAGGTCGGCTTGGTGACGAGTTACTTAAGATCGCGTCGAGGCGACTAGAGTCCTCGCTTGCGGGAACGGAGTTGGATGGAACGGCCGGTGCCGCCCTCTCGGAACTAAGGAGCCTAATTGATGCAGCACGAGACGGAACGCCAAAACGTATCCAGGTCGTTTCCCCTGTTGACGGATCAAGTATTGAGTCTTTCTTCGACGCCGCGGCGGTTCAGCGCCTTGAAGCGGCATTCCTCGCACTTGAAACCTCTTCGAGCAAGAGTGGCCTTACACCTGCCAATTCCTTGCAGAGGAAATATTCGGCAACCGCCGCAAGCTCGGCTAACTCCGCAGTCTCCGAACAAGACCTGTTGAACGCAGCGATTGACAATGACCAAACAGACTATGAAATAGACCAAGCAGAGAACGCCGTTGCGGCTGGAACGGCCGCAGTTGTCATAACTCCTTGCTTGGCTGGGCTGATCAGCGCGGGGACGAGTTGCGCGGCTGGACTGGCCGCCGGCGGCTACCTCGCGAATGTTGGGACTGGGGTGAATCTGGTTCTCTACGCAAAGAAAGTTCTAGGACTCATGAAGCCCAGAATCGTGTACGGGATCCGAACGGATCCATCGGCTATTGATTTTGTCGATGGAGGGGGCGAGAGGCCTTTTGAAGTCTTTGCGCTAGTTGGCACGGCTAATGTTCTGACCGGAAGCGGATTAGGCACGAGCCAGGTAACTTCGATAGCACTCAAAGAGATTGTTCACAAGCTGGCCGAGAAGGCCGCCACGAGTATCGTAACGAAGGGCGTCAATTATTGTTGCCTCAATATGTTCAGTCAACTTCCCGCGAGCGCGAAGAAGAAGGCTGAGGAGATGATTGGGAATTTTGTATCTACGGTCGCGGGTGGAATTGAAGACAAGCTAATTGACTACCTCAACAGTTACGCCCAAAGCGGGCTCTCAGCCTGGGCCGCCTCAGGAGCAACTCCATTGGAGGTGCCACTAACCGGTCAAGGGGCGAATGTCGCCGTTACGGACCCGATTGTCGCTTCGGCGGGCTTCGTGAAAGGCTCATGGCGCGTAACGGCGAATCCAGACATTTCTGGTGGTACAAAGGCCACAGCTCGGCCAAAATCTGGACTAGTCATAACACCCGGCCTCCTTACAGGGAATCCGACGGACCTCCCATCGTCGATCATGCAGATTAACGTTAAACACGTGGACCCGCTGCAATTCACGTCAGACAAGAGCACGTACGCACCGAATGAGAAGGTAATCCTCGAAGGTAAGGGATTCATCCCGCAAACGAAGTACTCCATCAGCCTCCGCGGCGACTACATCATTTACTTCAATATTGACGACGTCGAAGCGTCAGCGTTGGGGCAGTTCAAGACCTCAATTCTGATTCCCTTGGGTGCCGCCGACGGAGGCTACGTGATCCTCGTTACCCGTTCGTCGACTAATGCAACCGTAACTTCCAAGACGATTGAGATAAAAGCTAATCGGAAGCCGGCATCACCGGTCGCACGATTGAAGCTCAGTAGTGGGACCAAAGCGGCCGGCAATGGAGAGACGATTAGGCTTGAGGTGTCGCCGACTCGAATAGCCTTTGATGCATCCCAGAGCGACCCTGGCGATGGTTCAGTACTGGTCTATGACTGGCGTAGCAACGGAAGCCCCCTCGGTAGCCAAAAGACCTTTTCCGCCGAACTGAACGCCAAAACAACTGTAACGCTAAAGGTCACTAACGGTGGCGGGCAGGTTGACACCGCTCTGGCGGTGGTCGAGTTCGTTCCGCCAACCGGACCGGCTGCTCATTTCAAAATGAGTGCGCAGGGCAAGACCGCCAACGATGGCGGAACGCTGAGCCTCTCAGTGCCCGCGAACGGCAACACGGACGTCACCTTCGGCAGTACGAGCACGCAGGGCGGTGCGGCGATCAGCACGTACGCTTGGAAGAGCAACGGATCCCCGATCTGTGGGAACTCCTCGACCTGCACCTTCAACTTCGGAGCGGCGAGCAATACGATCTCGCTGACCGTGGCTGACAGCAACGGCCAGATCTCGACGGCGACAGGCACAGTGGCCCTGGCGTTCCAAGCTGCGCCGAGAGCGCACTTCTCGATGAGTGCGCAGAACAAAACTGCCAGCGATGGCGGAACTCTTAGCCTATCAGTGCCGGTCAACGGCAACGTGGATGTCACCTTCGGGAGCACGAGCACTCAAGGCGATGCGGCGATCAGCACATATGCTTGGAAGAGCAATGGCACGACGATCTGCACCAACTCCTCGACCTGCACCTTCCCGTTCAGCACGCCCAGCAACACGATCACGCTGACGGTGACCGACAGCAACAACCTCAGTTCCACGGCCACCGGCCAGGTCAATGTGGCCACTCAAAGCGGTCCGACAGCGCACTTCAACATGAGCGGCGGCGGGCGGAGCGGGACCGATGGGCAGACCCTGAGTTACACGGTGGCGTTGAACAGCAGCGTGAGCATGACCTTCAGCAGCACCAGCACACAGGGCAGCGCGGCGATCAGCAGCTACGTGTGGAAGAGCAATGGCACCACGATCTGCAACAACTCCTCGACCTGCACGTTCCCGTTCAGCACGCCCAGCAACACGATCACGCTGACGGTGACCGACAGCAACAACCTCAGTTCCACGGCCACCGGCCAGGTGAACGTCACGCATTGATCTCCCTCATGATGAAAACGAGAGTATTGTGATGGCCTTTCGTCCAGTCGTCCTATTCGAACTGCGTTACCCGCAAAGACAGTGTAATGGTGATTCGCAGAGGGACGCGGCGCGTGCTCTTCGCTTTTGGGGCGCTTGAGGTAGTCGGGGAGTAGGTTGTGAATCTGTCCGAGATCCATAGCGATCTTGAACGACTTGCTGGCCGTGGCGAAGTCGCGGTGGTCGATGATGGGTGTTTCTGATTCCGAGCTGACGGTGAACGGAAATAGATTTCTGGGTTAGCCAGTCTTCAACTTCCTAAGGGGCACCACTTTTCGTGCGCCACCTTTTCGCCTGCATTCTTGCCGCTGTAAAGATGGTCCATTGCAGCAGATGCCTCACGGTCGCTCCCCTCGAAAAGATGCCCGTAGGTACCCATCGTCAATTTGATCGATGCGTGGCCGAGGCGCTCGGCGATGAGCTTCGGATGCAACCCACCAGCAATTAGGAGAGAAACATGAGTATGGCGCAGGTCGTAGAATCGCAGCTTCGGCAGGTCGGCGGCGACGCTCACTTTCTGGAATAGATGAAGCGCGTTTGACACATCCAGCTGTGTCCCTTTCGCAGAAGGAAATACGAAGTCACCTTCAATCCATTCGTCGCCCACGGCAGTCATGAGTTGCCGAATCTCCTCCTTATGTCGGCCTAACGCTGCCACGGCAATCTCGGGAATACTGATCGTTCGGCGGCTGCCTGTGTTCTTTGTCGTTCGGAGTAGCCATGACGCACCCGGTTCGCCCTTCTTCTGCTTTGTACGATGCAGGGCTCGCATCAATGTGACGCGGGACTCGTCCAAAATCACTTCGCTCTACTTCAGCCCGAAAAGTTCGCTGGGCCGTGCGCCGGCAGTGAGCGCGATGGTGAAGAGCGCCTCGAACTTGTCTCCGCGAATCGCTTCCAGGAACTGGTGGGATTGCCCTAGCGTTACGTATTTTATTTGATCGGGGCTTCGATCTCACGGCCTTCCGCCGCTTAGCTGTGCGCATCCGCGCGGACGCAGGATTTGCGCCCGATCACGTTCCAGTCCACAGCGAACCTGAGGGCGCGGCGAAGAACGCGGTGCATGTATTCGACAGTGGCTGCGGCCAATCCGGTTTGGCTCTTGGATTTCAGGAACTGGTCCACATCACGCTTAGTGAGTTCGCGAACCCGTTTCGATCCCAAATGGGGGTAAGATGTGTTTCGTTGAGTGATAGCGGTACTCCTGGGGAACTGAGGGCGACACGCCGTACTCGTTGTCGTCATTTGGCTTGATGAACGCGAGAAAGCGATCCATGAAAACTTGCCACCGTTTTGGACTTGGCATTGGCTTCCAGTCCCAACCCAAGCAGGCCCTCTTCCTCAATGGCCTTATCCCGGCTTCGTGCTTGGTCTTGCCCCACACCCACTTCCTACCGCCTGCAGGAAGGCGGATCGCACAGCGGTAGTATTCGTTGCGGCTATTGCTTGCTTTGAATGCGGGGGCATGTGGTTCAGTCTCCCTTCAGGTTGAGGTCCCGGTGGACAAATTCGATGAACGATGGTATAGCCTTCGCCAAGACGGCGAGTTGCGCGTTGAGTGAACGGCGGAGGTCGGTGGCTTGTTATTGAATCCGGTCTCCGACGATCTAGCCCTGGAATGTCGATGCAGTTGGGCCAGCCGCATTTCTTGAAGAACTGTACGTGGCCGCCCCAATGATCGAAGCCGGAGGGAAATGGCGCTTGTTGAAAGTCACGATTGTTTGCGCGCCGGCCTTTACGGCGGCGGCGAGAACGTGTCTGTCCTTGGCGTCGTTGGTCATCTTGCGAATCAGCGGCTCGAACCCCGTAACCCATGAATCCCAGAAGTGCCGGCGAAGCTCCCGGTCCAAGTAGGCTGTCTTCGCGGGCGGCAGGCCGATTTGATTTTCAAACACTCGCTTCATCTCGATAATGATCTCTTCTGACCAGAGGGGCTGGTAAAGGCTTGGCGGTTCCGCCAACCGCAACAGCGTGTCGCGCAAAGGAGCTTGAACGAGGACGCACGCGTCAAGGATGGCGATTCGCGTACCCTCCATGCAGTCCTATCTCTCTTCAGCCCCTTCCGGGAGGATCACCTTATCATAGCTGCCCGCTTCCATTTCCATCTGCGCCATGCGAACGATGGCGTCATGGCGTTCCGCGTCGCGGCGCTTCTTGTAGTCGAGCAGATCCTTCAGGTATACGCGCCGGTGCGATCCAACCATGTGAAACGGGAGCTTGCCTTCCTCCAACAACCGCACCATGAATGGTCGCGAAACACCCAAGAAGTTGGCGGCGCGCTGGGTGGTAAGTTGCTCGTGTTCTGGCACGATAGAAACGCCTTTGCCGGCCTGCATGTTCCGTAAGATCTCGTCGAGCAGGCCAACGACGACTCCAGGCAATGGCACCTTGCGGCCTTTCGCGCCGACGACATTCACCGCGCCCTCTTGCACCAACTGCCGGATCGCGCGAATCTGCGTGCTCTCCCTGCTCGAAGTTCCGACTGGTGTGTCCGTGATCGTGCTCATATGCGCTCCTGACCACCAGTATCTCATAAACGAAATAAACGATTCCATCGTAATAACCGAACTACGCCGCGTTCGGCGGGTCCTGCTTGTGCTCCTCCAGCCAGCGCTTCAAATCCTTGGCTGAAACGCGGACCATGGCACGCTGCCCTCGACGGCCACCGAACCGGTAGACGGGTAGCGATCCGTCGGTCATGAGGCGGTAGGCCGTTGCGCGGCTGACGCACAGTTCCCGTTGGACTTCGATGGCTCGCAGGAGCCGATCATCCGGCATTAGTTGAACACCGCTGCCGACGGCGCTGTTTGGGGGTATCTTTTGGGTTTCCATCGTTTCCTCCTATGTTCAGTAGTTCGTAGCGGAGATTACTGGCTTACCGAAGAGCCGTCCCCAGGCGTGGAGAGCGGCGGCTTGGTATTGCGGGATGACGGTGTGTTTGGTCCATGAGGCGTTGGCGATACCGACAAAGACGGTTGGGCGGTCGGCCGACGCCGATAGATAGGTCCAGGGCAAGAGTTGTTCGTAGCAGATGAGGATGGCGGCGCGCTCGGCGGAAATTGCAATGGTTGACCGGCCGCCGAGGTTCATCGGGACGCGGTCCTTGCCCCATGGCTTCCACATCGCCAGCGGGACTGGTATTCGTTGGTCGAGCGTGGTGGCCCTAATGCCGCGAAGGACGACGGTGTTTCGAAGTTCGGTGGTAGCGTTCTGAGTTGGGAGGCCTGCGCCGATGAGGAGAAGGCCACCGCGCTCTTGGATCTTGTCGAGCGTCGGTTGCCAGAAGGCCTCGGTGGCTTCAGTCCAGCGTGGAACGACCGCCTCGGGGAAAATAAGGACGGTTGCGTCGTGACTGATTACCATCTGCTGGATGCGCTCCGCTGCGGTGAACTCCAGCATCGGGTTCCTCGGGTCGTTGATGTTGCCGAACTCGGTGTCGATCCCAACCCAGCCTATAGGCGTGGGAGGCTGACGGTAGACTGTATTGCACATCAGGCTAAAGGCCAACAATGCGGTGGTGAAGGTCCACTTTCGGGCGGACAGGGTAACGGCGAGCATTCCCGTAGCAAAGACTCCAGCCAAACCGAGGTTCGGGAAGAGCAAGCCAGCAGCGGTCAATGGCGATGCCCAGTCGATGATGCCGATGGGTGGGATTGCCGAGAACACTAATGCGGTGGGGATTCTCCAACGCACTCCTTGCGATTCCGGAGTCCAAAGGGCGATCCAAGGAATTGACAGGATCGTGGATGCCGTCAACCAAGGAATGAGTCCGGCGTAGCTGCCGCCCGCAAAGTAGACGGCCGAGATTTGCATCACCGGCCAACTCGCCGTGGCGAAGTAGCTGAAGGCGGCGAGGGCGGCGGAGTGCCGGTCGGACTGGGCGAACACAAGCGCCGGAAACAGCAGGCTTACTGGAATGAGCGACGGGCTGGCGTGCCAGGCGAGCCATGCAGTCGATCCGGCCGCGACGGAACTGAGACATGCCTTCAGAGCGTCCATAGCGCCCTCAGTCTGCGACGGATTTGGGATACCGGGATCGGGCCCATGTAGCGCGAATCGTAACTTCCGGCGTGGTAGCTGGACGCAACCCAAATCGTTCCTGGTGCGACAAGGTATGCGCCGTAGGGCCAGTGGTCCAAGAGGCGCAATGCGGAATCCCTGGGCAGTGGTGCTGTCTTCGGAAGCAAGACCCCGTTCACTGAGATTCCGGCGGGACTGGTTTCCACCTGGTCGCCGCCGCGAGCAACGACGGGCTTCAACAGTGGAACTGCGCCGTCCGGGCATGCAAAGCCGGGTGTACGGTATCCGCGCTCGCTCGACTCCTGTGCGAAGCGTGCCGCAGGGCAGAATTCAACGAAGGGTGCGTCCTCGGCGCTGGTCGCGATGTACAGGCCCATCGGCAACGAGTAGCTGGTGTTGATGCGCACGCCGAGCGCGCCCGCCGCCATGCAAAACGTGGCGAGGCCGAGTGCTGAGAAACCAAGTGCTCTACACCGGCCATCCATCCTGAGAGTGGGCATCCGAAGCATGACTTCCTCCGTCAACCGTTACTTGCGCGTGTTGTTCCTGCGGGTTGTTGTCCTTCACGTCGACATCGCCGTTGGCCAATCGTTCCAGGCGCGCAGCGGTGCGGGCGATCACTTCGTAGACACGGCGTTTGGTGCCATCTGCGGGCGTGAACTCGCGAATCTGCAAGGTGCCATCCACAAGGACGTTGTCGCCCTTGTCGAATTGCTCCAGGATTTCGGCGAGGCGACCGTAGGCAACGATGGCGTGCCAATTGGTGTGCTCGTGCTCCTGTTTGTCCGCGTCGTTGTAGCGATAGCCTTCGGCCAGCCGCACGTTGGCGACCTTGGTGCCGGAAGGCAGAAAGCGGACGACTGGCTTCGCGCCGAGGTAGCCCGCGAGTTCGATATGGTTGCGTTGCATCGGTTAGATCTCCTTTCGTTCGGAAGCAGGGCCTGGCGGGCGGACCTGCTTGTCCAATTCCAGTTGTTCAATGAACCCATGCTTGGGAGGCGCGACCTTCGCCACGGTCGCCGGTGTCGCGACGGCGATTCCGCCGTGATGGTGATCGGGTTCGTCAACGTCCATGTCAGCGGATGATTCGTCGGGCACGACTTCCGGGCGGCTCATGACGTGAAGTGTGCGATGGATCGGGCGCTGCGGGACCACCGCGCCATCCTCGATTGCCTTGAACGACGTGGGTGGAGCCTCGCCGACTCGTTTGGCCAGTTCCGGATCGAAGAAGTAAAGCAACTGCCGTCCGTAGATCGGGAAGTGGCCAGACACGAAAATCAGCATGTCGCCGGCCTCGACGATTCTTTCGGCGTCGCCTTCGCCTTCCTTCTTGGCTGGCTTTAGGCGCATGACTTCATCGGGTGTCATCAGCGGGCGCTCCACTTGCTCGACGGTCGCGTTGATGTGATCGAGGATGGGGGCCACGCGCGAGCCTGAGTAGTTGAACGTCGCCTTCTGGACTGTCTTGTTGCCGGTCATCTTCGAGAGCAGTTCCGCCGTGTCGTACTGGTTCGGCGTGTAGGCAACGCGGACATGGCAGTTGGATACGATGCTTTCGTTAGGACCGTATTCGTTGACGATCTGGCGGATGTCCTGTGTGATGAGATACGCCTTCAAGCCATAGCCCGCCATGTAGGAGAGCGCGTCCGCGAAAAGCTCCATCCGTTGCAAACTGGGGAATTCGTCGATCAGGAACAGCAGCCGGTGGCGGTTCTTCTTCTGGACAGAACCATCGAAATCCATCCGTTCGCTGAGGCGGTTCACGATCATGGTGAAGATCAAACGGGTGAGCGGGCGGAGGCGGATCTTGTCCGAATTCGGCACGACGAGGAAGAGCGAGACTGGTCGCTCGTGGTTCACCAGGTCGTTGATCGTGAAGTCGCTCGCGGCGGTGTTCTGGCTGACCAACGGATCACTGAAGAGCGACAATGCCGTCTTCGATGTGGACAGAACGCCCGAGAAATCCTTGTCTTCCTTGTCGAGCATCTCTTGAACCTTTTCCCGCACGGCAGGGTGCGTCGCGGTTGGCTCGCCATCGTCGGTCATCCACTTGTACTTGCGCGTCGGGTCGTGCGGATAGTTCAGCAACTCGTTCAACGTGTCGCGGAAGCTTTGGCCGGGACGAGTGAAGACCTTGGCCAGATCGGAGAGGCAAGCCTTGCGGCCTTCGGCCTCGGCGGCGTAGCAGACGTGCAGGACCATGCCGGTGGTGATGGATGCGGCGGCGTCCTGCCAGTAGCGCTCCTGCGGACTGTCCTCGCCAGTGCGGACGATCATGTCTGCGACGTTCTGCGCGTCTGAAACGTCGCGTGCCTTGCCGACACGAAGCTCAGCCAGCGGGTTGAAGCGCGAGCCGTTCCCTTCCTCGACGGGCGAGAACTTGAAACAGAGATGCCCGCTCTTTGCACGATAGCCAGCGGTCTTTGCCCAGTTCTCGCCCTTGATGTCGTATATGACGCAGGATTCGGACCAAGCCAGCAGCGTCGGAATCACAAGGCCGACGCCCTTGCCGCTGCGTGTGGGCGCGAAGGCAAGAATATGTTCGGGGCCGTTGTGGCGGAGGTAGTGGAGCCGAAGCATGCGCTCTTCATACCAGCCGCCGACATAAACGCCTTGGCTGTTGTCGAGCAGGCCGGTGGACTGGATATCCTCCGGCTCGGCCCAACGCGCGGAACCATGGATGTCCTCGGTGTTTGCCGATAGCTTGCGCGTACGGCGGATGTTCATCGCGTAGACCATCGCTATGGTGCCGCTTGCTCCACCGACCACGATGAGCGCTCCAAGCAGAATCGGCTGCCGAACTTCGGGTTTCAGCGAACTGCCGTGCTTCCAGACCCACCAGGCCCATCGGAACGGTTGATAGACTGCGATTCCCTGAACAACAACAATAGGCGCACCGAGTGCCGGTTGGTAGCGGAATCGCGCGGCGATGAATTGCGTTGCCGCCGCGTTGGTGATCAGAAGCAAGAGGACCCCGGCCAAGAGCGATGACCAGTTGTAGCCGCCCAGATAGCCGGGGTCCTTCGGAGTCCGGTATACCTGCGGCTGTCTCATCGCGCCAGTTCCTTGCCTTTCGCTTTGGGCTCGAATGCCTTCAATGCCGCATGGCCATTCGAGTACGAGATCACGAGGTTCTGGCCCGTCTCCGGTTGACCGGGCAAAAGGCCTTTTGGATGCGCGACAGCGGATTGCGCGTTGAGCTTCTGGACGACGTGGTCATTCGTGACGCCGATGATCTCGCCGGTGTAACGTCCGCTGTCGGTGTGCGCCGTGTAGAGCCGAGCGTGATCTCCCAAGGAATCCTTGGTAACGCTTTTCGCGGCTTCAAGATCGGCCGGTGAGCGTCGTCCGTTCACTTCGCCGTCTAGGATCTTCTCTGCTTCGAGTCCCGCACCGGCCATGCGGTCGCTGGACTTTGGTCGCCCGTTCGCTGTCACGGCGCGGTGTTCGGTCGCGGTGTCCTTCTCGATGAGGTCCACGGTGCCGGAGCCTGGTTCAAAGGCCGCAACGTGCTCGGAGGTTTCACGGCGTAGTTGTGGCTCCTCGACGCCTGGGGCTTGCGGTGCGCCGGGGACGCGCGTGGCTCGGTTGACCGCCTCCAGCGCCTTGTCGACGTTCTTCTCTTTTTCGAGCGCCAGTACGAAATCCGCGGCGCGGTTAGCATCCTTGGCCGCGCGGAAGATTTCGTTCTTGTCTTCCTTCAACGCGGCGACCCAAGATTTGACATAGGCGGCGTGTTGTTCCGGGTTGTGCGGAATGCCCCGCTCGGCGGCGAGGAAGACGCTGGTCAATTCCGCGCGAAGCTCTTCCTTGGCGTAGTTCGGATCGCCGAACTTGTAGCTCTCATTCAGCGTCTGCCGGTTGAGGCGGCTGGGGTGGCCACTCCAGTGCGCCAGCTCATGAAGGGCGGTGCCGTAATAGTCCGCCGGATTCTCGAACGCGCGCTGCGGAGGAAGATGAATGGAATCCGTGGCACGGCTGTAGAAGGCGCGGTCGCGTTGATCGTGCGCAATCTCCGCGCCGGAATTGCCGAGGATCTGCTCACCTGCCTGCACCACTTCCCATTCCTGGGCCTGCTTGCGTTCGTGCGCCGGAACGCCGTCAATCTGCTGTGCGTTGAAGACTGTGTAGACGCGATGGATCGGACCGCGCCGATCACGGGTGCCGCCTGGCTCTTCGGGTGTTTGGTCGCCCGGCGCTTGCTTACCCTTCTCGTCGTTGAACTGCCAGAACTCGATCTGCGTACCCTTCTCGCCCTTGCGAACCTGCCAGCCGTTCTCTTGGGCTTGGCGGTAGGTCAGCCAGCGCGGATCGGAGTAGGCCTTCTGGACGCCGACTGCCATTAGGTGGAGAGCGTTGCCGCCCCGGTACGCTTTGGCGGACTCGGGGTTGAAGGGGAGTTCGAAGGCCTTCTGCGGGTTCCAGGGCTTTTGCCACGGTGCGGTACCCTTCTCCAGCATTTCGACGATGGAGTCGGTCACTTCTTGACGGAAGTCCCGCTTGGGCTTGGGTTGCTCGACGGGCTGATCGAGAACGGCGGTTTCGTCAGGCATTGCCTTGGACCTCCGTTTCGAAATCGGGTTCCGGCGGTTCGGATTCAAAGCCGGAGCCGTCAAGGAATTCACCGCCGAAATCGAGGACCAGTTGGCGGTCCACTTCGGCGGCGAGGGAATCGAGTGGAGTGGTGGGCGGCTGGGTGCCGATGGGATCGGCATTCGGAGCGCCATTGACCCAGGAGTTCACAAGTACCTCCTTCAGCCGTATCACCGGATACGGTGAACACGGGAGACGAGAACAGTATGGTCCGGCTAAACCAGCTTGTCAAGAGCCGCGCCCGAAATGAGACGGCTGCGACAAGTGAGAACTCATAGACACGCTTTGGCTATTCTCTCCGCGGGGAGCGGTACAAGCGCAGGGCGGTCCTTGAACTGAGATACAGACTGGCCAGAGGGGTGTCGGTTTAGGAGTACCATTGTACGCTTAGAATGATCAATTGAGTACGTGATCAAGGTCGTCTCAGTTGGTACCCTGGGAATTCGTTGTTATCCGTGGCGCTTGCTGGCGAGGGACCCTGAACGGCATGGAGGTTGAGATGGATATCGGTGGGCAGGTAATCCAGATCCTCAGCGCCCAAGCGAAGGGCGACGAGTCAATTCGGCGGCAGGAGTGGGCTAGCGCTGTACGCAGTTACAGCGAAGCAACTACAACATTGATGGCTCTGCCAGATTCCGAGCCGTTTGATCGAACCGCATTCGTCGCTTCGTGTCTTGCCGGTACTGCCACAGCTAACATTGGCCTCGGAAATCACTCGGCAGCGTTGCAGTGCGCGGAAGCGGCTCTGTCATTCTTTAATCGCGCCGGGGGCATGTATCCGGCAGAGCGCGGGAAGTGGGCACTGGCGACTCTTTCTCAAGGAATTGCCTCGTCAGCCCTCGGACGGGCTGGCGAGGCCGCGCAATGCAGACTGCGCGCCAGACAGATCATGGCCGGCGCTAGTGGCAATCTGAATTTCGAGACAGAAATTAATCGATTCGCCCAAACTCTAGACGGAATGCTTGGCAGGGACCGAATGGACGCGAAGGCTTGGTGGCAGTTCTGGAAATGAGCAGAGGTGTTCGGTTTCGACAAAGCGTGCGCTCAATCGGCACCGCTCGATACGTGCTGTACCCAGACTCGTTGACCATCCGAGGCGATGAAATGGAGCCGATCACAACCATCCCATACTACCGACGAGTTAGCCAACAGCCCGCCAGGGAGATCAAGAGGCTGCCCACTTAGTGACAAGCACTGCGTCGAACTTTTTCCATCCCAGGAGATGTACGCAAGTATCGAGGAGTCGGGGCTGAAACTCCACGGCGCGGGAGGTAACCCAGAATGGGCCCACCGAACGGTCCCATCAATTGCAACACCTTGTTCCAAGTATTGTTCAACCCCGTAGGCGAAGCGTTCCGAGTCGGGACTGAAGAGCGGTGGCCGATTAAGAATACTCTCATGTCTAAACCGCCGCTCTTCGCCACCGATGACAGCAGCGAAGGACTCTCCTCCTCGTCTGGCTGTATACGCTACTTTTTTGCTATTAGGGCTGAACACAATCGTGCTATGCCTTTCCCAGTGATACATCAGGGGTTTCCCATCCGCCCGTGTTCTCCAACCGGACGTCACGGCGTCGTATTCTCCGAATACGGTTTCATCGACGACAACAAAGCTCTTGCCGCGTTGCACTCCTGAATACGCTAGTCGAGTCGAATCCGGACTGAAACACAACTCACCGGCCAAACCACTTTGACCACTAACTTCGTCGAGATCCCAGATGCGCTGTATCGCGCCATTGACAACGGGCGCAACATTACCCCGAAAGGAGTTGCCCAACCACTTCCCGCGAACAAAGGCGACGTAAGCCAATTTGTTGGAATCGGGCGAGAAGGTCAAGCTGCGGACCGCAATCGAGGGGAATGCTTCGCCCTCCCTCCCGTCCACAACCGCGAGCCACGCTGGCCCATGTTTTATGACGTAAGCAAAGCGTCTAGAATCCGGGGAGAATAGGATTCCTCCAGGTGCAAGGCCTTCATACGGTCCACCAACGACTCCGCCGTCAACGACTACATACCAGCCGTTGCCTCGCTGAGCGCTGTAAGCAACCCGGCGGGAGTCTGGACTAACAACGGGGCTGCTCCTGCCGATGTCATCCCATGTACCTTGTTCCTGTTCATTGAAGACGACGAACCGCCGTCCAAGCCGAGATGCGCCATAGGCTAGCGCTTCATTGGCTAAGTAGACGCCAAACACGGAATCGTGACTCGGCAATGAACGACCATTCAGTTCGACGTGCATCCCGCGTCCATCGCGAACGCCGCACGCCACATGGCGACAATCAGGTGCTACGACTAGGCCGATGTCAGTGTTTACGTGAGGGGGCAATTCGAAAGATTCTGTAGGCTCGACCAGACGGAACACCGGTGGCCTAAGCGTCGGCTGGACAACTTCATTTTGTGGAGCCATCTCCTGAGCCACTGTCATCGACCAGACTGCACCGGGGACGCGAATCGGCTTCTCTTGGGTTTCAATGGCGGACGTCATTGGACCGTGATCCCCTTCGCAGATGAATGCGCCCCAATAGCGGGGATGCGAAAATGGACGGAAGTCGCCCGGGCGATCCACGTAATCCTCGATCAGGTCGGTTTTCTCGCCCTCATCGCCACCGGCGAGCTGGTCGATTACTTCGGGCGTCAACCAACTTTCCCTCAATTCATCGATAGTGACCCCGCGAACGTAGTCTTGGGCAGCGAGCAATCCATCGCAGCGACCGTATCCATCTCGGAGATTCTCATAGAACTTGACCATGAGGACGGCACTAGAGAAGTCCGGCAGCTTCCAAAGGCTCAGTACCAGCGTTCTGGCTCCGGCTGCTACACATGCCCTTCGAAAGCCGAACACGCCTTCACCAGCATGCAATTCGCCAAGGCCGGTATCGCAGTCGGACAAAGTGATCAGCTCGGTGCCAGAGAGATTCAATTCGGCCAGTTCTGCGGCAGTCACAATCCCATTCTCCGCACTCGGCGACAAGCTGCATCCGCCTAACGCCGCATTAGCGCCGGCCAATGCGAAGCCTGATCTTATGAGAGGATTCTCCATGCCAGGTCCTTGTACGAATCCGACTTGATCTCCTGTCGTCGTGTGGGTCGCCCCAGGACGTATCCGCGCGTCAGATTGATCCGCGAGGAAGAATCCATGTGTGGCGACGTGCAGAACTCGTGGTTGCCGGCACTCCCGGAGTCGCCCCTTGAGAGCTGCCGCCCCAAACCACGGACTGACACCCAATAGCTCTCCAATACGCTGTCCTTCAACTCGGGTTCCAGGCAGACGAGAAAACCTAAAACTGCCGGAACGAAGATCACGAGAGTAGGCACCTGGGCTTCCACGCTCGACACTGTCTGGTGTACCGCTTTGGCCCATGGATCGGGGAACAGAGTCTCGCTCCCCTTCTTCCCTCGTCTGGGATAGTCTTGCTGCTGCCCGCCGGAGGAGGGCGAGTAGACCGCGACCGGAATTCTTCCAGTCTTTGCGCGCCCCGTTTTCGCCGAGCTTCAAGTCAAAATCCGGATCGGCGATGACCACTGATTCATTCGAGTTGCTGCGAGACAAGGTTCGAAGCCGCAGCACGTCCCGGCCCGCGCTGAGGTAGCCAATATTGTAGGCGTCGGTAAGATACTGATCGCCTCCGATTGGGAGAGTCTGGAATGGGAGACGAGTAAGGTCTCCCACTGGGGCAACGAGCCATCGCGTGGAAGTACAAATTGCCGGGTGCAAACGGTCGAGTATCAATCGGCGCAAATTATCACCGAGCTTAAGAGCCGGCTCGCCGGTCGGCCATTGTTTCATGCGTGGCCGGACTCCCGCTTCCGAATCGTTGTCTTCTGATAAGAATCGACGGTATTTGGCTATTAGCTGATCAACTGGCCATCTTTCACCCAAGTCGAACATCTGGAGGTGTTCAGGTAAACCGGCCGGCAACGTAAACGCAACGTAGTGAGCCGGGCCACGGGCTGACTTGGTTTGCGAATGGCGGAACTTGAAATCGACGCTATGAAACTCCGCGAACTCAATCAACACTGACCCTTTAGGCAAAGCACACGCGATTGCATTCGTGTCTGCCCGGTGAGTGAGCATTGCCAAATCGCTTCCTGGGACCTCCTGTCCAATCTCCATCTCCAGCTGTTCCAGCCGGGCTCGTGAGTTCGCCACCCTTTGTCTTTGCTCGCGCAGATTTTCTGCGGCGACTATTGACCATGCTTCACGAGCGATATCCCTCTTCAGCGTCGTTATCTCGCGCAACTTTGCATCCAAGTCGGGGAGCCCGCTCTGCAGTGCCGCTGCTCGCTGCCGGGCCATGGATTCCGCACCAATTCCCTTGCGTCGCAACAGCAGATCAAAGGCCGAACGAACTGCCTCGGGATCTTGTGAACAGTTCTCCGAAACGAGCGACAGCAGACAACCTGTGCGATCTGCGACGTCTTCGAGATGGTCAATTCGCTGGCGCTCAGATGTCAGCGAAAAAATCTGGTCGATTTCAAGTTCGTTGATGATTTCAGCTTCCCGCATTAGCCTTACGGCCTCAGCGCTTCGATCTGTCGCCGCGTACAGCATCGCAAGGTTGTGTAGGATTGCCGCGCGGTTCGCATGTTCGGCTCCAGATGCGAGAAGTTGGATTGCCAAAGCGCGCCGATATAATCCCTCAGCCTCTGCATAGTCACCTTTCGTCTTCAGTGTTTGGGCGAGATTGTTTAGCGTGGAGGCAAGGGGCGGGTAGTTCTCGCCGAACGATTCCTCGATGGCAGCGACCCTTCGGAATAGCACTTCCGCAGTGTCGAGATCCCCACCGGACGCGAGTAAATGGGCCTCTTTGAGCAGAACGCTCACTGGGATGTCGGGCTGGCCGACCTGTACACGTATCCCTTGAGCCTGAGCCAGTAAGG
Source organism: Acidobacteriota bacterium (assembly GCA_026394055.1). Lineage (GTDB taxonomy): Bacteria > Acidobacteriota > Terriglobia > Bryobacterales > Bryobacteraceae > JAPKYZ01. The sequence goes on from JAPKYZ010000079.1 coordinate 30,648, forward strand.
TTTCGGCTTCTTTGCTTTTCCCCTTCTCCGTGTGGAGGGCGGCCAGCAATTCCATCGTGACTGCCGCGCGCGGAGTTCTTCCAACTGACGCGAGCTGAATATCCAACGCCTCTCGGTACAACCGCTCAGCTTCGGCAAGATCTCCTACTGTCCTGTAGAGCGCTGCAACTTTGCAAAGCGTGTCGGCGAACAGCGGATGCATTCTCCCCATTCTGTCGTAGATGATTCGAAGCGCTTCCCGCAATAGCCGCATCGCTTCCGCATGCTGGCCTTTGTTATGCAATACTGCCGCCAGATTGCCCAATCGCAGGCCATAGACAAAGTGATCTGTCCCATCGGTGCGTGCGGCGATATCAACTGCTCGACGTAGAAGCACTTCCGCATCGGCAGTTTTCCCGGCCCTTCCATAGATCTGGGCAAGATTGCTGAGGCTGTCGGCAATTGCTGGGTCGTCCGCTGGCAGAACCCTCTCTAGAATCGCGACCGCCTCTTGCTGGAACGCCTCGGCCCGCGAATCATCTCCGCAATCGACGTGCAGCTCGGCGAGGTTGTTCAGGGTGCGGGCGTATAGCTCTCCGTCTTCCGTCGAAGTTGTCTTGTGGAAGGCAAGCAACTTTTCGTAAACCCCCTTAGCTTCCTCAAGATGGCCCAACCACTTAAGTTCGACGGCCTGGTTGCCGAGACTTACGATTGTGAGCGGGTGCCAATCGCCAAGCCGCTTCTGAGCGAATTCAACAGTCCTGTTTGCTAGCGCAAGCGCCTCGGCGTGAGCACCCTTTTCATGAAGCTCCTTGACGCTCTTGTTCGCGGCCGCAATCTCGCTCCTTGCGTCATTCCTGTCGTCAAGCATTACAGAACTCCTCCGCGCCGAAGGGGGCTCCGATTTCCAATCAGGATTGTTCGGAGATAACCACGTAAGTTAGGATACTGCGATTCGCTGAGGTGAGGCTCGCCCGAGTTTTGACCAGATGTGCCCACCGGGCTAAAATCATTGATGACCATCGCTGGTAGAATGGGCACCGGTGAGGCGTCAGGTCTGGCAATTGTGCCACTCACATGGAGTTGAATCATGAACTTGTCCGCTCTCGTCCCCGATGAGCACTCTCGATATGAATTCAAGGAGCTGTTGATCGGAATATTGAGGCATGTCGCTCCTGACGAGGCCCCAAGCTTCGAGGCGATGAAGGAGGTCTCAGACCCTGAGACCGTCAAGAGGGCATTGAGACGAGGAAGAACGCGGAGCATTCCGGGCGGGATTGAAATGGGCGTTGTTGGCCTTCATCTGGTTACCGGAACCCTGGCTCTGGTCGAGGGTTATCGAGTGTGGAAGGATCGAAAAGATCGAGTGGAGATGGAGAACGACATCCGGCAAGCTTGGCAGCAAGCCCTGGTCCATGCCGGAATGACACCGGAACTGGCGAGACTGATACCTGTGAAATTCACTCCCGACATGATCCGGTTCATAACCAAGGTGTTGTTGGACAAACCGGGAGACAACGGCGTCCGATAACGACGCCGGAGCGGCAGTCCGTCCGAAGAGCCATCATCTTGTACGCAGAGCTTGGACGAAGCTGATCCCATTGCGCTGCTCAATCAACTCTACGCTGAGGCGTCTGTCCCCATTGGCTCGTATCAGCGAAACAACCGAACTGGGCCGCAACAGACCACTATTTCGAAGGCCTTCAATTGCCTGATTGTGTGGGATGATGTGCACTTTGGCGTCCGTTCCTTCGAGCAGCATCTGGACCTTGCCAGTGGCGTCGTCAAGGAGATGGCCGAGGACGCGGCCCTCCAGGTGGCGGATGCGCGAGGGTGGCGTGAACTGTATTGGCAGGCGCGGATCGGAGACCAGGGCGGCGCAGCTGGCGAGCATCTTTTGGCGGTCGGTGGACTGCTTCATGGCGCGGAGGACGGACTCGAAGTCCTTACGGACGGCCCACTCATTGCCTTGCATAGGTTCGGCTAGTCCCATGGACTGGAGAACCTGGAGGCGGCGGGGTAGGAACTGGTCGGTCGGCGGGACGGCGGCGACGAAGTGATCGGCGCTGTCGGCGTGATCGTTGGCCGGAGTGTTCTGGCGGCGGAGCGGGATATCGAGCGTTGTGAAGCGGGGCTGATCGACTTCGCGGTTGGCGGACTCGGCGCGGTCAGCGGCGGTGCGGTAGCCGAGTTGGTTGGTGCAAAGCTCCTCGGCTTGCTTGCGAATCCCGGACCTGATGTAGTCCGGGTTGAGGCGGAGTTCGTGTCCGGCGGCGACGCCTCGGAGAAGCACGTGGACGTGCGGATGCTCCGTGTTGAAGTGCGCAACTGCTGCCCATTCGAGCGGATGGCCGAGGTCGGATTCCATGCGGGCCATCAGTTGCCGGGTGAGTTGCTTGAGGTCCACACGCTCGCCGAACTCCGGGGAGATGATCAGCTTGAACATGCGCGGATCACCGGCGGATTGCCATGAGCCCGCCGTTCTGACGAGCTCGGTATCGTCGGACTGCCTGTCGAAGCCAGGCTTCGGCGTGCCGTCCACTTCGGTGGCGCTGTCGCGGACGACGTAGCGGCCGTGGGCAGCCCACTGGCCTCGCGTCTGGTTCGGCGAGTAGGTCACTCGGACCGCGCAACGCTGGGTCCAGTTGGGGGTGGCAGCGCGGTGCCGGGCTTTCCCGTTTCCGCGACTTGCCGCCGCCGTGACCGTCTTCGTTGTGGACTGGAGGAGTTGCAGAACGCGTCGCAAGGCCGCTGGCCAGGCGCGGGCGTTGTCGTTACCTTGTTTGGGTGCTCGCGGGCGGATTCGGATTGGGCGCTCGTGTTCAACTGTCGACACGGCTCAACTCCTTCAGCGCTCCTTTGGCGTCGCCCGCCATCCCCTGGGCGACGGAGATCAGGAACTTCTCATAGCGGCGCTTGGCGCGGGCCTTGGCTTGGTCCACCATTTCGTTCGGCGGCTCGGGGACGCAGGTCAGGAAGACTTTGGCGAAAGCATCCACTAGGGCGAAGGTCGCGAGCTGTGCGGTGTGGACGGCACGGACTTCCTTGGCGAGCCGGTTCACAGTGGCGGCGATGCGCTCCTCCACCTGGTTGACGGCGGAATCGCCCTGCCGCAGTTCGCTCTGGATGGCGTGGCGGACGAAGGCGCTGGGGGAATCAAAGCCGCGCTTGCTGGCTTCGGCCTGAAGTTGCTTCGACAAGTCGTCGGGAACTCGGATCGCGATCTTGGGCATGGAAACCACCCTTTTCTCGCGTCGGACGCTGGTCCGACACCGTACGGTGTACGTACCACAGTGTAAGCTGTTCTCGCGATAAATACAAGAGCCAATCTGAGCCCCCCATCGTCCGACACTCCCTTTATGTTCCACTACCACCTCTTCGGGTTGACACTACCACCTCTTCGGGTTGAAGCTGCTTCTCTGCCTATCTGCGGAAGATTGCGGAACTCTGCGGATGCCTGCGGAACGTGGGCTGCTCCAATGCGGATCTTCGCGACGGAACCATTGATTTCTGCGGATAACGGGCGTATTCTGACACCGTACGGTGTTCACTGCCATGAATGATGATGGACTCCCGAACCTCAACCAACTGCTTGCCGAGCGGCCCAAGACCAAAATGGGGCAAGTGAAAGCTGCGTGGCCCTACATCCGGCGTGCTCTGGATACGGGACACAAGCTGAAGGCGATTTGGGAGCGGTTGCGGGCGGATGGCGTGGAGATTCACTATAACCGCTTGTCCGAGTGCGTGAAGCGGCTGGAACGGAGCGGGTTTGATTCGCGGCCAGTGATTGCCACCGCGCCGCGCCCTTCGCCAAGGGCCGGGGAAAAGCGGACTCCATCGAAGGACGATCCGGCGGCCAATCTACGGGAACGCCTGGACCGCCCGAGTGGATTTGCCTTCGGCGGCACTGGCAACAAGGACGACTTGATTTGAAGGGGGTTCCATGGGGAATACGGTTCATTTGTCGCTCCAGGGTAAGGGCGGCGTGGGAAAGAGTCTGGTGTCGGCGGTGCTGGCCCAATACCTGAAGCAGAAGGGTGAAGATGTTCGCTGCATTGACACGGACCCGGTCAATCAGACCTTCAGCCAGTACGCGACGCTGGGTGCGTCTCATCTGAAGCTGCTCGATCAGGGACGGATTGATCCGCGAGCGTTCGATCAATTGATGGATCGGCTGCTGACCGAGGATGGCGTTTTCGTCGTGGACAACGGCGCGAGCACGTTCGTTCCCCTTTGGCATTACATTCTGGAGAACAACGTGCCGGGCATGCTGCGTGATGCTGGCCGGCGTTTGTATGTTCACTCGGTCGTCACCGGTGGACAGGCGCTGGTGGATACGTTGACGGGCTTCCGGGAATTGGCCCATACGACGCCTGATCGCAATGTGATCGTGTGGGTGAACGAGTACTTCGGGCAAGTGCAGGAGAGCGGGAAGCGCTTTGTGGAAATGAAGGTCTATCGCGAGAACGAAGCGAAGGTCGCCGGTACCGTGGCGATTCAAAAGCGCAGCGTGGATACCTTCGGGCGCGACATGGAAGAGATGCTTCGCCGGAAGTTGACGTTCGCGGAAGCCATCGACAGCCCAGAGTTCTCAATCATGGCGCGGCAGAGGCTGAAGACGGTCCGCGCCGATCTCTTCGAGCAACTGGATCAGGTGGGGATCGTGTGATGGATGTGGACGTCAAGAAGATCGTGGGTGAGGTCGCGGCTCGGCATGGTGTGTTGATCGACGACAACGATCCTCTTATGGTGGCTTTGACGGCGAATGGCCTAGTGTTGGAGTCGCTCGCTCGGGAACTGTTGACGGAATCGCGGGCCGTCGTTGAGAAGCTGGAATCGGCGCGCTTTGCGTTGCCGGAAGAAGCCAGGGCGGCGCTAGCTCAGGCGGCTGATTCGGCGTCGGTGAGATCGGCGGAAACGGTGCGACAGGGGTTGTCGTCGGATATCGAGGGAGCAAGCCTCAAGGCGCGCGCCATTGTAGATTCTGTGTACCGAGCACGGTCACGGGCGGGAATGTGGATGTGGATCACCGTTGGCATGTTGTGGGCGACGGTGGTGTTTGCTGCAGGGTTCGTCACCGGGCGCTGGGGCTTCCGGTAGACGATATGCGAATTGGAGGTCGTTATGCGAGGACTGACGGATTTCCTGATCACGGTTCATGTGATGAAGGGGTTGGTGGGCCGAGGTCCGGCGCTCTTTGGGTGCCTCGTCATGCTCGCGATTCCGGTGGTGCTGCTGGCCGTCTTGATCGATCAGTTGTATCCCGGAGGCTTCTGGACATTCGCCTGGAAAGTGATGGTGACGATTCTCAAGGGATTCCACTTGTGAACATCATGCCATACTCCCTTCCGAACGCACAACGAACCTCACAATGGTACTATGTGCATGTGGAAGAGAAGGCAGTCAGCCTCGCCGCTTTTGTGGACTCGCTTCAAGAGCGGGGCCGGTACACCTTCTCACGCGATGAAGCACTGTCGGCTCTTGGTTCCACTCCTATCGCGTTGAAGCGGGCGGCGGAGCGGCTGAAAGCAAAGAGGCGGCTGGCAACTCCTCGCCGGGGCTTCTATACCATTGTGCCTCTGGAGTACCGGCAGTCAGGTTCGCCGCCCGCCGCCTCGTTCATCGATCAGTTGATGCAGTTCCATGGCACTCCTTACTACGTCGGTCTCCTGTCGGCGGCGGAGATCCACGGGGCGGCGCATCAGAGACCACAGGAGTTCCAGGTGTTTGCCGGTGAACAATTGCGGCCTGTTGTCGTCGGACGCAATCGGATTCGTTTCTTCCTGAAGAAGGATCTCGCCGATACTCCGGTGGAACTGGTGAAGACCACCAGCGGCCGGATGCGCGTTTCGACTCCAGAAGCGACCGCGCTGGATCTGGTTCGCTTCTATGACCGCGTTGGCCATCTGAGCCATGTCGCAACTGTCTTGGGAGAATTGGCGGAGAAGATCGACGCCAGCAAACTCGTCGTAGCGGCGGCGGCCGAGGGCGAATCGGCTGTTGCGCAACGGCTGGGGTATCTGTTGGAACGAATGGGAGCGGATAAAGCTGCGGCCAAGCTGTTCAAGTGGGTGGACCGGCGCTCACCCAAGCCGGTTCTGCTGGCTCCCGACAAACCGGGAAAGGAGATCGCGCGCGATGCCCGCTGGCGGGTGATCGTGAATTTGGAATTGGAGCCGGACCAGCCATGATGGGTGGGGCATGATTGAGCGGGACTTCATCGTCGCCTGGCGGCAGAACGCGCCCTGGCCCACGGATGCACAGGTGGAGCAGGATTTGGTGTTGTCGCGGGCGCTCGTCGAAATCTTCAATCACCCGCTGTTGAGTCGCGAGCTTGCGTTTCGCGGAGGCACGGCGCTGCATAAGTTGTTCCTGCCTAAACCGGCCCGATATTCAGAAGACATCGACCTTGTACAGGTGTCCGAAGGACCAATTGGCCCGGTGATGACTGCCCTGCGTGACACGCTCGATCCCTGGCTGGGTAAACCGAAACGGACACAAGGCGAAGGCCGGATGACCTTCATCTACCGGTTCGCATCCGAGTTGCCGCCTGTTGTTCCGCTGCGCCTGAAGATCGAGGTCAATACCCGCGAGCACTTCACCGTTTTCGGGCACGAGATGAGAACCCACCGAGTGGAGAGTGGCTGGTTTCGGGGCATCGCGGAAGTGCGTTCCTATCGGTTGGAAGAGTTGCTCGGGACCAAGCTCAGGGCCCTTTACCAGCGTAAGAAAGGCAGGGATCTCTTCGACCTTGGCGTCACCTTGGAAGACGACGCGCTCGATACCCTCGGGGCGATACCGGAGCGCTCGTTGTTTGTTTCGAGGAGTACATGACTCGCGGCGGCCATGCGGTTTCGCGGGCGCAGTTTGAAGAGAATCTTCTGAGCAAGCTTGCCATGCCTGAATTTGCTTCGGATCTGCCGTTGATCCTCTCAGGAGAGGCCCTGAATGGATTCGACGCGAAGCGGGCCGGGGAGTTGGTCCTGCAACGGTTGGTTGCGAGACTGAAGGGCGAGCCCTGGCAGGGAACAAAGCTCTGACCATCTCAATTGTCTTGTGCGGGAAGCTAGACTCCCTCCCACTTCTGCACGATGCTTTGCGCCTTGTAGAGCACGTCGAGGGGAAGCCTCATCTGATCATGCTGGGCGCTGAGCTGTTCTTGGATAAGTCCCTGAAGATAGCCGGATGTGATCTCGCTGGTCAGGCCGTTGCCAGGGTCGCCATAGCGCGCTACTGAGAAACGCTCCATATTGAGCCTTCCGGCGAATTCCTTTGCCCCTTCCGATGCCGTGTTTCCATCCGGGTCAGCATCGATATCCCAACCCGTAGCCGCTTTCACCAGTTCCTTGTCTTTTTTTGTCAGGGTAGTATCGCACGAAAAACCTTCTCCGCCGCCGTCGGATGACCAATAGGCTCCTGGCAACCCTAGTTTGCGAGCGGACTCCCGATCTGACGGAATCTTGTCTCTCGGAATCTTGCCGTAAGGACCTGTCTCTGACGAAATCTTGCCGCTCGCACTTCCGGATAAGACCACCGTGTCCTCGGATGACGCGAGGCTTGATTGCTCGCCCGCAGTCTGACGCTGGACTCTGCCGCGCGCTAGGAGAAAATCTGTTCTGAGAGGAGAGGGGCCCGTAACTGTCACACCACAGCTTAAGCACGTTGCGTGCCATTAATAAGAAAACACGTGAGGCGTGAAAGCTTCGCCTTGGACATTCTGATCGATGTCCATTTCGGGATGGCTTCGGAAACGGTTCCCACGTCGGAACTGACCGGCTTCAGCCGGCCATCCGCAGCACGCGAGGCGAATCCTCAATGGAGACTGTGTTCGATGCCGTGATCATCAACGACCACTGCTGATATCGCTGAGTCGGGATTCCCAGGGCAGTGGCGATTTCCTCGGTGCTGGGGATGTTGCCACAGCGGGCGAACTCAGCGACGACAGCATCACGCTGTTTCTGGAACCGCCGAACATTGCGCGGCAAAGGGTCGATACAGCGAAGATAGTCCAGCAGAGCGCCTCGAATCCGGTGCTCGGCAAGCGTCTTCAATTTCAGGCCGCGATTGGGATCAAATCGATCCAGGGCCTGAATGAGTCCAATCGTTCCGACAGAAATGAGATCTTCGAGTTCCACTTGCGGACAGCGGCGATGCTGCCTTCGGGCTAGCAGCGTCACCTGTGGCATATGCGCGAGGATCAATGCTTCGCGAGTCTCTGCCAGGCTCAAAGAAGGAGCGGCCATTACCGCACCTCCTTTCGATCAGTGGCCATCACGGCCCACGGAAGATTCGAGTCCCAGGATTCGGCGATGCAAGCGATCTCGACGCCCTCGTGATTGATCTCGTCGCGCAGCCGCAGGGCAGTGCGCTTGGAGTATTCCTTGCCGACCAAGCGCCAGCGATCCATGGGGAATTCATTGGTGTATCGGAATCGCTGGCTGACTATGGCGAAGGGCAAGGCCGGTTCGCCGGTGGTTGCGACCAACGGATTCTGTTCGGGCGTGATGCTGTCGCGGATTTCGCCGGCGGACTCGAAGGACTGGGATTTCCAGTGGATCAGCCAGCCGTCAGACTCTGGATATTCATGGATGGAACGAAGTTCGATGGTCATGACCGGCCTCCGAGTTCGCGCGACGCGCGTTGCATCAGCTTCCGCACGCGGTTGAGGTCGGCGTTCACGGTGCGGACGTGTTGACGCCATTCTTGGCGAGTTGGGAAGTCCTTCGGGCCGTAGCCGCTTTGGTAGTAGGCGCTCCAGTCGTCTTCGGCGCGTCGAAGAACGGTGTCGAGGGAATCGAGATCGGCGGAGGTGATCTTCATGGCATTTCTCCTTGCGTGCCTCTCAGGTTGAGGGCGGCTATGCCGCCGCCCCCTCGGTTTCCGGCACCGCTTCACCGCGCCGGGCGCGGTCGAGCTTGGCGAAGCCGGTCACGACGATCTCGGTCAGGGTGCGAGTCCCGTTGCCATCCTTGGCGGGCACTTCGTAGTTGCGGATCGAGCCGCGGACCTGGATGAAGGCTCCCTTGGACAGATTGCGGATCATCGATTCGCCAACGGCCTGCCAACCCACCAGCCGATGCCAGGTGCTGCGCTTCTGCCAGTCGCCGTTCTTGTCCTTCCAGCTTTCGGTGGTCGCTAGGCTGACGACGGCGTACTTGTTGTGGTTCTTGGTCTCCTTGGCCTGTGCGTCGCCGCCAACGAATCCGATGAGGGTGACTTCGTTCGTGCTGAGTTTCATGGTTCAAATCTCCTTGAGGTTTCTTGCTTCGCTCCCGAGTCTTGCGGGGCACTAACAAGCAAGCGGAGCCGCTCCCAAGGGCAAGAGCTGCATTGTTGGGGGGACCGGAAAAGCGACAGCGGTTCGCACAGCGAATTTCCGGGGGAGCCGACAAAGCAGAAGCTCGCAGTCCCGCAGGGCGCGGCTAGGCCGGCAGGCCGTCAAGCGCAGCAGTGCCCGCGAGACCGGAGGCGGGGGCAAGGATCAGGAGATGAACTTTTACGAGGCTGAACGGTATCCCTCGGTGTTCGTTGCGGCTAGCAACTCGGTACACGGAGACCGGAATCACATTGCAAATCGAAGACGTTGGCGAGCGGCGAGTTCGTCGATGGCGGGCACGGACTCCGGTGTCTTCAGAATCGGGAGCACGGCCTGCATGCTGCGCGGCAAGGTAGCAAACGAACGCGGTTGACCACCGTGAAAAGTCGTCGAATTTTGGGCGAATCGCCCATCTGTTCTTGCGAGACAATTGATTGACGATGCGGTGACGCGAACGGGCAAATAGTGGGGGACATCATGGAACTACTGGATGAACAGGCGAAAGCGTTCTACGAGTTGCGGTTCAGGGCACAATTTCTGGAAAGTAAAGCCGCATCGTTTCAAGATCTCTTCGTGGCGATCATGTCGAAGGCTCATCCAGGAGACTTCATTCCTTGCCGACCCTGGGGAAACGTCGGTGATCGGAAAAACGATGGCTACTTAAAATCCGAGCGCACCCTCTTTCAAGTCTATGCCCCGAACGAATTGAGGATGGCCGAGACGGTCAACAAGGTCGAAACCGACTTCTCTGAGGCTCTACCTTACTGGCGGGACCATTTTGATACGTGGGTCTTTGTCCACAATGCGCACGGGGGCTTGCCTCCCGATGTCATTGCCAAGTTGCTTGAACTGGAGCGCGCAAACCCGTCCATGAAAGTAACGCACTGGGGCTTCGAGGAACTGGTTCTTCGACTGCGCCTGCTTTCAAGCGAGGCGCTGCAATCGTTGTTCGGATCGTTGCCGCCAGGCCCGGCAACTAAGAAAGTCAGTGCGGCTCGCGCAAAGGCGAAACAGGCCCAGGAATTGGTGCGGAGCGGCAAACACACGGAGGCAATAACGGAACTGTCGGAGGCGCTCGCGATCGCGCGGTCGGAAGCCAATGAAGAAGAGGAGGTCGAGCTTCTTTGTAGCCTCGCCATTCTTTCGTCTGATCGACGTGGACGAGGGGACCGGCAACATTATTTTGCACAAGCCGAAAAGAAGGTCGCCAAACTGAAGTCCGCCGCCGCCAAGGTGATTTACCTGAGAGCCCGTGCGGGGAGCCTTCAAGAGGCTTGCGACGTTGCGGGAGCCGAGAGCGCATTGATGGAAGCAGTGCAGTACTGCACTTCAGAGAGCGATGATGCCAAGGGTAATCTCGCTACGCAAGGTTGTATCGTACGTTCAACCTTGGTGCATTTGCTTTGCGCTCAGAAACGCTTCGCGGAGGCAAAGCCGATCCTGGCCGAATGCGAGGCACATGCCCGCAGTAACAAGGACTCAGCAGAAGGCGAGTTGTTTCAAGCTGCAATGGAAGCGGGAATCCATTTCGCCCTTGATACGGAAGATGCTGAAGGAGCAATCGCTCGGATTGAAGAGCTCGAACAATTTGCGACAACCTTGAGGTTGGCGAATCGGATTGGTGGCGATCTCATCAATATGGCGAACCACGCTGCCCACCGGCGTGCCTACCCAGCAGCGCTGGTAGCCGCGCAGGCGTCGATTCGTCTAGGACGCCGGTCACATGATCCCTCGGCACATCGTTTTCTCGTCGGCGCGCTTTATACGGAAGCGATGATCATCTATAAGTCAGGCGACGACGTGACAGCGCTCGGCAAGGCTGAGGCGCTTATCGATATATGCCATGATCCTGAAGATGCAAATGTCAAGCAGGCGGCGCAGCACCTCATTGCTGAGATTCGTCGTTGCGCGGGCGATTCTCAATCCGCTGTTGATCTCGCTCGCCAAGCTCTGGAAGGGACGAGAGGTGGACCAGAAGAAGTTGGGTTTACAAAGTTGGCTCTTGCAAGAGCGCTGAATGACAACGGCCAGGCCGAGGAAGCCTTGAAGCAGGCAAAGGAAGGCTGGAACCTAGTTGAACCCTGTAACATCCCGGATTTGGCGCGCGCAGACTTTCTGTCGCATGTCGCTAACTACGCTTCACAGCTTGGTGCGGAAGCAGACATGAATGCCGCCGTCAATGCGATCAAACATCTCCCTGACGACCACACCGAGGTCAAAAACGACAAAGATCGAGCACTCGCTCGGGTCGACGCCAATTTGCAGCTACGTCATCGATTTCTGGGAATTCTCCAGGAATCGGAACCGGCGAACGTCGCTGGAACCGCGAAGTGTACTAGTTTGCTCGAAGCCAACGCGCTTGTCGTCCATCCTCTTCTGAGATTGTGGGATGAAGCACCGGCAGAATCGATCGCCGGACTCTATGATTTTTGGGGACGCGGCAATTTCGAGCGGATGCTACTTAACACTCGCTCGTTTCCGCAGAGCTTCAATGTGACACTCGAAGTACGCAATCTCGAAGATGTGAAGCGAGCGGTGCGGCTTTGGGGTCTGTATGCCGACTTTCTCATCCTTCTGTGGAAGGGACCAACTCAAAACGGCCTCGCGATACTGCCGTTTCCAGAAGATTATGAAGAGCCCGGTGGCTGGGGATATATCATCGCTGCCGGAAGTGTTTTGAAGAAGGAGGGATCGGAGACAAAGTGGTATCCAGCGATGGGTCACCTTTCCATTTTTCCGGAAGAAGTCGCCATCTTGCTGTCAACAGAGTTAAGGCCCTTCCTTCAATCCGGGCGATTGATTCTTGTCCCTGCGGTAGGGGCCGGTTGCATCAACCCCGGTCACGGACCATTCGAACAATTGCTTGCTGAAGCTGCGAACGCGATTCCGTGCATCCGTTGGAAAACGGCGGGGACTCCCATCGGTCTCTTCCCCCACTCGCCAGATGCGCCGTTCGAGCTTCTTGCCGATTTGGCGGAGTCGGAATCGGCTCGTCTAAGAAAACTCCGTCTCCTGCTCCTAAAGCGAAGTCGCGAACTACGACCGGGCGGGGCCGTGGGCTTGGCGGCCAAGGAGCTTTCGTTAGAGATCAACGACACGTTGAGAGACTTGGTGGACTGGCGCGACCGTGTTGCGCGCCAGAGAGGTCTCGAAAGAGCAGAGGTGCCGCTTGTCGGCAAGACCGCTCCTTTCAAGGCAAGTGGGAGGAAGCTGACGCTGGAAGCCCCTGATACACCCTTTGCGCCCTTGTTCGTTTTGCAAAGCCTCGGCTATGGTTGGCGCGTTGACGGCCCCCAAATCCCAAGCTTTCCACCTCGTTTCCAGCCCGAGAAAGGTGACGTTGTTGGAGCTTGGCTTGCACCTGCTTCACCGGGTTGGACGATCCCAACTGTTTATGCTGAGAATTCAGGGGAATGACGAATTCGGCGGAGGATGACCATCGGACGACGGGAATTGGCATGCCCCTGGGAGCCAGCGTCTCACTCGATCAACGTGACCTCATGGCCCGTATGGCAAGGGCTTTGCTGACCGTTCGGACCACGTAGTCGAGTTGGCGGGCTTCGGGTCCTTTTTTCAACAGGTCCCGCGTGAGGATCGCAGCACGGATCGAATCCTCGCTTGCCCCGTGAGCCAAAGCGTGGATTGCATATGCCAAATCGATGCGATTGCCGTCGCCGCGATACGCCGGGTCGGCCCGGAATTCTTCTATGGACTTCAAGCGCCGGTTCATCGGGAGCGGCGAATTCACGTGCGCTGTGCTCGGCTGTTCGCGTAGCGTCTGGCGGATGCCGGCAATGAAGTTGTGGGCCTCAGCATAGACGTCAGACTCGAGCTCTACGGTCCGCACGAATGGAAAGAGTCCATCACTCCGTAGATAGGAAGCCTTCCGATTTGTGAATGCGCTTAGCCGCCCGAAATGACGCCAATCAGCCGCGCCGGGATCACCGCCGAAGCGGTCGGCCAGGGCGCGCGCCGCTGCGGTGGAAGTTCGCTTATCGAGTGCCTCGCCGTGGTTCAACCACGCCTGGAAGTTGTGAGGCGAGGTCTCAACAACAATTGCCGGCGTGAATCCTTCTGCCTTCATCCGTGCGACAGCTTCGGCAGTGAGATCGTCCACGAGGCTGAAGGCGTGCTCTCCCTTTGGCCGGACGTAGATCGCCGCGCCGTTGGCGTTCTTGGCGCGGAGCCATGGGATGGACTTCAGGACGGCCGCTACATCCCAGGTCCGCAGCAGCATCTTTGAATCCTTGCCTGTTTCCGTCCCCGCGAAGAAGACTCCGATTTCGTAGAGGGGTGATTGGATGGCCGCCAGGTGCTGGCGGACGGCGATTTCGGTTCGATTTGGCATCTCTCGTGTCTCCCTGATCTGTGTAGTTCCAAATGCCTGAAAAGGCTTGACACGCACTTCGTTCCTCGCAAATACTATAACCGGTATTCACCGGATACGGTTCACTGAAATGACGCAAGCGGCAACAAATTCGGCGGAACAGAAAGTCCGGCTTGACGAGAAGGTCAGGAGAGAGTTCGGAGATCTGGTCATGGGTGCGCTCGCCGATGATCGAACCGAAGACATAGTGCTCAACCCGGATGGCCACCTCTGGGTGAATCGTCAAGGCAACGGCTGGGTAAGGATCGGTGAGCTTTCGGCAACCCAGGCACTTTCGGCGATGGGGACCATAGCCGCCCAGCACAGGGTCGCGATTAACCGGGAACGACCGATTCTCGAAACGGAACTGCCGGTGGACGGCTCTCGCTTTGAGGCCATCGTTCCGCCGGTGTCGACGGGACCGATCTTCGCCATCCGCCAACGCCCACGCAAGATCTTTACCCTCGAAGACTATGAACGCTCCGAAATCCTGACGGACCAGCGGGACACAAGGAACCGCGCCCGCCGGAGGGCCAACTTCCTTGACATGCTCCAGGGACTGAGCCACACGCAGGTTCTGCGGCGGGCGATTGAGGAACGGAAGAACATCCTGATCGTTGGCTCCACGGGTTCCGGCAAGACGACGCTTGTCAACGCCTGCCTGGAACTGATCGCCCGCGTTTGCCCCAATGACCGGGTGATCTCGATTGAGGACACGATGGAGCTCCAGTGCCCAGTAGCGAACTACGTGGATCTGCGCGCTATCGGCAATGTGACGATGCTCGATTGTTTGCGGGCCTGTATGCGGCTGAAGCCCAAGCGAATCGTGGTGGGCGAAGTCCGCGGGCCGGAGGCACATGTCATGTTGAAGGCCTGGAATACGGGCCATCCCGGTGGCGTGGCGACGGTACACGCGAACGACGCCATCAGTGGACTGGTCCGCTTGGAGAGCTTGGTGGCGGAGGCGACGAGCGCACCGCAGCAGAGTCTCATCGCGGAGGCGGTAGACCTCGTTGTGTTCATCGACGAGGATGGCGAGTTGGCGGCCGGACGGAAGGTCCGGGAGCTTTTGGTAGTGACCGGGTACGACTCAGGTCGTTACTCGGTCGAGTATGTCTGACTTCAATCGAATAGGAGGTTCTCATGCTTCGAAGAACGTACCGGTGCCGCAAGCTGTTGCTGGTGGCGCTTCTCTCTCTGATGGCGGCGCAACTGGCGTTCGCCGGTGGCGGTGGCGGCGGAGGCTTGCCGTGGGAAACGCCGTTGAACCGAGTGGCCACGTCGCTCACCGGGCCGGTGGCGCTGTCGATTTCGCTGATCGCCTTGATGGTAGCCGGCGGAACTCTGGTGTTCGGCGGCGAACTGAGCGAGTTCGCGCGGCGGTCCTGCGTGGCGGTGCTGGCAATTGCGTTCCTGGTGCTCGGGGCCGGGTTCATGACGAGTCTGTTTGGCGTTGGCGGCGCGGTCGTTTGAGGTGAGCGAATGGAAAAGCCCCGCGAGATCCTAATTCATCAAAGCTGCAACCGGCCCAACCTCCTGCTTGGCTGCGACCGGGAACTGGTGCTGCTGGCGGCACTGTTCTCGGCCATGCTCATCTTCGCGTTAGTGACGTGGTGGGGCGTGGTTGCGGGCATAGTGCTGTGGATCGTTGCGGTGGCGGTTCTGTCGCGGATGGGCAAGGCCGATCCGATGCTCCGGCAAGTCTATGTCCGGCATGTGCGGTATCGGCCTTTCTACCCGGCCAAGAGCGGCTTGTTCACAAGATCGGTTTCAACTCCCAGGCGGTGGCGGTGACTTATGCAAATCGTGGAACATCGTCAAAAAGCAGCCGGGCTGCCGGACCTGCTGCTCTATGATGCGCTGATTGATGACGGCGTGATGCTGCTTCAGGACGGCGCGTTGATGGCAGGCTGGTCCTTTCGAGGGCCGGACATGGGCTCGGCCACCCACAGCGAAATGGCCGCACTGAGCGCGCGGCTGAATGGCGTTCTGCGGCTGGGGAGCGGCTGGATGGTCGCCTGCGACGCCGTGCGGTCGCGCTCGCCGGAGTATCCAGACGGGGGCAACTTTCCCGATCCGATCACGCGGCTGGTGGATCTCGAACGCGCCCAGCAGTTCCGAACGGAAGACGCGCATTTCGAGAGCGAGTACTTCCTGACCCTGACCTACCTGCCGCCGGAAGAGACCGAAGAGAAGATTCGCGGTTGGATGTTTGATGGCGAGCGCGAGTTCAAATCGAGCGCGCAACGGGCTCTGGAGTACTTCAAGTCACGGGTGTCCGGCTTCGACGATATCTTCAGCTCCCTGTTCACGGCGGAGCGGTTACGTGCGGTGCGCAGTGTCGACGAGTACGGCTTTCCAGTGGCTCACGATCAGTTGCTACGGTATGTCCATCGGTGCGTGACGATGGTCGATCATCCGTTCGCGTTGCCGGAGGTTCCAGCGTATCTGAGTGAGATCGTCGGCACCTCGGATTTCATCGCGGGTGTTGCGCCGAAGGTGGGCCGAAAGCATCTTCGTGTGATTGCGATTGATGGTTTTCCACGATTGAGCTTCCCCGGCATCCTTGGGGCGCTCGATTCCTTGCCGATCGAGTACCGCTGGCACACGCGCGCCATCCTGCTGGACCCGGAAGAAGCGCGGACGGTGCTCGACAAGACGCGCAAGAAATGGCGCTCGAAGATTCGCGGCTGGAAGGACCAGTTGATGCGGACCGAGAACGGACCCGTCAACTTGTTTGCCCAAGAGATGGCCTCCGATGCTGAGGAAGCCATGGGTGTGGCCTCGTCGGGCGACGTTCAGTTCTGCGTCTACAACTCAGTCTTCATCTGCTTCAACGAAAACGAAGCCCAGCTTGAAGAGAACGCCGCGCTGGTGGTGAAGACGATTCATAACCTAGGGTTCTCGTGCCGCGTCGAGTCGGTGAATGCGGTCGAGGCCTGGCGTGGCAGCCTGCCGGGCGATGGATACCGCAATGTGCGCCGGGTCCTAATCCACACACTGAACCTGGCGGATATGATGGCGATCACGGCAGTCTGGGCCGGACTGAAACTGAATCCCTCGGAGCTGATGCCGAAGAAGTCGCCGCCGTTGCTCTATGCGGCCACCAGCGGCGCGACTCCGTTCCGCTTGAATCTGCATGTCGGCGATCTGGGGCACACCCTGATGATTGGCCCGCCGGGGGCTGGCAAGTCCACATTCTTGGGATTGACGGCCGCGCAATGGTTCCGCTATCCGCGCGCCCAAGTGTTCGCTTTCGACAAGGGCTATTCGCTGTTCGTGCTGACGCGCGCTGCGGGTGGTGAGTTCTACGATATCGGCGGGGAAAAGACGCACTGGGCATTCTGTCCACTGAAGGACCTCGATACTCAAGCTGATGTGGCCTGGGCGGTCGATTGGATCGAGAGCCTCTGTACGCTTCAGAAGTTCGACGTCACGCCGCGACACCGGAACGCCATTGCGGAGGCGGTCTTCCTTTTGCAGAACTCCCCGACTCGGACGCTGACGGAACTGGTCGCGAATATTCAAGACACGGAGATGCGCGAAGCGCTCAACTACTACACGCTCGGCGGGGCGATGGGGCACCTGCTCGACGCCGACCACGACATGTTGGGTGATGGACGCTTCCTGACTTTCGAGACGGAGCATCTGATGAACCTCGGGGAGAAGGCGGTCGTCGCCGTCCTGCTCTACCTGTTCCGACGAATTGAAAAACGGTTAGATGGCTCGCCGACCTTGGTGCCGCTGGACGAGGCTTGGGTCTACCTGCGGCATCCGTTGTTCCGTGAACGGGTCCGCGACTGGCTCAAGACGCTGCGGAAGTTCAACGGAGTGGTGCTCCTCTCCACGCAGAATCTTTCGGACATCTTCAACTCGCCAATCCGTGATGTGGTTCTGGAGTCGTGCCCCACGAAGATTCTGTTGCCGAACGCCGAAGCGGCCAATCCAGCGTCGCGAGCTTTCTACGAGTCCATCGGACTGAACGAACGCGAAGTGGACATCGTGCAAAAAAGCATTCCGAAGCGGCAATACTACGTCGTCTCGCCAATTGGGCGGCGACTGATTGCGCTCGGGCTGGGCGGCGTGGCATTGAGCTTCGTCGGTATCAGCGGGCGAGAGGAACGGCAACTCGCCGAGGATGTGATGGATCAATACGCCAGCCGTTGGCAGGCGCAATGGCTTCGGATGCGGGGCCTGGGGGACTGGGCCGAGTACTACGAAGACGAATTGAGACGCTCGAAAAGGAGAACCGCATGAATCGCGCAACTCGCATTTCACGGCGGGCGCTGATGACGGCTATAGCCGGATTCACCCCGCTTGCACTGACCACAAAGGCACAAGCCGGAGTCCTTGGCGGATTCGCCACCGAATGGACCCAGCTTTCCAACAACCTGCAATTGATCAGCGGCTATATTCGCCAGGGACAGGAACTGCAACAGAAGATCCTGATGGTGGCGGACATGGCCAAACACACCGCCCAGTTGCCGTTCCAGATCTTCGGACCGATCATGAACGACATTGCCGGGCTCCACGCCATCGTTCAGAACGGGCGGGCGCTGGCCTATTCGATGGGCAATCTCGACGCAGAATTCCGCAACCGATTCCGCGGCTTCGGGTACAACGCAAATGCCTGGTATACGCAATACCGGGACTGGTCGCAGACTTCGCTCGATACGACGCTGGGCGCTCTCCGCGCCGCCGGATTGCAGGGGCAGCAATTGTCATCCGAGCAGGCGGTGCTTAGCCAACTGCGGACGATGGCGCAAGGATCGGATGGCCGGTTGAAGGCGATAGAGGTTGCAAACCAGATCGCCGAACAGCAGGTTCAGCAGTTGATGAAGCTCCGTCAACTCATCCTGGCCGACTTGCAGAGCAAGCAGGCCTATCAGGCGGCCCAGATTCAGAAGAGCGCCACTGCGGAGGCGGCCAGCGAAAGGCTCTTCAGTTCAGGACCCGCCGGATCGGACCCCCGTAGATATCAGAGCGGCTGGAAGTGACAATGATGGCATGAAGCCACTCACACTCTCATTGCTGTTGGTTCTCTTGGTTGGGTGCTCGCAGGAAGCGTCGACACCCATCATCGAAAAGGTCGAACGGGATGGCGCGGGCGATGTTCGCAAGGCATCAGGCCAAGCCATCGAAGAATGGTTGCGTAAGCGAGGCGCTGACTATGCGTTTGAGATTTGGCGAATGTGCGAGCCCATCGCGCGAAGTGCCCCTGCCGCGTGGAACGACGGGACCGAAGGGCGGATCTGCCGCGCGGCGACTTCCGTCCGGTTGTTCAATGCCGATCCGAAGGGTCTCAAGGGCGATTCGCGGAAGTTTCAAGGCGGTTGGAAGTAGCGCGACCCGTGTCTGTATTTCCTGGGGCGCGGTGCTCCTCATATGGTTCGCCGTGGGCGCTATTCCCCTGTTCGGTCAAACCTATGCTCAATCTCCGGGCGACCTCCTTGACCAGTACCGAACGCTGAGGCCGACATGGTTCGCCGCCGCTGCGGGGGCGGCAAATCGTCTTTTCGGAATTCTTGCGCTTATCGAGTTCGCCTGGAGTGCCGCAGTGCTCGTTATGGAGCGGACGGACTTGCAAGGCTGGACATCTGGCCTAATCAAGCGCATGATGTTCGTCGGCGCGTTCTATGCGCTCTTGGTGAACGGAAGAACTTGGATTCCGGCCATCATAGACAGCTTCGAAATCATTGGCCAGAATGCGGCGGGAGTTGGCGGGGGCTTGTCTCCTGGCGACATCTTCATTCGAGGTCTTGATATCGCCGACCAAATGCTGACGGCTTCCAGCCTGAGCGGCTTCCTGACGAACATTGCCGGTTCATTGGCACTGGTTCTTGGAGCTTTCATCACATTCCTTGCGTTTGTTGTTGTGTGCGTCCACTACGTAATGGCGCTGGTGGAAAGCTACGTCGTCGTTGGTGCAGGATTCATCTTCCTCGGGTTCGGCGGGAGCCGCTGGACCGCTCCGTACGTGGAACGATACATCGCCTTGGCGGTTGCGGTGGGTGTCAAGATTATGGTGCTTTACCTCCTGGTAGGCGCGGGGATGACCATTAGCGCTGGATGGGTGGCGCGGGCAACTTCACTGGGAACCCTGGCCAATCCCATAATGAGCGCCCTCGACATCGTCGGCGGCGCGATCATCTTCATGGCGCTTTGCTGGCAAGCACCGAAGTTCACAGCCTCGCTACTTGGCGGATCGCCCGCTTTCAGCGGCGGTGATGTGGCCGCAGTAGGTCTGGCCGGTGCGCAAACGGCGTTTGTTGTAGGATCGCTCGGCGCGGGTGCGATGAAACTCCTTGCGGCTCGCGGCGCGGCGGCTGGAGCGATGAGCGTTTCGCAAGCTGCCGGAATGGGGGCGGGTGGCTCCTCGGCGGCGGGCGGCGCTGGCGCGGCTGGTGGCGGCAGCGGGATGCCCGGAAGCGGAGCGGGTGGCGGTCGGGGCTCCTCGGGTTCTCCCTCGGGCGGGTCGGGGGGCACTAGCGGCAACGTCGGTGCCAAAGGCAGCAGTGGGCAACCTGCGCCGCCAAGTAGCAATCCCGCCGGTACGCCAGGCAGCGGTTCGGCTGGAGGCAGCAATGGTTCGAGCAGCTCAGCCAAGCAAGCAAATGGGCAGAAGAACGGAGGCGGACCTTCGACCGCGAACGCGCCGACAATGGCGGCAAACGACAATCCGCAATCGGCATCTGCGCCGCCGTCGGTCGGCACGGGCACTCACCCGAAGTCCTCCAATGGGCGGCAAGTCGCCGCTCCAAGTGCCGCGCGGGTAGGCATCGCCGGAAACGCCGCAAATGACGCAGTCTTCCAATCCTCCGAACCAGGTGCAGTCGCCATGGGCGGGAGCGCTACACAGGCCAAACCGCCGCGAGCAACACGGTCGTCCTCCGGCGGCCTCGATTCCCCGCAGACTGTATCGTTGCCGATGACCAACTCCTCACCGATGGATCTCTCTGCTCCAATGACCGTTGGTGATGGTCAGCCGTCGCCGCCAACGCAATCGCCATCGAAAGGCACTCCGGTGCAGCAAAGCGCGAGCCCCAACGCGACGCTGGAGAACCCGCAAACTATCGAGAGTCCCCAGACTGTGAACGCTCCGATGGCCAACTCATCGCCGATGACGAATAGTGCGCCTATGGCAGACCAAACCGTCAATCGTCCGCAATCGCAAGTTCCACCGCCGTCGTCGAATCTCGCGGAACGGCTCGAAAACCAGTTTGACCGCGCCGCTCAGCGGACTGCGATGTTGCGGCAGGCACTACCCGCTGACGGTCACGGTGGATCACCTGCACCGCTCAATCTGAATGGAGGCGAATAGCACATGGCTACCGAAATCTTGGAACCCATCACGGCACCGGCAAGCGAAGCTCGAGCCGCCGCGAAGCAAACGAAGGAAAAGCCGGACGCTCCCATCCATAACCCGTATCTCGCCGCCCGCAAGGAATGGGACGAGCGCTACGGGGACTTGATCAGCCGGGCGAGGAACTGGCGCGCAGCGGCCTTCCTCTTTGGAGCCATCGCGCTCGTGTCGGTGGCAGGAATGATCGTTATTGCGAAGCAAGCGAAGGTTGTTCCGTACGTCGTCGCGGTGGATAACCTCGGCCGCGTTGCTTCGGCAGGAATGGCGGAGCAGACCACGGCTGCCGACGACCGGCTGAAGCGAGCCGTCGTCTACCAGTGGGTCAGCGACTGGCGCATGGTCACGATTGACGGCATCGGGCAACGCAAAGCAATTGATCGTGTTTACTCGATGATCGGCAACGGGACACCGGCGCAAACGATCATCAGCGAGTACTACAGCAAAGACCCGCCGCACGTTCGTGCTCAAACGCAGACGGTGGATGTCGATGTCAAAGCAGTGTTCGCAACGTCAGACAAGACCTACGAAGTCGAGTGGACCGAGACAACTCGCTCGCTCACCGGCCAGGTGAAAAGTGAGGAGCGGTGGAAGGGGTCGTTGACTATCGCGATCAATCCACCCTCTGACGAGCGTTTGATCCGCGTGAACCCGCTCGGTGTCTACGTGACGAATGCAAGCTGGTCGAAAGTCCTGTGATTGCGGAGAGGAGTTTCTTATGAAGGCCTTCATGACATCTACACTTTTGATTGCCGCGCCGATGCTGATCGCTCAATCCGCGCCGCCCGCTGGGCAGGGGAAAGCTCAAACTCCTCCGCCCGTTGAGGTCAAGCGGGTACCGTCGCCTGCTCCAAAGCCAACGGCGAAAGACGGGGTACCGAGCCCGGAGCAATATCCGTTCACGAAGCTGATCGGCGCGCTCGAAGATGCTCCGAATCCGAAGCCCAGCCCATCCACTGAATTGAAGCTAGACGCTCCGCCCAGCGATGTTCCAAAGGACTGGCCAGCGGCGAAGGATGTGCCTCTTCCCGAGACTGCCAAAGAAGCACTAAACGCCAGTCAACCGTGGATGACGGAAAAGCAGGCACCGGCACCCGGCAAGGATGGGCGTGTCCTCTATACGTTCGGTGCGGGACTCCCCACCGTGGTGTGCGCTCCCTTGCGTGTCTGCGTCCTCGAACTTGAGGCGGGTGAGAAGGTGACGGGTGAGCCGCATATTGGCGATTCCGTTCGCTGGACCATCGCTCCGGCTACCTCTGGCCGCACCGACCAACCGACTTCCATGATCGTGATCAAACCAAAGCAGGCGGGCCTTGATACGAACCTGCTGGTGACGACTGACCGCCGCGCCTACTACATCCGGCTGATCAGCAAGCCCGAAGAATACCTGGCCCGCATTGCGTTCAGCTATCCAGACGATGGAGCCGCGCAATGGAAGGTGCACCTGGCGCGGCAAGAGCAACGCCAGAAGGAAAACGCCGATGCCGTGCGGGTCGAACCTGTCGAGACAATCGACAACCTCTATTTCGACTACCGGGTCACGGGCGGCGATGACTACATGCGCCCGACGCGCGTCGTTGACGACGGTAAGAAGACCTTCATCCAAATGCCAACTGGAACAGCAGTGCGCGAAGCGCCAGTATTGGTCGTGGTCGGCCCGGAAGGTAAGCCGGAGGTGGTCAACTATCGCGTGAAGGGCGATTTGTATATTGTGGATCGCCTCTTTGAACGCGGTGCCCTGTTGCTCGGAGTCGGCAAGAAGCAGCGGCGAGCCGAAATCGTACGCGGGACCTATCGCACGTCCAAGGGGAACAAAGCGAGCGGCAAAGATGTCTATCGCGATTTCAACCCAGACGAACAGAAGAAGGACTGACACGGGAGGCTCATATGGCAAGTTCGGATATCGTCTCGCCCAGCGGTCTCGACCTATCGCCGAAGCCGCCCAGCCCGGTGCGCGTCAGCAAACGGGCTGGCTTTCTATTCCTGCTCGTCGGCGCGATTGTGCTGGGGCTGATTCTCTACGGAGTCGTCACGCGTGGCGACCGGCAACTCAGGCTTGGCTTTCAGATGGACGAAACCAAGGGTCTGACAGCGGCTACGGATGCCGGCAAGATGATCACGTCGAAAGTTCCAGCGAGCGCGCTCGCACAAGGGCGCGGACCGGCCGCCGAGGAGCTCATCACCGAACCCTCGTCAGCTCCGACGGCAAGCCCGGCTGCGGCTACGCCCACGTATCAACAGGCTCCCATCTACTATCCGCCACCGCCCACGCAACCCCAGTATCGGGAACCATCGGCGGAAGACCGCCGCCGTGAGCTTGCCTATCAACGCGAGCAAGAAGCGCTCAACGCGCCGACCACGGCGCGCGAAGCCTTTTCCCCCAGCCAGCAGGCGGGCGCGGTTGGCACCAGCGGGCCGACGCCGCAAGGCGACTTGGCGCAGATGACGCAATTGCTGCAGGCCATGCAAGGTCCGGCAGCAGGACAACGTCTGGCGAATGTGCCAGCCGCAAGTGCAAACGGCATCCCGCGAATCACGTTGGGATCGAACAGCACCAGCCAAGCGGAAGAGTACAAGCTGCAAAACGCCCAGGATGAGAAGGAAGCGTTTCTCGAAAAAGCGCGCGCTAAGAATGCGGAGAACTATCTCGGGACCACGCGCGTGAAACCGCTCAGCAAGTACGAGATCAAAGCCGGATGGGACATTCCGGCGATTCTCGAACAGGCTATGAATTCGGACCTCCCCGGCGAGCTCAAAGCACTGGTCCGCGAAAACGTTTATGACACGGCGACCGGCAAGTACCTGTTGATCCCGCAAGGTTCACGATTGGTGGGTGCCTACGATTCACGGATCGGCTATGGGCAAGACGGTGTGCAGGTCGCCTGGAACCGCATCATCTTTCCCGACGCCTCGTCGATCAATCTCGAAGGCATGGCCGGACAAGATGCCAAAGGCAACACCGGCCTTCGCTACGACGTGGACAACCACTACAAGCGCCTGATCGGCATGGCGGTGCTCACCAGCGCCTTCAGCGCGGCCTTCCAACTTTCCCAGACGCGACGGGGTACGGTCTTCACGTATCCGAGTCCAGGAGAGATCGCGGGCAGCGCCGCCGCCGGAAATCTGTCGCAAATTGGCGCGGAGGTGACGCGCCGCAACCTCAACATCCAGCCGACGGTGAAGGTGCCGATCGGCTACAGATTCAATGTTCGGGTGAACCGTGACCTGCTGTTCGAATCCCCCTATCGCGCGATGCAGCCTTAGAGGCATAATGAAGCCAGCAGATCCCAGAAACCGTCTCTCTCGTCTAAGAAATCTCGCCAGGCCGCTGGCGAGAGGTACGGTGAATGTCGTACTATGCGGGAGAACATGGAACGTACCCAGAACGTTGTCCGCCTGCTCGACACCAAGTCGAAGGCGAGGAAACCGCGAGGTTCTTCAGTGGACGAGAACCGCCCGAAGACCATCAAGTTGGCGATCCGATTTCTCACCGGACTCAATGGACCCCTCCGCAGCCAAACGCAGTACCGAGGCGACCTCAGTCAAATTGTGATGGACGCCTTGAAGGAACTGGACCTGATGACCGTGGCCCTCATCGACATCCGCGAACCGAAAGAAGAGGAGACCTGCCTTATGCTTTCCGAGGATTCGATGAAGGCGCTCAAGAAGGCGTCCAAGCAGCGGGAAGTGTCGCTGAACGTGCTTGTGAATACCGCCTTGGCTCATTGGCTGGCGGACAAGAAGGCAATCAAATTGAAAGGATAGCGATGTGAGTTCAAGCCGACGGCTCGACATCACCATCGGCCTTCTGGCCGGAGGGACTGCTGTGCTCGGGCTCAGTGTCAGCCTGCTTGCCCGCAATGAAGACGGCGGGCTTTTCGGGTCGATCACCCGGCAAGACCAGTCCTCTCTGTTGGCCGTTGCTGCCGCCGTGTTGGGGATGACCGTTGCCAAAGCCCTCCGCGCCCGCCGCCGCTGAGTTGGCGATGCCGAAGGCTCGTGACGGCCCCTTCTTCGGAATCGCCGCGACGTTCACCGGACACGTTACGTTCAAGTGAACGTGGATGCTCTCGTCGCCTGGGTTTTCGACCAGCACCGTGTAGTAGCCGGTGGCTGGGAGTTGATAGTTAGTCCGGAAAGGCGACTCAAAGAGCGGTGCGTCAGCCTCGAACAGTTCTGTGCCGTCGTCCTCATCACCCTCAAAAAGGCGGACCACAGTTCCAGCGTCAGCGGCTATTTCAATCAGAATGTCTTGGCCTTCTACCCCGTCGTATGTTTGACCGTATGCCCCGTACGGTGGAATCACGTAGTTGTTGGTGATTCGGCAGAGTGCATCCGCCGCTGATGGCTGTCGAGCGCTCCCTGGCGGAAGCATTGCGACCGTAGGCCGAGCATCCCCGTCCCATCCCAACTTGCCCAGAATCAATTGGATCAAGCGCATCGGCATCGTACCCTCCGATAGCGGAGCCGTAATCGACTTCCGCCGAGTTTAGACACTAATAGTTGATGGACGCGGGAGACAAAAAAGGACGGTGGCGGGCCGAACGGGCGGCCCGGCGGAGGAATCCGGCAGGGTTGGATCACGCCCCTTCATTGCAGGGACCTCACCGTTACGTGGTCTGGCTTCCGTCCAAAGGCACACGGACAGCCGATATCTTATATGACACCGCCACAGGGCATTTCGTTCCAAACTAATGCAAGATTTACGGAGCAACCCGCAAACTGGGGTAGCGAGTGTCTCATACAGCGCGGCGTGCCGCAGGCCGGTCCGGTGGCCATGCAATGCCCAAGACTGATATCGTTGCACTCAGATGAAGAATCTCGGTGGAACGATCCGGCTTGCAGCTACCGACATTAGCAACCACCTTTTCTGTGGGCATCTCACTGCGTTGAATGTTAGCGAGTCTCGCGGGGAGCGAGTTTCGCCGCCGGTTAGAGCGCCGCATCTTGTCGTAATTCAAGAGCGTGGTCTGGATCACGAGCGAGCCTACATTGAACACCTTCTTTCCGAGGGGCTTTCGATCAAGAATCTGGATGAGTACAAAGACGATGTGAATTCGGTCGCCGAAACGCTCAAGGCCATGGCCGCAGGTATAGAAGTCATCGTCCAGGGTGCTCTTAAGAACGACAGATGGTTTGGGCGGCCCGACGTTTTGCGACGAATTGAGGTGCCGAGCAACTTTGGCTCTTGGTCGTACGAACCGTACGACTGCAAGCTGGCGCGAGAGACCAAGGCGGCCACTATTCTCCAACTCTCGCACTATGCAGCACTTCTCACTGCGGTGCAAGGATGCGAACCCGAGACAATGTACGTGGTCCCACCCTCGCCCGAATTCAATGTGGAACGGTATCGGGTTCTCGACTACGCGGCGTACTACCGATCCATTAAGGCAAGGCTCGAAAAGGCCACCGCTAAGGAGCAGCCGACCTTTGCAGAACCAAACGGACACTGCGATGTCTGCCGATGGTGGCCGGAGTGTGATCGCGAATGGCGGCGCGATGATCACCTTTCCTTGACAGCGGGAATTAGCCGCCTCCAACGCAAGCAGCTGATCGAATGGGAAGTCCCGACCGTAGAGGCCCTTTCGCGTCTAACCGTGCCGCTCGTAAACAAGCCTCGCCATGGATCGAGGGATGGATACGTACGCATCCGCGAACAGGCGCGGGTTCAGGTGGCCGGCCGCTACCAAAGACAACCGGTGCACGAACTGCTGGCAATCGAGCTTGGGCGGGGATTGACGCGCTTACCCGAACCATCTCCTGGCGACATCTCGTTTGATCTAGAAAGCGACCCCTTCGTGGGCACCCACGGCCGCGAGTACCTGTTCGGGTTCGGCATGCAATCCGCGGAAGGGCGTTTCGATTATCAGCGCCGCTGGGCATTGTCCGCCGCAGACGAAAAGGCAGCGTTCGAATGGTTTGTAGACTTCGCGATGGAGCAGTGGAAGTCTTTCCCAGCGATGCATATCTATCACTACAGTCCCAAAGAGCCATCTGCGTTGAAGACGCTGATGGGGCGGTACGCCACTCGTGAAGATGCAATTGACCGAATGCTGAGAGCCGGTATCTTCGTTGACCTGCACTCAATCACAAAGCAGTCTTTGCGTGCCAGCGTCGAACAGTATTCGCTCAAGGCATTGGAGGAGTTTCACGGCTTCAAACGAAACGTGCCACTGGACGAAGCTAAAGCCGCCATGCGGCAGGTGGAACATGGGTTGGAACTCGGGCGGATCACGGAAGTTGATGCCGATACTTGCGAAAGGGTCGAAGGATACAACGCCGACGATTGCCGCTCGACGTTTTCTCTCCGCGATTGGCTTGAAGGTCTTCGGCGCGCTGAGGTTGACGCAGGCACAGATATCCCCAGGCCGAAAGAGCAAGACGGCGAACCGCCAGAAACGCTAAACGAACGCCAAGCGCGGGTCGCAGGTTTGATTGCGGCACTAACCCATGACCTACCGGCTGACGAAACAGAGCGTACAGACGATCAGTCAGCAAGGTGGCTGCTCGCTAACTTGTTGGACTGGCACCGGCGCGAAGCCAAAGTGGCCTATTGGGAAAAGTTTCGTTTGCGCGATCTCGATGACGAGGAACTGCGCGACGAGCGAGCGGCAATTGGTGGGTTGGAATTCGCCGCAGAAATTCCTCCAACCGGGCGAAAGAAACTACCCATCCATCAATATTCGTTCCCGCCACAGGAGACGAATCTCCAGCTCGGAAAGAAGGTCTATACGCGGGATGGGCAGATCGGAACTATTGAGGAAATAGATCCGGTTGGCGGAACAGTTGGAATCAGGAAGACCGGTAAGGCACTCGACGTTCATCCAAGATCCGTTTACTCCTATGAAATTGTCGGTACCGACGAACAGGCCGATTCGCTAGTCCGCCTCGCCGACTACGTCACGGGAAGTGGATTCGCAGATGCACCACCTTTTAGAACCGCTTCCGGTCTCTTGTTGCGGCATCCGCCTTGGGCGCAGCTGCTGAAAGCTGGCGAAGGCGTTGTTGAGGCGGCAAAACGGCTAGTTCATGAATTGGATGGCTCTGTGTTACCGATCCAAGGTCCTCCAGGGGCGGGCAAGACGTTCACGGCGGCTTGCATGATCATTGAGGCGGTATCGGCGGGCAAGCGGGTCGGCGTAACGGCGAGCAGTCACAAAGTCATCAGAAACTTGCTCGACGACGTCCAGACGGAGGCCATTCGGCAAAGAGTAGCTCCGGTCAATTGCCTTCAAAAGGTGTCCGAGAAGTCCGAAGAAAACTTGCCTGATTGGTTGAAAGAGACAACCGACAATGCCGAAGCCGTTGCGGCGATCCAAACCCGCACCTGTGCTGTATTGGCTGGGACGGCGTGGCTTTGGGCCCGCGAAGAGGCGGTTGGCCTCGTTGACATGCTCTTCGTTGATGAGGCTGGGCAGATGTCCTTGGCCAACGCCGTCGCGATTGCGCCAGCTGCGCGGAATCTCATCCTTCTCGGCGATCCGCAGCAACTCGACCAGCCACTCCAAGGAAGCCACCCCGATGGAGCCGAAGTGTCGGCCCTGGAGCATCTGCTACAAGGTGGGAAGACGATTGCTCCTGATCGGGGACTGTTCCTGGATAAGACTTGGCGACTTCACCCGGAGATATGCCGATTCACTTCCGAGCTGTTCTACGAAACCCGTCTTGAGTCTCGCGGGGGGCTGGAGAATCAGCGAATCGAGGGGCACCCTTGGTTAGGATCGTTCGGATTGCGCTACCTGCCCGTGAAGCATGAAGGCAATCAACATTCTGCGGTCGAGGAAGTTGACTATATTGCGTCCATCGTGGAGAGCCTGTTGGTGCCCGAAGTCCACTGGGTCGATGACGGCGGCAATCGGCGGCGTCTGTCGCGAGAGGAAATTCTGATCGTCGCTCCGTACAACGCCCAAGTCGCAGCGATCTCGCGCCGCCTGCCGGGGATGCGAGTCGGGACGGTTGACAAATTCCAGGGTCAACAGGCGCCGGTCGTTATCTACTCGCTGACGACATCTTCGCCGGAAGACGCTCCGCGCGGCATGGAGTTCCTTTACAGCCTGAACCGCCTGAACGTCGCAACGTCTCGCGCGAAGGCCCTGGCCATACTGGTCGGCAGTCCAAAGTTGCTGGAGCCAGAATGCAAGACGCCACGCCAACTCCAGCTCGCCAATGCTCTGTGCAGATATGTGGAGTTGGCAGGTTTCGTCGAGGACTTGGTGATCTCCGCGACGTAGTTCGGGCAGTTGGCTGGAAGGTACCAACGACACAGTGACGCTTGCAGGATTCGCGGCGATCGGGTATTATCCAGTTCATTATCAATA
>JAPKYZ010000024.1 GCA_026394055.1 Acidobacteriota bacterium
AAGCGCTGACCTCGGTGATCGAGTATCCGGGCAAGTTGTACTCGGACAACCAATGAACTATTTTCTTCTGACGTTGATTAAGGCGGGCTTGATCGCCTTTGTGCTGGTCACCGTGCTGGCTTACCTGGTGTGGGTGGAGCGCAAGGTCCTGGCCCATATCCAGTTGCGCGTGGGTCCGAATCGCGTGGGGCCGCACGGGTTGCTGCAACCGCTGTCGGACTTGGTGAAGCTGCTGTTCAAAGAAGGCTTCATTCCTTCGCACGTCAATCTATTCTTCTACCTGCTGGCGCCATTTATGGCGGTGGCGCTGTCGCTGGGTTCGATTGCGGTGATTCCGCTGGGTCCGCAGATCGATGTGTTCGGCATCAAGACCAACCTGGGGTTGGCGGACGTCAACATCGGCATTCTCTTCATGCTGGGCTTAGGGTCTCTGGGTGTGTACGGTGTGGCGCTGGCCGGCTGGGCCTCGAACAACAAGTACGCGCTGATCGGCGGCTTGCGCAGCGCGGCGCAGATGATCAGCTACGAGTTGCCGCTGGCGCTGGCGATTGTTGCTCCGCTGCTGATGTTCAACACGCTCTCGTTCCGGGAAGTGGTGGAAGCGCAGGGCGGCTATCTGTTCGGCTTCATCCCGCAGTGGGCGATCTTCCAACTGCCGGTGCCGCAGATCATCAGCTTCATCATCTTCCTGATCGCGGCCTTCGCGGAAACCAACCGCATCCCGTTCGACTTGCCGGAAGCGGAAAACGAGCTGGTGGCCGGTTTCCACACGGAATACTCGTCGATGTTGTTCGCCGCCTTCTTCACGGCGGAATATGGACACATCACCACGGCTTGCATGGTGGCATCGGTGCTGTTCCTCGGTGGCTGGCAACCCTTGTGGCCTGCTGCCTACGGTTCCGATTTCTTCCCGGTCGTCGCCCACTGGTTCTTCGCGGCCATCTGTTTCTGGCATGCCCGGCAACCGGCCCGCGCCTATGATCGCTACACGATGCCGATTCTGGGCATCATCCTGTTCGGTGCGGGCGGCCTCTTCCTGGTGCCTTTCCTGAAGCCGATCCTGGTGCCGCTGTTCTGGTTCCTGTCCAAGGTCGCCTTCCTGATCTTTACCTTTGTTTGGGTTCGCGGCACGCTGCCGCGCTTCCGCTATGACCAGCTGATGCGGTTCACTTGGACGTTCCTGTTCCCGGTCGCCCTGGTCAACCTTTTGGTGACGGGCCTACTGGTGGCCCTGACGACGAAATGAGACTGGACCATCATATGAGGCCTAACAACAGTAAAAGGAACGGTACCCGGCCATGATGGGTGTGATCCTATTCGCTATTTTCGCCACGGCGGCCGTCGCCTGCGGCATCAATCTGGTGCTGCAGCGCCACCCGGTCACCAGCGCTTTGTCGCTAATCGGGGTGATGGGCTCGCTCGCGGTACTCTATTTGCTGCTGGGCGCTGAGTTTATTGCGGCCGTCCAGTTGATCGTCTACGCCGGCGCCATCATGGTGCTGTTCCTGTTCGTCATCATGCTGCTGAACGCGGGTGAGGAGCGCAAGATACCGGGCAAGAGTCTCGTCAGTAAACTGATCGGGCTGCCGGTGTTTGTGCTGTTCCTGGGCTTGGTGGCTTACCTGATCCAAACTCAATACACGCATGCCGGATCGCCGGTGGAATTCGACGCCTTCACCGGCGGCGGACCGCGCGAAGTGGGCAAGGCGTTGTTTACCACCTACCTGCTGCCGTTTGAAGTGACCTCTGTTTTGATCCTGATCGCCATCCTGGGCGCGATTGTGCTCGCCCGCAAGGAGATCGACTAAAGCCCCGGCTTGGAGGCTCGAACCGCCCATGGATTTTACCCTTCCTCCTCTTCCCATTGCGGCCATCCCGATGTCCGCCTACCTGATCCTGAGCGCCATCCTGTTTGGCCTGGGCATCTGCGGCTTTCTGTTCCGCCGCAACCTGATCACGGTGTTTATGTCCATCGAACTGATGCTGAACGCCGTCAACTTGAGCTTTGTCGCCTTCTCTCATCAGATGAAGCAGGCCGACGGGCAAATCTATAGTTTCTTTGTGATGGTGGTGGCGGCGGCGGAAGCGGCCGTGGGTCTGGCGATCATTTTGACGGTGTTCAAGAACCGCGAAACTCTTGAAGTAGACGAAGTCGACAATCTGAAACTGTAATCAACATCATGGCCGAATCCCAACAACTCTGGCTTATTCCGGCTCTGCCGCTCCTCGGGTTTTTGATCAACTCGACCGTGGGCCGCAAGATGTCGAAGCAGTTCGTCAGCTTCATCGCGATTGCGAGTGTGGTGGCGAGTTTCCTGTGGGTAGCGAAAACGCTGAATGCGCTGGGTGCGCTGGAACAGCCCCACGTTGAGCACTACTTTACCTGGATCGCCTCCGGTACTTTTTCCGTGGGCTTCGACTTCTCCATCGACCGGCTGACATCCATCATGCTGCTGGTGGTCACCGGCATCGGCTCGCTAATCCATATTTATGCCACCGGCTACATGGCGCACGAAGGTGGCTACTACCGCTTCTTCGCCTACCTGAATCTGTTCATGTTCTTCATGCTGATTTTGGTGCTGGCCGCCAACTTCCTGCTGCTGTTTGTGGGCTGGGAAGGCGTGGGGCTCTGCAGCTACCTGCTGATCGGTTTCTACTTCCTCGAAAAGTTTGCGGGCGACGCGGGCAAGAAGGCGTTTATCGTCAACCGAGTGGGCGACTTTGGCTTCTCGCTCGCGATGTTTCTGGTGTTCATCAACTTCGGATCGCTTGACTTCGGCACGGTGTTCGGTAAAGCGGCCACGCTGCAACCGGAGCATTCAGCCGGCATGATCACCGCCATCTGCTTGCTGCTGCTGGTGGGCGCTGCTGGTAAGTCGGCTCAGATTCCGCTCTACGTCTGGCTGCCGGACGCCATGGCCGGTCCGACGCCCGTTTCGGCTCTCATCCACGCCGCGACCATGGTGACGGCCGGTGTCTACATGGTCTGCCGCTCCTCATCGTTGTTCAACAACGCGCCGATCGCGATGGAGACGGTCGCGATTGTTGGCACGGCCACGGCCTTCTTCGCCGCCACCATGGGCTTGGCGCAGAACGACATCAAGAAGGTTTTCGCTTACTCCACCGTTTCCCAGCTGGGCTACATGTTCCTGGGTGCGGGTGTTGGGGCCTATTCGGCGGGCATCTTCCACGTCGTCACGCACGCCTTCTTCAAGGCGCTGTTGTTCCTCGGTGCTGGTAGCGTCATCATGGCCTGCCACCACGAACAGGACATGCGCTGGTACGGCGGATTGCGGAAGAAGATCCCGGTTACCTTCGGTACGCTCTGCTGCGCCTGGGTGGCTATTGCTGGTATTCCTCCGTTCTCGGGGTACCACTCGAAGGACGCCATCCTGCTGGCTGCCTATGAGCATGCGCGGCCATTGTTCTGGATTGGTGCGCTGACCGCGGCGATGACGGCCTTCTACGTCTCGCGAGCGATGTTCCTCACCTTCTTCGGTGAGTACCGCGGACCCAACCCCCATGCGGATCACGGCCACGGCGGTCACGATGACCACGCCCACGGCGATGATCACGCGGCTCACGGCCATGCCGACCACGCCCACAAGGACCACGGCCATGGCCACGGGCATCAAGAGATCAAAGAGTCCCCGGCAGTGATGACCATCCCGCTGGTGATCCTGGCGCTGCTCTCATTGGGCGGTGGCTTCTTCAATATTCCGGACTGGTTGGAGCCTGTACTTGGCTCCTCGCACGCGGAGCATGATCCGACGGCGGTGGCGGTGCTCTATGCCACTTTCATCCTGGGCATCGGCTTGGCCTATGTGATGTACGTCCTGTCGCCCGGCCTGCCCGACAAGTTGGCGTCCACCTTCAAGGGCCTGCACACGCTGATCTACAACAAGTACTTTGTCGACGAAGTCTACGACGTCACGATCATCCACCCGATCACGGAAGGCTCGCGCTACTTCCTTTGGAAGGGTGTGGATGCCGGGCTGATCGACGGCGCGGTGAACGGCGCCGGATCGGTGTCCCGCTGGATTGGGGGCGGTCTACGCCAGCTGCAGGGTGGCAACATCCGCAGCTACGCCACCTGGGTGGTGGCGGGAGCTGTATTCGTCGTGGTGGCCATGTCGGTCTGGGGAGGGGTTCGCTAAATGCTCGATCTGGTGCTCTTCCTGCCGCTGGTTGGCTTTCTGCTGGCACTGCTGGTGCCCGCCGAGAAGGCCAAGTATTTCGCTCTCATCTTTTCGCTGGTGCTGTTCGTCATCTCGCTGGGCTTGATTGGGCCGGTGCTCGCCAACCCGGGCGAGTATAGCTTTGTCACCAACACCCAGTGGATCTCGACGCCGAATATCCGTTACCACATCGGCCTTGATGGCCTGTCGCTGTGGCTGGTGATTCTGACCACCTTCCTGACGCCGCTGGCCGTGCTGGTCTCCTGGAAATACATTGGCCACCGGATGAAGGAATACTATGCGTTCCTCATCCTGCTCGAATTTGGCGTGATTGGCGTCTTCGTTTCGCTGGACCTCTTCCTCTACTACGTGTTTTGGGAAGTGGGTCTGGTGCCGATGTACTTCCTGATCGGTATCTGGGGACATGACCGCCGCATTTACGCCGCGGTGAAGTTCTTCCTCTACACGATGGTGGGCAGCGTGCTGATGCTGGTGGCGATCATCTACCTGTATCTCAAGTCCGGCACGTTCGACTACACCGTCATCCTGCAGCAAATGGCCTCTGGCCAACTGAAGTTGACCCCCGAGGAAGCGCTGCCGCTGTTCCTGGCCTTCTTTGTCGCATTTGCGATCAAGGTGCCGCTGTTCCCGCTGCATACCTGGTTGCCTGACGCTCACGTAGAGGCCCCTACCGCCGGTTCCGTGATGCTGGCTTCCGTGATGCTGAAGATGGGCACCTACGGCCTGGTTCGATACTGTCTGCCGTTGTTCCCGAATGCGGCCCGTCAATGCGCGCCCTGGATTGTGGGCCTGGCGATCATCGGCATCGTCTACGGCGCACTGGTCGCCCTGGTCCAGCCGAACATGAAGAAGCTGGTGGCGTACTCTTCGGTGTCGCACTTGGGGTTTGTAGTCCTGGGCGTGTTCAGCTTTAACCAGCTGGCGCTGGATGGCGCGGTCTACCAGATGCTGAATCACGGCGTCTCCACCGGCGCACTCTTCATGCTCGTCGGCATGATGTATGAGCGGCGCCATTCGCTTGAGATCTCTGATTACGGCGGCGTCGCGACGCAGGTGCCGCATCTGGCGACGGTGTTCCTGATCACCACGCTGGCCTCGGTCGGCCTGCCGCTGCTGAATAACTTTGTGGGCGAACTGCTGGTGCTTCAGGGTGCTGCCATGGTGAACATCAGCTGGGCGGTATTTGCCGCGCTCGGTGTGATTCTCTCCGCCTGCTATATGCTGTGGCTCTACCAGCGCGTCTTCTTCGGACGCACCTCGCATGAGACTGCCCACCACTTTGAGCATGCCGATCTGCAGCCGCGCGAGTGGATCGCGGTTCTCCCGCTACTGGCTCTGATGGTCTGGATGGGCGTTGCTCCGATGGGCTTCCTCACTCCGATCAGCGTCGCGGACAACAAGACTTTGCAACAAACAAAACTGAACGTGGAGTTCAAAGTGGCTGCACCTACTCCGGTGGCTCCGTCCGCAACGGCGGCGCCCGCCGTCCAGGTAGCCCAAACCGCCACGGGGGTGACCAATGCCCGCTAACCTGTGGCCCTCATCGACGGACCTGCTCCGGTTTGGTCCGGAAATTCTCCTGACGTTGATCGGCACGCTCTTTATGGTGCTGGAACCACTGCTTGACGGGAAGCGCATCTTCCGCACGCTCTCGATCCTCACCTTGCTGGGCGCGGCGGGCGTCACGCTGGCGGCGCACGATGCGCCTGGCCTCTCGTTCTCGAACATGGTGATCGTCGATGGCTTTGCGACGTTCTTCCGGCTGCTGGTGCTCGGAGTCGCCATCCTGACCGTGTTCCTCTCTGGCGATTACCTCGAAAAGGAAGGCCACGAGACCGGCGAATTCTACGCCCTGGTGCTGTTCTCGGTGGTGGGCCAGTGCATTATGGCCTGCGCCAATGAGCTGATCATGGTGTTTGTGGGCATCGAGATCTCCTCGATCGCCTCGTACATCCTTACCGGCTACCTGCGTGACGACAAGCGGAACAACGAAGCCGCCATCAAATATTTCCTTCTCGGCTCCTTCGCCACTGCCTTCCTGCTCTACGGTGTGGCCTGGATCTACGGCTTGACCGGTAGCACCAACCTCACCGATATCCGGACCGTACTCAGCAGCCCGAACTTTACCAACTCCGCCTCGCTGGTCGGCATG
The DNA here is from genome assembly GCA_026394055.1 of Acidobacteriota bacterium. Taxonomy (GTDB): domain Bacteria; phylum Acidobacteriota; class Terriglobia; order Bryobacterales; family Bryobacteraceae; genus JAPKYZ01. The sequence goes on from JAPKYZ010000024.1 coordinate 6,352, forward strand.
TCGGCCGCGCTGATGTTCGTCGGCTTCGCCTTCAAGGTGTCCGCCGCGCCGTTCCAAAGCTGGGCCCCGGACGTGTATCAGGGCGCGCCCTCACCCGTCAGCGCCTTCATGAGCGCTGGCCCCAAAGCGGCCGCCTTCGCCGTGTTCATCCGCGTGTTCCTTACCGCCTACGGCCCCATTAGCGACACCTGGACACCGCTGGTCGCGATGGCCGCGCTGGCTACGATGACCATTGGCAACTTCGCCGCTCTCCGCCAAACCAACATCAAGCGCCTGCTGGCCTATTCCTCGATCGCGCACGCTGGCTATGTCCTCGTTGCCATCGCGGCGCACTCGACCGTTGGCACGCAAGCCGTAATGTTCTATCTGGCCTCCTACGTCTTCATGAACGTGGGCGCCTTTGCCGTGGTCACCTACTTTGCCCGCAAGGGTGAGCAGTACGTCAGCATCGATGACCTTTCCGGTCTCGCCGTGCGCCAACCGGCCATGGCCGCGATGTTGACTATCTTCATGCTCAGCCTGATCGGTGTACCGCTGACGGCAGGTTTCTTCGGCAAGTTCTACATCTTCAAAGCGGCGCTCGACGCCAACCTGGTGTGGCTGACCATCCTGGGCCTGCTCAACTCCGCCGTGGCCGCCTACTACTACCTCCGCATCCTGGTGGTGATGTACATGCGCGAACCTGGCGAGGCGACCAACAATATGGACGAAGCGCCCTTTGCTCTTCGTGTCACGGTTTGGGCTTCGGCTCTGGCGACGCTGGTGCTGGGCGTGATGCCGGGCTTGCTGCTGGATGTTGCGGGCCGCTGGGTGTTAGCCATCGCCCGTTAAACCGAGCCATTAGCTACATTCACTACAAGGGGTCCTATCCGTGGGGCCTCTTTTCTTTTGCCGTAGACGGAGTATCCGTGACCGCCTCCGCCACGCGCTGGTCCTTGATGATCCGGAGCGCCTGGCCGCTCAAATCGACAGTGTCCTCAATCGGCCGAACCGGGAAGTAGCCCTGGCCCGAGCTCTGAATCGCCGATTCCATCTTCACCAGTCGTGGCGTCTCGTAAACTTCCTTGACTCTCATGGGCTGATGTTAAGGGAACCAGGAGTGCGCCTCCATCCGGAATAGTCCTGTCCGGTTACTAGCAAACAACCTGGATTCCGCGGAATGGTTCGACCTGCTCTCCCGCGCAAAAGTCAGGACGCCCGGCGCCCGCCCGCGAAAACTCTAAGGCATTGACTCGTTAGCTAATGGGATGGACTTCCAATCAACTCCGCAAGCCCAGCGCTGGACCCGGCCTTCAGCCCCATGCGTCAGCTTGGGGCTTTTCCATGCTCGCGAAGAAGCCCCAAGCTTACGCATGAGGCTGATCAAAGCCCGCAACACCTGACGCGATTCAGCGGAACAGTCTACCGGCTAAAACTGCAGTTGGAGGGTGAAGCGGAAGGCGCGGCCGTCGTTCAGCGTGTTCGTGATCTTGCCAAACGCAGGGGAGGAGAGGTCGGGGTTCGGCTCGGCGAACTGGGGCGAGTTGGTGGCGTTGATCGCCTCGCCGCGCAGCGTGACGCGGCGCTCGCCCGTGGCGCTCCAGGTCTTCGAGAGGCCCAGGTTCAAGTTCAAGATGCCGCCCCGGCGGAAGGTGTTCAAGCCGATATTCCCGCGCTCATCGGTGGGGCGAATGAAGCCAAAGGCCGCCCGAGGTAGCAACCGCGCCGAATCATCGGGGTGATTCACTGCGCGCCCCAAAATCGATGGATCGAGGATGTTCGGCCGGTCACCATTGGTGCCGTCCACATTGCCAAAGCCCGGGCCATCGGAGCCCGTAATCACCGAAAACGGCATCCCCGTCTTCGCCAACCAAACTCCCGAAAAGCCCCAGCCTCCGACCGTCTCCCGCAACAGCCGGTGTGCACCCAAACGGGGCAACTGGTAGCGCAGGCGGCTGAGCAGGGCATGCGATTGATCAAACGCGCTTACCGCTCGCAGATCCGGCTGCAGTATGCTCTCGCTTTGCGAATAGCCCTGCCGGGCATCATCGCCGGCGCCGGTATTGAGGAAATTGCCGCCATTGTCCAGCGCCTTACTGAACCAGTAGGAGAAATCGAGCGTCACGCCTCGCCATTCAGGCACCACCAGCGTGGCCCGAGCCGCATCGAAATAGGCGCGGGAGCCATTCATCACCGGGCGCACCTCAAACAACCGCGGGTTGGCGCGCCGGTCATTGATGGTCGCCGTGGTCTGGGCGATGCCGGCCACGGGATGAGCGCGATTGGTGTGCCACAGCAGGAACAGCTTATGGCTCCGGCTGCCCACATAGCCCAACTGCAGCCGCCACTTGTTCGCGAGCACCATCTCCCAACTGGCGTTGTATTGGTGCGAATAGGGCGATACCAGATTGCTGGGGAGGACAAAGACCGTCGCCCGCCCGGTGGGAGACAGGTCGGCCCCCGCCAACGGATTCAGCAAATCGGGAACCTGGACTTCCGGCTTCAAAAACTGCGGGGGGTTCCAGCGCAGTGACTGGAATGTGGTGGCAAAGATCTCCCCAAACTGCACGCTGTAGGCCGCTCGAACCACACCCCACCGCGGTGGCAGCCGCCAGGCCAGCCCAAAGCTTGGCGCCAGATTATTGCAGTCGCAATGGAACGGGATATCCGTCAGGCCATTCACTTCATAAGGGCCCGATTGCGGTTGATAGCGCAACCCGGTGGAGAGCGTCAGATTCGAGCGCACCTTGATGGTGTCCGCGACAAAGTAGTGCTGCTCCCAATTGCGGAAGCCCCGCGCTAGCTCGCCTTGGCCAAATGAGAACCGGCTCGGGATGCCCAAGCGGAAATTGGTGATGGCGTCACGTCCGAAGTCGTTGCGAAAGTACCAATTGCCACGATTCGAGGACACTTCCCGCCCGTTGAACTGCAACCGCGTCAAAGAGCCGCCAAAGGAGAGCTGATGCCGTCCGCTCTGGTGGGTGACCAGTGCCGCATAGCGGAACCGATTCTGCATCCGGTCGATCGGGATGCCCGACCCCGGACCCAACGTCGTGTAGACGGTCCCAATCTGCACCTGTGGCCCAACGGCATTCGCCTCCGGCACCAGCAGCGAATGGGCCCGATCGAAGCCCAACGTGAACTGGCCCACCGTTTGCGGCCGGAAAACGCGCTGCCACGTCAGCCGGGCCGAATGGTTCTTCGTGGTCGTGTCGGGGTTCTGGCCCGCGACAAACTGGAAGGCATCCACCCGCTGATTCATGTAGGTGTGCCGCGCCACCAGGCGATCCTTGCTGCCTAGCACCTGCTCAAAGCGTAGGGAGCTGTTATCGGTGTTGATCAACTGCGGCGCGTTCGTATTGAGCGCGCGCGGATCGATATCGGGGCGATTGGGCAGCGTGGTGGGGTAGGCGCGCATCCAACGCTCAATGATGGAGCGAATGCGCGGGTCCGTCGCCAGGGGCACCCGCTCCTCCGGACGCGGCACCAGGATGTTGCCATTCACCTGACCCCGCAACTTCTGCTGGGAGCCATCGACGGAAAGCCAGGCCTTGCGCCACAGCGGAACCAGCGCCGAAACTCCGTACTCATTCTCGCGGGCCGGTTGCACGCCGCCTACCTGGAAGAAGGAACGCGCGGTGGTGGCGCTGTTGGAGTGGGTCCAAAATGCGGTGCCGTGAATGGCGGAGGTCGGCTTGCCGCTGGGCAGATGGATCGGCGTACCGGGCGCCGTGCCGAACTCGGCCCCGAAGTAGCTGCGGACGGGCGAAAAATCAGACACGATCGTGGCACTGGTGCCCAGGCGCTTACGCAGCTCCTGCATGCCGTTGTTGTCGATCAGGTTGAACTGAACATTCTCGTTGCGGCGGCTCTCGCCGGACTGGGTATCGGTCTTGCCCAATACGTTGGCCGATGCACCTTCACTCACGCTTAAAGCCGCGGGCCGGGCGGCCGCTGCGGGCGTCTGCTCGGTGGCCGCAGGACGACTCTCCGCTACTGGCGTGGCGGACTGAGGGGGACGAACGTTTGCCACGTCCGCATACGAATGCAGAACCAACACCGCGAGACTCAACAATCTCTTAAGTCTATCCCGTTACAGCCCGTCCTTGATATGCTCGCGTGGTGATCTTCGAACTCGCCACCGTTGCCTTGCTGGCCCAAGCCGCGCCTCCTCCCATTCCGGCCATGCCGCCGGGTGTGATCCATGAAGCAGGCATTGAGTACTCGAATGTGGGCCAAAAGAGCCTGCTCGACGTTGTCCGGCCGAAGCAGGCCACTGGACCGCTGCCGTTCGTGCTGCTGGTCCATGGCGGGGGCTTCCGGGCTGGGCATCGCAACAGCTATCTCCCGGTTGCGATCAAGCTGGCGGAGCGGGGCTACGTGGCGGCCACCATGAGTTACCGGCTCGCGCCACGGCACCAGTACCCGGCTCCGGTGGAAGACGTCAAGGCGGCCGTCCGCTTCCTGAAGGCGAATGCGGCGCGATTCCAACTGGACTCTGGCAAGTCCTGCGCCATGGGTGGCAGTGCGGGCGGGCATCTGGTGTTGATGCTGGGCCTGACGGCGCATGGCGCCGAACGCGTCAACTGCATCGTCAACTACTACGGACCGACAGACTTCACGCAGTCCTATTCGAAGAGCGTCGATGCCGCGCAGGTGCTCCCGCAATTCCTGGGCGGGCATTTGGACCAGAATCGGGAGGCCCATCAGCTGGCCAGCCCCATCAACTGGGTGACGCCTGCGGCCGCGCCGACGCTGTCGATCCATGGCACCAAGGACGCCTATGTCGCCTATGAGCATTCGCTGTGGATCACGGAGCGGCTGGTGGCCGCGGGTGTTGAAGCGGAGCTCGAAACCATCTCTGGCGCGGGCCACGGCTTCCGGGGTGCCGATGCCGAGAAGGCCGAAGCGCGTGCGTTCGCCTTCTTTGATAAGCACCTAAAGGCCGCCCCGGCGCAGCGCCGCATCCTGGTCTCCGATCATGGCCCCAAGGGCGAGATCGTCGCAATGGAATGGCCTTCCGGCCGCGTTCTCTGGACCAAGCCCAACCAGCGCGGACACGACGTGCAGGGCTTGCCGAACGGCCATACGCTCTTCACCATTGGCGCCGACAAGACGGTACAGGAGATCGACGACAAGGGCGCCGTGGTCTGGTCGTACTCGAAAGATCTGGAGCATCCTTTGGCGGCGCAACGGCTGCCCAACGGCAACACCTTGATCGGCGATGCCAAGCTGGGCAAGGTGGTCGAAGTGACTCCCGCCAAGCAAGTGGTGTGGACTTACTCCAGCGCTGACATCGCCAACATGCGCATGCGCAACTCCCGGCGCACGGCCGCGGGCACCACACTGATTGCCGTGGAAGCCGTGGCCAAGATCATTGAAGTGGATCAGGCGGGCAAGATCATCTGGCAGTGGCAGGCACCCAATGGCGAGAATCGCCGCGCCTATCAGGGGCTCCGGCTGGCCAATGGCAATACGCTGATCAGCATCAGTGATCCGGGCGAAGTGGTGGAAGTTGACCCCAGCGGTAAAGTGGTGCGGTCCGTCGCGGGCGCCAAGCAGGACATCCAGTTTGGTTGGGCCAGCGGCATGGCCGTGCTGGAGGATGGCCACTGGCTGATCTCCGATTACACGGGCCGGCGCCTGGTGGAGGTGGACCCCAAGGGCAAAGTGGTGCACGAAATGCGGACTGGTGAGCGGACCATCGCCAGCGTCGACGTGATCCGCTAGCGTTCGCGCATCCGGCTGATGGTCACGCGAGGTGCCAAAACAGGGGCGTTGATCGCCATCCGCCTCCGGCGCGCAACCTCCTGCGGCCGCGGAGGCATCCGGGACAAAGAGCCGTCCCGGGCTCCGGTGTTGCTGGGGGGCAGTAGGCCCCCGGTTGCGGTGGCGGGCGGCGTACTATAATGCAGACGGGTAGCATTCCGGTTTCGGCATGACACCCAACACGATCCGCTCAAAACTCTGAAGCCGTTCAATGGACCAACGTATCCGGGTGCTGGTGGCAAAACCTGGCCTCGACGGGCACGACCGTGGGGCCAAAGTGATAGCGCGCGCGTTGCGCGACGCTGGCATGGAAGTGATCTACACCGGATTGCGGCAGACTCCGGAGATGATCGTGAACGCGGCCTTGCAGGAAGACGTCCAAGTAATTGGGCTCTCCATCCTGTCAGGGGCGCACAACAGCATTGTGCCCCGCGTCATGGAGTTACTTCGCGAGAAGCAACTAACGGACGTCGTGGTCATCGTGGGCGGCATCATCCCGGATGATGACGCGGAAGAATTAAGGAAGCTCGGGGTCGCGCAGGTGTTTCAGCCTGGCGCACCACTGGAAGGCATCGTGGATTACATCCGCCGTGCGGTTCCAATGACGGCCTGACTGATCCATGCACACTATGGACTGGCACCGCGAACCCCCACAGAAAAGAGAGCGCATGCAAGAAAAGTTGAACATCGCGGTGTTTGTCGACTACGACAACATCGAGATTGGTCTCAAATCAACCCTGCGCCGCGAGTTCGATGTTTCGATCCCCCTCGAAGCCTTGAAAGAGCGCGGCGATATCGTAGCCAAGTTCGCCTATGCCAACTGGGGGCGCCAGGAATCGGCCGCCCGCCAGATGGCGGAAAACGCCGTCCAGATGGTGCAGCGGATGCCCAGCCCGCGCGGCGACAAGAATGGTGGCGACATCAACCTGGCGCTGGACGCGCTGGAGATGGCGTTCACCCACCGCCACGTCAATGCCTTCTGCATTGTGTCGGGCGACAGCGACTTTATTCCGCTGGTGAACAAGCTGAAGGAATACGGTAAGCAGGTTTACGTGGTAGGCGGCAAGGCCTTCACCTCCACTATCCTGCAGCAGAACTGCCATGAGTTCATCAGCTACGAATCGCTGCTGCCGGACCGTCCGGAACCGGCCTCTCAATCCCAATCGAGTGCCGCGCCCGCCACTTCCGTGGTGATCGCTCCGACGGGCGTGATCGATACGCTGCCGGGCGAGATCCGCACTGTGCGCCGCGACAACGTGGATCGTGGTGAGCGCAGTGACCGTGGTGATCGGGGCGACCGTGGCGACCGTGGCCGTGGCCGTGGCGACCGCCGAGACCGCGGCGACCGCCCCGATCAGGGCGACCGTCCGGATCGCAGTGGTGAGCCGCGCCAAGCGCGTCCGCCGGCTTTGGATCTGGCTCTGTCGATGGCGCTGGTGGAGCGCGCCCTGCAGGTGTTGGAGCGCCGTAACGTCCAGCCGCAATTGGGGCTGCTGAAGTCCACCATGCTGCAGCTGGATTCCACCTTCTCTGAGCGTGCTTATGGCGCCTTCAGCTTCTCCGACTTCGTCGATCGCCTGAAGAAGGGCGACTTCGTCAACGTCACCGGCAGCGGTGGGCGCGTGATCATCGAGCGGAAGTCGGGTGGCCCGTCCAAGCCGATGCCACAACCGGAAGAAGCGTTGCCGGGCTTGCGCGATGTGCTCGAAAACCATCGCCTGGAGCTCGAAAACGGCGGGACGGTGGAAGAGCTGGCGGCCTGGATGGCGGCCGAGCATCCTTCCTTCGACGCCCAGGCCTTGGGCTTCCAAGCTTTCAATGAGTTCCTGAATTACGCCCAGGACAAGACCGTGGTCCGCATCGAAGCGGATGAGGAACGCGGCCAGATTGTGTTCCTCGGTGCTGAGTTCTATCCCCCGGCTCCGCCGCCGCAGCCGGTGATGGAAACGCCGCAGGAAGAAGAGTTTGAAGACGACGGCCCGCAACCCTACGTGGAAGGCCAGCCCTCGATCTTTGAGCCGAATCCGCCACCCGCCAAGCCGAAGAAGACGGCGACGCGCAAGCGGTCCACGTCCACCAAGTCCGCGTCCTCGGGCTCACGCAGCACGACGTCACGCCCCCGGAAGCGCAAGACCGACTAGTTCATTCGCACAGGTCCCTGGCAGGTCTTTTGGTTCAACAGAACGGAAGGCCTGCCGGGTAAACTTGAGGGCATGATCGAACGCATTCATCCCGCTGGCTCCGTGATTCCCCGGGGCCCTTACTCGCCCGCCGTCCGTGCGGGCGATTTCATTTATGTCTCCGGGCAAGGCCCCGTTGATCCCGCCACCGACCAGTACAGCTACGGCGACATCCAGCACGAAACGCGCGTGGTCCTAAACAACATTCGCCTGATCCTGGAAGGCGCCGGAGCGTCGATGGCCGACGTGATCAAGTGCAACGTCTACCTGGTCGACGGCCGCGACTTTGCGCAGATGAATGAGGTCTACGGAAGCTTCTTTGGAGACAACAAGCCCGCTCGGACGACGATCGAGTGCAAGTTCGCCAACCCCCAAATGAAGGTGGAGATCGACTGCGTGGCGTATAAGCCGAGGTAGGCACCAGGCAGCGGGGTAGTTTTGTAAGGTGAAAGTGGATGGCTATGCCGAGTTGGGCTGAATGGGCGGGCTTTGGGATTTCGATCGTTGGCTTCGGAATCACTATCTGGCAGGTGCTGGACGCCAAGCGGGCCGCGCGAGCGGCCCAGTCCGCAGCGGAAATGGCACGGGAGGCGACAGTCCGGGCGCGCGAGCAGATCTTGAGGGACCAGGCAATCGCCCAATTGGAACGAGCCACGCAATTGCTTCGCGGAATGAAGCTATTGCATCGAAGGAAGCAGTGGGATCTCGCACTCCGCGATTCCGACCAGGCAAGTGAAGCCATCCAGGCCTTTCGGCACGCAGTGTTCGGGTTGCCTCTACAGGACGATGTCGTCATCCAGGCGTGCATCAATGATCTGGTGTCGATGCGGGAATTGGTGGAAGAAAAAGCCGACGGCAATCACGAGAGTTCGCCGCCCTACCTGAACTCAATTTTGGACGAGCTAATTGGTAAACTCATGGGTGTCCTGGCAGGCTGCCGTCGGCAGGAGCGTATATGAACAACAAGGTTAAAGCACTAATCCATCGCCTAGATCAGATGACGCGTGACGGCGTGGTGAAGTGGAAGCCATCCGTACGTCCTCGCTATTATGCCACGAGCTTCACAGATTCTTCAGTCGAGATTGGTCGCCCGGCAGAGGGTACGGCTTCGAGCCGGATGGGTTCGATTGAACTCAAGCTGATTGATAGCCGGGGCAACGTGATCGAGCGAGTAGTTGGTGTCGTGCTGTCACCGAATACCGATGCCGCCGAGAATTTTCAACTGCTGGGGTCTTTGCTATCCGCCGTTGAAGCAGTTGTCCAACCAGGCGAGAAGATGGCGGAGCACATCCTAGCCGAGCTCGACAAAATCGCTTCTTAACTCTCCGCCTGGATCGGCTCCATTTTGCCGAACAGGAAGTGTGAGATCAGCAGGCCCGTCAGGTGGAAGACGCCCATCACCAGGAACACCGGCGTGTAGCCGAAGTGGCTGACGACGTAGCCGGGGATGAGGGCGGAGAAGAGTACGCCGCCGAAGCCGCCCGCGCAGCCGCCGATGCCGGTGACGGAGGCGACGGCGCGGGTGGGGAAGATATCCGAAACGGTGGTGTAGAGGTTCGCGGACCAGCCCTGGTGCGCGGCCGTGGCGACGCAGATGAGGGCGATGGCGAGAATCGGGCTTTCGGCCAACACGCTCAGCGCGCCGACCGGCATCATGAAAGCAAACACCGCCATGCCAGCCTTGTGCGCCGGACCTGGGCGCCAGCCGCGGCGGATCAGGGCACCCGCTAGCCACCCGCCGACCACGCTGCCTACGCCGGCGACGGTGTAGATCACCGGCAGCGCCCAGCCGATCTCCTTGAGGTTCATATGGCGGACGTCGAAGAAGTAGGGCGGCAGCCAGTAGAGATAGAACCACCAGACCGGATCGCTAAAAAACTTGGCCGCCGCAAAGCCCCACGTCTCGCGGTAGCGCAACGCCTGCGACCAGCCAATCTTCGCTTCGCCCGCCACCACCACTTGTTGCGGAGGCTTGGGCGCCAGCAGCCACAGCCCGAGCCAGACAAAGCCCGCCGATGCGGTCACGAGGAAGCACGCCCGCCATCCCGCGCTCACCACCAACCACGCAAACAACGGTGGACCGACGATGGACGACATGGTGGCTCCCGCGTTGAAGATGCCGGTGGCAAAGGCGCGGTCTTCTTTCGAGAACCATTCGGCCACGGACTTGATCGCCGCCGGGAAGTTGCCGGATTCACCCAGGCCCATAAAGCCGCGCCAGAAGCTTAAGCCCATGCCGCTGCCCGCAATCACGTGTCCCGCGGCGGCCAGCGACCACCAGGCGATCGAGACGGCATAGCCCAGTCGCGTGCCCCATTTGTCGATCAGGCCGCCGGCGAATAGAAAGCCGACGGTGTAGAAGACCTGGAAGGCGGCGTTGATGTTGCCATACTCCTGATCGGTGATGTGCATCTCCTGCCTGATCACCGGGATCAGCACGGAAAAGACGATCCGGTCCAGGTAGTTGATCGTGGTGGCGAAGAAGAGCAGCGCGAGAATCCACCAGCGCGCGTTGCCTGAAGCATGTCCGGTCATCTCGGGTGATTATAGTGGACTACAGGACTCGCCATACCCGGCCGGCCTCTCGAACCTATGCACAAAGCCGTCATTCTCGCCGCGGGCCGCGGCACGCGCATGAAATCGCTGACCGATGATCTGCCCAAACCGATGCTGCCGCTAAAAGGCCGGCCCATTCTCGACTACTTAACCGACCGGCTGCGCGGCGCCGGCTTCACCGAATTCGGCGTCGTGATCGGCTACCGGGCCGAGGTGGTGGAAGCGCACTTCGCCGGGCGGCCGGAGATCCACTTTGTGCGCCAGGAAGTGATCGACGGCACCGCCCGCGCCACGCTACTGTGCCGCGAGTTTGTGGGCGGGGAAGACTTTTTGTTCACCTTCGGCGACATCCTCACCGAAACGGCCGACTATGCCGCCATGCGCGCCAAACTCAAGCCCGGCGTCGACGCCGTGGCCGCCGTCCGCCATGTGCCGGACCCGTGGCAGGGAGCAGCGGTCTATGAGCAGGATGGCGTCGTCACCCGGATCATCGAAAAGCCGCCGCAGGGCACCTCCACCACCCACTGGAACTCGGCGGGCGTGTATTGCTTCCGCGCCGCGGTGTTTGATGAATTGGCCAAGGTGCCGAAGTCGCCACGGGGCGAATATGAGCTGACCAGCGCTGTCGAAGCACTGGTGGCACAGGGCCGGGTGGTGATCCATGCTCTCGAAGGCATCTGGCGCGATATTGGGCGTCCGGAGGATCTGGAAGCGGCTCAGAACGAGGTGTAGCGGCGATAAAATAGCGGCATGAGCGCGCTGTCCATTCCTCGTATCTCTGTGGAAGAGTACCTCGCGGCCGACCGTGCCGCCGAGCGGCGTAGCGAGTACCACGATGGGGAAGTGTTCCCGATGGTGGCCGTCACTTTCACCCATGCGCGGCTGGCCGTGAGCCTTGCTCGGCGGCTCGACGAGAAATTGAGCTATGGCACCTGCCAAACTTTGGCGGCCCCCCGAGTTCGCGCTAGGGCCACCAATTTTGTCTACCCTGATTTGGCCGTGATCTGCGGGCAGCCTCAACTGGGGGATGCGCACGGGGACATCTTGTTGAATCCCAGGGTGATCATCGAGATCCTGTCGCCCTCTACCGCGGACTATGACTACGGTGGAAAGTTCGCCCTCTACCGCGGGTTGGCTTCGCTGGAGGAGTACGTGCTGGTCTCGCAGGAGTCCTGCCTGATCGAAGTTTTCCGCCGGCTTACGGATGGGCGGTGGGCGCTATCAAGCTACCAGGGCGCTGAAGCTGTCCTGACGCTGGAATGCCTGGGCATCGCGCTGCCGCTCGCCGAGATCTACGCAGGCGTTGAACTTCCGGCAGCCTAGCGCATTTCTTACCTTTTTCAAGAGGTGCCTGGCCCAGCCCCATGCGTCAGCTTGGGGCTTTTCACGCGACCCAAGATAGCCCCAAGCTGACCCATGGGGCTGATGGCGGGTCGGCTCAGCTCAGCCTTGTGAACTTTTGAGAGACGCTCCTAGCTGCGGCCGCTGGAGCCGAAGCCGCCTTCGCCGCGGACGGTGTCGGAGAGGTCGCGCTCTTCCCAATCGATTGCTTCATAGCGGGCGATCACCAGCTGGGCGATGCGGTCACCGGGGGCGATCGCAAACGGCTGCTGGCCCAGGTTGAGCAGAATTACCTTTACTTCGCCGCGATAGCCGGGGTCGATGGTGCCGGGGGAGTTGGGGATGGTGATGGCGTGCTTGAGCGCCAGACCACTGCGGGGACGCACTTGCGCCTCATAGCCCGAGGGCACTTCGATGGATAGTCCGGTGGGGACGGCCTGGGGGATGCCGGGCTGCAGTTCCGTGGCGACCACGGAGCGCAGGTCGAGCCCCGCGTCCTCCAGCGGACCGTGAGCGTAAGCGGGCAGGACGGCGTCCGGGTGCAGGCGTTTGATTCCGATGCGCATGAACCGCGAGAATAGCATGGTGCCCTCTCCATCGAGTGACGTGCCCGCAGGACCCGGCGCGGCCCCGCGCGTTCACGCCCTTCCGCCCATGCCGCCGGAACAGTTGGCCTATGCGCTGGCCCGCTACTCCCGGTCGGCCGATTCGATCACGCAGTCGATTGATTGGGTGCGCTCGCACGATTCCGGCAAGTTTCTCGATAGCTTCTACTTCCAGTACGGCCACGCCTCCATTGCCGATCTAGGGCATCTGGCCATCTGCTGGGAAGGGGTGAGCGAGCTGGCGGCGACGGAGATTGAAGATGAGCCGCTGTGGGACGGCCAAGCCAAGTCCTCGCGCTACCAGGATTTCGGCAAGTTGGGCTTTATTACGCCATCGGAGTTCGACACCGACGCCGCGGAGCGTTATCAGGCGGCTGGCAATGCGCTGATGGCCGCCTATCGCCAAGTCCACACCGAGATGACCGAGGTGCTGAGCGAGCGGCTGCCGCGGCCGGAGGAGATGAAGCCCGACGCTTACCGGCGCAACATCGCCGCTCGGGCCTTTGACATCGCACGCTACCTGCTGTTTTGGGGCGTACCGACCAATGCCGGACAGGTGACCAGCATTCGCACGCTGGAACGCCAGATCCGGCGGCTGAAGGCGTCTGAGTACGCCGAAGTCCGCGGCATTGCCGATGAAGCCACCGAGGCATGCAAGGTGCCGGAGGCGACGCCGACGCTGGCCAAGTACGTGGGCGTGGACCAGTATCTGGTGACCTCGCGGGCAGAGCTGAAGCAGTGGGCATCGCAGAATCTTCCGGCCTCCACCCGGCTGCCGGTGGAAGATATCGACCTGTCGCGCGCCACCGATACCCCGGCCGATATTGTGGCGACGCTGCTCTACCCGGTGACCGACCGGCCGTTCCGGGAGCTATATGAGCTGGCGCGTGGATGGTCGGCCGCACAGCGGGCGGAAGTGATCGATGTGGCGCTGAAATCCCGCCAGCGCTACGACGAACTGTTGCGCGAGTTCCGCGGGGGCCTCTACGCCTACGACATGATCATGGACGTTGGCGCTTATCGCGACATGCACCGCCACCGCCGCTGCCAGCAGTACCGGCAAGCGTATTCGGGACGTCTGGGTTGGGAAACGCCGGAGCTGGTGGCCGGGCACGCGGTCTATCGTCAGGCGATGGAACAAGCCTTTGAGACGCTACACACGCTGCCGGAACCGGGCGCGCACTATCTGCTGCCATTCGGCGCCCGCAGCCGCTTCCTGTTCAAGATGGATTTTGCCGAAGCGGAATACATCTCAAAGCTCCGCAGCGGCGTCAAGGGCCACTTCAGCTACCGATCAGTGGCCTGGAAGATGAAGCTGGCGATGGAGAAGCTGGAACCCGAGCTTGGCCGCCTGATGGAAGCCACGCCACCTTGGGTGGAAGACCCGTTGACGCGCTAGCGCCTTGCCCCGAAAGTTCGGAGCATTTCAAGATTCCTGCAAAGGCGCCAAGCCGCCAAGAAGACTCTTCGTTGCTTTTCGGCTTGGCGGGGCAGCCGGTCGGAGAATTTGAAGAACTTCAGCAGTAGGATACTAGCGGCCCCGATTGTTCCTTCTCCAGATGCAGGTGCTACTATCGGGCACCACTATGCACCCCATTACGCGCCCATGCCTCGCCCTGCTGGTGCCTCTCCTGGCCGGCATCACCACCTTCGCCGCTGAGGTGCCGCGTTACGAATATCGGGTGCTGGCCACCGCCAAGACGTCCACCATGGAAAAGGAGCTCAATGAAGCCGCTGCGGCGGGCTTTAGCTTCTCCTCCGTCATGGGTGGCGAAACCGGGCTGGGTGGCAAGGAAGTGGTGGTGGTCATGAAGAAGACCAACGGACAAGACGGCGGCAAACGGTACAAGCTGCTGGCCACCGCCCGAACCTCCACCCTGCAAAAGGAGCTCCAGGCGGCCGGTGACGAAGGGTTTGACTATTGCGGGCAGACCGTTTTTGAGTCCGCGTTTGGCGGCCGCGAAGTGAGTGTGATTCTGGAGCGGAGCGCCACCAAGCGTCGTGTCGAGTACCGGGTGCTGGCCACCACTCGCACTTCGACCATGGAAAAAGAACTCCAAGGCGCGGGCGCAGCAGGATTTGAGTTCCTGGAAGTGATGGTGGGCAAGACGGCCATGGGTGGCAAGGAAGTGATCTCCATTCTGCGCAAGTACCCTGACTAGGCGGCCTGATTCTTTGTGCTAAAAATTTAGCTTGCCTTTGCGTATCGCCCGTGCTAAAAATCTAGCATGGACAGCGAAGCCCGCCCGCGCAAAAAAACGGCCAGTGCCGGAGCCCTCAGCCGTCGCGAGCGCCAGATTCTTGACATCCTCTACCAGCGCACGCGTGCTACGGCCCATGAGGTGCGCGAAGCGTTACCCGGATCCCCCAGCTACTCAACGGCGCGGGCGTTGCTGCGCATTCTTGAAGAAAAGGGGCACGTCCGGCACGTGGAAGAAGAGGGCCGGTATGTCTACCTGCCGGCGGTCTCGCGAGGTTCAGCGGGGCAGTCCGCACTGCAGCATCTGGTCCAGACCTTTTTTGACGGGTCAGCCGCGCAGGTGATGGCCGCCTTGCTTGATCGTGGGTCCACTCAGCTACCGGCCGAAGAACTCGACCGGCTGGCGAAGCTGGTGGAGGAGGCCCGCCAGGCCACTCAGTCGAGCGCACCGGCGGAGCGGGAAGGCGACGGCTCCGGCTAAGTCGCGCCCTGTCCGCTCCCGCGCCGCTGTCGGTTGCCCTGATGTGTCCGAGCCAACTTCCGATTTCCAGGAGAACGTCCATGACCGTAACTCTGATCCTGCAAGCCACGGCTATCTTTTGCGTGGCCCTTTTGGGCGCGTTGATCCTGCGCCGCGCCCCGGCTGCTCAGCGCCACATGCTCTTTGTCTTCGCCATGGCCGCGGCTCTATTGGTGCCGGCCGTGACGCCACTGGTGCCCCGTGCGGCCACAAGCGGCTTAGTCGAGCTGCCCTGGACCACGGTGATGGTGCGGGCCGGCGGAGAAAAGGTTGTAGCGTCAAGCTGGGCGGCTCGGCTCCCGGGCCTGCCGGAGTCGTTGATGGCGATCTGGGTGGCTGGGGCCGCGGTCATGCTGCTGAGGGTGCTGGTGGGCCTGGCCCGTGCCGCTTGGCTGCGCGCGGCCGCTCAACCGTTTGCGAACGGAACCGCGGGCGATTTCCGGATGCATGCCACGGTACGGATGCATACCGCAGTGCCGATGCCGACCACGTTTGGCTTCCGCCGGCCCGCGATTCTGTTGCCCGCTGCTGCGTTGACTTGGGACGCCTTGAAGCGGGAGAGCGTGCTGCGTCATGAGCAGGCGCACGTGGAGCGCCAGGATTGTCTGACGACGCTGGTGGTGGAGGTGGCGCGGGCCATCTACTGGTTCCATCCACTAGCTTGGGTGATTGCGGCTAAGGCTCAGCAGGAAAGGGAACGGGCCTGTGATGATGCCGTCCTGCTGGGCGGGGTGGCGGCAACGGACTATGCCGGGCATCTGGTCTCGATCGCTCGCGAGGCCCAAGGAAAGTTGCTGCTGGCGGGCGTGCCGATGGCAGCACCCTCACAACTGGAGAGCCGCATCCGTGCGGTCCTGAACCCGGCAGTGGTTCGCCGACCCGTTTCGCGACGGCTGGTCTCCATGGCGGGGGTCGTGATGCTGGGAAGCGTCTTGGCGGTGGCCGCTGCGGGTCAAGCTACGGGACCGCTGGCGGGCACGGTGGAGGTGGTCGTGAACGATGTGACCGGCGCGCGGGTTCCCGGGGCCGTGGTTTCCATCGAAGCCGGCGGCGGCAAGGTGTTCGTCAAGCAGCCCACCTCGCCCGCGGGCGAAGTAAGCTTTCACTCGTTGCCCGCCAAGGACTATCTGCTGGAAGTGGTGTCGCCCGGGTTTGCCACCGTCACCAAAGGGCTGAAACTGACGGCGGATAGTGGTGCAAGAGTGGAGGTCACGTTGCAGCCGGACGAGATTTTCCAATCGGCCACTGTTAGCGGCGGCGAAGTGAGGCCCGCCGGGCCCCCCAGCCGGATCCGCATCGGCGGCAACGTGCAGTCGGCCAAGATCATCAACAAGGCGCGCATCATTTACCCGGCGGAAGCCAAACAGAAGGGGATCCAGGGCACGGTGTTCCTCCGGGCGGTCATCTCCAAGGAAGGCACCATTCTCTCGCTGCAGGTGCTGAGCGCTCCCGACAAGAGCTTGGCTGATGCCGCAGTGGAGGGCGTCAAGCAGTGGACCTACCAGTCGACTCTGCTGAATGGCAACCCGGTGGAAGTGGTTACGCGGATCGACGTCAACTTTACCTTGGCGCCTTAACCCCACCGGCCTGCGAGGAAGAGCGAGAGCGTGTCTCGAAAGTTCGCAACGCTGAGCCGGACCCGCTATCAGCCCCATGCGTCAGCTTGGGGCTTTTTGCGGTAGCGGAGAATAGCCCCGAGCTGACGCATGGGGCTGATAGCGGGACCAACTTCTTACCCTGCAACCGCCTTGGCCAGCGCTCCCAAGCTTTTCAGCTTGGCGTTGAGCGTCGTGCGGTTGAGATTCAGCAGATCGGCCGCCTGGGTCTTGTTGCCGGAGGTGCGGCGCAGGGCCTGTTCCAGCAAGCTCAGTTCGATGGCGCCGATGGTCTGCTCGAAATCCAGGCCGTGATCGGGCAGCGGCACGGAGGTGTTGAGGACGCCCACGGCCTTCGGCACAAAGGTGGAGGGCAGGGGGAAGTCGCCGGGGTAGAGCAGCAGCCGGTCGCCGGAAAGGGCGACGGCCATCTCGACGGCGTTCTCGAGCTGCCGGACGTTGCCCGGCCAGTCGTAGCGCTCCAGGCGGCTGATGGTCTCGCCACTGAGCTGCTTCACCGGCAGGCCTTCATGCCCGCACACCTTCTCGATGAAGTGGGTGGCCAGGATGCCGATGTCGGACTTGCGCTCCCGCAGTGGCGGCAGGCTGAGCGGCACGACGTTCAAGCGGTAGAAAAGATCTTCCCGGAATCGGCCTTCGCGGACGCGCTCGTCCAGGTCGACATTGGTGGCGGCGATGACGCGGACGTCCACCTTCACGGTCTCCGAACTGCCCAGCCGCTCAAAGGCGCGCTCCTGGAGCACGCGCAGCAGCTTGGCCTGCAAGTCCATCGGCATGTCGCCAATTTCATCCAGGAAGATGGTGCCGCCGTGGGCCATTTCAAAGCGGCCGGTGCGGTTGCTGAGGGCGCCGGTGAAGGCGCCGCGGACGTGGCCGAACAGTTCTGCTTCGAGCAGATTTTCGGGCAGGGCACTGCAATTGATCGAGACCAGCGGCTGAGCCGCGCGGGCGCCGGCGGCGTGGATGGCGCGGGCGGCGATCTCCTTACCGGTGCCGGTTTCGCCGGTCACCAGGACGGTGCTGCGGCGGCGGGCGACCAGGCGAATGACGTCGGCCACGCGGTCCATGGCCGGACTTTGCCCCACCAGGAGCCGGCGCCACGGCTCGTCGGGGTTGCGGTTGCGCCGGGCGGCCACGGCGCGCAAAGCGCTTTCGATGCTGGGCTTCACTTCACTTTCCTCTGCCAAAACACAATGGGCTCCTGCGTGTGCCAACCGCACCGCGTCGGCCAGGGTAGCGTTGGGCTGATAGACGATAACGGCGAGTCCGGGCCAGCGCCGGTGGCATTCTTCGATCAGGACCGAAGGGTCCGCATCCGCGAAAGGGGGGCGAACCACCGCGGCGGTGGGCCGCTCGCGTGGGAGCACGAAGCTATCGTCGATCGAAAGAACTTCCGGCATAGTGACAGTTGTCTATCGGAGGACGCCAGGATTCTGTCTATTGGGTAAATCGCCTTAGGCCCAGGCTGCTCTCCCTTAGGCCTGCCGGGGTCAGCGGGGAAGAAACAGCACGATGGTGGCGGCCACCGCCAGCACGATCACGGAGGTGGTGAAAAGCTTCTCCGGAATGTACTTGATCACGCGGCGCCCGGTGAAGGCCCCCAGCAGTGACGGCACCACCAGCGCCGCCCCAAAGCTGAGCGACTGGGCCGAGATCAGCCCTTGCCAGGTGTAGATGGGGATTTTCGAGAGGTTGACGATAAAAAAGAACCAGGCGCCCGTGGCGACAAACTGCTCGCGGGGCAGGTTTTGGCTGAGCAGGTAGATATTCATCACCGGACCGGCGGCATTGGCCACCATGGTCGAAAATCCCGCCGCGCTGCCGAAGAAGGCCGAATGCACCCGGCCGGTCTCCGACGCCAGATTAATGCCGCGCAGCCGGAGCAGGAACAGGATGATGCAGGCCAGGATGATGGCCCCCACCAGCGGCCGGATGATCCGCTCCGGAAAGCTGAGCACCGCTCCGCCCAAGGCTCCGCCCACCGCCACATAGGGCATTAGTTTGAATAGCGCGCCGGCGGCCGCCTCCTTGCGATAGGAGATCACCGCGAAGATGTCGGCCGTCAACAGAACCGGCAAAAGCCAGCCCGCCGACAACCGCGCATCACCGACGGCGACGACAAATAGAGGTACGGCCAGGATGCCGAGTCCGGGCATGCCGGTTTTGGCGATGCCGATGTTGAAGGCGCAGAAGATCGCCAGCGCCCAGCGCCAGGTTGGAAAGTCAGGAAGGACGAACAAGCCATTAGGGTAGCGCGCCCCGCGCCGCCGCCGTCATGGTCTTGGGGTAAGCGATGGCTCGAGCCCCTGGGGGTTGCGCTTGCCACCCCTTGGGTTACAATCGAGCGAGGAGGTATTCGATGGGTCCGCTGGGCTGGCAAGAGACGGTGTTCATCTTTGTCCTTGCTTTGCTATTGTTCGGCCCTAAAAAGCTGCCCGAACTTGGCAAGACAATCGGCAAGGCTCTCACCGAATTCCGACGCGCGTCAAACGAGCTGAAATCGACGTTTGATCGCGAAATGGCCAATCTGGAGAAGGAAACCGAAGGCGTACGTCAGGCGACGGCCGAAGTGAGCACCGATATTCAAAAGTCGGTCTACGACGGAGCGAGCTATGATTACAACTATTACGAAACCGGCTACGACGGCTATCAGCCCTACGAGTCGGCCTCATCCAGCATATCCACCGAAGGCGCATCCGCAACTCAGGACGCCGTCCCGTTAATTGCAGGTAGTTCTGCTGAGGCCGCTCCGGCCGAAGCTTCCGCAGGCAGCATTGCTGCTCCGGCGGGAGTGGAAGGAACCGTGCCGATGTCCACCCCCATGGTGGCGTCCAGTGAGCCGGTTCACGTTGAGGCTGTGCCTCATACGGAAGCACCCAAGCAGAGTGCCGCGTAAGGATAGCGCTCAAAACAAGGCATGTCAGGCGAAGAACAACCGAAGGGCATAACGCCCGAAGGAGGGAGTCCGTCTACTCCCGAGGTGAGCTATCACCAAACGGTGGACGATCCCTATGGCTATGGGTACGACCCCTATGCCGGTGCGTCTTCGCCTGATGCGTCCTCGAGCGTTCCTTCCAGTGTCCCGGCCGTCATCTCTCCGGCCACTCCTCCGCCACCGCCTCCGCCCGCTGGTTCAGCGGATGAAGAGGATGAGGACGACGATGGCATGCTGCGCATGTCGTTTCTGGAGCATCTGGAAGAGCTCCGCAGCCGCCTGATCAAGATTGTCGCCGGCATGGCCGTGGCTTTCTTTGGAGCGCTGATGTTCGCGCCACAACTGTGGGATGTCGTCCGTGCCCCGGCCGCCGCCGCACTGACCAGCTTGGGTTTTTCGCCGAATCTCGCGCAGTTGACCCCGATGGACGGCTTCACCACGATCTGGGTGAAGCTGCCGCTGCTGTGTTCCGTGTTTATCGCCTCGCCCTGGGTGCTGTACCAGATTTGGGGCTTTATCGCGCCGGGTCTCTACAAGAAGGAGCGGCGGTGGGCGGCCCCGTTCATCATCGTGTCCGCTGGCTTGTTCATCTCGGGCGGCCTGTTTGCCTACTTTGTCGCCTTCCGCTTCGGCCTGACCTTCCTGCTGGGCGTGGGTAAGGACATCGGCATCACGCCCGTGGTTTCGCTGGTTGAATACTTCGACCTGTTTGTCAACGTGACGCTGGGCCTGGGTCTGTTGTTTGAGATGCCGGTGCTGATCTTCTTCCTGACGCTGCTGCGCATTGTCACGCCCAGCTTCCTGATCGCCAATTCGCGCTACGCCATCCTGATCATCACCATTGCCGCGGCGATTGTGACGCCGACACCGGACGTGGTCAATCTGGCGCTGTTTGCGGTGCCCATGATCCTGCTGTTTTTCGTCGGTGTGTTCGGCGGCTGGATTCTGACGCTGCATCGCGAAGGCAAGACCGGTACTATCCGCCTGATCAAGCTGATCGCCCTGGCGCTGGTACTCGCGGCTCTAGGCGGGGTGGCCTTGGCGGTGTTAAAGTTCGGGTATCATTTAATCTCGACTTGGCCGTTCCTGACCCGCTAACGAACGGTACAGCAAGAATAAAGGCCCGGGCGTGGACCTATACAAGACCATCCGTGAACTACTGGACGAGCGCAACCGGATTGATTCCCTGATCAACCGGTTGGAGTCCATGCAGCACCAGACGATCGCCGCGCAGGCCCGCAAGGGCCCACCCAAGCGCCGCGGCCGTAAGCAGATGTCGGAATCGGAGCGCAAAGAAGTCTCCGAGCGGATGCGCAAGTATTGGGAGACGCGCCGCAAGGGCGCGCAGCTGGAAAATGGCCACCTGGCCGCCCCCGGCGAGCTGACGGGCACTTAGCGGTGCGGAATCGATCAGCCCAGCCCCATGCGTAAGCTTGGGACTTTTTGCGGTGACGTGAAAAAGCCCCAAGCTGACGCATGGGGCTAGACCGACATGAAAGGCCATCCACCGGCGACGGCCCGCAACCTCTACGCCCGCTTAAAGAACCACAGCCAGAAATACTGCTGGCCCGCCCCATGCCGGTAGCGCGGCTCAAACCCGCAACGCTCCGCCATGGCCACCGCCTCGGCGTCTGAATACGGCACGCCCAGCCAGGTGTCATCAGCCGTGGTCGACAAGGTGGCATCGCCCTGCACCTGAAACTTGAACAGGCGCCCGGGCTTCAACAGCCGGCTCACTTCACGCACGTAGTTTTCGATCACTTCGCGCGAGGGGATGTGCTGGAAGACGATCGACGAGAACGCGAAATCAAAGCCCTCCCCGGCCGGAATCACCGAGAGGTCCATGCCGTTGTTCTGGTAGACGTGGGCGTTGGGCGTTGACGCCAGTGCCGCGGTGGCCTGGGCGATCATCTCGCGCGACACATCGACGGCGTGGACTTCGCCAAACAGCTCCGCCAGCGCCCGCGTGACGCGGCCCGCGCCACAGCCAATCTCCAGCACGCGCATCTGCTTGGGGTCAATCCCCTGGCAGATGTTGATCATGTCGGTGAGGATCTCCTCGCTCACCGTCTGGCGGCCGGAGGCGAAGAATTCTTCGTCGGTCCAGTCTTCTTTGGCTGTCTGGACGTAGTAGCGGGCGTTCTGTTTGGCGCGGGCGTCCCAATCGAGACGCATCTTTTCGAGCTGTTCAGCTAAGGTCACTGCACTTCATTCTACCGTTTGCAGATAAAATCACTTCCATGCGCTTCCTGCTGCCCCTTCTGTCCCTGACTGCCCTCGCTCAACCAAACTTCCAAGGAGGCGCCGCTGCCGCTCCGGGAGGAAAGCCGATCGTGGCCAAGATCAAGATCCTGTCTCACGTGGCCGTGCCGATGCGGGATGGCGTCAAGCTTTATGCCGATGTCTATCTGCCTTCCGCCCCGGGTAAGTATCCGGCGCTGATCATCCGGACACCGTACGGAGTGCAGCGCGATGGCATGCACGAGGAAGCTGTGCCGTTTGCGCAGAATGGTTTTGCGGTGGTGGTGCAGGACGTCCGCGGCCGCTATGAGTCTGATGGCCAGTGGGACCCCTTCCGTGAAGAAGGCCGCGACGGACACGACACGATTGAGTGGGCGGCCAAGCAAGCCTGGTCGAACGGCAAGGTCGGAACGCAGGGCGGCAGCTACCTGGGCCACGTGCAGTGGGGCGCCATCTCGCAACAGCCCAAGAGCCTGGTCACCGCGGTTCCCCGCGTGGCCTCCACATCGATCTATCACAACTGGGCCTACTTCGGCGGCGCCTTCCGGCTGAGCTTCAACTACGGCTGGGGCGTCGTACGCATGCCGCATCGCATCATGCAGCCGCAGTACTGGCACGCCTCGGCCACCGCGCCCGAAGAGCTGCGCTACGAGAACATCTTGTGGAATCTGCCGCTGTCGACCATCGACTTGGCCAGTTCCAACACCGCCGTGAAGCACTTCCGCGATTGGGTAAATCACACCAGCTACGACGCCTACTGGAAAGCCATCTCCGACGAAGAGCACTTCGACAAAGTGAACGTGCCGCTCTACACCCAAGGCGGCTGGTTCGATATCTTCCTGGCCGGGACCATCAACGGCTACACCGGCGTCCGCGCCAAGGGTTCTCCAGCGGCCAAGAAGGCGGTGAAGTTATGGGTAGGCCCCTGGGGCCATGGGCCGTCGCAGAAGTTTGGCGAAGTCGATTTCGGACCCACCGCCAACCGCACGCACCCGGAGCGAGAGATTCGTTGGTACAACCACTATCTGAAGGGCGAGGACAACGGCATCGACCGCGAGGCACCGGTGGAGATCTTCTACATGGGCGCCAACAAGTGGAAGCACGAACAGGATTGGCCCATCCCCGGCACCAACTTCAAGCCGCTCTACTTAACCAGCAACGGCGGCGCCAATTCGCTGCGCGGCGACGGTGCGTTGAGCTGGGACAAGTCCAGTGCGGCCAAGCCCGATACGTACACGTATGACCCGATGAACCCGGTCCTGTCGCTGGGCGGCAACAACTGCTGCGGCACGCCAACGCTGGCCGGCCCCTATGATCAACGCCCGGTGGAGCGGCGCGCCGATGTGCTGGTCTATTCGGGCGAGATCCTGAAGGCTCCCGTGGCCATTGCGGGTCCGGTGAAGATGAAGTTGTGGGCGTCGACGGATGGTCCGGATACCGATTGGGTGGTGAAGCTCGTTGACGTCTACCCCAACGGCTACGCGATGAACGTGGCCGAAGGTATCCTCCGCGCCCGCTTCCGCAAGAGCCTCTCCGCGCCGGAGCTGCTGACGCCGAACCAGCCTTATGAGTTCGAAGTGGACATGGTGGGGACAGCCAACGTCTTCGGCGTCGGCCACCAAATCCGCGTCGACATCACCTCCAGCCACTTCCCGCAGTTCGACCGCAACCTGAACACCGGTGAAGGCCCGGATTCGGCCAAAGTGCGGATCGCCAAGAACACGATCTTCCACTCGGGTGATCGTCCGTCGGCGATCATCTTGCCGGTGGTGCCGCTGCCTTAGATGGCGATGATCTGCGCGGATGGATCTAGACGCCGCAGATCACTTGGATCACTGGTCACGATGGCGTCCCGGCGCTCCCGGGCCACGATCACGACGGAGGCGTCAATGACATCCGACGAGCCGGAGGCGCCGCAGAGTTCGCCGCACGCACGGCCCAGGGATGGATCCAGTGGGACAATCTCCACTTCTTCGCTCCGTAGGAACCGCGCCAGGTTCACCTGGACGCGGCCATCGCGCCAAGCTTGCGCCACCACGCCCGCCGGGACTCGGAAAGCCCGGCCCTGAGCCAGCGCGCGATCAAGCAAAGCAATCATCCGTTTGTCGCCGCGATCCAAGGCGATCAGCGCGCCAGCATCCAGCACGAGGCCTACCGCGGTGCGAGTGCGCGTTCCGCCCATTTGATGTCCTCACTCGCCGGTTCACCATATTGCCGGACCAGATCGCGCAGCAGCGTGCGCAGAGACTCGCGCTTTTCTTGCTGCTCCAACGCTTGGGTAATGTAGCCCGAGACCGAATCGGCTCGTCCCGCCCGGACTTCCCGGCGGACCCTGGCCAGTTGATCTTTCGGTAGGCTGATGGCTATCTTCGATCTGGTCATACTTGAATCATACCGCCCGCGAATGGACGGGCGCGGCCACTTGTGCCACCTCAAGCCCACGCCTCCGGGATGACGCGTCCCTCATCCCTGCGCTATCCATAGAAGATGACGCGCCGCACTTTTCTTGCCAGCTCTGCCGCTTTGGCCGCCCAGGGCACTCCTTCGATCAACGCCGCCCGCCTGCGCCAGCGGCTGGAGCAGTTGAGCGCATTCGGCCGTCCCGCCGGTGGCAGTTTTGCCGATGGCGTCACCCGCGTCGCCTTTACTGACCCGTTTGTGGGCGCGTCGAAGTGGTTGATGGGCGAAATGAAGGCGATGGGCTTGACGGTCCGGGTGGATCAAGCAGGCAACATCTATGGCCGCCGCGCGGGCACTGACCCTTCTGCCAAGGCAGTGCTCTCGGGCTCGCACATCGACAGCGTGCCGAGCGGGGGCAACTTTGATGGACCGCTGGGGACGCTGGCGGCGCTGGAAGTGATCGACACCTTGCGGGACCAAAACATCTCGACGCGACATCCGGTGGAAGCCGTCGCCTGGGTGGGCGAAGAAGGGGTGGCTTTCAGCCGCGGCCTGTTTGGATCTAACGCCGCGACCAAGGGGCTGGCGGCGAAGGATCTGGCTGAAACCTGGAACGGGATGACGCTGGCCGACGCCCTGCGCAAGATCGGCGGGGACCCGGCACGCGTGGCCCAACCCTGGATCACGCGGGGCGACTACGCGGGCTACATCGAGCTCCACATTGAGCAGGGCCGCCGCATGCTGCGCCAGACCTCACAGATCGGCATTGTGGAAGGCATCGTGGCCATCGTGCGCTACCCGGTGACCGTTCTGGGCGAAGCCAACCACGCGGGCACGACGATGATGGCGGACCGGCGTGATGCGCTGGTGGGGGCCAGCGAACTGGTGCTGGCCGTCAACCGGTTGGCGCAATCAGTGCCGGGCAATCAAGTGGCGACGGTGGGCATGCTGACGGTGAAGCCGGGCGCGGCCAACGTGATTCCGGGGGAAGTGAACTTAACGGTGGAGATGCGCGACATGTCGTCGGCCACGCTCGAAAAGATGACGGCGCAGCTGCGTGCTGAATGCGACCGCATTGCCCGCGAACGCAAAGTGGAGTTCCGCTGGACACCGGTGGCGTTGCGCGATGGCCAGCCCTGCGACGCTGGCATCATGAACTCCTTGGAAGCGGCCGCCACAAGGCGTGGATTGAAGCCGCAGCGGCTGCCCTCCGGCGCTGGACACGACGCGTCAAACATGGCGGGGATCTGCCCCATGGGTATGTTGTTTGTCCCCAGCCAAGGCGGCATCAGCCACTCCCCGCGAGAGCTGACCACTTGGGAAGATTGCGCCAACGGCGCGAATGTCCTGCTGGATGCGCTGCTGGAGTTGGCCCGCGCCTAGGCCGGAGTTTGCCCAAGCGTCAGCCCCATGCGTGAGCTTGGGGCTATTGTGCGGTTACCGAAGCAAGCCCCAAGCTCACGCATGGGGCTGGGCTAATCCACCGCGCCGCGTTCTTCAATGATCAGCTCGCCGGCGGCGGCGTCCATCGACGCCATTGCGCCCACGGGCAAGGTGGCTTGATCGCTGGTGTGGCCGATCAAGAGGCCGGAGAGCACGGGCACTTTCAAGTCAGCCAGGATGTTGTCGAGCACTTCATTCAGCGAGAACGTTGACTCAAACCCGGGCCGGAATTCCTTGGGGCCGCAATCGACGCACTCGCCCACCACCACGCCCGCGCATTGGGCGAACTTGCCCGCCAGGCGGAGCTGGGTCAGCATGCGGTCGATCCGGTAGGGCTCCTCGCCCACGTCTTCGAGGAAGAAGATCTTGCCACGCGTGTCAGGCTCATAGGGCGTGCCCATCAGCGAGGAGATCAGCGTGAGGTTGCCGCCGATCAAGGCGCCTCGGGCGGTGCCGGGCCGGATGGCGCGCACGGGATGCGCCGGGCGCAGAGGGTTGGCCTCGGCCGGATTCTTGATCACCAGACGTGCGGGTCCGCCAGCAAACAGCGAGTCGCGAAAGTGCTGTTGTGTCCAGGGAGTGAAGCGCGACAGGATCACCGGCGAATGGAAGGTGACCAGGCCAGTCTTGCGATGGATGGCCAGATGCATCGCGGTGATGTCGCTGTAGCCCGCGAAGACTTTGGGGTTGCGGCGGATCAGGTCGTAGTCGATGCCGTCCAGAATCTGCGGTGTGCCGTAGCCGCCACGGATGCAGATGACGCCCTTCACTTCAGGGTCGCGGAACATCTCGTGCAGGTCGCTGAGACGCTCCTCGATGGTGCCGCCGACGTAGCCAGCTTTCTTCTTGACGTTGCGGCCCACCTTCATCTTCAGGCCGAAGTGCTCCGTGGTCAGCTTCAGCAGTTCCAGCGTGCCGGGGTCGCTGACGTAGGTGGAGGGCGTAATTAGACCCACCGTGTCGCCCGGGCGAAGGGCTTTGGGTTTGATCAATGGAGGCGCGGCCTGCGCGGCCGCCATCCCAGCAGCGGCAAGCCCCAAGGCCGGGGCGGCGAACACTTCGCGACGAGTCATGAAAGCTATTGTGGCAAGATCCGCGCAGCCCGCAGGGCCTACGCCACGCGGTGAGCGGCCGCCACGGCCTCATTCAACTCAATGCCCAAGCCCGGCTTGTCGGTCAGCTTCATCACGCCGCGCTCAAAGCGCTCCGGCGGGGTGACGAGGTTTTGCCGCCAGTCCACTTCGCCATAGCCCAGTTCGAGAATCAAGAAGTTCGGCATCGACGCACACACATGGGCGGCCGCCGCATTGCCGATCGGGCTGGCCGGTCCATGCGGCGAAACCGGTACGCCAAACGCCTCCGCCACCGCGGCGGATTTCTTCAGCTCCAGCATGCCGCCGCAGTACTTCACGTCAGGCATGATGATATCCACGCTGCCCGCTTGCAGGTACTGCTTGAAGGCCGGCAGACCATAGAGCAACTCGCCCCCCGCTGTCTTCATGGGCGCCGCGCGGTCGATCTCCGGCAGGCCGGGCGGCGGCGTCACTTCTTCCAGCCAATAGAGATTCAGCGGCACCATCCGCTTCACCAGTTCTAGGCCCGTGGGCACATCAAAGCGGTCATGCCCGTCGACCAACAAGTCACCCTTGGCACCCAGCACCTCGCGCACCGCCTCAATGCAGGCTACCCCGTTGTCGACGCCAGCTTGAAAGCCAGCTGCGCCCGGCTTGGGGATGCCGTCGAACGGCGCCAACTTGATCGCATCAAATCCATCGGCCACGGCCCGTCTGGCGGAAGCCCGGAAGCCGGCTGGCGTGCGTTCCACCGTGCAGCGGTTGATGTTGGCATAGTGCCGGATGTCGCGCCGTAGGGCTCCGCCGAACAGCTCATAGCAAGGCACGCCGAGCACCTTGCCCTGGATGTCCCACATGGCTTGTTCCAGGCCACTCACGGCGCTGGCTGCGGTCGTGTTCTGCTGTTGCCTGACGATCGGGTCCGCGTAGCCGTGGAGCCATTCAACATCAAACGCGATCCGGCCTTTCAGGCTGGCAAAAAGCTGCTCAATCAGCTTGATGGTGGCGGCGTCCCCGGGTCCGTGCGAAGCCTCGCCCAGGCCGGTGACGCCCGTGTCGGTCTTCAAGCGCACGATCACCCAGTTGCCCCGATGGTTCACCTTTACCTGAAAGATCTCCATTGAGGCGATCACAGGGCGCGTGGCCGCACTGATCTCGCGCGTGGCCCAGGCTCCGCCCAGCACCACTCCCAACGCTTGCCGGCGATTCATGGGTCTACCAGTTGGTCAGCGAGCCATCCGGCCGCCGGAAGATTGGCAGCGGAGTCGCGCCCTTGGCCACTTCCGCCAGCATCTTCAAGCCCGCCGGGTTAAACTCCACGCCGAGGCCGGGGCGTTGGTTGGGGAAGAGCTTGCCGTCTTTGAAGTCGAAGTACTTGGGCAGATAGGTGGCCGGCAGCGGACCTTCGCCGCGCATCTCCATCAGCGTGGGGCCGGAGAAGACGCTGCAGCAGTGCACCAGCGCCGTTTCGGCGATCGGTCCGGTGAAGTGGGGGATCAGGCCGACGTAGTGGGTCTCACAGATGGCCGCGATCTTCATGAACTCGGTGATGCCGCCGCAGTTGGGGATGGAGACGCGCGAATAGTCGATCAGCCGGTTTTCCACCAGCTCATGCAGGCCGTCCCACTTGTCGCCAAAATGCTCGCCTACGGCAATCGGCACCTTCACCATGGGCCGCAGTTGACGGTAGACGCCGGGGTTCTCGCTGCGGATCAGATCTTCGACAAAGTAGGGTTCGAGATTCTCGATCAGGCTGGACAGGCGGACGGCGTCCGGGAAGTCCAGGCGCGTGTGATAGTCAATGGCCCAGCGCCCGGCACCGCCCACGCCTTCGCGCACTTCCTTGCAATGCTCATGCGTGCGGGTGACCACTTCTTGCGAGATGAAGCGGCCCGGAGTTCCGCCACCGTGCGAGTCGCGTCCGCCATCGAGAACACCCGTGCGGAAGGCGCGGAAGCCCGCCGCGACGCAGGCCTTGGCCGTGTCCCGCGTGTTGCGTCCGTTCGCCGGAAAGCCCGTGGAATAGCACTCCACGTGATCGCGCGCGGTGCCGCCCAGCAGTTCATGTACCGGCACATCCAAGGCCTTGCCCTTGATGTCCCATAGCGCCATGTCCAGGCCGCCTAGAGCATGGATCTTTTCGCGGCCGGGCGGGTAGAAGTAGCCGCGGTACATCTCCTGCCAGAGGGCTTCAATCTTGGTCGGGTCCTTGCCGATCAACTGCACGGCGCAATCGTTGATCAGGTCCGCGGTGCCGCCTTCGCCAATGCCCGTAATGCCGGCATCGGTTTCGATGGTGATGACGTGGTGGCTCTGGTTGATGATGGGGCGGTTGATGGGCGATTCGTACAATCGCACCCGCGTGATCTTCATCTTCTTGATCGCCGCATCGGCGCGGCGGGCGAGCGGAAATCCAGCGGCGGCGGCCGCGGCCAGCGAGGTTTTCAGAAATCGGCGACGGTTCATGACGTGGGCATTGTATCCGCAATGATGTCCGTCTGTCTCGATGCGCGCACGTGCCTCCACCAGTGCCGCGGCGGCTCTTATACCATGGAGTCCGATGAAGATCTCGCCGAACTCCGCCGCCCTGTCCGTGGCCGCGCTCTTGCTGGCCGCCTGTGGACCCGCCCCGTCGATTCAGCCGGACCGGGTGACTCCCTACCGCCTCACCAATCAAGCCGGGATGGAGGTGACGCTGCTCAACTACGGCGCCACTCTTCAGTCGATCAAGGTGCCGGATCGCGCCGGCAAGCTGGGCGACGTCCTGCTGGGCTTTGACGTGCTCGACGGCTACAAGGGCACCCATCCTTACTTCGGCGCTATTGTGGGCCGCTATGGCAACCGCATTGCCAAGGGCCGCTTTACGTTGAATGGCGTCGAGTACAAGCTGGCCACCAACGACAAGACCAACCATCTCCACGGCGGCTTGAAGGGCTTTGATAAAGCGTTCTGGCGGGCCCGGGAAGCGGGGCCCAATGCCATTGAGTTCACCTATGTCAGCGCCGATGGCGAAGAAGGCTACCCTGGCACGCTGACGGCGAAGGTGACCTATACAATCACCGAAGCCAATGAACTCCGGATCGCCTATGAGGCCTCATCGGACAAAGGCACCGTGGTGAACCTCACCAACCATGCCTACTTCAACCTGGCCGGCACGGGCGACATCTTGAAGCATGAGCTGCTGCTGAAGGCGGACCGCTTCACGCCGGTCGACGCCGGGCTAATCCCCACCGGCGAACTCCGTGCAGTGAGCGGGACGCCATTTGATTTCACCAACGCCACCGCCGTGGGCGCCCGCATTGCGGCCAATGATGAGCAGATTAAGCTGGGCGGCGGGTATGATCACAACTTCGTGCTCACCGCGGGCGCTTCAGCGGAGCCGGCGCTGGCGGCTCAAGTCTATGACCCCAGCTCCGGACGCGTGCTCGAAGTGCTGACCACCGAGCCCGGCGTGCAGTTCTACACTGGCAACTTCCTCGACGGCACCATCAAGGGCAAGGGCGGGGTCAGCTACGGCAAGAACGCGGCGCTGTGTCTTGAAACGCAACACTTCCCGGATTCGCCCAACCAACCGTCGTTTCCGTCGGCGGTGCTAAAGGGTGGCTCCAGCTACCGGTCCACCACCGTCTTCCGGTTCAGCCGGCGCTAACGGCGCCACCGGCCGCCGTGGGGGAGATTTCAGGCGCGTGCGTGCCTCCCGTTGGAAGGCCGACAAAACCAGTGCTTGCGCCGCCGCCGCCGAGAGGCCCGCTTCGCGCAGGTGAGCGGCGGCCTGGGTGAGTGGCGGCAGTGCCGCTGCGAGTGAGGCTTCCAGCTGGGCCAGCAGGGGCAGCTTCGCTTCGCGGCGCACCTTCACCAATTGCGAGCGGTGCCCTCCAATGATGCCCTGGATCAACCGCGCCACTCCGGAATCACCCTCCACCAGATACGGGCCCTCTTCGATGATCGCCAACGATCCCGTGTGCGCCCCCAGCTGCTTCAAACAATCAAGCGCGCGGCTGTCTTCGGTTTGTGAGCAGAGCACCAGGGCGGTACCGGTCCATGGTGAGCCGGACTCCGCCATGGCTCGTACTAGGGAACCGAGTCCAGATTCCGCATAGATCAGCACGGCCGGACATCCGGCCATCACGGTCCAATTGTCGGTGGCGGCACCGGCCCGCAACGATTGCACCACGCGGGTGCTAGCGGCGGCCGTCAGCGCCCGCACCGGCCCCAGCCACCCGCTGAGACCCGGCAGCTGTGCCACCCACGACTGGCTCACCGCTCCGACGCAGGCCAGTCCCACTGACCTAGCGGGAACTATCTCCCGATTCCACATAGAGTCCCCGCCCCCGTAGCGCCTTGATGCGGTCTCTGATCTGAGCAGCGCGCTCGAACTCAAAGCGCTTCGCGGCTTCCTTCATCTGCGCCTCTAACTCGCCCAGGTGAGTATTCCGCTGTTCCGGCGTCATCTCGTCGATCACGTCCTGAGCCACCAAGGGAACAGTAACATAGTCCGCCTCGGCCACTCGCACTAAACTCATATCGATCGGCTTGATAATACTTTCGGGAGTTATTCCATTTTCTTCGTTGTAGGCGCGTTGTATAGCGCGGCGGCGGTTGGTCTCGCTGATGGCGCGCTGCATGGAATCAGTCATGACGTCGGCATAAAGAATCGCCCGGCCCTGCAGATTACGGGCGGCGCGGCCAATGGTCTGAATGAGTGACCCGGTGGAACGCAGGAAGCCTTCCTTGTCGGCATCCAAGATCGCCACCAATGACACCTCCGGCAAATCCAGGCCTTCGCGGAGCAGGTTCACGCCGATCAGCGCATCATATGCGCCCTTGCGCAGATCGCGCAGGATCTTGATGCGGTCAAGCGTGGAGACTTCGCTGTGCAGGTATTGGCACTTCACGCCCACTTCGGTGAAGTATTCGGCTAAGTCCTCGGACATGCGCTTGGTCAGTGTGGTCACCAGCGTCCGCTCGTTGCGCTCCGTGCGCTTGCGGATCTCGTTCAACAGATCGTCCACTTGGCCCTTGATTGGCCGGATCTCTACCTCGGGGTCGATCAAGCCGGTGGGGCGGATGATCTGTTCCACCACGACACCTTGGGACTTGGTCAACTCATACGGCCCGGGCGTGGCCGACACGTAGACCACCTGATGGACGCGATTCTCAAACTCCTGGAACGTCAGCGGCCGGTTGTCCAGCGCGCTGGGCATGCGGAAGCCGAACTTCACCAGCGTCTCCTTGCGGCTGCGGTCGCCCGCATACATGCCCTGCAACTGCGGCACGGTCTGGTGGCTCTCATCCAGAAAGATCAGCGCGTCGTGCGGCAGATAGTCGAGCAGCGTCGGCGGCGCCTGCCCTGGCAAGCGGCCCGAGAAGTGGCGCGAGTAGTTCTCGATGCCGTGGCAGTAGCCGATGGTGCGGATCATCTCCAGGTCAAACTGGACGCGCTGCCACAGCCGTTGCGCTTCGATCAGCTTGCCTTGCTGTTCGAGCTGCGGGTGCCATTGTTTCAGCTCTTCTTCGATCGACACCAACGCCGAAGCCTTGGTTTCGGGCGTCAGGACGTAGTGCGTTTTGGGATAGATGGGCAGGCGCTCGTAGGTCTGCTTCACTTGGCCCAGCAGCGGGTCGATCTGCGAAAGGCTCTCGATCTCGTCGCCCCACAGCTCGATGCGGTAGGCGTAGTCGTCGTAGGTGGGGAAGACCTCAATGGTGTCGCCACGCACACGAAACGTGCCGCGCGTGAAGTCGCTATCACTGCGCGTGTAAAGGATCTCGACCAGCTTCGCGGTGATGTCCTGCCGCGGGAAGGTGCGGCCCTTTTCGAGCATCAGCAACATGCCGTAATAGGCTTCTGGTGACCCGATGCCGTAGATGCAGCTGACGCTGGCCACGATGACGCAATCGCGGCGCTCAAACAGGCTGCGGGTGGCCGCCAAGCGGAGCTTGTCCAGCTCCTGGTTGATGGTGGCTTCCTTCTCGATGTAGACGTCGCTTGAAGGGATGTAGGCTTCCGGCTGATAGTAGTCGTAGTAGCTGACAAAGTACTCGACCGCATTGGCCGGGAAGAACGTCCGGAACTCGTGGTAGAGCTGCGCGGCCAGAGTCTTGTTGTGCGCCAGGATCAGCGCCGGCCGGTTGGTCTCCTCGATGATCTTGGCCATCGTGAAGGTCTTGCCGGATCCAGTGACGCCCAGCAGCACCTGATGGTCTTCATTGTTGCGGATGCCCTGCACCAGCTCTGCAATCGCCTGCGGTTGATCACCTTTGGGCGAATAGTTGACGGCGACGTGATAGGCCATCCTTTCAGTATGAGGCGGGCTGGCCCCAGGGCACTACTCGTTGATGCCGGGTAGCTACCGCTCGATATTCATCGAATGGATGGCGTTGAACACGAACTTGAACGTCCCGTGCGGCTGGGCGCGGAACGTCATCTCGGGCCCGAACAGATAGACTCGCCCCTGGCCCATCTTGGCGACGGCGGCCACCACGCCACCGTCGAGGTAGTGCTGCCCCCAAGCCCAGCCGCTGCGCAGGGGCGCCGGGCCGTCGAACCAAGCCAACGCCGTGACGCCGCGCTGCGCTGCATCGGGGGCCAAGCGGAAGACGGGGCTGCTGTCAAAGTAGAGATCCACTTGCGGAGTGATGCCCGTGGTGGCCGGATGGCGCGTATCCACGGCTGCGCGCAACAGAGAGCCGGGGATGTAGTACTTCTCACGCGGCAGCACGCGCTCGGTGCCGCTGGGCAAGCGCTCCATCAGATGATTGGTGAGCGGCAGTTTGAGATCCGCCGCCAGCCGCGTGGAGGACCCCAGGGCGATGACAGTCCCACCGGCTTCGACAAAGCTTTTCAGTTGTGGCGCGGCAGTTGTGGCACTGGCATAGCCTAGCCAGCCACGGAACTCAGCCGGGATCGCTTCTGGCTTTGGTTGACCGCCGCCCGCACCTTCCCGTGCTCCCTCGCGTCCGTAGGTGCCCTGCGGCATCACGATCACGTCGTACTTGGCGCTTAGGTCGCCCTTGTTCAACGTCTCGGGATAGATCACTTCAAATTGGAAGCCGTAGCGCTCAAACAGCCAGCGCATCCAACCCGACGGCATCGAGCCGCCATAGACATCCAGCAACGCCACCCGCGGCACCTTCACCGCCTTACCCTCGGCCGCAGCAGCCTTGAAGCTGAGCCCCATCTCTGTGGCCAAGCGTTCCACCGTGGCTTGCGCGGAGGCCGGGGCGTAGAGCTTGTTGCCGCTCACCATCGCGGTGGTGCCCAACGCATTCAAGGCGCGATAGGCGTCATTGCTATCGAGCGTCAGCTCCCAACCGGAGGTGCCGGGTTCCACCTTACCGGCTGGAATGCGAACCGGGTCTTCGGCCACGATCAGCGGCGCGGCCACGTCATCCAGCAAGCGGTGAAACTCAATCCCCATCTGGAACGCCGCCGTCCAGCCCGCATTGTCGTAGGGCGGAATGGGCGGGCCGCCAGGATACTGAAAGTCGTTGGGGTAGTTCTGCGGCTCAAACATGTCCAGCACATGCGGCCGGAAAGCCTGCGCGGTCTTGACGACGAACGACCCGGCGGGGAACTCGCGCCCGTTGGCCGAGAACGCTCGGGCGGCGCGGTGCACCACGATGCCGGTCTTCTGGAGCGCGTGAACGAACTTGATGGCCGTCAGAAAATCGCGCTGGTTGGCCGGGATGACGTAGACGCGCGGATCACGTTGAGCGGGGTCGCGCAGCTGCTCGAACGTTTTTGCCCCTTCGACGTGCTTGGGCAGGATGGTCCAGTGGTCGCGGCTGCCGCGTTCGATCGAGTTCTTGCCCATCCGGTAGATGTTGTAGAGCAGCAGTTCGCGATTGCGCGACGCCACGTCCAGCACCGCGCGATTGGCTGTGATGGAGTATTCGATCGACTGCCGGAAATGCCACTTCTGCGGCACGATCGGGTTGGGGTTGTCGTAGGTCATCAACTGCCGGGCCGCCACGAACGGGATCTCCATCGGCGTGGGGTTGCCGATCATCTCGGTGAGCAGGCCGATGATGTTGTGGTAGCAAGTGGTGGAGCGCAGGCCTCCGTTGAACCAGTTGGAATACGGTGCGCCCTTGCGCTCGGTGGCGCCCGGCTTGCCTTCCACCGCAAACCGGTTGTGCATGGCAGCTGCCACCACATCGATGCCCGTCAAGATCAGCGGATCGAACCGGTAGCTATAAGGCTCGCGGAATGGCGGTGCCCATAGCACGGTGCCCACGGGGCCGGACTGGTGGTGGTTGTACATCACCTGCGGGATCCAATCCTTGTAGAGCACCCGGCCCATGTTGGTGGTCTCGGCTTGCGTGCTCATAAAGCTGTCGCGGTTGTTGTCGTGGCCGATGTACTTCTGATAGAGCCGGGGCACGGCGGCCAGGCGGCGCTCGCGCGGGTCCTTGTCGCGCATGTACCAGTTGGCCACCAGCTCCATGCCATCGGGGTTTGAGAGCACGGCTAGCAGGATCACGTCATCCAAGAACCGCTTGGTCTCGCGATCATCACGGCTGACCATCTGGTAGACCATTTCGATCAACTGCTGTGAGCCCACGGTCTCAGTGGAGTGCAGCCCGCCATCGATCCACACCACCGCCTTGCCTTCCGCCGCCAGCTCGTGCGCCTGATCATCGGTGAGCCCGTCGGCCAGCGCCAGCCGCTTTGAGATCTGCTGGTAGTGGTCCAGTCGCTTGAGATTAGCGGGCGAGCTGATGATGGCCATCCACTGCGGGCGGCCCTCTTCGGTCTTGCCAATGTCCACCAGCTTCATCCGGTCCGACTCGCGGGCCAGCTTCTGCCAGTACTTCTCCATCTGCGTGTAGTTGATCAGGTGATAGTCGGCCCCCACCTCAAACCCGAACTCTTGGAGTGGAGTGGTGATGCGGGATTGCGCGGCCAGAGAGAGGGCGCACAGAGAAAGAGCAAGCGTCAGGGAGATCCGGCGAAGCATGTGTGAAATTCTGGCAGCTTTCGCCGGGGAACGGGAAGGTGGGGCGGAAGGTGCGTTACCAGATATGAGGTGGTAGTTGGCGTGCGCCGTGAATGAAAGCTAGAACGGTGACGCCACTGTGGCTTACTTCGTATATCAAGCGATAGTTCTTGACGAAGATTTCACGAACGGCCTCATCGCGCCATTCCGGCACTATGCGACCTCGGCGGGGAAAAACTCGCAAGGAGCGGGCGCAAGAGCGGGCCTCGGCCACCAACCCAGCGGCCTAGCGTGGCGAGTCCCGCGCGATAAAGCTGGCAGCGCATTCGAGCTCCTGCCAAGCGGACGTCGTCCAGACTACTCGGTTAGCCACTGGCTCATGCGGCGTTCGACTTCGTCCTGATCGAGAACGTCGCCCACCTTGGCTTCTTCGCGGGCCCGCGCGATCCGTTCGCGCACGTAGAGCGAGTACTGAACGTCTTCCAGGCTTGCTGTGTCAGGCAGTTCGTCGAGCAATCGACGCACTTCATCTTTAGCCGTGGGCATGATTTACTCTCCTTCTCCAGGATAGACCTTCTCCCGCAGCCGTTCCGCGTTGTACTCGCAGCCGATCAAGGCGCTGGCCATCAAGAGATACAACCACACCATCAACGCCACGACGGCGCCGATGGACCCGTAGATGATGTTGTAATTCGCCATGTAGCGCACGTAGGCGACAAACAGGACGGTGGAGATCACCCACAGGGCGGTGGCGATCAGCGCGCCGGGCCAGACGGGGGTGCGCATCAGGTGGTCGGGCAAGTCCGGGCCGAAGTGGTAGAGCAACATGGTCGCCAGGGCCACTGCGACCACGGCCGGCACGTAGCTAAACGCGCCGCCGGTGTAGATGACAAAGGCCGAGGCAGCCAGCGCCGGTAGGGCCGCCGCGAACACCAGGGCCATGGCCACGATTCGTTGCCGCCAGAAGCCACGGCCGGTCCGCACGCGGAAGGCGGCCTGGAAGCCATCCATCAAACTGAGCATCACCTCCGAGGCCGCAATCGCCGACAGCAGGCCCGCCCCGATTAGCAGGTAGATCGGCTTGGCTCCGCGGGCAGTCAAGGTATGGCGCAGCAGCCCTTCCGCGCCGTCGGGCGTTACCTCAAACAGCAGCCGCGCCAAGGTCTGCGCCAACCGCTCCGCATTGGCCTGGGCCAGGATCGCCGTCAAGCTGGAGAGCACAGGGAAGATCGACAGCAGCGCCGAGTACGCTGCACCTTTGGCGCAGCCCAGGCAGCCATCGGTGGAAGCTTGCCAGAACGTCCGGCCCAAGCGCTTCAAGAAGAGCATCACCATGGGATCTCCGCGCCCTTTCCTGCGCAGACAAATTGCTCCGGTTGCGGACAGCGTTGCGCGGACTGCGGCCCGCGGACCCAGACGATCGGCGCCTCCGGCGACAGCGGCACCAGCGTCTGTTGACGCGGGCCTAGCCAGAGGGTCTTGATGGAGGCGGAGTTGGGGTCCAAGGTCTTGCGATCCAGCACCAACACCGGGGTCCCGCCGAAGTAGTAGGTGAGCTTCCGCCACGAGGTGATGCCGCGCTCCCAGGCAATCGTGCCGCCCGGTTGCAGCAACGCGCGGACTTCGCGGATCGTGCGGTCGTCGATATCGGTGGTCTGTTTCACTTGTTCATAAGAGGTGGCCGCCAGCGCGCTGGCCACATGTTCGAGCGGCCCCTGCGTGTACCATCCACGTCCTCCGAAGATCAGCAGGGACACGATCACGGCCGGGGCGAGCGTCAATCCACCGGCCAGCCAGCGGGAGCTGGGGCGGAGCCAGATCAGCCCGCCCGCCAGCAGGGCGACGAGAGGGATCGCCCAGGCGGCCACGTACATCGGGTAGTCCCGCAGCAGCAGCGTGATCAGCACGCCCGCCACGCAGGCCACTGTCAGCAGCGTGGCTTGAGGGGCCAGGCGTTCGAGTGCCCGGTCAAAGATCATGCCGCCGATCAGGCAAATGGGCGCCACCACGGCCAGTGTTTGGCCCGGATCGGCTACGTGGACCAGGAAGGCAAAGGCGACGCCGGGCAAGGTCCACAGCGCCAGGAAGCGCCACGGGATTTCTGTGAAGCTCGACATCGCTGTGAAGCTCGACGCCGGACGCCAGGAAAGCGGCCACGCCAGCGCCCAACCTGGCACGCCGCAAAGCATCCACACCAGCAGCCAGACGCCGATGCGGATCCAGGTCAACGTGTCCGCGCCGAAGAGCCCGGAGGTGAGCCGTGACTGGTCCTGCAAGTAATGCCAGGTGTAGCGCACATAGGCGATGGGTCCACCGGAGGCCCACAGCAGCGGCGCCAGCCACAGGGCTACGGCCGCCAGCCAGTGCTTCCAGGCCCGGCGCGACGTCCACCACCACAGCGGCAGCAGCACCAGCCCCAACTCCGGCCGGATGCCCGCGCCGAGCCCAAAGATCCAGGCGCTGCGCACATCCCAACCGGGCCGCTTCTCCCAGGCGCGCCAACAGGCCGCCGCCACGAGCAACGACATCAATGCCAGCTGGACGCGCAGCGCGGACGTGAGGCCCGCATACCAGAACACGGGATGGATCGCCAGCAGCGCCGCACCCCAATGCCCGGCAAAATTCGGAAAGCCCCAGATCATCACCGCCAGCGCCGCGACGGAGCCCGCGACGGCCAGAATCTGCAGCATGCTCTCTGCTCGCTTCACGCGCAATAACTTCAGCACGCGCATCTCCATTACAAAAAGCGGATAGCCGGGCGGGTGCGGCTGGCTCTGGCGGACGTCCAGTTCGCCCACGGCGTACGCCAGATTGACGTCGTCATAGGAGAACAGCTGCTGCGCAAAATAGGGTACGCGCGTGGCGATCACCACGGCCGTCAGCGCGACCAGCCAAAGCCACTTCATGCGCGGCGGCTCCGGCGGCGAAGTGCGCTCACCAGCATGGCCGCCATGGCCAGTGCTGACGCACTGCGGGCGACGATCATCTCGGTGCCGCCGTCAAAGGTCAGGTCGAACGTCTGGTCGCCGGCGGTCGCGGGCTTCAACAAGATCTGGCCCAGCAGGTCTCTTTCAAGCGGCACGCTCGACCGCCAGCCAGGGTGATAGGTCGCTAGCACTGACACCAGTTCGCCCGGTGCCAACTTCGCGCGCACCCGTAGGCGACTGCGATCCAGCCACTCTGTTACCGGTTGCGGGCGGACGGCATCGTTGATCGCGGCGAGGTAGGTTTGGGCCCACTTCAAATCCTCGTTGATGATCGGGCCGTGGGGCATCTCCTCCGGGCGCACGATCCGCGCCAGTGATGACGAGGTGCGAGGCACTTCATAGACCACATCGCCGCCTTCCCGCCACAGCTCCCGCAGCAGGCCGTCGAACTTGTGCGGATGGGCGAAAGGCTTGAAGACCTCGCTGCTGCCCTCCTGGCTCACCGCCACCGCATCGACGCCCACCATCTGCAACCAACCGATGGCCACCGCGCCTTCGCGGTCCCCCGCGCCCATGCCGGAGAGCACCTGGAAGTGCGAGCCCGGCTGAGTTTGATTGACGATGCCTTGGTCGAAGCCACCGGCCATCTGCGGGGTCGCGGTGAAGTGGTTCATCCAAAAAGAGACAGAGCCCGGTGCCATCACGCGCCGCCCTTGCATGTGCTGGTCAAACCAGTGCGCCACACGGTACTCCGAGGTGGCGGTCATGTCGATGGGCTGGATGATGCTCCGCGCCCAAGTGCGGGTGCTGAAGGCTGGGTAGGCGCAGAGTACAGCGACTACGGCCAGTGCCCACGTTCGCGCCGGTACAAGGGCCGCCAGCAGGAGACACAGCGCCATCTCCATCTCCAGGTGATAGCGCATCGGTTGCGGCACCAGAGCAAAGTGCGCCCACTCCCAGATCAGCGTTACACCCGCCATCAGCACCGTAAAGGCCGCGCCAAACTTGGCCGCCGGTTGTTTCAGCCAACGCGCCACCAGGATGGCCACCACCAGCAGAGCGATCAGGCCCAGAGCATTGGGCCAACCAAACCGGAAGTCGCCGCCGATCCGCTGGGCATTCAGTCTGACCGCCTCGAGCGTCGTGGGCGGAATCCACGGCATGGCCAGAGCGTAGGCCCACACGCCGATCCACACCGTCCGGAACCAATCGTGACGATCACGCGCGAAGGCGACCAAGTAGCAGAACACCGCCGCCGCCAGCGCAAAGCCGCCCAACCAGTTGCTCAGCACCACCGCGGCCAGCGCCAGCGGAGCGGTCCAGATCCAACGCCGCCGCAGCGCGAAGTGGAGCGCCACGATCGCCAGCGGCAGCAGTGTCATGGCGGTGACGTGCGGGCCTTCGCCATAGGCCAGCAGCGCGTGGAAGCGGCGGCCATGCCACAAGCCCCCAACGTCGGCTCGAACCGAAGGCAGCAGCCAGGCCGACAGCGACACGGTGGAATAGACCAGCGCCGCCGCCCAGGCCGGAATGCGGCCCGCGCCCAGCACTCGTGCCAACGCGTAGAGCGAAACCGGCCCCAAGCAGTAGGTAGCCGCCGTAACGGCGTGGTGCGCCAGCGCCGTGCTGACGCCTGCCAGCTGGGCCCAACCGGCCACCACGAAATGCAACAGAGGCGGATACGCGTTCTGAAACGGAATGCCTCCGTACCAGAGCGGGAACCAGTCAAAATGCGGCCACTGCTGAATGA
Organism: Acidobacteriota bacterium; assembly: GCA_026394055.1. GTDB lineage: Bacteria > Acidobacteriota > Terriglobia > Bryobacterales > Bryobacteraceae > JAPKYZ01. Next base: position 46,829 of record JAPKYZ010000024.1, read on the forward strand.
TCTGCGTGCTGATGGAAATGTAGGCGGCTTCAATGGAGCCGGTAAAGGCGGAGTACTCCAACCGGAACAGTTTTCCGGCGATCCAAAAGTTCACGAATAGCAGGGCGACCACTCCCGCTGCGTCCCACCTGCGCCGTACTGGCATTGACTCTCGATTATCGCATTCGCTAAGCTGAGAATTCCCAGCGCAAGTTGGGAAGCTGCCCGCCAAAGGCGGCAGAATTGACCGCCAAAAGCGGCAATTGATAGAGGCGCGACCGTCAAAAGTATTGCTCGCTGTTTTACCGGAACCTTCCGGAGCGGGGATGAAAGGGATCGGCCGCCGAAATCGCAGGGCGCAAGGTTGTGCTTTGACGATTGGTGAGTTGGGCTAAATCCCAGCCACTGTCACCCCTCGCCGTATCTTGAGACCCCGAAACGGGCTCCGGTGCCGAGCGAAACGGAGTGGAGCGCTATCGAAACTATGCAAGAACTATTCGCACTTACCCGCACCCTCATCGACATTGAGTCGATCACGCCCAACGAAACCGCCGTTGGTGATTTTCTCTTCCAACATTTGAGCCCGTTGGCTCAGCGTTATCAAGGCACGCTGGAACGCATGCCGGTGGAGCCCGGCCGCGACAACATCTACCTGTGGTTTGACCAGCCGGTGGTGACCATGTCGACGCACATGGACACCGTGCCGCCCTTCATCCCGTCGCGCGAAGACGATTCCACCATCTGGGGCCGTGGCGCCTGTGATGTGAAGGGCCTGATGTCGGCCATGATCGTCGCCTGTGAGCGGCTGTTGAAGGCCGGCGAGCGGCGCGTGGCACTGCTGTTTGTCGTGGGTGAAGAGCGCAACAGTGCCGGAGCCTATGCTGCCGCCAAGACGCCGCGCGGGTCGAAGTTTTTGATCAATGGCGAGCCCACCGAGAACAAGCTGGCCGTCGGCAGCAAGGGCGCGCTCCGCTTTGAGTTTCACGCCCATGGCCGCATGGCCCACAGTGCGTATCCAGAGCTGGGCGAATCGGCGATCGACAAGTTGCTGGACGCGTTGGCTCAGGTGCGGCAGATCCCGCTGGAGTCCGACGCCTTGATGGGCCCTTCGACGCTGAACATCGGTACCATCTCGGGCGGCCGGGCACCGAACGTCATCCCGGACATCGCCAAGGCGGAGCTGTTCATCCGTCTGGTGGATGATGGCGAATCCACGCGCCAAAGGATTGCGCAGACGATCACGGGTGTGGAAGTGAAAGAGATTCTCTGCATCGGCGCCGTGCATTTAGGCACGCTGCCGGGCTTTGAAACCATGGTGGCGGCCTACACCACCGACATCCCCGCTTTTGGCGGCGCCTGGGGCAAACCTTATTTGATTGGCCCCGGCACCATCCATGTGGCGCACACCGCGCATGAACACATACCGAAAGACCAACTGGCCGCTGCGGTCGGCATCTACGAAAACCTGTGCCGGCAACTGCTGGCATAAATCAGAAAGTCAAAACCAAAACTGTTATGAGTGAACTTCAACGCATCCCCGTTGGCGTGCTGGGGGCCACCGGAATGGTGGGCCAGCACTTCGTCAACTTCCTAAAGAACCACCCGATCTTTGATCTCACTTGGGTGGGCGCCAGCGACCGTTCCGCCGGCAAGCTGTACCGCGAGGCCACCAGCTGGCGCTTGGATGGCGTGATGCCCTCCAAGACGGCCGGCCTGACCGTGCAGGAATGCAAGCCTACGGCCAGTGCGCCGAAGCTGGTCTTTTCTGCCATGGATGCCGGTGTGGCCACTGAGATTGAGCGCGCCTTTGCCGAAGCCGGGCATACCGTTGTGTCGAACTCCCGCAACCACCGCATGGAAGCCGATGTGCCGCTGCTGGTGCCGGAAGTAAATGCTGAGCATTTGGGCATGCTGGCCACGCAGAAGGCCAACCGTGGCTGGAAGGGGCAGATTGTCACCAACCCCAACTGTTCCACCATTGCGTTGACGATGGCGCTGGGTCCGCTAAAGCAGTTCGGCATCGAGAAGATCATCGTCACCACGATGCAGGCGATCTCGGGCGCGGGCTATCCGGGCGTGCCGTCGATGGACATCACGGCGAACGTCGTGCCCTACATCGGCAGCGAAGAAGAAAAGATGGAATCGGAGACGCAGAAGATTCTGGGCGCCTATACCGATGGCAAGTTCACCGATCTGGCCGCGGGCGTTTCGGCGCACTGCAATCGCGTACCAGTGGTGGATGGACACATGGTGGCCATCTCGGTGCAGTTGGCCGCGAAGCCCTCGATCGAAGAAGTCCGAGCGGCCATCGAGAATTTCCGTGGTCTCCCGCAGCAGCGCAATCTGCCGTCGGCACCGGCGCAACCGGTGATCTACATGACCGAGAACGATCGCCCGCAGCCGCGCCGCGACGTCAATCGCGAGAACGGCATGGCGGTGTTCGTGGGCCGTCTTCGCAAGTGCCCGGTGCTCGATTTCAAGATGATCGCGCTGGGCCACAACACCATCCGTGGCGCAGCTGGCGCCGCAGTGCTGAATGCGGAGCTGATGCTCAGCGAAGGGCTGCTGTAGCGCCTGCTCAAGGTGGCGCAGGCCTTAGCCTGCAGCGGGACTTCAGCCCCGCCCGCACAATCGCCAACTCAGGAGATCAATAGACAAGTGTCCGTAGTCATGAAGTTCGGCGGGTCCTCGGTTGAATCCGCCACCGCCATCGCGCGCGTCGCCACCATTATCCAGTCGCGGATTCATCGCCATCCGGTGGTGGTGGTCTCCGCCATGGGCAAGACCACCAATCGCTTGCTGGCCATGGCCGCAGAGGCCGTCAGCGGCAGCCGTACGCGGGCGCTGGAGCTCTGCGAGCAGCTGAAGCAGTATCACGTCACCGAAGGGGGCGCGCACCCGGCCATCGACGAACACTTCGCCGAACTCTCCGAGTTGCTGCGCGGCCTAGCCATTCTGGGCGAGTTGACGCCGCGGTCCGTCGATGCCATCTCGAGCTTTGGTGAGCGCTTGTCCAGCCTGCTGGTGACGGCGAGCTTCCGGCGCTTGGGCCTCGATGCTGTCCACGCCGATTCGCGCGACTACGTCATCACGGACGGGCGCCACACGCAGGCCGCGCCGCTGTATGAGCCCACGAATCAACGGTTGAAGAATCTCCCGCGCGGCGCGGTGGTGGTCATGGGTGGCTTCATCGGCGCTACTGAGGATGGCGTCACCACGACGCTGGGCCGTGGGGGCAGTGATTTCTCGGCGTCGATCATTGGTGCCGGCATTGATGCGGAAGAGATTCAGATCTGGACTGACGTCGATGGCATGCTCACGTGCGACCCGCGGATCTCGCCGGGCGGTCATCGCGTCAAGCTGATCTCGTTTGCGGAAGCGGCGGAGCTGGCCTACTTTGGGGCGAAGGTATTGCACCCCTCCACTGTGGTTCCGGCGGTCGAAAAGAACATCCCGGTACTGATCTTGAACTCGCGGCGGCCGGAAGTGGAAGGCACGCGGATCACGGGTGTTAGCGTCCCGTGCACCAACGTCGTCAAGTCCATCGCCTGCAAGACGGGCATCATCGTGGTCAATGTTCAGTCGACGCGCATGCTGATGGCGCATGGCTTTCTGCGCCGCATCTTTGAAGTCTTCGACAAGCACCAGACGTCGGTGGATATGGTTACGACCAGTGAAGTGAGCGTGTCGCTCACGATCGACAACCCGGCCAACCTGGCCGCCATTCGAGCGGACCTGGAGCAGTTTGCCGAAGTGGAAGTGGCCGACGGGATGGCCATCGTCAGCCTGGTGGGCGACAACATCCGCTCCACTCCCGGTGTGGCGCACGGTGTCTTCAAGGCGCTGAACGGCACCAACGTGCGCATGATCTCCCAAGGCGCCTCGAAACGGAACATCAGCCTGGTGGTGGAAGAATCCAGCCTCCGGTCAGCGGTAGAATCGCTTCACTCGGAGTTCTTCTCGCAATTGGACCCGGCGGTGTTTGAATGACCCAAATCGCATTAGTCGGCTACGGCAGGATGGGGCGCATGATCCATGAGCTCGCGCCCGAATGTGGCTGCGACGTGGTGGCCACTTTCGATGCGACGCCCGATGTTTTGCCGCCATGTGATGCCGTCATCGAGTTCTCGACGCCGGAAACTGCGCTCACCAACATCCGCCGCTTTGCGGAACTGAAGGTGAACGCCGTCATCGGCACCACGGGCTGGCTGGAGCATCTTCCGGAAGCGCGGGCAGCCGTCGAAGCCGCGGGTACGGGGCTGATCTATGGCGCCAACTTCTCGGTGGGTGTCGCATTGTTCTCAAAGATCGTCGAAGACGCCGCGCGCCTGCTGGCCGATGAGCACGACTACGAAGCCTGGGCCTGGGAGATGCACCATTCGGCCAAGAAGGACGCGCCCTCCGGGACGCTGTTGAAGTTGCTGGGTGACATGAAGCGCGGCGGGTATCAGGCGCACGTCGATGTCAGTTCCTCGCGTGCGGGCAAGGTGCCCGGGACGCACGAGATTGGGTTTGATTCCGCCGCCGACACCATCACGTTGCGGCATACGGCGCGGAGCCGCGAAGGGTTTGCGCGCGGGGCCCTGCGAGCCGCGCAATGGATTGCGGGCAAGCAGGGAATGTATGAGTTCAGGGAGATCTTGAAATGAAATTCACTGGCTGCGGTACCGCGCTGGTTACTCCGTTCCACCAGGACGGCTCGCTTGACGGCGGCACGCTGCGGCGTCTGGTCCAGCGGCAGATTGAGGCGGGGATCGATTTCTTGGTCCCCTGCGGCACCACCGGCGAATCACCAACGTTGACGCGGGAAGAGCATCTCCGCGTCGTGGGTATCACCGTCGAAGAAGCTGCTGGCAAGACGCCGGTGCTGGCCGGTTGCGGCGGCTACAACACGGCCGAAGTGATCGAACTGGGTCATCAGTTGAAGGCGCTGGGCGTCGACGGCCTGCTTTCCGTGACGCCCTACTACAACAAGCCCACGCAGGAAGGGCTCTATCAGCACTACGCCGCGCTGGCGGCGGAAGTTGATCTGCCGATCATCGTCTACAGCGTCCAGGGCCGCACGGGCGTCAACGTGGAGCCAGCGACGCTGAAGCGTCTGGCCGCCATCGACAACATCGTGGGCGTCAAGGAAGCCTCCGGCAACATGGCGCAGATGGCTCGGGTGATCCATGAAGTGCCGGCCGACTTTGCGGTGCTTTCCGGTGATGACTCCATCACCATTCCGCTGATGGCGTTGGGTGGCAAGGGCATCATCAGTGTCGCCTCCAACGAAATCCCGGCCGAGATGACCGCCATTGCGCAAGCCTGTGCGCGGAGCGATTTCGAGGCGGCGCGTCGCCTGCAGCGGGTCTACCTGCCGCTGATGGAAGTGAACTTTGTCGAATCAAACCCCATCCCGGTGAAGGCCGCGATGGCGGAGATGGGCCTTCTCGAAGCCGTGTGGCGCCTGCCGTTGTGCCCGCCATCGGAATCGAGCTTGGCCAAGATCAAGACCGTACTGAAAGAGACCGGACTGCTTGCAAACACTCATCGAATCACTGTTTGAGCGCCAGGCGCCCTTTACGGACGCAGACTGGAAGCTGTTTCAAGATTTCAAGGCGGCGCTCAACGCCGGCACCATCCGCTCAGCGGAGCCCGATGCTGCGACGGCCACGGGTTGGCGCGTCAACGCTTGGGTGAAAAAGGGCATTCTGTGCGGCTTCCGCCTCGGCGCCATTGTCGACATGTCGGTGGACCCGCAGCGCCAACCGTTCTTCGACAAGGCCACTTACCCTGTGCGCCCCATGTCGGCCAGTGACGGCGTGCGCATTGTCCCCGGCGGATCCTCGATTCGCGACGGCTGCTTCGTCGGCCGTGGCGTCACCTGCATGCCGCCCATGTACATCAACGTCGGCGCTTATGTGGGTGCGGGCACGATGGTGGATTCGCATGCCCTGATCGGCAGCTGTGCCCAGATCGGCGACCGCTGCCACATCTCCGCTGCCGCACAGATCGGCGGCGTGCTGGAGCCCGTTGGGGCTTTGCCGGTGATCATTGAAGACGACGTGCTCGTCGGCGGCAACACCGGCGTCTACGAAGGCACCGTGGTGAAGAAGCGCGCGGTGCTGGGCACGGGCGTGATTCTCAACCGCTCCACTCCGGTGTACGACCTGGTGCGGGAAAAGGTCTACACGGCCACCGACGATGAGCCGCTAATCATTCCGGAAGAAGCCGTCGTCGTTGCCGGAGCCCGCAACGTCACCAAGGGCATCGGCAAGGAGTGGGGCATTTCGGTCTACACGCCGGTGATCGTCAAGTACCGCGACTCGAAGACCGACGCCAAGACTGTGCTCGAAGACCTGCTGCGGTAGCCCCTGGCGACATTTGTGTATCATCCAGGCTATGTACTGGATGATCACCAATCGCAAGCTGACGGAGAAGCTGGAGCCGACTCCGTTCCTGGGTCCGTTGAGCTATTTCATCTCGGATGGCAAGGGGCCCCTCGACCAGGTCTCCAGCTGGAATCTGGTGGACAAGAAAGTGTTCATCGACCTGCTGAAGCGGGAGACCTCGCGCTTTCCCTTGATCCTGGACCCGGAAGACAGCGACCAGCAAAAGCATCTGGGCGTCTTCATTCACGGCTTCAACAACTCCTGGGGCGATGCCGCGAAGCGCTACCAGGGCATCACGGACACCATCTACAAGGACAAGGGCCTCTGCATCCTGTTCAGTTGGCCTTCGGACGGCACGGCGTTAGGCTACTATCCGGATCGCATCGACGCCCGCAACTCCTCCGATGGTGTCGCCCAGGTCTTCAGTGATCTCTATGACTGGATGGTGACCAAGCAGGCCGACGCCGTGGCGGACCCCAAGAAATCCTGCCGTGCCAAGATCTCGGTGATCGCGCACAGCATGGGCAACTTCGTATTGCAAAAGGGCCTCAAGACTCTCTGGAGCCGCAAGAATCAGCCGCTGCTGGCCAGCCTGATCAACCAGCTGATCATGGTGGCGGCCGATGTCGACGCCGACCTGTTCAAGTCCGGCGAGAACATCGATAAGAGCGACGGCGACGCCATCGCCAACCTTACGTACCGCATCACCGCGCTCTACACCGGTCGCGACACAACGCTGGGCGTTTCGGCCGGCCTCAAACACTTCGGCGAACGCCGCCTGGGCCGCAGCGGCCTCAGCCGCACTTCGCCCATTCCATCGAACGTCTGGGACATCGACGTGACGGACTTGATCGACCCCGACCTGAAGCGCGTACACTCCGCTTGCTTTGATGAGCCCAAGACCATCAAAGTGATGCAGGAGCTACTCAACGGCACGGACCGGGGCTTGATCGAACGCGAGATCGCCAAGATGAAGCCGGCACCGGCGGTGGTGGGGTAGCGGCTCTAGCCCGGTTGAACCGCAATGGCCGCGATGCGGCCGCCAAACCGGGTGAAGTGAGCCAGATTCCAGGTATAGAGGCGTGAAGCGCCCCATTGAACCGCACACCGAGCGATCAAGGCGTCGTAGATCGCACCGCCCATGATTCCGGCCCCGGCCATCTGGTCAACCACAGCAACGTAGTCTGCCTCCGCCAACGAGACGAGCCGTAGCTGTTCCTGAAATCCCGCGACAATCTGCCGAGCCTCAGTGGGCTTCACCCGCAGCTTCGGCGGGAGTGACGTGATCGTGGCGTAGAACTCCGCCAGACAATGCAGGGCGGTTGCGTGTTGCTGGGGCTTCCCGGCGTTAATCAACTTGGCGCTGGCCGCGTGGCGCGGGTCGTCTTCCCACACCGCCGCCAGCAGCACCGAAGTATCAAAAAACGTGATCACTTCGCGGTCCGCTGCCCGTAGTCACGCACGCGCTCCAGCGCCAACTGCAACTCTGCGGGATCAATGGCGCGTCCCGTTTTGGGCTTTACCCACAGTTTGCCCTTACGGACCAAGCCATCCGCGGAGGGTTTGGCACGGAGACGGAGCTCTCGGCCCTCGACGATCAAGTCCACTTCGTCGCCGCCCGTCAGTTCCAAAGCTTGGCGCATAGCCTTGGGGATCACAATACGCCCCGCTTGATCGATCTGTACCGTGGTGGCCATAAGAAATGGTAAATCTCACTACCATTTTGCCATGCCTGCAAACCGGCGGGGTACCGCCTACTGCCGCAAGTAGACCTTCAAATTCGCCGTCGGTCCGCCAATGCAGGCGATGTCGGCCTTGCCGTCGCCATTCAAGTCCCCCACTTCGCAGGAGTTCGCCTTCAGACCTTCGTCGAGCACGCTCTTGGTCCAGGTTCCTTTGGTGCGGGTGTAGAGGTTGACGCCGCCTTTGGGGCCGCGGTGCCCGGCCACGACGACGCCGTCGGCCACGATCTGGATGGTGTGCCCTTGGTCCAGCGTGGTGTCGATCACCTGACGTTGCCCCTTCTCGTAGATCACCACCTGCCCGCCGTGCCACGGCTCAATCGCGGCCAGATAGCCTTTGCCTTGGGCGATATCGCTGGACCCGGATTTGGGCCATGCCGCCGGATCGCCCTTTGATACCTCGGTGCGCTTCCACGTGCCGCCGCCCAATTCATAGCGGTGGATGCCCAAGAAGCTGGCGGTCAAGAGGGCGTCATGCTTGCCGGACTTGATGACGTGGATGCCGTGGACCACGCCTTCGTTCTGCTCGCCAATCAGTTCGCGCTTCCACTCACCGGGCCGGTAGTAGACCAGCGGCACATGGGCGCGGAAGTCCGGCGCATCGGCTCCGAAGCCCGCCAGCGGCGCATTGATCGCCACCTTCTTGCCGGACCCATCGATGTCCGCCCACCGGATCCGGTGCGACGTGGTCAGCTTGTCAATCTCGGTCTGTTGCCACAGCCCGCGCGGGTCGCCCTGGTGTTTCAGCACGCTGACGCCGCCAATCGAGTTCTTGGGCAGATTGTCGAACAAGGACGCCATCACGATCTCCGGGATGCCGTCGCCATCGGTGTCATGCGCCGCGCAGTTGATCATGCGCTTCTGCCCGCCCACAATCACGTGGCGTGGCCACGGGCCGCCGGCCTTGCCGGGGTTCTCATACCAGAGCAGCTCATCGAGACCGCTGGCGAGAGCAATCAGGTCCGGCTGGCCGTCTTTGTTCAGGTCGGCGATCACCACCTGGTAGCCGCCCTTTAGACCATCGGCAATCGTTTGGGCGGAAAAATCGGCCGCCAGTAGCAGAATCGGTAACAGCATCCTTACAATAAGACCATGCGATTTGTCCTTTTCGCGACCACCCTCGCCTGGGGCGCGGCCACGCTCAGCGCCGAGACGAAGTATCTGGCGAACCTGAAGCAGCTCACCAACGGTGGGCAGAATGCCGAAGCCTACTGGGCTCCCGATGGGAAGCGCCTGATTTTCCAGACCACGCGCGAGCCCTACAAGTGCGACCAGATCTTCGTCATGAACGCCGATGGCTCCGATCAGCACCTGGTCTCTACCGGCAAAGGCCGCACCACCTGCGCCTACTTCCTCAAAGACAACAAACACATCGTCTACGCCTCAACGCACGAAGCCGGCGACGAGTGCCCGCCTCCGCCTGACCGCAGCAAGGGCTATCTGTGGGGCGTCTTTGCGGGCTACGACATTTATCTGGCCACCGACGCGGGCAAGATCCAAAAGAAGCTCACCGATGCGCCCGGTTATGACGCCGAGGCCACGGTGAACTGGAAGCAGAACCGCATCATCTACACCTCGATGGCGTCGGGCGATTTGGACACGTGGTCGATGAAGCCCGACGGCAGCGGCAAGAAGCGTCTGACCATGCTGCCCGGCTATGACGGCGGCGCGTTCTTTTCGCGTGATGGCAAGAACATCATCTGGCGCGCCAACCACCCCAACCAGCACGACGCCATGCAGAAGTACAAGGACCTGCTGAAGGACAACATGGTGGCTCCGATGAAGATGGAACTGTTCATCTCCGACGCCGAGGGCAAGAACGAAAAGCAGCTGACCAACTTCGGCTGCGCCAGCTTCGCGCCCACCTTCACGCCCGACGGCAAGAAGATCCTGTTTGCCTCGAACAAGCACAACTGCGACGGCCGCCGGTTTGAGCTCTTCATGATCAACGCCGACGGCACGGGCCTGGAACAAGTCACCGACTTCGGCGGCTTTACGAGCTTCCCGGAGTTCTCGCCCGACGGCAAGAAGCTCGTGATCTCCACCGACTACAAGGCGACGTCCCGCTACGAGTTCAATATTTTTGTCGCGGACTGGACCGGGAAATAGCCGGATCGCCACCGCCAGTTTGCAGCAGCCGACTAGCCCCGTGCGTTAGCGCGGGGCTTTTTCCATTTCAGACTTTCGTCGAGACAGAAGATGGGCCCCACGATTTCGCCCCGGTTATTCCGCCAGCTTTTCGAACGCATTGGTGTACCGTTCGTGAGCCATGGCTTGCGCCGCTTCAAGCCGCTTCTGGCGCGAATCCGGAGCGGCCTTCGAAATAATTAAGCGTGAACCATCTGTCGTGATCTCCAGCGGAGTCTCGGCGTCGATGTTCAGCAACTCCAGCATGGGCTGATCGACTACCAGCGCGAAATCATTGCCATACTTGGTCAGCCTTTTCTGCATACTCGTTCCCACACCCTATCAAAAACTGTGATCCGAGGCATTCGGCTGCTAACCTGCCTCCGCTTGGCTGTTCGCTTGCTATCTTGGGTTTGGCTGGTGGACATCACTCATGGCCGTTGGTATCGAGATACCCGAAGAGCGGTACCGGCGCCTCAAAGCGGAAGCGGACGTGCGGCAAGTGAGCGTGGAGGACGCCTGTGTGGAGGCGATCACGAACTGGCTACAGCCTGCGCTGCGTACACACAATACCGAGTTGGATGAACAGCTGCGTATCGCCAAGCAGGGAATGGTCCACTTTCGCGACACATTACGCGAGTTGGCCAACTAGAGCCGCCTCCGGCCCCATACGCTACTGCACCCGCGGCTTCCGGATCTCCTCCAGCATGATCTGCGTCACCTTGCCCATGAACGGACGCCCTCGGGTCATCAGATTCTCGCGGGTCATGTAGTCGAGATCAATATCGGGCAGCACCCCGATGTTTTCGATGTAGGGGGCGGCTGGCAGATCGGGGGCCTTGACGTCGCCGCGCCGCACCACCAGCGTGTTGGTGGTGCTGGCGGTGGCTTCCGAGTAGACGCCCACTTGCCACGTCGAGATCGAGCCGCCCAATCCACCGGTCCGGATGCCCACGATGGGGCCGCGGCGGTTGTCTTGCATCATGGCGGGGAAGATGTCGCCGAAGGAGACCGAGAGTTCATCGGCGAGCACGATCAGCGGCTTGTCGTAGGCCACCGGTTGGCCATCGTCACCCAACAGCGGCGGGTAGGTGAGGCGCGGGGCGATGAAGGTGGGGCTGAAGGCCGGGGCGCACGAGGGCAGCGGAGCGGTCATGCCGCGGTTGGCGGCGGCGGCCTCCGTGACCGCTTGCAGCAGCGTCTCATACGTCGTGATCACCCACGGTTCGGCGCGCAGCAGCCGCGCCAGGCGGAGGCTCGATTCAAAGCTGTTGATGGTGGACTGCGTGGGGCGAAAGAGTTCGCTAAACGCATAGACCTCGCGCGGGATCAGGCGCTGCGCGTAGTCGAGGCCCACGCAGGTGCCGCCGGTGTTGCGCGTCACATCGACGATCAAGCCGTCGGTATTGGCCTTCATGAAAGCGATCTCCGCCTCCAGTTCACGCACCGCGAACTGGGCCAGCTGCGGGCTGAAGTGGGGGATGCGGATAAAGCCGATCCGCTGGCCGTCGGCGGTGAAGGTGCCGGTGTAGAAGTTGTCTCCACCGGAGTTGCCGCGGCGGATCACGAAGTCGGCCGGGAGGTTGTAATAGGGCGCCCGGATGCCCCAGCCCAGCACGTATTCGCGCGAGACCTGCTCGCCGCTCTCATCGGTCACCGTGCGCTGCTGGCCACCCAGCAGCAGCGGATCGAGCGACCAGTTCCGCAGATCGTTCAACAGGCCCAGATAAGGCGCGCTGCTGCCGGGCCCGTCTTCGGCATTCAACGCCAGCAAAGGATCGGGCACGGGCGGGATGGTGCGGATGGGGGAGCCAGTTTTGAGCCACGTCAGGCGGTACTTTTCGAGCACCCCCGTCTGCGCGCGCCGGATCTCCACCTCGGTCTCATCCGGCAGATCCGCGGTCTTGGCATAGAACATCTGCTGCCGGTAGGGCAGCGCGTCGGCCGCCATGCGCCGGGCACCGCGCAAGGTGCCGAAGCCCTTCTGCCGCACCAGGTCCGCTAGAATCGCTTCCACCGGCTGCCCGTCCATCGACACCAGCTCATCACCTACGGCAAAGGGGAACAGGTTGGCCGGGTAGCGCGTGCGGTTGATCTGCTCGATCAGCAGTTTGCCATCGTAGATGTCGGTGAACAGCCCCAAATCCGCCACCAGATTGCTGGGAGTGCGGAAGCTGGAATGGCCGTCCTGGAACTGGGCGACGTATTCGGCGCAGATCTGGTAGAAGTCGAGGTCGGTGGGGGCGGACCGCACACGGTCCAGCCACGGCTTCAGATCAAAGATATTGACGGCCAGGGCCGTGCTCTTCCAACTGGCGGGCGCATAGCGTTTGGCATACAAGCCAGCCAGTGTCTGGAAGTCGAGTAAGCGCTGATCGGGCGTCAACTGAGCCCAAACGGGCCCCACGCCACAAAGCGCCGTCAGAAGAAAAACAAGAAGACGGAGCATAGCCCCATCTTGGCGCGGATGCAGCATCACGGCAAGCCGTGCAACTGCCCGCACCGGCGCTAGGGGCCTGCGGAAAAAGGCCGAAGACCGCTCCCTCGAAACTGACCCCTAACCCCTGCCTCGAAAATGACCCCTAACCCCTTGATTCCACGTAGGGCGTCGGCAGCGGCTTCTTCATCGCTTCTGTTGTTCCGAAGGAACATCTTGGCTTGCTGACGCGCGCGGCTCAGAAAGTGCATTCCTCTTCGCATCAACTTACTGAGCCGTGACCATGAGGGAGCAAACATGGCTCAGCGGGCCGCAACAGGTTATGAAGACGTTTTCTGTGCTCTCCATAGAGTCACGCATCTCGGCTATGGGTAGCGGAGGATCTCGATCGATGGTCAACTTCGATCAGCCCCATGAGTGAAGCTTGGGGCTATTGTGCGGTTACCGGACAAGCCCCAAGCTGACGCAGGGGGCTACGTTCTGAGCCGCGACCGCGAGGGAGTAAACATGGCCCAGCGGGCCGCAACAGCGATGAAGACGATTCTGCGCTCTCAATGGAATCAATAGCTTGGAGAGCGTCTTCAGCGGCGTGGTGTTGCCGACCCCTTTCGGCAGCCGGCGTGGCGCGTCAGTCCTTGATTTCGCCCGAAAGCTTGCTGGCCAAGGGCGAGGTCTGGCCCGCGTACTTGTTGCCGGGCTTCTTGCGGTAGGGCATGCTGGAGGGGCCGGACAACTGCTCAAACGTCATGGAGCAGATGCGCATGCCGGGGTAGAGCGCCACCGGCATGATGCCCAGATTGGACAGCTCCAGCGTCGCTTTGCCCGCCCAGCCGGGGTCGAACAGACCAGCCGTGCCGTGCACGATGATGCCGATGCGGCCCAGCGATGACCGGCCTTCCAGGCGCCCCAACACGTCGTCATCCAGCTCCAGCGTTTCGTGGGTGATCGCCAGGGCGAACTCGCGCGGCTGCAGGATGAACGGCTCCCCGTCTGGGACGGCGATGGTGCGCATCAACTTCTGGATTTCCACTTTGTTGCGGAGATCGATGTAGGGGTGCTTGGAGTGCTCAAAAATCGAGAACTCATTGCCTAGCCGGAAATCGACCGAGCAACTGCCAAACTGCTCGGGCGGCAGCTCCGGTGCGATGCGAATTTTGCCCTCGGCCAGATAGCGTCGGATGTCAACGTCGGAAAGAACCATGAAACTGGCAGTTTAACGCCTCTGAGCCGGTCCGTGTGCGCGACAGTGCCGGCTCAGAGCGCAAGTTCTGATCTTTCGCTTAGTTGGCAGGCGTCGTCGAGGCGCGGGCGGCTTGGATGCGGTCCACCAGAATCTTGGTGAAGCCATCGACAAACTGCTTGTACCCGCTCAGCAGGTTCTCCCGAGTCATGGCGTCCAGAGCAATGTCGGGAACCACGCCGATGTTCTCGATGTAGGGCGCTGGCGGCAGGCCGGGAGCGCGGGCGACCGTGCGGCGCTCGGTGATGCCACCGGTGACGCTGGCTGAACCTTCGCTAAAGCGGCCGCCGTCAAAGGAGAGGATAAAGCCGCCCAACCCGGCACTGCGGACGCCCACCACGGGAGCGATCTGGTTGTCCTGGATCATGGCGGTGAAGTGCTCCGCTTGCGACATGCTCAGCTCGTCCTGCACCACAATGATGGGCTTGTCATAGCCACCGGGCCACACGGGGTAGACGTCGGCCAAGCCCCAGAAGCCAAACCGGCCAATGTTGGTCAACTCCGGCACTTCGCAGGCGGGTAGCCCGCCGGTCATGGCGCCGGAGGTTTGCGCGGTGGTGTTAAGGGCGTCCAGGTTGTAAGCGAAGCTGTCGAGGACCCATTGTTCCGCGCCTAGATCGTCGGCCAGGAGGAGGCTTTCCTGGTAGTCCCGGATCTCGGCCAGATTGGGCCGGTACTGAGTCTGGTAAATCCGGAGCGGGCGGTTGGTCAGCCGGGCCGCAATGCTCGCTGAGCACCAGCCGCCGGGGTTTCGTGAAACATCCACCACCAGGCCGTCGGTGTTCTGCCTCATGAAGGTGACCTCCGCGCTCAGTTCGGCCAGCAGAGCGGTGCGCTGGGCCGTGGACTGGCTAAAGGTGGGGATGCGGATCAGCCCCAACCGGAAGCCGCCGGACTGGTAGACCCCCGTGTAGAGTTGATCCGAGCCCACCCCACGCCGCCGGGTGAACCCGTCCGGCCGGTTGTAGTAGGGCGTCCGGGAACCAAAGCCCACCAGGCCATTCGTGTCCGGGCTGGCCTCGTCGGAGGCCGTCGGCTGCGCGCGATTCGGGCGGTTCATGGGGATCCGGGCCGGCATCAGGCTACGCGGCGAACGCTCCTGGTAGTTGACCCACGTCGAAGGCGTGCGGACGGCCGAAGCCGCGGCGGAAAAGCCCGGCACCGGCACCAGCTTCAGCAGGGGCGTGCCATAGCTGCTCCAGGTGAGCTGGTAGCTTTCCTCAGCTCCCGTCTCCGCCCGGCGGATCACCACGGTAGACTGCTCCGCCATCTCTGGAGAGCGAGGAAAGTAGGCCTGCGGGCGGAACGTCATCAAGTAGCCGATCCAGCGGGCATCGCCGCGGTCATTGGCCAAGCCCACCAGGCGGTTGAGATCTTTCGCCAGCGCCGCCGCCGGGCGGCCATCAAGCGAGACCAGCTCGTCTCCAATGGTGAAAGGGAAGCGCGCCACCGGATACTGGCGCCGGTCGATATAGTCGATCAGATACTTGCCATCGTACAGATCCACGTCAAACCCCAGGTAGATCTGAAAGTCGGAGTTGACATCAAAGGCCGAGTGGCCGTCGCGGAGTGAGGTGACCCACTCGGCGCAAATCTCCAAGTACTCAAGGTCAGACTTGGTGGCCCGTACACGCTGAATGTAGGGGTTCAAATCAAAGATATTGCGCCCCACCGCAATGGCCTTCCACTGGGCGGGCGCGTAATAGCGCGCGTAAAGGCTGGTGAGTTGCTGGAAATCCTGGACCCTTTGCTCAATAGTCAACTGGGCAGCCGCGGGCAGAGCCGAGATGACCAAACAGAGAACGGCAAGCGTTGTTCGCATGAAACAAGTGTAGGCATTTCTGATGCAAACATTTCAGACCCTCCTCCGCGGAGCGGCGGCCGGGCCCCTGCTGTTGGTGAATCAGGCTGCGCCAGCGTGGTGATGATGGAGCTTCAGGCGCCGTTGGAGAGCCGGTTGGCCAGCATCTGCGGCAAGCGAGCCTCATGGATCTTGGCCTGGGCGCGCGCGATGTCATAGGCCACCCGGTGGTAAGTCAGCCACTGCTGGCCGGAGTTGTAGATGACATACCCGGCGCGTGGATCTCCGTCGCGCGGTTGGCCGACCGAACCGGGGTTGATCAGGTAGGAGACGTCGTTCTCAAACTCCAGCACCTGATGATCCTGCCCGGCCGGTGTCTTGGGAATTCGCAACACACCGTTGCGGGTCAGTAGAAAGCCTCCCTGCACGTGGGTGTGGCCAAAGAAGGACAGCTTGGTCTGCAGGTGGAACCGGACGCGAGCCACCTCTTGCGCGGCCACCAGATACTCGTCTTCATCCACCGGGGACCCGTGCAGGATCTGGTAGCCGTTCACCGCCACCGGGCCTTGTGGCAACTCCCGCAGATAGGTGACGTTTTCCTCGCTGAGCGTCTCGATGGTCCAGGTGGCGGACTGGCGGGCCACGGGATTGAACCACTCCAGGTCATCGAGCCCAGCACAGGCCTTATCGTGATTGCCGCGCACCACCGATTGAAGGTTGGCCCGCGCCCAGTCCACCACCGAATTCGGATCGGCGCCATAGCCCACTAAGTCGCCACAGCAGATGATCTGGTCATAGTGGCCCGCGGCTTCGTGCAACACCGCCTCCAGGGCGGGCTGATTGGCGTGGATATCGCTGAGGATCAGGTATCGCACGGCGGCCTAGGCAGAGCGCAAGCGCAGCAGCGCCACTTCTGGCGGCGCGCCGAAACGCACGGGAACGCCGATGGTTCCAATGCCGGAAGTCACGTAGATCGATGCCGGGCCTTTACGGTACAGGCCAAGTGTATACGGAGTGTAAAACGTCGTGATATTTAGGTTGGCTCGCAAGATCTCCAGATTCACCTGTCCCCCATGCGTATGTCCAGCCAGCGTCACGCCAAACCCTTTCTGGGCCGCAATAGGAAACACATCTGGATTATGCGATAAAAGCAGATTAATTGCGCCAGATTTTACAAGTTTTTCTGCCCCGTTTAGATATCCCGCCCGGTCGGTCTGATAATCGACGCCGGCGACATTCAGGCAGGCTTGCCCGAACCGCAATACCTGGGCCTCGTGCCGGAGAAACCGCATGCCCAACCGGGCGCCTTCACGCGTGACGTACGCCTCGGCTCCGGCGTGGATTTCATGGTTGCCATGGCAGCCCAGAATGCCCGCGTCCGCCCGCAGATTTTTGAGCGTCGCCAGGGCGTCGTCCAAGGGGTCACCCGCGTTCGAGATCAGGTCTCCGGTCACCACCGCCAAGTGAGGCCGAGTGCCGTTGGCCATGTCCACCAGCCAGGCCAGCTCCCGCGCGCTCAGAAATGGCCCCATATGGATGTCGGAAAGTTGAGCAATGCGCAAGCCTTCCAGATCTCGGGGCAGGCCGGTGACAGGCAAATCCACTTCGGTCAAGCGGAAATCGTGGCGGCCAATGAACGTTCCGTATCCCGCCACCACGGCCGGAACCGCGGTCACCAGCCGGCCCGCCTGCCGGAGAAACTCGCGCCGGCCGCTGCTGACCGCGCGCTCGCGGAGAATTAAGTTGGACAGCAGGCTACAGCCGAGTACGGTGAACGATAGCGCCAGCCCGGTGGCCCGCAAGAGCGGTGCTGGTTCCTGGTGGTTCTTGACGACACTCAGCTGAACCGTCAGGACGATGCCGGTGACCACCGCCAAATACAGGACCCATAAGCAGGCCCGCGCCACCCGGCCATGGCGGGAGTTCGGGCTCAACAGCCGGTCATACAGCCCCGGCAGGAGGGCCAGCGCCAGCAACCCGATCAAGATATCGAATAAGTAGCGCGACCCGAGCAGCATAACCCTCTCTCAAGTGTATCGTCCGCGGCCGCCGCGCCCGAGAATGCGCGGGGCGGATTAGAATGAGGGAGTTCCAAGGAGCCGCTCTTTCTGCCGCTTGACGAATACGCCCGTAAACGCCGCTTCTCCCAGACGCCGGAACCTGAGCCTGCCGTGCCGGTCCACGAGCGGGGGCTGTTCTGCGTCCAGCGCCACGCGGCCCGGCGCCTGCACTACGATCTGCGCCTGGAAATCGACGGCACGCTCAAATCCTGGGCCGTCCCCAATGGTCCGTCGCTGGACCCGGCCGTTAAGCAGCTCGCCGTCCATGTCGAGGATCACCCGGTGGAGTACGCCACCTTTGAGGGCAATATCCCCAAGGGCAACTACGGCGCCGGCAGCATGATGTTGTGGGATGCCGGAACGTTTGAGGTGATGACCGACGTTCCAGCGGCGGCGCAGATCGAACGGGGCGACTTTAAGTTCCATCTCAATGGCGAAAAGCTCCAGGGCGACTTCGGCCTGGTCCGCATGAAGGACCGGCAGACGGGCAAGGATTCCAACGACTGGTTGCTGATCAAGAAAAAGGACGCGAACGTCCGCTCGCCCTACGACGTTGAGCAACATGACTGGAGCGTCAAGTCCGGCCGGACGCAGGAAGAGATCGCGCTCGACGTGACGCCCCGGCCGGAGCTGCCGATGCCCAATTCGCTGCCCCCCATGCTGGCCCAGCTGACCGACGATGTCCCCGCGGGCACGGGCTGGATCTACGAAATCAAGTGGGACGGCGTCCGCGCGATGGCATTGATCGAGAATGGCGTGGTCCGCCTCACCGGCCGCAAAGGCAACGAGATCACGCGGCAGTATCCGGAACTGGAGCGCATCCGGGTGGGTGCGCGCTCCGCCATCATTGACGGCGAGATCTGCGTGCTCGACGAACAGGGCCGCCCCAGCTTTGAGCGGATCCAGCCGCGCATCATGGCCTCCGGGCCCAGTTCCATCCAGCAGATGACGCGCTCCCGCCCGGCGGTGCTTTTCGCCTTTGACCTGCTCTATCTCGATGGCCGGGACTTGCGTGGTCTGCCACTCGAAAGCCGCAAGAAGCTGCTGGCCTCGGTATTAGTTCCCGGTGACGGCGTAAAGCTGTCGGAGACCTTCACCGACCACGGCGAGGAGCTGTTGCAACTGGTCCGGCAGCAGGGGCTGGAAGGCATCATGGCCAAGCGCGCGGCCAGCTTCTACGAGCCCGCCCGCAGCCGGGACTGGTTGAAGATCAAGGCCGTCAGCGAACAGGAGTTCGTCCTGGCAGGCTTCACCAAAGGCGAGCGCGACTATTTTGGCGCGCTGCTGCTGGGCGTGTGGGACAACGGCAAGCTGCACTTTGCCGGTAGCGTCGGCACCGGTTTTGACCGGCGGCTGATGCACCGGCTCCACACCATGCTGGCCGAACGGGTGGTAGACCGGTCCCCCTTCGCCGAACCGGTAAAGCTGCCCCAGCCCATCACCTGGACGCGGCCTGAGCTGGTGGCGACCGTGAAGTTTCTTGAATGGACAGCGGAGGGCCGCCTGCGGGCGCCGGTCTTCGTGGGTTTGCGCGATGACATCGCCCCCGCTGAGTGCGTCCGGCGGGTCACCAAAGCGATGCCCCGGCCGGAGCTGATTCCGCCTGGCAAGGAGGAGACGGCGGTCTCGATTGACGGCCAGACGTTCCGGATCAAGAATCTGTCCAAGCTCTACTACCCGGCCGACCAGGTAACCAAGCGTGACATCCTGAACTACTACGATGCCGTGGCGGGCCTGCTGTTGCCGCACTGGCAGGACCGGCCGCTGTCGCTGCGCCGCTATCCCGATGGCATCGATGGCGAGGCGTTCTTCCAAAAGAATGCCGAAGGCTTGCCCGAATGGATCCGGCGAGCGACGCTGCGCGATGGCGAGGAGGCGGTGGAGCGGGTGGTGGGCGATAGCCGGGCGCAGCTGGTCTACTTGGCGCAACTGGGCTGCATTGACCAGAACCCCTGGATGTCGCGGCTCGATTCGCTCGAGAACCCTGACTTCCTGCTGATCGACCTGGACCCGCAGGAGTGCAACTACGACCTGATTGTCGAAGCCGCGCACTACCTGCGGCGGAAGCTCGAATCGTTCGGCTTGGTGGGCTACCCCAAAACCACCGGTGGCGACGGCATGCACCTCTACGTGCCGCTGGAGCCGGTCTACACCTATGACCAGACCAAGGCGTTCGCCGAAATTCTGGCGCGCCTGGCGGCGGCGGAGCGGCCGGACCTGTTCACCACGCCGCGCGCCGTCGCCAAGCGGCAGAGCAATCGGGTGTACTTTGACTATCTGCAGAACGGACGCGGCAAGACCATCTCGGCGCCCTATGTGCTGCGTGCGCACCCGGGCGCCCCGGTGGCCACGCCGCTCGATTGGGGCGAAGTGAAGGCCGGGCTGCGCCCGCAGCAGTTCCACTTGCGCAATGCGCTGGAGCGTTTTGACCGCGTGGGCGACCTGTTCGCCCCGGTTCTGCGTCACCGGCAACATTTAGAGGACGCCTTTGGCGCGATGAGCGTGACGGTTGAGGCACTTCGTTCGTCTCAACGCCCATGATCCGACGCCAATTCCTCACCGCACCTTTGTTTGCCGCGGCGGCTGCCGCGCAGGAAGCACCCGCTCGCAAAAAGGTGGACAAAGGCCCGCCCATTGCCATTGAGCTGGTGAAAGAGTTCGTGGGCGCCGGACACAGCGACCTGGTGAAGGTGAAAGCGATGCTGGCCGAGCAGCCGGGCCTGATCAAGGTAGCCTACGACTGGGGCGGCGGCGACTACGAGACCGCCCTGGGCGGCGCCGGGCACATGGGCCAACGCGAAATCGCCGAGTATCTCATCGCGCAAGGAGCGCCCCTTGAGCTCCACGCCGCGGCCATGCTGGGCAAGCTGGAGTTCGTCAAGGCCGCCATCGCCGCCTTCCCCAATGCCGCCCAGATTCCGGGTCCTCACAAGATCACGCTGATCGCGCATGCTCGCAAGGGTGGTGAACCAGCCCAGGCGGTGGTGAAGTTTCTGGAAGGCTTGGGCTAGCCTCGCGCCTTCCTCCCCGGCGGACCCCGGTGCTCGGCGGCAATTAGTCAGCCCGACAATCTTGCCTCCGGATGTCCCATTTTTTCGCAAAGTTCCGCTAATCTCTTTTCGGAGGTAACGCGGAATGGACGAAGGCAAAAAGTCTCTTACAGCGGCGCAGTTTCTAGAGGACGAGCGCAGACATTGGAACCCCACCAAGCCCTTTGGCCTCGCCATCTCCGGCGGTGGCATCCGGAGCGCCACGTTCTCCCTGGGCGTGTTGCAATGCCTGGCCGCCGCTGGCCTTCTCGAAAAGCTTGACTATCTGGCGACGGTATCGGGTGGCGGGTACATCGGTACCTGGCTTAGCACGTGGGCCAAGCGTGGAGGCAAAGTTAGCGAGATCAACGACAAGCTGAAGCCGCGGCCGCACCACTCGGCGGAAGAGGCTCCGGAGATAGGCTGGCTGCGCAAGTACGGGAACTATCTTTCGCCCAAGGTGGGGCTGCTCAGCGCCGACACCTGGGCGATGCTGACCATCTGGGCGGGCAACACCATGCTGACCATGCTGACGCTGACGGCGCTGTTGCTCGCCAGTCTGCTGATTCCTTGGATGGTCTGGACCGGAATTCAATGGCCGCAAGAGGCCGCGCACAAAGAAGCAATCTGGCTTGCCGCGATGATCTTCCTTACGTTAGCGCCGGTGTACTACCTCTTGGGAAAGGATGGGCAGCTTCGCGGCTGGGTGCCTGCCGGCTTAGTCTGCCTGTCGTCTCTGTTGACGGCGGCCGCTTACTGGCCGAAGGCGGTCCCGGATAAGGGACTGGACTACCTGTGGCCAGGGTCGCTGGGATTTGGCGCATTGACTGGCGGCATCTGCGTGTGGGGCATGCTGAAATCGGGCGAGAAAGACCGATGGTCCGGTTTGAGAGTCGGCTTGCGCGCGTTGCTGGGAGTGATCGTCGGCTCCGCGGGCCTATGGGGGCTGCACCAAGTGGCCCGCGTTTCTCTTAGTGATGGTTGGCTGTTGCAGGCCGCCCTCGGTCCGCCGTTGATCGCCTTGGGCCTGTGCGCCATTCTGTCACTGATGATTGGCGTCATCGGCTGGCGTATGCCGGACTATGACCGCGAGGGGTGGCGCCGCGTGGCGGCCTACATCTGCATCCTGCTGCTGGCCAGCGTCGCACTTTCGTTGATCGCCTATTTCGGGCCCGTGCTGATGGGGCTGCTCTGGAAAGTGACGGCGGTGGGGCTGTCGACAGGCGGCGTGTGGGCGGCCATTTCTGGCCTGGGTGCGTGGTTGGGCCGGAGCGGCTCCACGTCCGGCCGCGCGGACTCCAAGAGACCCATTGTGGACCTCCTGCTACCCGCCACCGGCGTGGTGTTCACCCTCGGGCTGATGGTGATCCTCTCCGTCGGCGCAATTGACTTGCTCCATCTATTCACCGGGGCCAAGAACAGCTATTTGGCCTCAGTCACTGGTCCGCAGCAGACTGTCTGGTGTGACGCCTGCCGCCGCGAAGCCGCGGCCACCGATTGGGGCGGCGTGTGGGACGCTTTGCAGTTAGCCTATCAGAGCGATCTCAAAGCCCTCCCAAAGTCCGAGCGCCCCTGGGCCATAGGCTGGGCGCCTTTTTCGCTGTTCGCCCTGTTCTGCCTGTTCAGCCGCTTGTTCAGCATCAACGAGTTCTCCTTGCACTGCTTCTACCGCAACCGGCTGGTGAGGGCCTATTGCGGCGCGGCCACCAACGACCGTGAAAAGAGCCCTTATTCGAAGTTCACGAACTTCACCCGGGAAGACGATCCCCCCATGTCAGAGCTCAACCCGAACGAAGTGGGATATCTGCACTTGATCTGCTGTGCCGCCAACGTCAACCTGGAAGAGACCGGCTTCGCCGAGCGCCGGGCGGCGCCGTTTGTCTTCACCCCGTTCGGCTGTGGCTATGCGCTTCCCGATGGTGGTTCAAATCGTGATGGCGACGGCCAGGCGAAGGCTCCGCCGCCGCCCGAAAACGAGCCGAGTGGCCATGCCGGCTACCAGATCTATCCCAATAGCAAAGACCTCAAGAAGGTAACCGCGGGGACGGCCATGAGCATCTCGGGTGCCGCCGCCTCGCCCAATATGGGCTTCCACACGTCGCCGATCATGGCCTTTCTACTATCGGTCTTCAACGTCCGGTTGGGCTATTGGATGTGGAACACGGGCAGCCACAACAGTCTGACCCGCAGCCTGAATCTCGACCGGCTCCTGCCCAAGCTAACCAAGCACAACGTCACCTGGGAACCACGCGGCCCCCGCAACGGCGCCTTCTACTATCTGGCTGAGCTGTTCGGCCTGGCCAACCAACGACGGAAGTACATCTACCTTTCCGATGGTGGCCACTTTGAGAATCTCGGGGTGTATGAATTGCTGCGGCGGCGAGTGAAGTACATCATTTGCATCGACGCGGAAGCCGATCCGGATTTCCAGTTCGAAAGCCTGGGCGGCCTGGTCCGCAAGGCCCGGTCCGACATGGGAATCGAGATCGATCTCGACACCAGCGACATTGATCCGGTCAAAGACGGTCCGCCAGAAGGCTGGTGGAGCCGCTCCCACGCCACGGTCGGCAAGATCACTTATCCGCAGGTGAAGGGAAAACAGAAAATGGGCGACCAGGAGAACGAACCGGAGCCCGCCAAAGAGAGTGGCAAACAAAACGACAAAAAGCTCCGCGAGAACGAGGGCCGGTTGCTCTACCTCAAGCTATCGGTGACGGGCGACGAGCCGCAGGACATCTTGACCTACCGCAAGCAGAATCTCGATTTCCCGCATCAGTCCACGGGCGACCAGTTCTTCGCCGAAAGTCAGTTTGAAAGCTACCGGCGCCTCGGCTTGCACGTGGCGCGCACTACGCTTCAAGCCAATTCTCACGACGCCGACCGCCTGGGAAGCCACGCGGACATTCAGCCCGTGGCCGATCTGGAAGAATGTTTTAGCAATCTCCGCTCCGGATGGATTCCCACGCCCCGCGCGATTTCGCAGAACTTCACCAAACACAGCGGTCAACTAACGGAGATGTTGGGTGAACTGCAGACTCGGCCCGAACTTTGGAAATTGGGCCGGCAATTGACGCCGAACATCCCCGGCAACGTGCCCGAAGCGATCGCGGACGGTCGCGAATACCAGGAGAGCTTCTTCTTCTGCCAGCGCCTGCTGCAACTGATGGAGGACGTCTACCTTGACCTTCAACTGGAGACAAACTTCGATCACTTGTCTTGCCAGGGCTGGATGGAGCAATTTCGAGAGTGGGCGGCTTCGGAAATGATGATGCGCGTGTACGGCGCGACGCGGCAAACCTTCGGTGCTCCATTCCAGAGTTTCTATGTGCGGCGTCTCGAGAAGTCGAAGAAGCCGAAGAAGTAGCCGTGAGCCAGCAGGCGCGCTGCTCGCCGCCTGAACCCCACAATAAAAAGGCGGACCACCGGTTGCCCGATGGTCCGCTTTCTGAAAAACCTTCAGTCAGGGGGCTGAAGGGGGCTACAGAAAGAACCGCACGCCAAGCTGAATCATCCGCGAGAAATTCGCCTGGCTAGTGATACGGCCAAACTGCGGATTGCCGAACGTTGTATTGGGACCGTTGAACGAAGGCGTGTTGGTGAAGTTCAACGCCTCCGCCCGGAATTGTGCTTTTAGCTTTTCGCCGACGGCGAAGGTCTTGAAGACCGAGACATCCCAGTTCACCTGGCCCGGCCCACGCATGCCGATGGTCCGGCTGAGGTTGCCAAAGGTGAACTGCGGCGCCTGCGAGAATGCCGCCGGGTTCAGCCAGCCATCCAGGCGCTGCGCAAAGCCCAAGTCGACCACCGGGGATGAACCCGTGGCGTTGGGGCGCTGCACGCTGGCGCCGATGACGCCGTTATTGTTGATCTGCGAGACGGCCAGCGGAAAGCCAGCCTGGACACTCCCGATCGCGTTGATCGACCAGCCGCCGACAGCGAGATCCAGGAAGCGATTGCTCGACAGCATCGCGCGGCCCTTGCCGAACGGCAGTTCATACGTAACGGCGCTGGACCAGCGATGGGGCGTGTTGGACGTCGAAAGTCCATACTCGGCGCCCAGGTCGTAGTTGTTTTGGGCCGCCCCGGGCTGGCCGTTGAACGTATTGCCCGCTCCGGCAAAGCTGCCGTCCATGTTCTGTGACCACGTGTAGGTGGACAGCACCGAGAAGCCGTTCGACATCCGCTTCTGCACCTTCGCGTAGAACGAATGGTAGAGCGCGCTATTGCGGTCGGAGTTATTCAGCGTCACGGTCGTGAACTGCGGATAAGGCCGCAGCAGTTGGGAGCGTGGCAGGGTGGCCGCGGCTACGGCGAACAGGCCGCCCTTGCCCGCCATCGGATTGGCGATCTGCTGGTTCAGCGCCGCGCCTTGCGACAGCAAGGCCGGGTCCAGCTGATTGATGTTGATGCCGCCGGTGCCCTGCACCAGATGCGTCGACTTGGAGCCGACGTAGCCCGCCGCCAGCACCAAACCCATCGGCAGTTGGCGCTGCACATCGAGCGAATACTGCTGCACCAACGTGGAGCGTGCCGCGCTGTCATAGACACTGATCGCTTGCCCGATTCCGGCCAAGGCGCCCTGCGAGTTGCCGACCGGCTTCAGCAGGCCGCTGGGGAAGGGGTTGTCGAGCGAGACGGCGGGCGTGAAGTTGTTGTCGTTGGAGGCCACCATCGGCGTCGCTTGCGTATAACCAATCGGGTCCTGCAAGGAGAACGGAATCGGCGCCCAGAACATGCCGTAGCCGCCGCGGACCGTGGTCTTGGGGCTCCAGGCGTAAGCAAAGCCCACGCGCGGGGAGAACTTGTTGCGGTTCGGGTTGCCGCTGGTGGTGGGGGCTCCATTCACGCCGGCGTATTGCACCACGCCCTTGTACTGGACGCCCGCCGTCTGCGAGATGGGGTTTACCTGGGCGGCATCAAAGCCCGGCGTAAAGTTGTTGCTGCGTTCGGAGATGCCGGTCTCCCATTCGTAGCGGAGGCCCATGTTGAGCGTGAACTTCGAGTTGACGCGGAAATCGTCCTGGACGAAGCCGGCGTAATAGCCCACCGTGTTGTAGACCAGCGTCGACAGCGTCACCGAACCCGATGCCGCATAGCCCAGCAGCAGGCTGGCCAGTGAGGCGCCTGTGCCCACCGTGGCCGCCTGCGGACGGGCGCGGGTGAAGGTGTCGTTGAAGCTGTAACTACCGGCGCTGATGGACGGGCGGCCATCGTGGTTCAGCTTGCGCTGGTCATAGCCGAACTTCAGCGAGTGGCGCCCGAAGAACTTAGAGGCACTCGCCGAAAACGACCGTGAGTGGTAGACATTCTGCGACAGGCTGGACCCGCCATAGCTGGTCATGTCCGACATGGACAGCGATGGGAAGTAGGTGGTCTGCAACTGCGACGCCAACGACGACGGGAAGCCTAGTTGCGTGATGGCAAAGCCGTCGCTGGTCGAAACGGAGCGGTTGGGGAAACGGTTGAACCCATAGCGGACCGCGATCACCAGCGTCGCCTGTGGCGTGATGGTGGCGTTGGCCTGTGTGGCATCTACTTTGCGGAACAGCACGCCCTGGTTCGGCGAAGCGATGGTGGGGAACCAGACGTTGCCCGGCTCGCGGCTACCGTAGTGGAGATAGGAGGCATTCACGCGCAGCCAGCGCGTCACCTCGTGATCTACCTTCCACGTTGTCTGGTCCGCGCGATTGTAGGCACCCACCGTGGCGTCATAGTTCAGGTCGCCGTAGAAGGCCGCCGTGGTGGTGGGCGCGGGGTAGTAGGTGGCCAGATTCTTGCCCGTATTGGCCAGCCGGGCGGACGGAATCACGTTGCCGGTGAAGGGCTGGCGCGTGCCGTCGGCCGCAGTGGTCAGCGGGTCGTAGATCAGGTTGAGACCGCCCGCGCGGCCGGCGCTCTTGGAGAAGTCGCCCGTGCGTTCGAGCATCGTCGGCACGGCTAAGCGGGTGCCGGCGGCTTCAGTCTGACGGTAGGCTTCGCCCGAGATCCAGAAGAAGGTGCGGTTGCGGCCGTCGTAGATTTTGGGGATGCGGATGGGGCCGCCGATGGAGCCGCCATAGTTGCGGAACGGCTGATTGATGCGAGGTTGCCCGGCGCGATTGGAGAAGAAGCTATTGGCCAGCCACTCCGTTTCACGCATGTAGCCCAACGCCGAACCATGCAACTGGTTGGTGCCGGAACGCAGGTAGGTATTGAACACGCCACCGCCGGTGCGGCCCATTTCGGCATCGTACGTATTGGCCTGCACCTTCACTTCCTGCACGGCCTCGAGCGACGGGATGATCACCGCGCGGTTGGTCGAGTCCGTGATGGCGATGCCATCCAGCAGATAGTTGTTGCCGCGCACCGGGCCGCCGGCGATGGAGATCTGCGAGGAGCCGCTCTGATCCTGCATGCGGTTGAACTTGGGGTTGCCCACTTGCACCACGTTCTGCGAGAGCTTCGACATCATGAACGGGTTACGGCCCAGGTTCGGCAGGTCGAGCAGCTTTTGCGAATCGATCACTTGACCGGTGGAGGCGTTGGCGGTCTCCATCAATGGCGATTCAGCAGTGACGTTCACCTGCTCGGTCACCTGGCCTAGTTCTAGCGATAGATCCACCGTCAGCGCGGCTTGGGTGGCCAGCACCAGTCCCCGCCGCTCCGTGCGCTTAAAGCCGGGCGCTTCGGCCACCACCGTATAGGTGGACGGGTTCACGGCCGCGAACGTGTATTCGCCATCGGCGGTGGTGAGCGTGGCGCGGGAGATCGCCGTGCCCTCGTCTACCAGGGAGATCTTGGCGGAAGGCACCGCCGAACCGCCGGGGTCCACCACGCGACCCCGCAATGAACCTTGGAATGATTGCGCGCAGGCCAATGCCGCGCTAAGAATCGCCAAACAGGCAAACCGCATCGGGAACTCCTTTCAAGCCATCAACTTGAAGTGACGGGACGAAAGGCGAACAGGGCTGTATGTTTGATCCGTACTGGGGATCCCGCGTCCCGGAGCAATACACGTTCTCCGGGACGCCGAGAGGGAAGAATCGACTTACGAAAAAGCTACCTTGCGCAAAAGCTACCTTGCGCAAAAGCCACCTTGGGCAAAAGCCACCTTGGGCAAAAGCCACCTTGGGCAAAAGCCACTGAGCCGCGCGCGTCAGCAAGCGGTCTCGTGAACTCTTACCAGAGTGAACTTTTACCAAAGGCTAGGCGGGCAGCACTTTCACCAAAGCCGTCTTGAACTTGTTCATCTCGTCCTGCGTGCCCACGGTGACGCGCACCATGGTGGGCCACACCGGCCAGACGCGGCCGATGAAGACCTTCTCACCGGCGAAAGCCTTGACGGTCTCCGCGCCGGGCTTGCCGGTTTCCAGCATGAACTTGTTCGATTCGCTGGGCACGTACTTGTAGCCCTTCTTATCGAGGAACGCGAAGACGTCTTCGCGGATCTCTTTGTTGATCCGGCGGCGCTCCGACATCAGGTTCTTCACCTTCATCGATGCGGTGGCGCAAGCCAGGCCGGTGATGGGCAGCATGCCCGCGCCGTAGGGGCGCATCTTGGCCAGGAGGTCCGGACGGCCCAGCGCAAAACCAGCGCGGATGCCGGCCATGCCGTAGGCCTTGGAGAACGTGCGCAGGATGATGACATCCTTGTCCGCCGCCACCAGGTCACTGCCCGGCTCCGCGGTGGAGAAGTGGATATAGGCTTCATCCAGCAGCAGGATGGAGCCCTTGGGCTTGTTGGCCAGCACGTACTCGATCTCTTTGCGGGAGGTGAGCGTGCCGGAGGGGTTGTTGGGGTTGCAGATGTAGATGACGCCCGCGTTGGGGTCCGCCTTCACCATCGCTTCCACATCGTGCGAAAAATCCTTCTTCAGCGGAACCTTGATCACTTTGGCGCCGATGAACTGCGCCGTACCGGCACCGGCCATGTAACCTGGGTCGCTCATCACAAAGCTGCGCGTGGGCGACACAAAGGCGGCCGTCGCGCGGTGCAGCGGATCGGAGGAGCCGGCGTAGGGCGCCACATACTCTTCCTTCACGCCTTCCACGGCCGAAACCGTCTTGATGAACTCACTCTGCTCGTTGAACGGCGAATACCGGCCGCCGTACTTGGCCACCTTGTAGATCGCTTCCAGGCCTTCCGCGCAGGGGCCCAGCGGATTCTCATTGGAGCTGATCCGCACCGCGTCCGGCGGCATCACGCCGCGCGTCCGCCGCTGCTCGTCTTGGGCCATCGCAAATTCGTTATAAAAGGGCAGCGCCGCACCGGCGGTGAGCACGCTGGAAATCCGGCCGAGTTGACGGCGGGTGAAACCTCGGTCGAGGAAGGAGCGAACTTCTTCCGTGGTGAGCGTAGCGGACGAATCTTGACGAGCCATTGGGAAATCTCCTGATCAGCGATAGACAGGCCACATCCATATATCAAGGATGCAGGCACACGGCAGTTCTAGGACTGCGTGCTCGGGGGCGGGGAGCTCCGGTCTCGGCCCCTGGGCCGACCTTCCGGATACTGCGAATAGTACTCCTCACCTCCCCACCGCGTCAAGCCAACCGCTGTTGACTGTTGCTTCAACAGTGGTGAGGTACGATAAGGACGACATGAAGGGTATCGTACTAGCCGGTGGATTAGGTACGCGGCTGCTCCCGCTGACGAAGATCACCAACAAGCATCTCCTGCCGATTTACGACCGGCCGATGATCTACTATCCCATCCAGACCCTGGTGGACGCGGGCATCGACGACATCCTGATTGTCACGGGCGGCAAGCATGCGGGCGACTTTCTGGAGTTGCTGGGCAATGGGCGTGACTTTGGCCTGAAGCACCTGAACTACACCTACCAGTCCGGCGAAGGCGGTATCGCCGAGGCCCTGGGATTGGCGGAGCATTTCAGTGAACGGGAACGAATTTGCGTCATCCTGGGCGACAACCTGATCGAAGGCTCCATCCGCGACGCGGTGGATGACTTCCGCGAGCAGCCACGCGGAGCCAAGATCCTGTTGAAGCAAGTGCCCGACGCGGAGCGCTTCGGCGTGGCGGAGCTGGTGGGCGACCGGGTGATCGGGATTGAAGAGAAACCCGCCCATCCCAAATCAAACTACGCCGTCACCGGCATCTACATGTATGATGAGACGGTTTTTGACAAGATCCACGGCTTAACCCCTTCGCAGCGCGGCGAACTGGAGATCACCGACGTCAATAATATGTTCATCGAAGAAGGCACCTTGAGCTTTGCCCATCTGTCCGGCTGGTGGACCGATGCGGGAACATTTGATTCGCTGCGCCGCGCCTCGAACCTGGTGTCGGAAACCCGCCGCACGCAGGGCTAGACCGGCGCGCCGGGGAGGCGTATCCTCCCTTGGTAAACTGAAGGTTTCGCCGTGTCACCAGAACAGATCCGTAAGGCTCGACAACTCGCCTCAACCGCGTTGACGATGAGCGCTCAGGATCGGGCCTCGTATCTGGCGCAAGAGACACAGGGCAACGATGAACTGCTGGAAGAAACCCAGCTCCTGATCGAAGACGAGCAGGCGACGCGCGGCCTGACGTACGAAGACGAAACCATGCCCATGGGCCCGGCAACGGGCCGCCCCCAGGCCCGGGGACCGCAGTTTGCGGACGAATTTCTCGCCGGCAAAAAGCAGATCGGCAACTACAAACTGCTGCGGAGCATTGGCCAGGGCGGCATGGGCATGGTCTATTCGGCCTGCCTGGTCACCGAGGATTTTCAGCGGCAGGTGGCGCTCAAGCTGGTGAAGCCGTCGCTGGCCAGCTCCCAGATCCTGCGCCGTTTCCGCATGGAGCGGCAGCTGCTGGCCTCGCTCGACCATCCCAACATTGCCCGATTGCTGGACGCCGGGACATCGGACGAGGGCGCGCCGTATCTGGTGATGGAGTACGTCGAGGGCCTGCCCATCGACCGTTACTGCGAAGCGCAAAAGCTCTCGATCACCGGCCGGCTGAAGCTGTTCGCCACGGTTTGCGACGCCGTCCAGTACGCTCACCAAAACCTGATCATCCACCGCGACATCAAGCCGTCGAACATCCTGGTGTCGTCGGAAGGCGTGCCCAAGCTGCTCGATTTCGGCATCGCCAAGCTGATCCGGCCGGAGGATTCCGAAGAAGAAGAGCTGAAGCTGACGGCCACCGATGCGCGGCCCATGTCGCCGCATTACGCCAGTCCCGAACAGGCCCGCGGCGACGCCATTACGACATCCAGCGACATCTATTCGTTGGGCGTGCTGCTGTACGAACTGTTGACCGGCAGCCTTCCCTACGATTTCAAGGTCCGCACTCCGGCCGGGATTGAGAAGACGATCTGCGAAACGCAGCCCGTCCCGCCCAGCCAGGTGGAGATCAAGGGTACCCGACCCGAGCCTGCTGAAAAGCTGCGCAAGCGCCTGCGTGGCGACCTGGACATGATCCTGCTGATGGCCATGCGCAAGGAGCCGCAGCGGCGGTATTCCAGCGTCCATCAGTTTGCCGAAGACATCCGGCGCCAGATCGAAGGCCTGCCTGTTATCGCGCAAAGCGATACGTTCGGGTACCGCCTTTCAAAGTTCGTCAACCGGCACAAGGCGGGTGTAGCGGCGGCCATCGTGGCGGTGATCGCGCTGGTCTCTTCCACCATTGTCTCGGTGCACTTTGCGCGTCAGGCCAATCGCGAAAAAATCATCGCCCAGCAGCGCTTCCAGGATACGCGCGAACTGGCCCGGTTCTTCATCACCGACTTTGACTCCAAGATCCGCGCCGGACAAACCGCGGCCCGGCGGGAACTGGTGTCGAAGGGGCTCGATTACCTGAAGCGGCTCTCCATCGAGGCCGCGGGCGACGTGGAACTGCAGCGGGAAGTGATCTCGGGCTACATCACCATGGGCGATGTGCAGGGCAATCCGTTCGGCCCCAACTTGGGTGACAACGACGGCGCCCGGCGCAGCTATGGCGAGGCGCTGCGGCTGGCCGATCTCTACATCAATCGCACCGCTTCGACGCCGGACTTGCAACGGGACCGCGCGCTGGCCAAAGTGAAGCTGGCCGATCTGGATGCGGTGGGCGGCAATCGCCGTGAATCCTTGCGCGCCTATCGCGAAGCACTGGGAGCGTTGAAGGGCAAGGAACTGGCCGGCGTTCTCAACAAGTTGGGCTACGCCGGGCGTGAGTTGGGCGACTACAAGGCGGCGCTAGAGGACTACGGCAAGTCGGCCGATCTGCTGCGCGGCCTGCTGCGTGCGGCGCCGAAGGATATCGAGATCCGCACGCTGCTGGCCCAAGCCACGCTGGGCATTGGCGAGACCTTCGCCCGCATCAACCAGGTGGATTCCGCCCTGGCCAGCTTCGACAGCGCCATCAAAATCTATGAAGACCTGCTGAGCGCCGATACGGCCAGCAACACCATCCGCCGCGCGCTCTCTTCGGCCTACACCTTGACGGGCGATACGCTGACGGCCAGCAAGCGCCACACGGAGGCCGAGCAGCGGTTCCGCGAGAGCCTGAAGGTGGTGGAGACGTTGAACCGCAACGATCCGGAGAACGTGCAGTACCGCCTGGATCGGGTGACGGTGTTGGGGCGGCTGGTGGAAGCGCTGACCGCGCAACCGGCCAAGCTGGCCGAGGCGCGCACGGTGACGGCGCAGTTTCTCTCTTCGGTCAAGCCCATGGTGGAGCGTCCGGAAGCGGGCAGCTACGAGATGCAGTACTACACGTGGATCCTGCTGACCACGCCGTTCGCCGAACTGAAGCAACCGCAAAAGGCCCTGGAGTACGCCCTGCGCCTGCAGGAACGCAGCGGTGCGAACGACCCTTCGGCGATCGACCTGGTGGCGCGCGCCTACTTCGGCACGGGCGACTTCAAGCGCGCCATCGAGACTGAGGAGAAAGCCCTCAGTCTGCTGCCCAAAGATTTTCTCGACTCCGCCGTCCGGCGCGAGTTTGACGCCAACCTCCGCCAGTTCAAGAAAGCGGCTGGACGCTAGGGTCTCGCGCCCAAGCGCGCGGCCCGCACGAAAACCAACGGCGCGCTTACACTAGAGTGATGCGCTCTGCTCTGTTGCTCCTCGTCGCCTCCGCCTCGTTCGCCTTTGCGGCCGATTGGAAGGTGGAATACAGCGTCCCCAAAGACGCCAAGGCCAATTTCGACACCCAGATGACCATCACGGTAAAGGACGCCAAGGGCGCGCCCGTGGCCGGGGCGGACGTGGAAACCGTGCTCACCATGGTGGAGATGGACCATGGCGAGTTCAAGTCCCCCGCCAAGCAAGTCAAGCCCGGCGTCTACCAGGCCAAAACCAACTTCATCATGGTGGGCCTGTGGCAGATCGAGGTCCGCGCGAAAAAGGGTGGCGAAGCCGTCTCGAAGAAGTTCCGGCACGACGTCAAAGAGTAGCTGTCGGTCAGGCCGTCAAAATGCGGGCGGCACCACGATGCTTCCATCGTCGGTCGGGTAGGGCTCATCGGCACTCTCGACGTAGATCGCGGGCACCCGGGCTCCCATGGCGCGCAGATAGGCCGACAACTGGCCTCGATGATGCGCGGTGTGGCGGATGGCGATGTTCAAGTAAGCTACCGCGGGGTCGTGACGGAGCCCGATGTAGTCGAATTCCCGGGCTAGCTCGACGCCGGAAAGCTGCTGCACCCGCTCCACGCGAGGGCTGAAGTTCTCGGCATACCAGGCCCCAACGTCCTGGCACGTGGTGGCCGTTGCGGGCGGCATCGCGGCGTCGTCAAACTGCCCGTTGATGATCGCATCCAGAAACCACAAGTCACAGATGGCGATATGGCGCACCAGCTCAAACGCGCTCATGGCTTTCGGGCTCGGCCGATAGCTGCCACCGTCGAGCGGCAGCGCCGAGAATATTCTCCGCGTCACCGCGTGCTCCGATTTCAATTGCGGCAGCAGAAAGTCAAGAAGGAACCGGGCATCGTTGGGTTGCAGGGCAGCCATAGGTGTCTTTTCAGCGTAGCGGACTGCTGCGCGCTATGTGGCGCAGGAAGCGATACGGTGGAGCACTGGGAGGCTAGGTTCGACGCAATGCCGTTGATCGCGACTGCCGGAAACTTGGGCTGCGCTAAGCTGATTCTAAGACGATGCGACGGCCCTGGCTTCTCACAATCTTGCTGATCCTTGCTTGTTCCTGGAACGGCCTGCAAGCAGGCGAATTACTCCCCTTGTCCGCTGCCCGTGAGAGCAGGCAGCCCGACCGGCAACTCGATGGCGTGTGGCAGGAATTGGCCTATGGACGAATCATCAAGATCCACGCCCGCGGCTTCGATCTCTATCACACCACCAAACTCCTCTGCTACCGGGACCCTACTGGCACGGACTTGGCCCTGGATAGCCGGTACTCCCACTATGAGCTCGCCAAAGGCGGCCGCCTGACACTGTACTTTCACGACCTGGGAGAAAACACCCGCCGGTTCCAAAATGGCGAACGCTTCCGGCGGCTGCCCAAGCTGCCCGCGGCGTGCGTGGATTCGCTCTCGACCAGCGAGTATCGAAATCCGGTGTTCATCTTCGACCTGTTCTGGCAGACGTTCAAGGACCACTACGCGTTCTTTAGCGAGCGCGGCATAGACTGGGATGCGGTGAGGAGCCGGTACCGGGCGCGCGTCACGCCCAGTTCTTCCCACGACGAATTGTTCGACCTCTTCCGGGAGATGCTGGGGTCTCTCAACGATGGCCATGTGCATCTCTATCTGGGGACCAAGCGGCACTTCCAGGCCGGTCGAAACGTGGTGCGGGAGAACCTCCAGCGCGCGTTTGAGGCGCAGAAATCGGAGACGAACTTCGGCCAGTACGTTTCCGCTTGGGCCGGCAGGCTCAAGGCTACTGTAAGTAGTGGGTTGCTTCAGGGCCCGGTGCACAGGGCGGCCAACGACACCATCTGGTGGGGCTCCCTCAATGACCGGATCGGCTACGTCAATGTCTACCTGCTGACCAACTTCATCGAGAACGGAGGCTGGAAGTCCAGGTCCGCGCAACTCCGCCTGGTGGACGAAACCTTCGACCAGATCTTTGAAGAGTTCCAGGGCAAATCCGCCGTGTTGCTTGATCTCACCCACAACCAAGGTGGCTTCGATGCGGCCAGCGAACTGATCGCCGGCCGGTTCGCTGACCGGGCCCGGCACGCCCTCACCATTCGGCCCATCTTGACCAAGCCAGAGAAATTGATCGTCTATCCTTCCTCGCGGGCTCGCTTCACCAAGCCGGTCTACGTCCTGACGAGTCCCATCACCGTCAGCGCCGGGGAGGGTCTGGTTGCCATGCTGAAGCCGTTCCCGCACGTGAAGCAGATTGGCGAAAGGACGCGCGGATACCTTTCCGGAATCCTGAACAAGCCGCTTCCGGCTGACTTTGCGGTGAGCGTGACGAGCCAACGGTTCACCACACCCGATGGAAAGTTGCTGGAGGTGGCGGGCAATGAACCAGACATCCCTCTCGATGTCTTTCCGGCCAACGACATGGATGGCGGCTACCGCCGGGCGCTGGACCGCGCGGTGGCGCTGATCATGTCAGATATCTTGGCCAGCCATCCGCGCTGAGTGGCGGGCCCGGGCGGCCTTGGTGCGCGTCCGCGCCAATCCTGGCCACACCAGCGCCACGACCCGCGCCGGCCAGTCGGGCTTGATCGGCTGGCCGGCCAGGTAGCGCGCATAGAAAGACCCCACCAACATCGCCACCGCGGCGTCCAAGTCGGCCTCCGGCTGCAACTCGCCGCGAGCGGCCGCGCGCTCCAGCACTGTCCTTAGCATGGCCCGCCGGGGAGAGACGATACGCTCTCGGAACAGCGTGATCAGCCGCGGCGCGTGTTCTTCTTCGGCCAGCACCGTCCCCAGTAACGCCATGCCGCGGGGACGAAGCAGGGACCGGCGGAAGTTGGTCAAGATGGCCGTCAGTGCCGTCACCGTATCGTCGCCGGTCACTGGCGGCTCGCTGACCTGCAGGCGGGCCACGGCCGCCACGGCCAGATCCTCTTTGCCGGGCCACCGCCGGTAGATGGTGGGCTTGCTGACTTGGGCCGCCTGCGCGATGCCGTCAATCGACATGCGGCTGTAGCCGAAGCGGCTGAGATGATCGAGCGTGACGTCGAGAATCCGCTGTTCCGCCTCATCATCGCGCGGACGCCCAGGTTTGGTGGTGGCGGATTTGGTCAAGGGTCCGGGCATGAACGACGTCCCTGCACCTAGCCAGAATACCAGTTGCTAGATACGATACGGTGTCGTATCGTAGATCCCATGAAACCCAAGCAAGTTTTGATGGTCGTGGCCAGCCCCGCCGTATCCACCACGGTGGGCGGGCCGGTCGGATTTTGGGCCTCGGAGATGACGCACCCGTTCTGGGAGTTTACCGAGGCCGGATATAGCATCGATCTGGCGAGCCCGAAGGGCGGCACCGTGGTGGTGGACCAGTTGAGCGACCCGCGCGATGCAAGCGGCTATTCGGCGCACGATCTGCTGAGCCTCGGCTTCCTCACCTCGCCGCGGACGGCCCCGCTGCTGGCCGAGACCCGGGCGCTGAGTGACGTCGACCCCAGCCGCTACGATGCCATTCTGGTCTGCGGCGGACAGGCCCCGATGTTCACCTTCCGGCCAGATACGACGTTGCAGCAGTTGTTGCGGGTCTTTTTTGAGGCGGGCAAGCCCACGGCGGCGCTGTGCCATGGCGTGGCGGCGTTGATCGACGTGGCGCTAGCGGATGGGTCGATGCTGATCACCGGCCGCACCATGACCGGGTTCGCCAACGTGGAGGAAGATCAAGCGGACCGGATCGTCGGACAACGGGTCATGCCCTGGCGCATCGAGGATGCCGCCCGGGAGCGGGGCGCCAACTACATCCAAGGCGGCGCCTGGAAACCGTTCGCCACCCGCGATGGCCTGCTGATCACCGGCCAGCAGCAGTACTCCGGCGCGTTGACGGCCCGGCTAGTCATTGAGGCCCTGGGCCGCTAGACTTTGGGCAGAGAGATTTCACCCGCGCGGGAACAAGAAGGAGGCAGGGAGAACAGCATGAAGATCGGAATGTTGGGCGCCGGCAATGTCGGCCAGGCGTTGGGCCAGGGCTGGATGGCGGCCGGACATGAAGTGAAGTTCGGGTCCCGCCAGCCGGGCTCCGTGGAGGCGGCCATTGCCTTCGGCGACGTCGTCGCTTTGGCGACACCCTGGGATTCGACCGAGGCGGTGTTGGGCGGGCGGAACCTGGCGGGCAAAATCCTGCTCGATGCCACCAACCCGATTGCCCCTGGCCTGGCCGGGCTGACGCACGGCTTAAATGATTCTGGGGGCGAGCAGGTGGCCCGCTGGGCGCCGGGTGCGCGTGTGGTGAAGATCTTCAACACCATCGGCGCCAACATGATGGCCGATCCCGTGATCAACGGCCAAGCCGCAACGATGCTCTACTGCGGTGATGACGCGGAGGCCAAACAGGTGGCGGCGGGGCTGGCGGCGGAACTGGGGTTTGAGCCAATGGACGCGGGCCCGCTGGAGCAGGCCCGTTATCTGGAACCGTTGGCTATGCTGTGGATCACCATGGCTCTGAAGTACGGCCACGGGCGTGAAATGGGCTTTAAACTACTGAAACGAAGCTAGACAGTCTGCTTGACGCAGTGCTCGTCAAAGGCGCTCATCAGGGTGCGGGCAATGGTCAACGGATCATTGCCTTCAATCTGGGAGCGGTGCAGCACCCACACGGGCTTCCCATCCCGGAACAGGGCCACCGAGGGGGACGACGGCGGAACTTCCGCCAGATACTTCTCGCGCAAATGGGCCACGGCTTCGACATCGCCACCCGCGAACACCGTCGCGGCCACGTCCGGCGGATTGGAGGTGTTCTTCAACGCCACCGCCACGCCCGGCCGAGCCTTACCCGCGGCGCAACCGCACACCGAGTTGGTCACCATCAACACCGTGCCGCCGCCGGGCTTCAACAATTCGTCGACCTTGGCCGGAGTGCGCGCCTCCATGATGCCGTGACGGGTCAGATCCTCGCGCATGGGGGTGATCAAGATTTCTGAATAGGGCATATTTCAATATTACGATATGTCACCACATTTGAAAATGTCCATCGGAAAACTGTATTTTTACGTCGGTGTCGAATAGCTCACTCAGCACGGCAGATTGCAGAATTTCCGCCTTGCTCCCATCCTGGGCCACGCGCCCCGCCTTCAGGCAGATCACGCGGCCGATCTCCGGGATGATGTCGGGTAAGTTGTGCGTTACCAACACGATCGTGACGCCGCGGCCGGCCAGCTGACGCATCGTGCGGTGCAAGTCGCGGAAGGCGGCGATGTCCAGCGAGTTGGTCGGCTCATCCAGTACCAGCGCTTTCGGCTGATGGACCAACGCCCGCGCGAGCACCGCCCGGCGGACCTCGCCGGAAGACATCTGTGTCGCGAGCCGGTGCTGCAAGTGAGTCAACCCCACAAACTCCAGCAGTTCGTCGGCCTTGGCCTCCATTTCCGGGGTCACTTCATGCCAGGGCCAGATGCCGACGCTCGAAAAGAAGCCGGAGAGCACGATTTCGCGTGCCGGGTAGGGCTGGGTGCAGGTGGTCACCAGGTCGTTGGTGACGATGCCGAGCATGGACCGCAGCTCGTCCACATGCCACGTATCGCGGCCCATGATGCGAAGCGTCGAATCCTGGTAGCGGGGATAGCATTCCCGCGTTAAGGTCTTGATTAAAGTGGACTTGCCGCAGCCGTTCGGGCCCAGAATGGCGGTGTGCTCGCCTTCATGAATGGTCAACGACACCCGGTCGAGCGCGGGGCGCTGCTCCGGATCCTCCCCGCGCCACACGGTGACATCACGCAATTCCAGCAGCGGTTGGTTAATCTGGCTATGTTGGCTCAATTGACTAGGCTATGGTGGCTTTATGCGACGCGTCAATATCTCGACGCTGAAGAACAACCTCAG
Source organism: Acidobacteriota bacterium (assembly GCA_026394055.1). GTDB lineage: Bacteria > Acidobacteriota > Terriglobia > Bryobacterales > Bryobacteraceae > JAPKYZ01. The sequence goes on from JAPKYZ010000024.1 coordinate 85,502, forward strand.
CGCGATCCTGGCCACGTTGGAACCCGAAGGCCCCGTGATGGTAACTGTCCGCAACCGGCCCGTGGCCGAGTTGCGGCCGTTGCCGCCCCTGCTGGACGAGGATCACTGGGCCCGTTTGGAGCGCGAGGGCCTCATCCGCAGGCCGGCAAAAAGGTGGACGCCTGAAGACGTTCAGGAGTTCTTGCGCATGCACCCGCCCGTTGAGACAGTACAGCCGGCCAACGTCCTGCAGGCCTTGCTTGAGGAGCGGAGCGAGGGCAGGTGACATTCTGACCTTCGTCTGCCTGGACGAACGGCTCCGGTTGGCCGCCGTCCGCGAGGGGCTCCAGCTGCAACCGCGGCAACTCCCTTAACCGTCGGCAGTACCCATTCGCCCCCACAACTCAGCCCACCAGGACTTTCCGCTCTTGACAAAGCGGTCATTAGAACTACAATGTAAGCATCAATGCTGGGAGAGTTTGAATATCTGCTGATCACGGCCGCCGCCGGACTGGGTGATGAGGCCTACGGGGCCGCGATTCGCGAGGCGATTGCCTCGGCTTCGGGCCACAAGTGCTCCATTGGTTCTCTCTATGTCACGCTCGACCGGTTGGAAGCCAAGGGCCTGATTGAAACCTGGATGGGTGAGGCGACAGCCCAGCGCGGCGGACGGGCCAAGCGCATGGTCCGCGTGACGGCGAGCGGCGCGAAGGCAGCCAAGGAGTTCTACGACACGGTGATGCGCGTCAGCCGGGGGGCCACGTGGGCCACGGATCAGGGGCCGCTATGAGCAGCCTGGGAGCCTGGCTCTTACGGAGCGCCGCCCAACTGCTGGAGCCGCGGGAGCGGGAGGCCGTCCTGGGCGATCTCGCCGAGGCGGGCACCGGCATGGGGCTCAGCCTGTGGGAAGTGTTCGGCCTGGTCGCCCGCCGCCAACTGAGCCTGTGGAAGAGTTGGCGCCCGTGGCTGGCCGCCTTCGGCCTGGCCTTTCCCGGCTCGCTGGTCCTGATGGGCTATTCGGTGTCCGTCAGCCGGGGCTATCAGCAACTGCTGGACCCCGGCGGCCTGCTGACGGGCCAGACGGTATGGCTGGTCTGCTGCAACCTGCTGGTGCTGTGCGGCTTGGCCTGGAGCGGCGGGTTTGTGGTGGGATCGCTGTCCCGGCGGACGCTCTGGGTGAGCGTCGCCTTTTCCTTCGCACCCTGCATGTTTTGCCTGAGCCGCTTCAACGTCGCGTGCCTGTCGCGCATGTGCCTGTTCCTCTTTCTTCTGCCTGCCTCTTGGGGGCTGGCGCGAGGCTTGCGCCTTGTTCCGATTAAGCGAAGTTCGGCGATGCTGCTGGCCGTGGGCGTCACCGCGTTGACCATCCCCTTTTGGGATCGGGGCGGCGCCTGGATCCCGAACTGGGCCCTCAGCTGGCCGGCCTGGTATCTGGTGGCCACCGGGCGGCGCTCTGATTACAACTGACGTCCGATTCTAATTCAGGAGCGGGAAATGAAGACTAAGTTCGCCTTGACCGTCAATGGCGCCAAACAACGGGTGACGGCTGAGCCCGGCACGCCACTGCTCTACGTTCTGCGTAACGCCTTAAAGCTGACCGGTCCCCGCTTTGGCTGCGGGCTGGCCCAGTGCGGCGCCTGCGCGGTGCTGGTGGACGGCAAGGAAGTCCGGTCCTGCGTCGTGCCGGTGGATTCGATGGTGGGCAAGAAGGTGGTGACCATCGAAGGCCTGCCTGAGGTCTGGGCGCAACAAAAGGGCATTGCCCCCAACAGCCAGACGCTGCACCCCGTCCAGCAGGCCTGGATTGATGAGCAGACCCCGAAGTGTGGCTACTGCCAGAGCGGCATGATGATCGCCGCCGTGGACTTGCTGTCGAAGAATCCTAACCCGACCGTGGCCGAGATCAAGGACGCTTTCACCAACACTCCGCCCTCGCCGCACCTGTGCCGTTGCGGCACCTACGCCGCGATCATCGACGCGGTCCAACGTGCGGCCAAGGTGATGAACTCAACCGGAGGTCCCGCATGATTCGCCGTACGCAAGGGTCCGAAGCCCAGCTGACAACGAGGCGCGATTTTGTCCGTGCGGGTGGCGCGCTCTTCGTGTCGCTCGCGGCGCCGTTGGGCGAAGCCGCGCAGATAGTGGCCACGGCGACCACGCCCGATCCGACCCTGCTCGCTTCGTGGCTCGAGATCCGCCACGACAACACCATTCTCCTGCGCACCGGCCGCACCGAAACCGGCACGGGCATGAGCGCCTTCTATGCGCAGACACTCGCGGAGGAGCTTCGTGTCCGGCCGGAGGTGATCACGCTCATCATGGGCGACACGGACCGGACGCCCGACGGCGGCTACTCGGCCGGTTTCCTCATCGGCGCGGCCAACGTCCGGAAAGTTGGCGCCTACACCTACCAGGCGCTACTGTCGCTCGCGGCGGAGCAACTGCAGGTGCCCGCCTCATCGATCACCATCACCGCCGGGGTCGCCGCGGGTGGCGGCAAAAGTCTCAGCTATGGCCAACTGCTCGAAGGCCGGCACCTGGACCTGAAGATTCCCGTCACCGGCAAGCCCACTGGGATGGACGCTTCGTTCGGCTGGGGCGTGGGCGGCTTGATGGGCTACAGCGTCACCGGCAATCCGCCCGTGAAACCGGTCAGCGAGTACACGGTGGTGGGCACCTCGTTCCCCATGCCGGGGATTCCCGACAAGGTGACCGGGCGCACGGCGTGGAGCTGCGATGTTCCCGTGCCCGGTCTCGAGGGCAACCTGCTCCACGCCCGCATGATCCGGCCGCCCACGGTGGGGTCCACACTGATCACCGCTGGCACCGTGGACAAGAAACGCTTCCCCACCGCGCGGGTGATCGCCAAGGGCAATCTGGTGGCCGTGGTCTCGCCAGACGAGTGGGAGGCGGTGACGGCGGCGCGGGCCTTCGCCTCCAGCACCAAGTGGACGGCGTGGTCCGGGCTGCCCGGTAGTGAGCAGCTCACCACGACGCTCCGGGCGCGCGACTGGGGCACACCCAGCACCCGGGGCGATGCCACCGCCGTTATCGCCGCCCTGGCGCAGGCGGAACGCACGGTCTCGGCCAGTTTTGAGCAGCCCTACGTTCGCCACGCTCCCATCGGTCCCTACGTCGCCGTGGCCGATGTCCGCCGCGACGGCACGGTGACCGTCTGGACTCACTCTTCACAATCCCAAGGGCTCCGCGCCCAGATCGCCAACACGCTGAGTGTCCCCCGAGAAAAAGTCGTCATCCGCTGGCTGGACCATGCCGGGCAGTATGGACGCACCACCCATTCCGGCGACGGCGCCGAAGGCGATGCGGTGATTCTTTCTCAATTAACCGGCCAGCCCGTCCGGGTGCAATGGATGCTGCCGGAGGACATGGCGTGGTCCACGGCCTCGCCCGGCTGGATCGCCGACATCAAAGGCGGCCTTGACGCCCAAGGTCGCATCACCGCGGTCGAAAGTGCGTTCCGGTCTCCCCACATGATGGACGCCCGGCTGCTGGGCGCCATTCTGGGGCGCATGCCCACCACCACGACCAAGAGTGGGAACTGGAACGCCATCGAATGGCCGTACGACCGGATCAAGACCCGGTTTGAGGCGGCCTATGGGATGCCCAATCTGGCCGGGGAGGCTGCTCACGGCGGGCTGCGCGGCAACATCATGCGCACGCCCGGCCACCGCCAGCAGAACTTCGTCCTGGAATCGATGATCAACGAGGCGGCGGCCCTGGCCGGTGCTGACCCGATCCAGTTCCGCCGCGAGCATACCACTGAGCCGCGGCTGCTCGAACTGCTGGACGCCACCGCCCAGGCGGCGGGCTGGGAAGCGCGACCCTCGCCGCGGCCCGGGGCAGGCAAGACCGGCAACGCACCCTTGATCGGCCGCGGCGCCGGCATCATCTTCCGCGACAACGCCTATTGGGTGGGCATCGCCGAGGTTGAGGTAACTCCCGCAACGGGCGTTGTCCGCGCCACCCGGTTCACGATTGGCGCCGACGTCGGCAAGGTGATCAACCCGCGCCACCTGGACCGCTGCATGAAGTCCGGAGCCGTGATGGGCCTCAGCGAGGCCCTCAAAGAAGAGGTGACCTTCGACCGCGAGCGCGTCACCAGCACCGACTGGAACCGCTACAAGATCCTCACCATGCAGGAAATGCCCGAGCTCCGGGTAGTCCAGATCTCCCGCGACGACAAAGGCTTCGGCACCGGCGGCGAAGCCAGCAACGCCGTCGCGCCGTCCGCAGTGGTGGCCGCATTCTTTGACGCCACCGGCATCTTCCCCCGGCGAATCCCGCTGACGCCCAACTACGTCAAGGCGCTGTTGAACGGCTAGCCGCGGGCCGTGCGGGCGCAAAAAAAGGGGACGGTTGCCCGTCCCCCTTCTTACTCGAGTTGATAAAGTTCCGCTAGATCTTGTAGAGCAGTGTCGACGTGCGTTCGGTCGGCACGTCGCCCGCGGCTACTAGCTCCAGTTCGCCAATCTGGCGGACCATGATGCCTTCTTCGCCCAGGAACACTTCCAGCTCGCTGGGGCGAGGCAGGCTGCCCTGGATCAGCGCTTCTGACAGCGGATCCTCGATGTACTTCTGCAGTGCGCGGCGCAGGGGCCGGGCTCCGTAGCTGCGATCGACCAGCGTCTTTTCCAGGATGTAGCGCGCCGCGTCGTCCATCAGCTGGATCTTGATCTGCTTCACTTCCAGATTCTTGTTGATCTGTTCAACCAGCAGCTTGACGATCTTCAGCAGGTCATCGTCAGTCAGCGAAGTGAAGAGAATCACTTCATCCAACCGGTTGAGGAACTCCGGATTGAACGCCTTGCGAACTTCGCTCATGACGTTTTCTTCGATCTTGGCCGGGATGCCGGCGTTCTCTTTGGCCTGGAAGCCGATGTGGCCCTTCTTGTCGAGGAACCGGGCGCCCAGGTTAGAGGTCATGACAATGATGGTGTTCTTGAAGTCCACCGTATTGCCCAAGCCGTCGGTCAGCTGACCGTCTTCGAAAACTTGCAGCAGGATGTTGTACACATCCGGGTGCGCCTTCTCGATTTCGTCCAACAGGATGATCGAATACGGGTTGCGCTTCACGCGCTCCGTCAGCTGGCCGCCCTCTTCGTAACCCACGTAGCCGGGAGGCGAACCGATCAACTTCGAGACCGAGTGCTTCTCCATGAACTCCGACATGTCGAAGCGGATCAGCGACTTTTCGCTGCCGAACAGGAAGTCCGCCAGCGCGCGCGCCACTTCCGTCTTGCCGACACCCGTCGGGCCCAGGAACAGGAACGAACCGGCCGGACGCTTGGGCGACTTCAAGCCCGCACGGGAGCGCCGGATGGCCCGGGCCAAGGCGCTGATCGCCTTTTCCTGGCTGATCACGCGCTTGTGCAGCTCTTCCTCGATCCGGAGCAGCTTCGACACTTCCTCTTCGCGGATGGCCGTCATCGGAACGCCGGTCCAGCGGGCGACGACATCTTCGATATCGTCCTTGGTGACCACACCCGTTGAGGTGTCGTCCAGGTTGTACTTCTCGCGGAGGGCGCGGAGGTTCTCGCGTTCCTTGCGCTCTTCGTCCGAATAGAAGCGGGCCTTTTCGAACTCGTGGTTGGCGATCGCGTTCTCCATGCGGTGCACGATGAACTTGATGCGCTTCTGGATCTCAGAGACATCGGACGGCAGCGTGGTCTGCTTCAGCTTGACGCGCGCACCGGCTTCGTCGATCAAGTCGATCGCCTTGTCCGGCAGGTAGCGGTCCGGGATGAAGCGGGAGGAGGCCGAAACCGAGCTCTCGATCGCTTCATTGGTATAAGCCACGGCGTGGAACTTCTCGTACCGTTCCTTGATGCCGTACATGATCTTGATGGCGTCCGCTTCGTTGGGCGGCGGCACCTTGACGGCCTGGAAGCGGCGTTCGAGCGAACGGTCCTTCTCAATCGACTTGCGGAACTCCGCGGGCGTCGTGGCGCCAATGCACTGGATCTCGCCGCGAGACAGCGCGGGCTTCAGGATGTTGGCGGCATCGAGCGAACCTTCGGCCGACCCAGCGCCCACCAGCGTGTGCAGCTCATCGATGAAGATGATGGCGTTCTGGTTGTCCATCAACTCTTTCATGATGGTCTTCAACCGTTCTTCGAACTGGCCGCGGTACTTGGTGCCGGCGACGATCAGCGACAGGTCCAGCGCGAGAATGCGCTTGTCAGCCAGGAAGCTGGGCACGTCGCCGTCGGCGATCTTCTGCGCCAAGCCTTCGACGATGGCCGTCTTGCCGACGCCCGGCTCGCCGATCAGCACCGGATTGTTCTTGGTACGGCGGCAGAGAATCTGGATGACGCGATCCAGTTCATGGTCGCGGCCGATCAGCGGATCAAGCGTGCCGTCGATGGCGGCCTGCGTCAGATCGCGGGAGAACTCGGTCAGCAGCGAAGATTCCTTGCTGCGGCTGGAGGACTGCTTCTCGCTCGATGACCGGGCGATCTCTTCGCGCACCTGGCTCAACCGCAGGCCGCGTTCGTGCAGAATCTCTGCCGCGAAGCTCTTCTCTTCGCGCAACAGGCCCAGCAGCAGGTGCTCCGTGCCGATGTGCTTGTGCGACAGGCGCTCCGCTTCTTCAGCGGCGTAGGCCAGCACGCGCTTGCATTCGTGCGACAGGGGGAGGTCCACCGACGTGGAGACCTTCTCGCGAATGGTGGTTTGAGACTCCACCTGTTTGCGGATCGATTCCAGCGCCGCGTGCGACCGGAGGAAGCGGTTGGCCAAGGCCTTGTCTTCCCGCAGCAGCCCCAACAGCAAATGCTCGGTTTCGATGTACGGGCTGCCAAACTGGCTGGCCTCGTAGCGGGCGAAGAATATCACCCGTCTCGCCTTCTCCGTGTATCGCTCAAACATAGGATTTACTCTCCATTGTAGCTGTGGTCAAACGGCCATCCTTGAGGGCCACCACGCGGTCGCAACGGCCGGCGACCTCCGGGTTGTGCGTCACGATGACGCTGGTCAGCTGGTGACGCTCCTGCATCTCAACCAGCAAAGACATGATGCGCTCCCCGGTGCGCGCATCCAGATTTCCGGTGGGTTCATCCGCCAGCAGAACCCGCGGGCCGGACGCCAGCGCCCGGGCAATCGCCACCCGTTGCTGCTCTCCGCCCGACAATTCGCCGGCGCGATGGTGTAAACGGGCGCTCAATCCAACCTCATCAAGTCTCTCTTCGGCCAAGCGCGCCGCGGTCTGGGGCTTCTCTCCACGAATCCGCAACGGCATCGCAACATTTTCGAGCGCCGAGAATTCCCCCAGCAGCGACCATTGCTGCCAAACGAAACCCAAGTACCGGTTCCGGAACTCCGCCAGACCGTCTCCGCCTAACTGTGAGATGTCGGTGGAGCCGTAGTGGATGCTTCCCTTTGTTGGACGGTCCAGGCCGCCCAGCAGGTACAGCAGCGTGGTTTTCCCCGCGCCGGATTCGCCCACCAGCGCGACGCGCTCGCCCGGCTCGATCACGAGCGACAGTTGATCCAGCACCGTCAGCGTCGCCTGGCCGCTGGCATAGCTCTTGGTGAGCTCTGACGTCCGTACCCCCACCCGCTCCGGCTGCATTCCCACCTCTAGCCTCTACGCTATCACGTGGTCAGGAAAATGAAACTGGCCGGAAGAGCGGGGGCGGTTCCGCCATTGGTGGAGGAGCCCCTCGTGGGCCGCGCCGGGCGGAAGCACAGCATCGAAAGATAGCTTGTCGATCCCCGGTGCCCATGGCACGATCTGAGGGTAGCTAATAACCCATCCATCCCTTTGTACGCCCTCACTTGGTCAATGTGGATGTACTTCCGGGGAGGCGTGGTGTCAAAGCCGGGCGGTGATCCTCCAGTAGCTGCCCGGCTTCCGGAAGCGGAGCGTCTGCTCTCCCAAGAGTTTCTCTACTCCGGTTGAGTACACCGCGTATCCCTGCCGGGCGAGGTTTCCGCCTCGCCCACTTCTTTCACCCACCGCAGCCAGCGGTTACTGTTTGCGCCGGTGTTGCTCGCGCAAAAATGCCGGATCGTCCATGCGAGGGGCGGGTTCCGCATCGCGCGGCTCCTTCGCCTTTGCGGGATCGAAAATCTCCTTCGACGGCCACAGCGCCTCAAAGGGCGTGAAATCCGGCAGGTCGGTAAAGCAATCCGCCAGATCCGCCGCGGTCGCGTCGTAGAGATTCAGCGGCGGGATACCGAGCAGCCGGAAGGCGGTCTTCAACATGCCCGCAAAGCTGGAATTCGTGCGCGAAACGTAGTTGCGCTTGACGTACGGCCCGGCCACCAGCATCACGGTCCGGTGAGAATCCACGTGATCGACGCCACCCTGCGCGTCGTCTTCGGTGATGAAGACGGCCGTCTCGCGCCACTCCGGCCGGTGCGACAGAAACTCCAGGATCCGGCCCAGCGCATAGTCGTTGTCGGCCACAAAACTGGCGTCAAACGGATAGCCGTCGCTGGGGCGGGGCTTGGCCGTGTGGTCATTGGGCAGGTGGATAAACAGCAGCCGCGGCAGTTCCTTCACCGGGCTCATCTCTTTGATGAACTGGTCGGCGCGGAACTGGTCCGGGATGTTGGTGTTGTAGTTGGGATAGACGCGGGAGCTGTTGCGATACAGCACGTCCGGCATCGGCACGTTGGTCAGATAGCGCGCGCCGGTGGGCTTTAGACCCTCGCCTTCGTCCGCGCCCGCCAGCTCATACCCTTCACCAAAGTTGCGGAAGGAGATGCCGTGCCGCTCCAGGTGGTGCCACAGCGTGCCGTTTTCCAGCAGCTCTTCCGGGTGCACCGAGGAGTTACTGCCGGTAAACAGGAACCGCCCGGGCGCCGTCGTCGGCAACCGGAAATCCTTCTGGCCACCATAGGCCGCCATCAGCGTACTTTCCGTCCAGGCATTGGGATAGGAGCCCACCAGCCAGTGGTGCCCATCGGTCGAGACCTCGCTGTCGGCGTAGAAGTTATCGCTGAACGCGTACCGGTCCACAATGGCGTGGTGGTTGGGCGAGACATTCACAAACTTGCTGGTGATCCGCTGGCCCAACTCGCCGGGGAGATTTTTGACAATGCCGCGGCGGCCCCAGCGGGCCAGCTCCGGAGCGCCCCGCACGACACCGTTCGAGACCTGCTCGACATCGCCGAACACTTCGTCGAAGGTGCGGTTCTCTTTCACGATGATCACGACGCGCTTCACTTGCGGCGGCAGCGGCAAGGGGTCGCTCTTGCGGGCGGCAAAGCCATTCAGGTCGAACACCTTCGTGGTCAACGCCGCTAGCGCCGACGGGCGGGGCAAGGGCGCGATGGTCAGCTCCCCGCGGCGTAGTTCAGCCTGGAAGCTCCGCTCCAGTGGTTGGAACAGGGTGGCATTCGGGCCGGTGCCGAAGCCCTTGGCGTGGGCCGTGTAGAGCGTTCCATCCCGCACCACCATCCGCGTCGGAAACCAGGCGGCTGGCAGGTGGCCGATCAACCGGCGGCTGACAAAATCCACCACGCCGATCGCATTGATGCCCGCCTCCGCCACCAGCAGCCAGCCGCGGCCCGCGTCGATCGCCAAGCCAATGGGCATGATGCCGCGATAGGCCTCGAGACCCGGAATCCGCAGCGCGATGTCACCTTCCCGTTCAAGCGACTTAGCGTTGATGACGGTGATGGAATCCTGGTTGGCGTTCGAAACATAAATGGTGGAGTCGGTCGCAAGAACGCCCGACGGGCTGGAGCCGCCGACGCTCTTGGGGCCCAGCGGCGAGCCCGTGGGAATGAACTTCTCGACAAACGCCCGCATCGCGACGTTGGTGTTCACCACCGCCAGCGAGTTAGACTCAAACACGTTCGGGTCGCCCAACCCGGCGACGGCCACCTTCTCGCCACGGGCATTCACCCGCTCCACACCCGTCATGGACTCTGGCGAGGGGAAGCCGAAGGCCGGAAATTCGAGGCCGGTCTCGCGTGCCGTCTTGCGGTCCGCCCCGGGAATGGCCTTGTACTCAAACATGCCCAGATTGGCCACGTAGGCGCGGCGCCCATCGGGCGATAGGGCGATGGCAAACGGCAGCCGCCCCACCTTGACGTTCGCCACCAGCGTCTTGCGGCGGATGTCGAAGATGGCCAGGCGGAAGTTGGCTTGGTCGAGCACGTAGAGCAGCCCCCGCGCGCGGTCCAGCGCCAGGTCGCCTGAATAGGAGTCCTTATAGCCGCCCTGGTTCAGCTCGAATGACGCCTTGCGCCGCCCCGTGATGGGGTCCAGCAAACGCACCCGCCCGGAGTTGCCTTCTGAGGCGTAGAGGTCGCGTTCGGTGTCAAAAGCCAGCCCTTGAAAGACGCTCCGGAAGTCGTCCTCGGGGTCGTCATCATCAGGGTCGCCACGGCGCTTGGTCTTAATGGAGCGGATGCGGCCGTCATCGGTATCCACCACGGTGAGAGAAAAGCGATTCGGCCCTCCATCCGCGGTGACGACACGTTTGCCATCGGGGCTGAGAGCAATGCCAAACGGACCGGGCCCCGTGGTGAAGTGGCGGCCCAGCGGCTCCACCATGCGGCCGCCGGGCAGCACGGAAATGGCCCCAGGGCGCCGGGAAGCCAGTTCGTTGCCCGCCGGGGCGCGATGTTCGGCCGCCAAGAGAAGCGCCAGCGCAATCAGCGTCATGAGTTGAGCGTACCGTCTGCGAGAATGGGGAGGCAAATGGCCAACCGCTTTTTTGTTCTCCGCCAGTTTTCCCTGGCCCAGGGTGCGCAGCTGGAACGGCTCCACACCTTCCTTCGCGACGCACTGGTGCCCGCACTGCAGGCCTCCGGCAAGAAGGTGCTGGTGCTGGAGGCGATGGCCGCCGATCACCTGCCTCAAGTGGCGCTGCTGATGGGGATGGAATCAATGGCGGAGTGGCAGAAGATCGGCCTCGCCGGGCCGGAGCTCGCCCGCTTCATCGAAAACTGGAACACCTGGGAGACCGACCCTGCGGGCAAAGACGAACCGCCCTATCTCCACTACAGCGAGACCCTGCTGGGCGCCACGCCCTATTCGCCGGACCTCGAAGAAGCCGCCCCCGGAGCTCCGGCGCACGTCTTTGAATTGCGGGTCTACCATTCGCCCACGTGGCGGCAACTGCGCGCCCTCCACGCCCGGTTTGCAGGGCCGGAGATCCCCATCTTTCACCGTTGCGGCGTGCATCCGGTGGTCTATCTCGAAACGATGGCGGGGCCTAATATGCCGAACTTGACCTACTTCATCCCGTTTGAGAATCTGGCCGCGCGGGAAGCTGCCTGGGCTAAGTTCCGCGACGACCCGGAGTGGGTGCGCGTCCGCAATGAATCGATCGACCAACACGGCCAGATCGTCGCCCAAATGTCGATCTCGTTGTGGAAGGCGACGGCCTACTCCCCGGTGCGGTAGGCAGCCGCTCAACTTCGAGCTTACGTGGCGGCTTAGGCCGATTCCGCGGTCCGTACCCGGTCTAGATTCAGCGTCACCAAGCCGCTGCGGTGAAGATGGGTGCTGACGATGCGAAAGTCACGGCGCGGGCTGCCGGGCGCAAACAGCGGCACTCCGGCTCCCAGTACCATCGGGCCCAAGCCGAGGCTCATGGCATCGATCAGGTCTTCTTCCAGAAAGCGCCGCACCAGGTCGCCCGACGCCAGCAGCCAGATATCGCGGCCGGGTAGGGCCTGCAGCCGACGCACCAGTTCTCCCGGCTGCTCCCGAGTAAAGTGGACGTTATCTCGATAGCCCGGTTCGGCCGTGTCCGAAAGGCAATACCAGGTCAGCAGCGTGCCGACAAAATCGGCCGCCCGCTCCGACCAGTTCGCCAGTTCCTCGGGTTCCAACGCCACGATCACGGTATCGATCCGGTTGTAGAAGGCCACCAACTGCTCGGCGTCCGGCATCGGGACAAACGACATGCGGCGGTCGGCCGTGGCACCGTAGCCATCCAGGCTCAAACCACTCCCCAGCACGACGTTCCGTTGATTGAACCGGGAGTTAGGCATGTCAAAAGTCACATAATTATATGCTGACAATTGTATGAACGGTGCTCAAAGTTTTTGAGCTGGTTGGCCTTTCGGGCCCCGGCCCAGGCTGTGACAGACTAGCAAAATGCTTTCCCGCCGCGCGTTTGCGCAAATGATCGCCGTCACCGCCTCGGCGCAGTCGTTGCCCTTTAATGTAGGCTTCAAGTCCGACACGGGTCCCTTGCGGTCAGAATGCGGCGTGGGAGCGTTAATGCCCTGGGCTGACGGCCTGTGGGCGGTCACTTACAACAGCCACACTCCCACCACCGGGCTCGGGTTGGGGCTCTACCGGATCGATGAGAGCCTGAAATCTGAGCGGCTCCATTTGCACAACGGCACGCACGCCAACCGCTTCATTCACAAAGAATCGAACCAGTGCTTTATCGGGCCCTATGTCATTGATATGGCAGGAAAGTGGAGGTTCATCCCGGAGTTCCAAAACCACCGTCTCACCTCCACCATGCGCCACTTGAAGGACCCGGCCAACCTGGTCTACGTGCTGACCATGGAAGGCCTGCTGTTTGAGATGGACGTCGCGACGCTCAAGCCCAAGCTGGTGGCCGACATCGTGAAGCAGTTCAACATCCAGGCCCGGCCCCACTTTAAGGGTGGCTACACGGCCCAGGGCCGCGTGGTGGTCACCAACAACGGCTTCTACGAGTTCGGCGACTCCCAGGCCGGCCTGTTTGAATGGGATGGCACCACCTGGTCCGCGCTGTCGCGCAAGCCGCACATGGACGTCGCGGCCAGGGAGAACATGGGCAGCGTCATGTTCGCCACCGGTTGGGATGAATCAAGCGTCCTGTTCTGGGCCTGCATCAAGGGCACCTGGCGCCGCTATCGGCTCCCCAAAGCCAGCCACGCTTTCGCTCACGCCTGGCAGACCGAATGGATGCGCATCCGCGAAGTGGAAACTGAGCACTACCTGATGGACATCCAGGGTATGTTCTACGAGCTGCAGCCCATCGCCTTCCAGGACGCCATCTGGGGCGTCAAGCCCGTCTGCCAACACCTGCGTATCATCCCGGACTACTGCGCCTTCCGCGGCCTGCTGGCGCTGGGCGGCAACCAGACCACGCCCAATGCCGACAACAATGCAGTCGTCGGTCAGCCGCAATCGGGCATCTGGTTCGGCAAAACGGATGATCTCTGGAACTGGGGCAAGCCGGCCGGCTGGGGTGGCCCGTGGCGCAAGACCGTGCTCAAGAAAGGCGACACCTCGGACCCGTTTCTGATGACCGGCTTCGACAAGAAAGTCCTGCACTTAAGCGCCGACCGTCTGGTGAGAATCGCCATAGAGATCGACTTTCTGGGCGACGGCAGCTGGCAGCCGTATGCGACGCTCGACGTGGGCCGCTACCTCCACCACATCTTCCCCAGCGGCTTTTCCGCCCACTGGGTGAGGCTGGTGGCCCAGACCGACTGTACGGCGACGGCCGAGTTTATCTACTCGTAGCGGGCACTGTTCTAGGACGTTTCATCCTTGCCGGTTGCCTGGTGATGAATCGAAACCAACTGCTTGGCAAGCAGGCTGGACAGCAGTGCTTCCATCGCGGAAACGTTAACCTCACCACCCCGCCAAGCTTCATCGGCTTCTCGGAGTGCACTGTAATACGGCTGCCTTTCCTCGACTATGAAGTCCGGGATAGTTTTCGTTCCAGGAATGACAAACCCCAAACGGGCGCACAGCACGAGGTAAGAAATCGCACGCGATGTTCGCCCATTACCGCCAAAGAAAGGGTGTATCCAATTGATTCGCCACATCAGATAGGAGGCTAGATGGACTGCGTTTGAATCCCAGTGAGCCTGGACATACGCGCACATCTCATCAACCGGCAGAGGAACAGCTTCATGTTCTGGAGGGCCATGCTCGGCACCCGCTAGCCTCACCGGACCATTGCGGAAGTGCCCCGCACAACGATAGATCTGATTCACAGCCAACCGCTGAGCTTCAAGCAGCAGGGCCGGAGTTAACCGAGAATCAGACTGCCAATTTTCAATCGTATCCACGACCCAACGGGCCTGGATGATGCCGTTTCGACTCTCAAGACTACATTTTTCGCTGAAAGTTTGGAAGAGTATACCGCTAGGCACGAACAGGTGGTTGGACATCCAAATCATGCTTCGCGCTGTCGATATCTTGCCGGGTCACGGCCTCGTTTTCAAAGTGAACGTTTCCATAGGCAAAGCTTTTGATCTGGGCTTCGCTTTCTTCTGAAGACATTTGATATTTACGAGCTTCGGCGATCAAAAATTCCAAATGTTCAGGCATGTCAACAACTCACCTTTCATAACAATTAGCGACACATTCATATTGCAGCAAGCTGGCTGGCCTGTCAAACCACTCGCCTGAGGCTCCCCACCTTCGCTTGCCAAGTAGGACATCGGCCGTATACGCGTAAAGCAGCCAAACCTAGCAGACAGCAAGACGCTCAGTTTGGCAGCCTTCTTGCCGCCCAAAAAAGAAAAGGCCAGTCTCCCGAAGGAGGCTGGCCATGTCGCAAGGAGCGAACGGACTTGTTTACCGGGCGGCCAGCAGCGCCCGCAGGTGGCGGGCACGCTCCGGGGAGCGGAGCTGGCGCAGGGCCTTGGCTTCGATCTGGCGGATGCGCTCACGGGTGACGTCGAACTCCTGGCCGATCTCTTCAAGCGTATGTTCACGCTCGCAACCGATGCCAAACCGGAGCCGGATCACTTTTTCTTCTTTGGGCGACAGCGTCTTCAGGATGTTGGCCGTCTCATCCCGGACATTGCCTTCGATCACCGCATCCACCGGCGAACCCACCCAGCGATCCTCGATCAGGTCGCCCAGTGCGGACTCACCATCGCGGCCCACTGGCGTTTCCAGTGAAACGGGGTCGCGCGAGATCGTCTTCAGCTTTTGAACTTTCTCGACCGGAATATCCATCCGGCGCGAGATTTCTTCGTTCGTCGGGGCCCGGCCGAGCTCTTTTTCCAGCTCGCGGGTGGCGCGCAGGAACTTGTTCATCGACTCGTTCATGTGCACCGGGATACGGATGGTGCGGCTTTGGTCAGCAATGGCGCGCGTAATCGCCTGCCGGATCCACCAGGTGGCGTAGGTGGAGAACTTGTAGCCGCGGCGGTATTCGAACTTGTCGGCCGCGCGCATCAGGCCGATGTTGCCTTCCTGGATCAGGTCCAGCAAGTGCAAGCCACGGTTGACGTACTTTTTGGCCACGGAGACGACCAGGCGGAGGTTGGCTTCCACCAGATCCTTCTTGGCCCGCTCCGCTTCCACTTCACCCACGCGGATGACTTGGAGGGAGTGCTTCAGGTCTTTCAGCGAAGCGCCGGCGATGCCTTCGCGCTTGCGGATCTCACGCTTCAGCTCCCGGACGCGGGTCTGGGCGGCGGCGGAGGTCTTTTCTTCCAGGCGCAGGCGCTCGGCGTCGAGGTGCGAGATCTCCTCGACCGTCCGCTCAATCTCCTTCGAGAACTGCTTCCAGCGGTTCAGCTGCCACGGCACCCGGCGGATCAGCTGGCTGCACTCCACCAACGCCCGGTTCACTTTGCCCTGGGCCTTGCGGCGGACTTTTTTGTTTGACAGCGGGATCGCTTCGTACTTTTCCGTCAGCTGCGTCAGCTTCTTGAACAGCACCATGAACTCATTGAACTGAGCCCGCACTTCGACGCGTTGCTTTTCTTCGGCCGCCGGATTTTCTTCCACGTCGCCGATGTCGGCCACGTCGTCCACATCGGTGATCGTTTTCTTGATCTGGTCCGCCAGATCGATCACCATCAACTGGACCAGCGCCGAACGGCTGATCGCTTTTTGGGCGCGCAGCTTGCCGCGTTCCATCCGCCGCGCCAAATCCACTTCGCCTTCACGAGTGAGCAGCGGCACCGCACCCATCTCACGCAGGTAGACACGCACCGGGTCATCGGTGTAGATGGACTCTTCCACCGGAGCGGCAGCCTGGAAGTCTTCACCTTCCTGGACCTCTTCCGGATGGAAAAATGAGGGTTCCTCGTCAAAGGGAATCCCTAATGGTTCGCGCGTATCAGTTAATAGTTCTTCGTATTCCACTTGCTATCTCTACCTCCGGGGTACACCGTCCTGGCGCAGCCGAGCCCAAAAGACGCCACCCGCGGCAAGCCCACCATTGGGGACATTGCTGTCATGCACCCACGCGCGCCGGGCGATCAATCGCCGGGCGTCGGGCAGTGAGCGCTAAACCCTTTACTGTCAATAACTCGCGGGTTCGATCCCGCCATCCGCTGCGCCTAGGCGCAACACGGCTCAATAGCCAGATGAGTATAACACCAATCGCCCGAATCAGCTAAAGCTCAATTAAAGAGATGCTTTGGCCGCCCAGAGGTTACACAAACATTTGCTCATCATGTCTGATGAGTGTCGCCACTGTGGGCGGGTTCTCTTTCAAAATGAGCGGGTTAGCCTCTTTTTTGCCGCATCAGGCTCTTGATCTCGTCCAGAAACGCTTCTTCATCCTGAAAGTCCCGGTACACCGATGCAAAGCGGACGTAGGCGATTTTGTCGAGTTCCTTCAACCGGGTCATCAAAATCTCCCCGATCTCGGTCGTCTTCAGTTCGCGATCAACGCTTTCGCTCAGCTTTCCCTCCACCTCATCGACCAGATTGGCGAGTTTGGCCATCGGGATAGGCCGCTTTTCGGCCGCCTTCAGTAGGCCGCCCAGTACTTTCTGGCGCTCGAATTTCTCCCGGCGGCCATCTTTCTTGACCACCATGTACGGTATCTCGTCAATCCGTTCATAGGTGGTAAACCGGCGTGCACAGCGCAAACACTCGCGCCTCCGGCGGATCGAATCGCCTTCCTTGCTTTCGCGGGAATCGATCACTTTGTCTTCAAGGAAGGCACAAAACGGGCACAACATGCTTATTTCTCCGACGCCCGCGGCAGCTTCACCAGGCTGGTAAGGCTGAGGCCGCTACGGACGGCCAGCACCAGACCCAGGGGGACAATCACGACCATTCCGATCAGCCACAGCAGCAGCCCGAGCGTGGTGGCATGCTCCAGGCCCAAGCCAAACACCTGTGTCAGCACCACCACCGCCACCACCTGGATGCCGCCGCCAATGCCCGGAATTTGCACGATGCTGCCAAACGTCACAAACCCCAGCACCACCATCGAATCCTGCCAGGACAGATGGGCCGACGGCGGGAAACCCATGAAAATACAATAATAGCAGGCTCCCACCAGCGCCCACTCGATCAGCGTATAGCCCAGAATCAGGGCAAACGCCCGGGTGTCGCGTGTGGCGGCGACGCCCATGGCAAACGAATCGAGAATGGTGGCCGCTTTGGGCGCCCATTTGGCGGGCAGCCGCCCCAGCAGCGCTTGCAGCTTGGGGCCCGATTTGCCGGAATACTGCCGGAACGCAAATAGAATCAAACAAGTACCCGCACCCAGCAGGCCGATCAACCGGCCGCTCGATTCCAGCACCCACCGCACTTGCGGGCCGACGTGCGAGGCGGCGGACGAGTTCAGCTGCGTCAGCGCCAGGCCAAAGATCAGCAGCACCATCGCCAGATCGGTCATCCGCTCCAGAAACCAGACCGCCAGTTGCGAAGACAGCGTGACGCCTTCCGCCTTGGCGATCAGGTACGGCCGGACGATCTCCGCCGCGCGGCCAAACAGGACGGCCGCGGTAAAGCCGACCGCCGTGTTTGAGAAAATTCTCCCCAGCGGAGCATTCGGCGCCACCGGAGCCATCATCACCTGCCACCGCAGCGCCCGGCCCAGAAACGTCAACAGCACCAGGACCACCGACGCGGTCAGCCAAACCGGGTCCAGTTGCCGGAACGTGCGGAGGAAAAGTGTGAGATCGAAGGGTAGTGTCACAGCTGAATTTGGCCCGTCACAGCCGGTGGTCGCAGCAGGGCACTGGGCAAGGACGCGGGCATTGGGGCTAGAATGTGGTGATCCTGCTTGTGATACCGGAGAATCGGGCGAACTTATTATGGCAAATCCTCGTTCCTTGAATTGGAATGGCAATCAGCCTCAATCCGATGTTTTCCGGCGCGAGCGGCATACCGGCCCTCCCCTGGGCGGGGGCAACGAGCCGTGTCATGAGCGTGGATAACATCCTGGACGGCGACGCACTTCTGGTAGACCGGTGCCTGGCGGGCGAAGATTCCGCCTGGGAAGACCTGGTGAAGGTCCACAGCAAACGGGTCTATTCCATCTGCTACCGGTTCACGGGCAGCGACGGATCCGCGCAGGATCTGACGCAGGAAGTGTTTCTGCGAGTTTTCCGGACGCTGAAGAGTTTTCGCTCCGGTGAGGGTTCATTTGGTGTTTGGCTGGCGCGACTGACGCGCAATTTGTTGATCGACCACTACCGCCGCAACCGGCTGGAACGGGCCAGCGATTCGCTGGAAGATCAGTTGCCGATGCTGGAATCACGCTCGGCTTCTGATTCCCGCGCCGACGGTCTGCTGGCCGGGCGCGAGGCCAGCGAACTGTTGCAGGCGGCCTTGCAGAAGCTGTCGCCCGAACTGCGGGAGACGGTGATCTTGCGCGACATCGAAGAGTTGGAATACCGGGAGATTGCCCAGGCGCTGGGTGTCCCGGAAGGTACAGTGAAATCGAGATTGAATCGTGGCCGGGCGGAATTGGCCCGGCTGCTGAAGAAACATAAGGCGGCTTTATGACGGAACCAGTGAAGTACAACTGCACCGACATCGAACTGCTCTTGTGCGACTACGTGGACCGGACGCTGGACCGGACGCAGCGGGAAGCTTTTGAGGCGCATGCCCAAAGCTGCAGCGCGTGTGCGGAGCTGGTGGCCGATGTCACCGGGGCGGTGGAGTTTGTGGAACGGTGCGCGGTGGTGGAGCCGCCGCCGGAATTGATCACCCGGATCATGCACGAACTTCCGGTGGTACGCACGGAGCAAAAGGTGCGCCGGGGCTTAAGCGGCTGGCTGGCCCAGTGGCTGCGCCCGGTGCTGCAACCGCGTTTTGCCATGGGCATGGCGATGACGATCCTGTCGTTTTCGATGCTGGGCAAGTTTGCCGGCCCCTTGCAGCCGATCAAGCCGTCGGATCTGGACCCGGTGAAGGTCTGGTCCGCCCTCGACGACCGCGCCCACCGGGTGTGGAACGACACGGTGAAGTACTACGAGAGTTTAAAGTTCGTCTATGAGATCCAGACCCGGCTGCGGGAATGGAATCAGGAAGAGGAACTGGAGCAAAAGGGACAAGCGTCCGGGGAGAAGAAGTAATGGAACCGATGACACCAAGTCAAACGGATGGATCGATGCCGGCTGGGCCGGCGGTAGCTGAAAACTCCGGTCTCCCTCCTGAAGGTACGTCCGAGCTTCCGGTTGTTGGCTACTGCCGCACGTGTGGCCGCCCCTTAACCGACGAGACCAAGCGCATGGCACTGGGCACTCTGTTTTGCGCGGACCATGCGCCTTCAGTGGACGCTCCGCCTCCGGTGGAGCCTCCGTCGCCCTATTTGGCGCCGCCTCCGCAGATGGCGGCGGCCGCGGTCTCGCCCGCCTTGGCCTTCATCTTGGGGTTGATTCCAGGTGTGGGTGCCATCTACAACGGGCAGTATGCCAAGGGCTTCGTCCATGTGCTGGTGTTTGGCCTGTTGACGTCGATCATCAGTTCCCGCGCGATGTCCGATGGGTTTGAGCCGTTGTTTGGCACGCTGACCGGGGTGTGGTTTTTCTACATGGCTTTTGAGGCCTACCACACGGCCAAGCGCCGCTTGGCGGGCGAACCGGTGGATGAGTTTTCCAGCCTGATCCCCATGACCGGCGCGGGCTTCCCGGTGGCGCCGGTGGTGTTGATCCTGCTGGGCGTGGTTTTCCTGCTGGCCAACTTTGGCTTGTTGCGCCTGTCGCAAGTGCTGCGCTTCTGGCCGCTGCTGTTGATCGGCGCCGGCGCGGTGATGCTGGTGAATCGCATGAAGGGTGTGGGCCCGGGGGTGGACCGTGAACAATAGCTTAAGCGCGCTGGCCCGTGCCCTGCGCGGCCCCATCATGATGGCCACGCTCGGCGGCCTGTTTGCCATTGACCAGGGCGGCGGCTACAGCTTCTCCTCCACCTGGCCGGTATTGATCATTGTGTTTGGCTTGATGAAACTGGCTGAAGCCGGGTTGCCCAAGGCGCCGGCGGCCAATCAGGGAGGCCTGTGATGAGACGCGGTTCCGTCGTTTTTCCGTTCATCCTGATTGTGCTGGGCGGCCTGTTTCTCGCCAACAACCTCAACCCCAGCCTTTCCGTCATTGGCCTGGTGAGCCGGTTCTGGCCGATGCTGCTGATCGTCTGGGGCGCGCTGCGGGCGGGCGAGATCCTGTTCACCTACCTGCAAGGCCGCCCGCTGCCGATGGCGGGTGTGTCCGGCGGCGAATGGTTTCTGGCGGTCTTTCTGTCGTTCATCGGACTCGGCATGATGGGCTACCAACGCTTCGCCCCCGTCTTCCCCGGACGCTTCGCTATGCGGGGCATGGAGATCTTCGGCGAGCCGTTTGACTATCCGCTGCAAGGCAAGGCCTCGGCCGTTGGCGCCACCAAACTGGTGATCGAAAATCTCCGCGGCAATGCCCGCGTGGTCACCGGTGACGTCACCGAAGTGCAGGTGAGTGGACGCACCACCGTGCGCGCCATCAGCGACAGCGAAGCCCGGCGCACCTTTGACAAGATGCCGTTTGAAGTGATCGCCCAGGGCGGTCAAGTGTTGGTCCGCACCAATCAGGAGCGGGCCACCGGTGACGGCCGCGTCTCGGCCGATCTCGACATCACCATCCCCAAGACCATGGGCGTTGAGGCGCGCGGCCGCTACGGCGACTTTGACATCACCGGCACCAGTGGCAACATCGCCATCTTCAGCGACAACGCCGGTGTGCGGTTGCAAGAGATCGGCGGCAACGTCACCATCGATCTGCGCCGCAGCGATGTGGTCCGGGCGGTCAACGTCAAGGGTACCGTGGAAATCCGCGGCCGGGGCGACGATCTCGAACTCGAAAACATCGACGGACAGGTGACCATCGTTGCCTCTTACTCCGGCGACATCAACTTCCGCAACCTGGCCAAACCGGCCCGGTATGAAAGCTCCAACTCCAACATCTCGTTTGAGCGGCTGCCCGGCTTCCTCCGCCTGGCCCGGGGCGAACTGGTGGGAGCCAAGATCGTCGGCCCCATTCGCATCACCTCCAAGACCAAGGACATCCGCCTCAGCGACTACACCAATACCGTCGAGATCGATGTCGACCGGGGCGATGTAGAACTGCGGCCCGGCAAAGCCCCCATCTTCAAGACCGACGTCCGCACCCGCAACGGCGACATTGAGCTCGCCCTGCCCGAGGGCGCCAAGATGGACCTCACCGCCACCACGCAGCGCGGCGAAACCATGATCGACTACCCCGGCCTCCGGACCAACCGGGAAGGCCAGGGCGGCACCATCAAGAGCATCACCAACCAGGGCCCCGCGGTCCAGATGGAGACCAAACGCGGCGGCCTCACCGTCCGGGTGGCCACGGGGTCGGACGCCGGTGAATGGGTGGATGCGCCCGCGCCGCCAAAGGTCAGCAACGCCCCCGCCGCACCGGGAGCGCCCAAGCCTCCGGCCCCGACGGTGCCGCTGAAAGTCCAGCAGCAGTAAGCCTTCCAAGCCTCGAGCCAAGACCAGCCCCATGCGTGAAGCGTGGGGCTTCTCTTTTATCCCGCGGTGCCGAGCCCCTATCGCGTCAGCCGGACTTGCAGGTCCATCACGTTGGTGCCCGTGGGGCCGGTGATGATCAAGCCGCCCACCGCTTGAAAGAAGTGGTAGGAATCGTTGTTGTTCAAGAACGCCTCGGCGTCCAGACCCTGCTGCCGGGCCTCCGTGATGGTTGCGCCGTCCGCCATCGCTCCCGCGGCGTCGGTGGGGCCATCGGTGCCATCGGTGCCCGCGCTCAAGAACACCGTGTCCGGCACGCCCTCCAGCGCGAGCGCCGCCGCCAGGGCCATCTCCTGATTGCGGCCGCCCTTGCCCCCGCCTTGGATGGTGACCGTGGTCTCACCGCCGGCGATCAAGCAGCCAGTCTCGCGGGCCAGTTGGCGGCCCACCTCGCGCGCCTCCCCTTCGAGCGTCGTCGAGAGCAGCTTCGGCCGATAGCCCAGTTCGCCCGCCCGCACCATGGCCGCCTCCGCCGCCAGCCGATTGCTGCCCACAATCACATTGCGCACCTGGGCAAACGCCGGATCACCGGGCTTGGGTGTCTCGGCGCCGGATTCGAGTCGAGCACGGACAGCCTCGGGTACACGATTCAGCAAACCGTAGCGCTCCAGAATTGCCACCGCGTCCGCAGCCGTCGAGCCATCGGGCACCGTTGGCCCGGAGCCGATCACGTCCAGGTTGTCGCCAATCACATCGGACAAGACCAGCGCCAACACCCGTGCCGGAGCGGCCAGCTGCGCCAGTTGCCCACCCTTGATCGCCGACAGGTGCTTGCGCACGCAGTTCAGCTCGTGGATCGTCGCGCCGCAGCCCAACAGCAGCCGCGTGGTCTGCTGTTTTTCGGCAAGTGTCAGCCCGTCGGCCGGCAACGGCATCAGCGCGGAGGCGCCGCCCGAGATCAGGCACAGCACCAGATCGCCCGCTTGGGCGTCTCGCGCGATCTGCGCAATCCGCCGCGCTCCGGCCACGCCGCGGGCATCAGGCAGCGGATGGCTTGCTTCCACCTGCTCAATCCGCGCGAGCGGCAGCGTGTGCCCATCCTTGACGTTGATCACCCCGCCCCGGATCGCCGCGCCAAAGTGCTGCTCCGCGGCTTGCGCCATGGCGGCTGTGGCTTTGCCGGCGCCGATCACCCAGACGCGATCCGCCCGCTCCGGCTCAAGCGCGGCCCGCACCGCAAGATGAGGGTCCGCCGCGCGGACACCGGCTTCAAAGATTGAGAGCGCGTCCGCCCGGAGCTGCGCAAGGGTGGTCACAGGCGTCATGCGGGTCCAGTTAGAACAGCGGCAGCTTCATGATGGAGCGGACATGCTCGGTCGCATCGGCGTCGCTGACTTCAATGCGATAGTCGGCCTTCGAGTAGGCCTCGCGGCGTGTCTCGTACAAGCTGCGGAACTTGTCCAGGTCACGCGCCAGCGGGCGGTGTTGCGCCCGCGCCACGCGCCGCTCCAGCACCTCCAGCGGACAGTCCAGCCAAATGGTGACGCCATTGTTTTCGAGCAGCTCATAGTTGCTGTCCTGCGCGAACGCGCCGCCGCCCAGGGCCACCACGTGCGGCTTGCCGTACTCCACTTGGCGCACCAGCGCGGCCAATCGCTCATGCTCCAGTTGGCGGAACGCGGGCTCACCTTGAGTCTCAAAAAGGTGGGTGATGCTCGCGCCGGCGGCTTGTTCAATCTGCTCGTCCAGATCGGCAAAGTACCAGCCCAGTTCGTCCGACAGCAGCCGTCCAATGGTGGACTTGCCGGTGGCCATAAACCCCACCAGGTAGATACCCGGGGTTCGCTTGAGGCGCAAAATCACGGTTGAGGAGTCTCCTGTTCTTCGGACATGAACCAGTTGGCGCGCCGCAAGATGTTGTCTACCGTCACGGGAAACAGGCGCGAAGCGACAATCAGCGCCCACGCAATCCGCGGCACCACCACGGTGCGCTTATTGCGCTGAATGCCGTCCATGATGGCGCGGGCGCACTGCTGCGCCGTCACCTCACCCGGACGTCCGCGGCGTTCGGCACCAGAGGGCGGCCCGCCCAGCACGTGGCGGTGAAATTCGGTCCGCACAAAGCCCGGACAGACAATCATGGCCTGAATTCCATAGTGCGCCACTTCCATGCGCAAGCCATTGGTTAAGGCGCCCAACGCGAACTTGGTGGCGGAATAGAGCGTGAACCATGGCATCGCGATCTTGCCCGCCGTCGAGCCCACATTGACGATCATGCCGGAGCGTTGCTTCTTCATCGCGGGCACGATGGCCTGGATCAAGTGCAGCGCGGCAAAAAAGTTCAGCTCAAACATGTGGCGCACCTGCTCATCCGGCGCGCGCCAGGAGGGGGCCGACAAGCCCAGCCCGGCATTGTTGATCAAAATGTCGATGCGGCCAAAGTGGTTCAGCGCTTGGGTGACGGCCTGCTGGCGGGCGTCCGCGTCCAGTAGATCGGCCGTGATCACGAGATCTTCCGGCCGGGCCAGCGCTTTCAAGCGTTCTTCTGTGCGAGCCACCAAGGCCACGCGAGCGCCCCGGCGCTGCAATTCAGTGACGCAGGCAGCACCAATTCCTTCCGACGCTCCGGTAACAAAAACTACGCTGCCTTCGATCCGCACTTCTTAAGAAGGATAATACGAGAATGCGGCCCGACTTGCTGCCCTTGTTCCCGCTCGGCGTGGTGCTGTTCCCCGGTGTAACGTTGCCGTTGCACATCTTCGAGGAACGGTATCGCGAAATGATGCGCGTCGTGCTGGCTGAACGCATTGAGTTCGGCGTAGTGCTGGCCAACCAGAAAGGGATCGCCAACTGCGGTTGCACCGCCACGGTGGAGGAAATCCTCCAGCGTTACGAAGACGGGCGGCTGGATATCCTAACCGTCGGCCGCCGCCGGTTCGAGATCGAATCGCTGGACGATGAGCTGCCCTACCTGCGGGCGCGCATCGAACTCTACGACGATGAAGACCAGAATCTGGGCGATCCGGAAGCCCGCAGCGGCCTTGTCAAGATCGCCCAACGGCTGCAGCCGGACATGGTGCTGGACCCCGCCTCACCGCGGCTCAGCTTCGACGTCGCCCGCCATGTGGAGGATGTCGAGATCAAGCAGGTGGTGCTGACCTTGCGGTCGGAAGCCGAGCGGATCGAACATCTCGCCAAGACGCTGCCCCGCACCGTGGCCACCCAGGTCCTCACCGACAAGATGCGCACCCTGGCCCCCAAAAATGGCCACAGCAAGCATCTGAAGACGAGCGGAGACTAAGCACCGCCATGGCCCGCAGGCAGCACCTGGTGATCGACGCCGACGACACGCTCTGGGAAAACAACATCTACTTTGAGCACGCCTTCGCCCGGTTCTACGACTACCTGGGCCACTCCACGTTCAGCGCGCCCGAAGTGCGACACCACCTGGACACGATCGAGATCGAGAACATCAAGATCCATGGCTATGGTGCCGAGAACTTCTCGCGCAACCTCCGGCAGTGCCTGCAAGCCTTATCGGAGCGGCCCATCGCGCCCGAGGATCTGGAGCGCGTCACCGAATTCGCCCTCGACATCCTGGACCACCCCATCGTCCTGATCGAAGGCGTCGCCGAGACGTTAACCGCGCTCAGCGAGCGGCATGAACTGGTCCTGTTCACCAAAGGCGCACCCGCCGAACAACAGGCCAAGATCGAGCGCAGCGGCCTGGACCACCTATTTGATCACGCCGCCATCGTGCGCGAGAAAGATGTCTCCGCCTACGAACGTCTGGCGGCCGAACGCGGCTTTGCCGTCGAGCTTACCTGGATGGTGGGCAACAGCCCCAAGTCCGACATCAACCCTTCTTTGCGCGCCGGCTGGAACGCCGCCTTTGTGCCGCACGAACGGACCTGGTCACTGGAGCAGACCGGTCTCGAAAACCCCGGCCCCGGCCGATTGCTTTTGCTGGACCGGTTTTCCGATCTGCTGCGGCATTTTTAGCCGTCGCGCCGGTGGTCTTTTCTCGCCCGTTCGCTTGGAAGAACCGGGTATGGCATCTGACAATGGAAAGGTACGGTTCCGGCAAACGAAATTCATGCGCGCCGGGGCCGTGGTTCATCCAAACAAGACATGTCCGATTCGAACCCCACTGATTCCGGCCCGTTTCGCGAGCCCAAGCTGGCGCTCAACCGCATCTACACCCGCCGGGGTGACCAAGGGCTGACGTCGCTGGTCGGCGGCCAGCGTGTCTCCAAGGACGTCTTACGGATTGAGTGCTATGGCACGGTGGACGAGCTGAATTCGTTCGTCGGTCTGGCGGCTCTCAGCGCGGCCGCGCAGCCGGAAACCAGCTCTTTGGCCAAAATCCTGGTGCGCGTGCAGCATGAGCTGTTCAACCTGGGCTCGATTCTCGCCACCCTGCCGGAAGATGTGCACCCCCAGCAGCCGCGGATCACCCCGGTGGAGATCGAGCAACTGGAGCGGGAGATCGACCAAGCCAACGAAGTCCTGAAGCCGCTGCGTAGCTTCGTGCTGCCCGGGGGCTCCCGGTTGAATGCGGAACTGCACGTCTGCCGCACGGTCTGCCGCCGCGCGGAGCGCATTCTCGTTGCCCTGACGCACCATGAATCGGTGCCGGAACTGGCCATCGGCTACCTGAACCGGCTCAGTGATGCCTTCTTTGTCTGGAGCCGCTGGGCCAGCCAAGTTTCCGGTGACCCGGAAGTGCTCTGGGCACCGAATAAAGCCGCCAGCGGGCAACACAGCTAGCGGAGTGCGTCACAAATCCTGGCTGGTAAGCGTGTGGCGCAGGCTATCAGCCTGCAGGCGGACTTCAGTCCGCCCTAGCCGCGTGGAAGTGGAAAGGCTTCAATCTGAGGCATCCGCGATGTACAGGCGGGACTAAAGGTCCCGCTGCAGGCTGATAGCCTGCGCCACATGAGGCCAACACCCGGGCTTGCGACCCCTGTCAGCACCCTTCATGTGATCGTCCAGTCAAGAGCCGTTGCGGCTAGCTGGCCTTGCGGCGCCGGACCTTCTTGCGGCCGGGGTGGCGATTGGCGGGCGGCAACACGGGAGCAAACGCGCTCTCCACAATCGCCGCCTGTTGCGCCGCATGCTGCTTCACCAAACCCGTGGCGGGGCTGGCCGCGGTGGTACGGCCCACGTAGCGGACCGTCCGCGGGTCGTTGCGGAGCACGGCGCGCAGCTTGCGTTCCACAAACCACCACGCACCCATATTCTTCGGCTCTTCCTGCAGCCAGACAATCTCGGCCGAAGCCGAGTAGCGGGCCAGGATATCGGCCACCTGATCGCCGGGGAAGGGATAGATCTGTTCCAGGCGCACAATGGCCACATGGTTGGCGTGTGACTTCTCCCGCGCATCGGCCAGATCGTAGTAGACCTTGCCGGTACAGAACACCACGCGCGTCACCGCCTGCGACGGCGCCGTCGTATCGCCCAGCACTTCACGGAAGCTGCCCGCCGTGAACTCCGGCATGTGGCTGACCGCTTTGGCATGCCGCAGGATCGACTTCGGCGTAAACACCACCAGCGGCTTCTGCGTCCCGCGGCCCTTCTCCCCACCCCGCATCTGGCGCCGGAGCAGGTGGAAGTAGTTCGCGGGCGTCGTGCAGTTGGCCACGATCAGGTTGTTTTCCGCGCACAGCTGCAGGAAGCGTTCCATACGCGCTGACGAGTGCTCCGGCCCCTGGCCTTCATAGCCGTGTGGCAGCAGCAGCGTCAGGCTGGAATGCTGGCCCCACTTCGATTCGCCGGACGAGATGAACTGGTCCAGCATGATCTGGGCGCCGTTGACGAAGTCGCCAAACTGGCCTTCCCACAGCACCAGCGATTGCGGATCGCTCACCGAGAAGCCGTATTCAAAGCCCATCACGGCAAATTCGCTCAGCGAGCTGTCGACGATCTCCAAGCGCGTGTTGTGCGCCGCGGCAATCTGCTTGATCGGCAGGTACTCGCGGTTGGTCGAGACGTCCACAAAGCCCAGATGCCGCTGCGAGAACGTGCCGCGCGTCACATCCTGTCCGGACAGACGCACCGGCGTGCCTTCGGTCAGCAAAGAACCGAAGGCCAGCGCCTCACCCAGCGCCCAATCAATGGGGCCGCCGTTGGCTGCTTGCAGGCGCTTTTCAATGAAGCCCTTGACGAGCTTCTCCTGGATCTTCAGGTCTTCGGGCAGCGCATGCAGATTGGTGATCAGGTAGCGGAACAGCTCTTCCGTGATGCCGGTGTTGGAGCTGGCCGTGCGGCGTTCTTCGCCCGCCTGCACTTCGACGATCTCGTAGGTCTGGGCGTTCTGCTTGGCTTCCTGATACCGCTCTTCCAGATTGGCGGTGATCTGGCGGCGCATCGCCTCCACCTGATCGGCGGTGACCACTTTTTCGCGGATCAACCGGTCACGGTACTGGGTGGCGGGGGAGACATGCTCCCGGATGCCCTTGTACATCACCGGCTGCGTGTACGTCGGGTCGTCGCCTTCGTTGTGGCCGTACTTGCGGTAGCAGATGACATCGATCACCACATCGCGGCTGAAGGTCTGGCGGTACGCGTAGGCCAGGTGCGCCGCGCGGGCGCAAGCTTCCGGATCGTCACCATTGACGTGGAACACCGGCGCCGCGATCATGCGGGCGATATCGGTGCAATAGGTCGAAGATCGGGCTTCATCAGGATTGGTGGTAAACCCGACCTGATTGTTGATGGCCATGTGGATGGTGCCGCCCGTCGAGTAACCACTCAGGCGCGACAGGTTCATCGTCTCCATCACCACGCCTTGGCCAATAAAGGCCGCATCGCCGTGGATCAACAGCGGGATCACGCGGGCGCGCTTCAAGTCACCCAACCGGTCCTGCTTGGGGCGGACGTAGCCTTCCACCACTGGGTTCACAGCTTCCAGATGGCTCGGGTTAGGCAGCACCGTCACTACCAGGTCATGCCCGGAAGCGGTCCGCCGCTCGCCCGAGGCGCCCAGGTGATATTTCACGTCGCCGTCGCCCATGTCGGATTCGACGCCATTCTCCGGCTGCACCGCACCTTCAAACGCGCTGAAGACTCGCGCCGCACCACCCACCAGGTTCGAGATGACGGTCAGGCGGCCACGGTGGGCCATGCCGATCACCACTTCGTGGACGCGGTCCGTGCCACCCACTTCGCAAATCTCATTGATGGCGGCAATGGAGCTTTCGCCACCCTCCACCGAAAAGCGCTTCTGGCCCTTGTAGCGGTTCTCGAGGAACTGCTCAAACATCTCGGCCTCGAGCATCGTGCGCAGAATCCGCGTCTTCACTTCTGGCGCCAGCGGCGCATGCGCGGCCGGACCTTCCAGACGCTCCTGCAGCCACTTCTTCTGCACGACGTCCGGGTTGTCCATGTACTCGACACCCATGCGTCCACAGTAGGCGCGGCGCAGCGATTCCAGCAGTTCGCGCAGCGTGCAGATCGGCTTCGGCGCGGCAGTACCGGTCAGCGAACCCAGCGAGCCCAAGTTGAACTCGCGGTCCATGTCCCACATCGACAGGCCATAGGTGGCGGGGTCGAGCTCCGCATGCAGTTGCTGGCTGGGCTTCAGGGGATTCAGGTCGGCCATCAAGTGGCCGCGCGTCCGGTAAGCGTTGATCAACTGCAGGATCGCCGCTTCCTTGTTCACCTCAGCGGTCTTGGCCGATCCGGCAAACGGGGACGGGCTGGCGTCGGTCTGCCACACCACCGGGCGATAGGGGATCGCCAGATCGGCGAAGATGCCGTCGTAGAAGCCGTCCTTGCCCTGCAGCAGATCCTGCAGGCGGCCCAGGAACATGCCGCTTTCGGCACCCTGGATGACGCGATGGTCGTAGGTGCAGCTGACGGCCATCACTTTGCTCAAGCCGAGCGCGGCTTTGGTCTCCGCCGCGACGCCCGCGTACTCGGCCGGGAAGTCCATGGCGCCGGTGGCGATGATGGCGCCCTGTCCGGGCATCAAGCGCGGCACACTGCCGACGGTGCCGACGGTGCCGGGGTTGGTCAACGAGATCGTGGTGCCCTGGAAATCGGCCAGGGCCAGCTTGGCCGTGCGGCCCTTCTGCACCAGATCGTCAAAGCCCGCCTGATACTGCGCAAACGTCATCTCGCCGGTGTTCTTGATGGAAGGCACCACCAGGCTGCGCGTGCCGTCCTTGCCCGCGACATCGATCGCCAAGCCAAAGTTGATCTGATTGCGGACAAAGCGGAACGCCGCGCCGTCTTTTTCGGCGTAGGCATTGTTGATGTTCGGTTGCGACTTCAGCGCCTGCACGATGGCCCAGCCGATCAGGTGCGTGTAGGAGAGCTTGCTCTTGCCCGTCAGCTCACGATGCTCATTGATGATGCGGCGGTTCTCGTCCAGCACCTTCACCGGGATCACGCGGTTGGACGTGGCGGTGGGCACTGAAAGCGAGAGGTTCATGTTCTCGGCAATCTTCAGCGCCGCGCCCCGCAGCGGGACCAACTGCTCCGCCGGACCGGCATCCGGCTTGGTGGCCGGAGCAGACTCCGTACGCGCCACCGCGGTATCGGCCGCCGGCGCAGCGGCCACGGGAGCAGGAGCCGCCACGGGCGCGGGAGCCACGGCCACCTTCGGAGCGGGCGGGGCATAGCTGCCGTTGGCCGTTCCATTGGCGCCATCCGTGTCGAAGACCTGTTTCCACTGGTCAGTGACCGTCTGCTTATTGTGGAGATACTGCTGATAGAGCTCTTCTTCGAGCCAGCTATTGATACCGAGCGAAGATTCGTTGGAATTCGACATGGACTGAAATGGCGGGAGGTGCCTACCCTTCATGATAACGGAAAATGAATGGAACACCCGCTTTCTTGCGGGCGAGCTGCTGGCGGCCCCACCGCTGCACGTCGTGGCGAAGGCCTTTGGATTCATCACGCCGCCGGACGCGGCCCCGGTCCGCCTGCTGGACCTGGCGTGCGGACTCGGCCGCCATGCCGCCCTGGGCGTGCGTCTGGGGTGGCAGGTGACGGCTGTCGACAACTCCACGGTGGCGCTCGAACAGCTGCGGCAGGAGCATCCACAAGTCACTTGCGTCCAGGCCGACCTCGAGCAAAGCTTCGTCATCGAGCCCGAAGCCTGGGACGTCATCTGCTGCGCGCTCTACCATCAGCCGTCGCTGTGGCCGGCCATCCGCGCCGGTCTCAAGCCGGGTGGAATCTTTGTCGGCGTCGTCAAACTGCAGGGGCGCTTTGCGGCTCGCCCCCGGGAGTTGGCCCACGCGTTTGCCGATTGGGCGATCCTGCATGACACCGAGGATGTGCTGGCCGAAGTGATCGCCCGCAAACCGGCTTGATTGCGGGCTGGCGGCCTCGGGATGCTACACTTCACTCTTCCCCGCATGAGCAGCTCGCGCACCCGAATCGTTTTTCTTGACGGCTACGCCACCAACCCCGGCGACCTGAGCTGGGCGGGTCTGGAGGCGCTGGGCGACTTTACGTCATACGACCGCAGCACGCCCGACGAGGTGATGCCCCGGATGCAAGGCGTCCAGGCCGTGATCACCAACAAGGTGCCCTTCTCACGAGAGCGCCAAGCCGCACTGCCCGATTTGAAGTACATCGGCGTGGCGGCCACCGGATACAACATTGTCGATGTCGTGGCCGCGCGGGAGCTCGGCATCACCGTCACCAACATCCCCAGCTACGGCACGCATTCAGTGGCGCAGCACACCATCGCTCTACTGCTGGAGCTGACCAACCGCGTCGGAGCTCACGCGGCCGACACGCGCGCGGGCGGTTGGGCTCGCAACCCGGACTGGAGCTACTCGCTTACGCCCTCGGTTGAGCTCGCTGGCAAGACGCTGGGCATCATCGGCTTTGGCCGCATCGGCCAGCAGACCGCGCGCATCGCCCACGCCCTGGGCATGAAGATCGCCGCCTACGACCACCGCCCGGAAACCAAACGCGTCGATGATTTTCCCTTCACCTGGCTGACGCTTGAGGCTCTGCTTGAGACCGCCGATGTGATCAGCCTCCATTGCCCGCTGGTCGAGGCCACGCGCGGCTTGATCAACGCCACCTCGCTCAAGCGGATGAAGCGCTCCGCTCTGCTGTTGAACGCCTCCCGCGGGCCGCTGGTGGTAGAGCCCGATCTGGCAGAGGCGCTGGAGCTGGGCATCATCGCCGGAGCGGGTCTCGATGTCCTTTCCCAGGAGCCCCCCGTCGACGGCAGCCCGCTGCTGGCCGCCCGCAACTGTATCGTGACGCCGCACAACGCGTGGGCGTCGACGGAGGCGCGGTCCCGGCTGCTCCAGATGGCCGTGGATAACTTGGCGGCTTGGCGAGCGGGTGCTCCGCAGAACGTTGTGAGCTAGCCATGTCCAGCCCTTGGCTGCACGTCCCGCTCGAAGATTACGAAGGCCACATGCTTTCGCCCGAGGTGGCGCAGCTGGATGTCCTGGCGGTGCTGTTCCGTGAAGTGCTGGACTACTGCCATCCGCCATCCGTGGTGATTTTAGGTATCGCCGGTGGCAACGGCATCGAGCAGATTGATCCCAACGTCACCCGCCGCATCGCGGGCATCGACGTCAATCCGGAGTACCTGGCCGCCGTCCGCCGACGCTACTCCGCGTTGAATGACATTGAGCTCTACTGCGCGGACCTAGCGCAACAGATGGTGATCATGCCGCCCGTCGCACTGGTCCACGCCGCGCTGATTTTTGAGCACGCCGGTGTCGGCCGGTGTCTCGACAATGCGGTGCAGTTGGTGGCCCCCAATGGTTGGCTATCGGTGGTGCTCCAGTTGCCCAGCCCAGCCAGCGCCGGTGTCGCCGCCAGCCCCTATGCCAGCGTGCAAACCCTAAAACCGGCCTTTGCCCTGGTAGACCCTGGCTGGCTGAAAGAAACCCTGGAAGCCCGCGGCTTCCGCCTAGCCCAACAAACCCTCCGGCCGGTCGCCGCTGGAAAAACGTTCTGGATGGGCTTGTTCCATCGTGGCGAATCGTTAGCGCGCTGAACGCTCCACGCGGAGTGCCTTGGCCAGTTTGCTGCGATACTCTGCCGCATTCTTGCTCTGGCCGCTTTCGAACTGGCCGAGCCCCGCCGGAAAGTTCGGCGAATCCGAGTCAGCATCCGCCTTCGGCCATGGTTCAATCTCACTCGCATTCTCGATCGCCTGCCATGTTCCCGGCGCGGCCTCGGAAGTGGGATCGGGCGGCGAGGTTGGAGCTAGCCAGCGCATCACCACCAGGCCCATCGAAAGCCAGTGCCGAATTGCGGCGCTAAGAAAGACTAAGTTACTGCTGACACAATGCAGGTCCGATTCGTGGCAGAGAAGGAACTCCCAGTCGCCATCCCCCGCCGCCAGATGCAGATCGCACGAACCATACACAAAGGCTCCGTCCGCGATTGCCTGATCGATGAAGCCTGCGATGGCGGCCGAGGACATGGCCAGGGGGACCCGACGCTGGCTGTCAGGCACTCGACATTCCCATCCGTACTCGGCGATGACGCTCTCGGTCGATGCCTGCAGCAGCATCAGGGTCGACGCGACTTCGGCTGGCAGCTGCCCATCGTCACGCTCCGGGATCTCGGCGCAGATCACATACTTCGGCATAGATGTCCTTTGGGAAATGCTAGCAGGGCAGTGCACTGTCCGGAGGACCAAAGATGCTCATTGGCCCAGTTGCTGCAGGAAGGCCGGAGACCGCTTGCTGGCGCGCGGCTCGGAAGGCTGGCCGGACTATCGGCCACAGCGCACGGAGCCCCGACTGTCAGATAGGCCCCTATCGGCGGGTCCGCGTGATGCCTTTCGGGGTGTCATGATTGGCCACCCTGGTAGAATTCTGAGCGTCAAATGTCGATTGGGCAGACCCATCTGAATGGTACGGACACGCGTGAGGTGGTTTAGATGGTTGCTCGGGGCGGTTGTGGCCGCGTGGGTAGTGTGGTCCGCGATCGCCCTCCGCGAGCGCCCGGCCAATAGCAACCGCCCCCTGTTCTCCGGCGCCCACGTGGAGCCTGCGGCCCTGGCCGTGCTCGACCGGGCGTGCCGGGATTGTCATTCTGAGGCGACGCGGTATCCGTGGTACAGCTACGTGGCGCCGCTGTCGCGCCTCATCTTTCGCGACATCGAGGTGGGCCGCGAGCGGGTAAACTTTTCCCGCTGGGAGGAGTATCCGGTCTTGCGGCGGCAGCGCGCGCTCACGGGCATCGCCAACCAGATCCAGGACCGCCTCATGCCGCTTGAGATCTACGTGCGCTTTCACCCGGAGGCAAAGCTCTCCGATGCGGAGATTGCGGTAGTGTTCGATTGGGCGCAACGGGAGCGGGAGCGGTTGATTCTGGAGTCTCGCTGAGATTGCGCAACTTTGCGGTTGCATGTCGAGTCGGCCCTTGCTAAGATGCAACTGAAAGGTTGCATATGGATACGAATCGCATTGAGAAACAGATTGTCTTGCGGGCGCCGCGGAGCCGGGTTTGGCGGGCCTTAACCGACCACGAAGAGTTCGGGGTCTGGTTTGGCATGACCATGGACCGGCCGTTCCAGCCCGGAGTGATGCTCAGCGCCGTGATCACGACCACGCAGGTGGACCCGGTCGTCGCCGCCGCACAGAAGCCCTACGAAGGGACGCGGTTTGAGATCGCCGTGGATCGGATGGAGCCCGAAACGCTGTTCTCTTTCCGGTGGCACCCCTTCGCGGTGGACAAGAGCGTCGACTATTCCGGGGAGCCGATGACGCTGGTCGAGTTTCGGCTGGAAGAGGCCGAAGGGGGTGTCTTGCTGAAGGTCTCCGAGTCCGGCTTTGACCAACTGCCGCTGGAGCGCCGGGCGAAGGCTTTCCAATCGAACGACAATGGTTGGGGAATGGTCATCAAGTTGGTCGAAACCTACCTGGCCCATGGAACCTAGCGTTCTCGCGACCCCGCAATCAGCGTCTCTGTTTGCCGCCTTGGGCGACGAGGCACGGCTGCGCATCGTCGCCCGGTTGTGTGGCGAAGGTCCGTTGTCGATCACCCGGCTGACGGCGGGGTCCGCGATTACGCGGCAGGCGATCACCAAACACCTCCAGGCGATGGAGAACGCCGGCCTCGTACGCAGCGCCCGGCAGGGCCGGGAAAGCGTCTGGCAGATCGAGCAGCGGCGGCTGGCCGAAGCTCGCCACTATCTGGAGACCATCTCGCGCCAATGGGATGAAGCCCTGGAGCGTCTGCGCCACGTAGTCGAGTGAACGGAACGCACGCTGGAGCAGGACGACAATTTTGCGAATTTGCGCGCACTCCTGCTCAATCTCTTGCTTCCGCGGCTCAACCACGATCATGGAATGGGCCCGGCCGTTGGCGGCCTGGGCGCGCGCCAAATCAAGCGCAGTC
Organism: Acidobacteriota bacterium; assembly: GCA_026394055.1. Lineage (GTDB taxonomy): Bacteria > Acidobacteriota > Terriglobia > Bryobacterales > Bryobacteraceae > JAPKYZ01. Next base: position 120,436 of record JAPKYZ010000024.1, read on the forward strand.
CGGCCAGCGCGCGATAGCATTGAGCACGGCGCGGGCTTCACTTGTCTTGCGCGCGGCAGAGTAGTAGCCTGAACAAACACATCTGTGTCCTCGCGCGGATCAGGAGGACGGAAGTTGAGGGTAGCTAACATGAGAACGTTTTTGATCACCCTGGGCGCGGCCAGCACATTGGCCATCACCACCTTGGCCCAGCAGCCACCGGCCGGCAAGCCGGAGGCGATGAGCTTCTTCATCACCAGCGTCGGCACCGGCACCGGAGCCAACCTGGGCGGCCTGGCCGGAGCCGATGCGCATTGCCAGAAACTGGCCGCAGCTGCGGGTGCGGGCGACAAGACCTGGCGTGCCTACCTCTCGACGTCCGCCGCCGACGGCAAAGCGGCCGTCAACGCGCGTGATCGCATCGGCAACGGCCCGTGGCAGAACTTCCGGGGCACGGTGGTGGCCAAGGATCTGGCGACCCTCATCGGCGATACCGTCGAAGCGGCGCGTTTGGGCAACCTGATCACCAAGAACAATGCGCTCACCGAAAAGGGCGAGATGGTGAACGGCGTCGGCAGCACGCCCAACATGCACGACATCTTGACCGGTACGGGTCCCGATGGCCGCGCCTATGCCGATGGTGCGGACCACACCTGCAAGAACTGGACGAGCGATGGCGAAGGCTCCGCGCAAGTGGGCCATCATGACCGCAACGGCGGCGGCATCTCCTGGAGCTCAGCCCACCCCTCGCGCGGCTGCAGCCAGGCCAACCTGGTCGCCACCGGCGGCGCCGGTTTGTTCTACTGCTTCGCCCTGCCCAAGAACTAGGGCGGCAGGCTAGTCGGGACTGGTCATACTGGTCCCGATGCCTCAGCAAGCGGTCTCGGTTGGGCCCCTGTTAACAGGCGGCCCGTGTCCCATCTCCGAAGTCCCAGCCAAGCGTTTCTGAGCGAGTCTCCCGCCAAGCCGCTAAAGCAGAAAAGGGATTCCTTGGCAGCTTTGCGCCTTGGCGGGAATCTTTGAAATGCTCCGAACCTCTTCAGAACACACTAGGGCAGCAGCGCCCCATTCAACACCAATCGCTTGCTGCCCACTTCCACCGTCGCATCGGCGAAAAAGAACCAGCGGCGGAAGCCATTGCCGCGGATGCTGCCGCCGAGCTCTTCGTTGTCACCCAAGCTCATGCGGACCATCCCGGAGCCGTAGGCGAAATACGGCAGCACCGGCGAACCGGGCAGCGGCTTCAGCAGCGGGTTGAAGCCCAGGCCAAACTCGCGAAACCGGAGAGCGGCGTCACCGGCTTCCTGCAGTGCGATCTGCACCGCCGCCAGGCCGTCGCGGGCGATCATCGAGGTCACCTTGCCGTCCTTGAATTCCAGGCGCAAGCCCTTCACCAACTTGGTGCCAAACCGCGCCTCCGGCACCACGATGACGCCGTTAGCCGTCTCCTCAATCGGCGCGACGCGGAGTACGCCCGCGGGCAGTTCCACTTCGCGGTCGACGCGGACTTTGGCGCTGGTCATGCGCGCCGCGGTCGCCACGCCATCCTGGCGGTTGAACGGACGGTCTCGAATCTCAAAGCGAATGTCCGTCCCGGCGGGCGTCGTCACGCGCACCTGGCCCGTCGCCAGCAGCTTCGCCGCGCGCTGCTGGCGCGCCGACATGGTGACCAGATTGGCATCGAGCGCCTTCACCAGCAGCTGATCCATGCCCGCCGGGTGCGTGGTGGGCAAACCATCCGCGAGAACGCTGCCCTGGTCCCAATGGAAGTGCACCTGGCGGCGGGCGCCGCCCTGATCGGTCCAGCGGGCGATGGCGATGGTTTCTTGTGGGGTGACTTCGCGCACCGTGGTGCGGAAGGGCAGCCACAGAAAGACGTCGGTGGCCTCCAGCAGAATTCCGAACGAAGCGCCGGGCCGGGCCTGGCCCTTGGGGGACCAATCGGTGAGGGTGGGGATCGCGCCAGCCTTCTTGAACCGTGCTTCCAGCAGCGGGATCAGCTCATCAAAGTAGCCCGGGTCGCGCGGGATCAGGACCCGCTCGCCCTTGGAGGCACGCACCGCACCGGCAATCCGGTCGGCCATCTTGGTGTAGTCGGAGGAGCGCAATTCAGGCGCGGCCTGGGCCAGGAGCAGTCCGCAAAGGAGGGCAGAAACCATGGCTCAATTATGGCCGAGCCAGACCGGGCCGCGGCCGGCCGGGTGCGCCATGGGAGCCCCGGCCAGACCCAGTTGATCAAACTATTGACGCCGCCAGCGCAGCGCGAGCGCGGCCAGTCCAGCCACGCCCAACGCCCAGGTGGACGGCTCCGGCACCACGGTGGTGGGCTGGAGGATGTCGAAGCGGATGGTCTCGACGGTGTTGGTTTGGAGCTCCAGCTGCGTGCCCAAGTCCCAATCGTCAAGCGAGGTATACAAGCCGCCCGTGGCGGTGACGCTGGCGGTGCCCGGTGCCAGGGCCTTGAACTTCAGGTTCACCAGCCGTCCGGAGCCGCTGACACCCGCATCGGCCATGTAGTTGGCGATGGCCAGCAGGTTGCCGTTGGCAAGATCGGTCGAATCCAGCAGCGGGTCAGTGAACAAGGGGAAGGGCAGAAAACCCCCTTGGCTGGCCGAGATGAACTCCATCAGCAGCGGGTCAAAGGCGAAATCGAACTGGTAGCCGTTGACGAACACGGCATTCGAGATATCCACGCCCACCGTAAACGTGCTGCCCGCAAACACCGTTCCGGCGGGGGCGGCGGGCGTCACCAGGGGAGCCGCCGACGCAGCTCCCATCCCCATCGTCAGGGCGATGGCGAGGGTCGAAATATAGGCTTTGTTCATGATGCTTATTCCTTGCGGTTCTTGTCTCACTTAGTTGCATCGGGTGCGCTTCGGCAGGTACCGGCTGACCCCGGCCAGATCGAGCAGGTTGATCACCCGGTCCTTGTTGAAGTCGGCCCGGTCATCGAAGCCCCGCTGGCCTTGCCGCTTGTTCCAGGAGTCGCGAATGATCTTGATGTCCTCGCAGTTCACCTGGTTGTCGTTGTTGAGGTCGCCCGGCCGGCCGGAGGGGAACAGGCCCACGACGGTGGAGAAGCCGGAGATGCCGGTGAAGGTGGCCTTCAGGCCAGTCGGGTCCACGACTCCTTCTACTTGTCCGCCCGGCGGAGAAACGCGTGGCGCTGGCACCAGCCGCCCAGTGGTCGTATCCACCTTGTAGAGCAACAGCGTGGAGCCTGCCGGCAGCTGGGTTTCGAGTGGCATCACCAGAGTGACACCCGGTGCCGGGAAAGGCGCGGTGGCCTTGGGCGTCAGTTCGACGCTGACAAAGCTGCTGCCACGCGAGAAACCGGCCGGGGTGGGGATGTTCGGCGGCTGGCTGAGGACGTCAACGGCCACCTGAGTGCTACCGGTAACGGCATTCGGCGGGAAGGTCAACACGGTGGTGCTGCCGGTATCCGAAATGATGGTGGGCGAACCCGACGGGGCGAGCGTGCCGTCATTCACCAGGCTCGGTTGATAGACGTCTACTTTGGCGGTGGGGAAGCGAGCGATGAAGTCCGACGGGCTCGCGATCAGCAACTGATTCAGGGCGCCGTCATTGCAATATAGGTAGCCCGGCCGCCAGGTGCCAGTTTCTGAGTACTGGGGCAGAACGACGTCGGCTTTGAAGACACCGCTCACCGGCGTGCCGGACTGGCGGATCAGATATGCCCCCTGCTCCTGCTGGCCGGACGGGCTGCGCAGGTAGATCGGGCAGCTATATTGATCCTGAATGCCGGAGAGGTTATCGGTGATGGTTGCGGTGACCGTCACAGTTTGAGACGACGCCGAAGCGTTCACAAACGCGGGGGAGAGGCTGAGCGACGTGATCTGCGGAGCGGCGGAATCCGCGGGGCTCGATACTACGGTGAAGGACGTGGTCGGCAGGCCGGTGGGGTTGTAGTCGCGGTCGAGATAGGCGTTGTTGCCGGCCAAGTCGCTCAACTGGACCGCACGCAGGCGCCACGCGCCCGCCGGGGCGTAACGGGGCACGGTCACCTGGAAGCGGTGCACGCCATCGTTTGAATCGCCAGACAGGGTTTGCACGAAGGTGGCGTACTGGTAGGTCCGTCCCGTAGTGGTTGGGCCGTCAACTCCCAGGTAAACCTTGCTGAGATCCACCCCGGTGCCGGCATCGGTCAGACGGACGTCCAGCGTCACCACCTGCGAAGCGGCGGAGACATTCACCGAGGTGGGACTGAAGACGATCGAAGGAATGGCCGGGGGCGCCGTGTCCTCGGTGGAGATTACCTCAAAGCCCGCCGGATTGGTGGGGTCGGCCGGACTCTTGGGCCACAAGTAGTTCCAGTTGCCCACCGCGTCCCGCAACTGCATGTTGGCCGTCCAGGTGCCGGGCGTGGCCCCCATGGGGATCGTAAAGGTCACCTCATAAGTGCCATCCCACTCATTGCCGCTGACGCGCTGCCAAGGGTAGAAGAACTGATAAAAGCTCTGGCCGCTGTTGGGAGCAAACAGATTGATGTAGCCATACGCGAAGCCCGCCAGATCGTCCTTGATCCGGAACGAATAGGTGACGGTTTGGCTGGCCGTCCGCACGTCCACGGTGCTGGGGGTGACACACGCGGTCTCGTCGACCAATTGCGGCGGAGTTGTGTCGGAGATGGCGATCACCGGCGACCCTCCCGCCACCGGTGGCACGCTGCAGGTTGGCCCACCACCACCGCCACCACCACCGCCGGGGGCGGTGATCGTAAAGGTGGAGCTCACTCCGGCAGCGGCGAGTTGGGCCGGATTCAAGTTCAGCGTCAAGTAGTTACCAGATAGGTCGAAGTAGTAAACCACCGCCGTCGGCGAGTAGACCCCCGCCGTGAAGATGGTGTCCACCGTAAAGTCAAAAACCCACTCCAGGCAGTAGCCGCCAATGAACTGCGCTGGGCAGGGGATGCCGAAGGTGGTGTTCACTGAGCCGCTCATCGTGGACGAGCCACCCGGCGTTTCCAGGATCAACTCCGCCCAGTCGTCCGACGTCGTCACCGGATAGTAAACCTTCAGTGAAGCCGCCATGCTGGTGGGAAGGGCCGCATCCGCAACCGTCGCGGGAGTGAACGTCAATTCGTAGACCTGAGGTTGGGCCAATAGGCAACCCGCGCTCACCGCCAGCAAAGTAAACAAACTTCTTAGTATCTTCATTAGATTCCTCCGATAGCTGCCGGGGAAACAGTATCACGAAGTACTGTTTATTTCAAGACCCAGTAGTTGTAAAACCGGACATTAAAGCGCAGGATGCATCCACATTCACCTCATGAATCGCGGTGGAATCCGAACGTGGCGGCGCTGCATCTGAAGGAGAGCGCAAAAGAGAACACCCCTTTGTTGACAGACAATAAGGGGATAGCCAAAATAGGAGCATCCATGCAGCCTGCGGTCCAATTGTTTTCCTCGCCCGACCCGCGCGGGCGAAGCCTGCTTGAAAACATTGGCAATACGCCGCTCATCCGCTTGGAAACATTAACCGCGGACCTGCCCGGCATCGAGATCTACGGCAAGGCCGAGTTCATGAACCCGGGCGGCAGCGTGAAGGATCGCGCCGGTCTGAACATGGTGCTCGACGGCGAACGCACCGGTCGGCTGACGAAAAGCCGCACCATTCTCGATTCCACCAGCGGCAACACCGGCATCGCCTACGCCATGATCGGCGCCTCCCGCGGCTACAAGGTAAAGCTCTGCCTGCCCGCCAACGCCAGCAATGAGCGCAAGCAGATGATGAAGGCCTACGGGGCGGAACTGGTGTTGACTGATCCCGACAAGGGCTCCGATGGCGCGATCCTGAAGTGCCGCGAGATCTACGAAGAAGATCCGGACCGGTACTTCTACCCGGACCAGTACAGTAACCCGGCCAACTGGAAAGCCCATTTTGAGACCACCGCGGTGGAGATCATGAACCAGACCGCCGGCCGGATCACGCACTTTATCGCGTGCATGGGCACCAGCGGCACCTTCATGGGCACCACGCGGCGTCTGCGGCGGGACCTGCCGCATGTGACGTGCATTTCCGCCCAGCCGTCGTCTGGCTTCCATGGCCTGGAAGGGCTGAAGCACATGCCCTCGGCGATCGTCCCGGCGATCTACGATGCCAGCCTGGCGGACGAGAATTTCTGGATCGAGACCGAAGAAGCCTATGACATGACGCGACTAGTGGGCCGGACCGAAGGCGTGCTGGTGGGCATCTCCGCCGGCGCCAATCTCTCCGCTGCCCGCCGCCTGGCGGAGCGCTTGTATGCTGAGAAGACCCCAGCGGTGATCGTGACGATTCTTTGCGATGGTGCGGCGAAGTATTTGAGCGAACCGTTCTGGAACGACTAGCGATCCATGATTGAAATTTCTTCTGAAGCTTGGCTCAAAATGGTGGCCCATGGCCGCGCGGCCTATCCCAAAGAGTGCTGCGGCATGATGGTGGGTTCGGCGGAAGGCCGGGTGCGCCTGGCCATCCCCTGTGAGAACGTCTACCAGGGCGACCAGAAAGACCGCTTCCAGATCAATACCGGCGACATCTTGCGCGTGCAAAAAGAGGCGCACGCGGCGGGGGAAAGCCTGATCGGCTTCTTCCACTCGCATCCCGACGAGGGAGCCTATTTTTCATCCACGGACCTGAAGAACGCTTCCCCGTGGCATTCACATGTCGTGCTCTCGATTCGGGCCGGCGAGTTCGCGGACGCCAAATGCTTCCGCGTCGACTTGGACCTGACCGAGAGTACGGAAGAGGAGTTACTATGGCCAAAATCCTGATCCCGACGCCGCTGCGGCAGTTCACCGGCGGGGCTGATTCTGTTGACGTGGCGGGAGCCACCGTGGGTGAGCTGTTGACCACGCTCACCACCAGCACCCACCCTGCCCTGCGCAACAACATCTACACGCCCGAAGGCAAGCTGCGCAGCTTCGTCAACGTCTACCTGAACGACGAAGACATCCGGTACCTGGAGAAAGACGGCACCGTCGTCAAAGATGCTGACGTGATCTCCATTGTGCCCTCGATCGCCGGCGGCGGGCGGTAGCGCCATGTCGGTGTTGTCGAACGAAGAGATCCTGCGCTATTCGCGCCACTTGATCCTGCCCGAAGTGGGCATGGATGGGCAGACGAAGCTGAAGGACGCCAAGGTGCTGCTGGTGGGTACGGGCGGCCTGGGTTCGCCGATGGCGCTCTATCTGGCTGCCGCGGGCATTGGCACGATTGGCCTGGTCGACTTTGACGTCGTCGATCGCACCAACCTGCAGCGCCAAGTGATCCACGGCACCAAGGACATCGGCCGCAAGAAGATCGATTCGGCGGAAGAGTCACTCAAGGACATCAACCCCAACGTGGTCGTGGTGCGGCATGAAGTGGCGCTGAACAGCGAAAACGCGCTCGACATCGTCGCCCAGTACGACATCGTGGCCGACGGCACGGACAACTTCCCCACCCGGTATCTGGTGAACGACGCCTGCGTGCTGCTGAACAAGCCGAACGTCTATGGCTCAATTTTCCGGTTTGAAGGGCAAGCCTCTGTGTTCGCCATGGAAGATGGCCCCTGCTACCACTGCCTTTATCCGGAGCCGCCCCCCCCGGGCCTGGTCCCCAGCTGCGCCGAAGGCGGCGTGTTGGGCATCTTGCCGGGTGTCGTGGGCCTGATCCAGGCCACCGAGGTCGTCAAGCTGATCCTCGGCAAAGGCACGTCGCTCAAAGGCCGCCTGGTGCTCTACGACGCCCTGAATATGAAGTTCCGGGAGTTGAAGCTGCGCCGCAACCCGGAATGCCCCGCGTGTGGCGACCACCGCACCATCACCAAACTGATCGACTACCAGGAGTTCTGCGGCATCCCGGCCCAGCCGGAAACGCCCGTGGTGGACTTGAGCGAAATCGACCCGGTAGAAGTGAAGGCCCGCATCGACCGCGGCGACAACTTCATCCTGATCGACGTGCGCGAGCCGCACGAATACCAGATCGCCAAGATCCCCTACGCCCAACTGATCCCGCTCGGCGAGTTGCCCAAGCGCTTGGCCGAACTCGACCCCACGGCCGACTACGTCATGCACTGCAAGAGCGGCATGCGCAGCGGCAAGGCCACCGATCTGCTGCGCCAAAACGGCTTCACCCAGGTCCGCAACATGAAGGGCGGCATCCTGGCCTGGTCCGACAAGGTTGACCCCACCGTCGCCAAGTATTAGCGTGGAGGCATGGGCGGCTCCCCTTTAGTTTCGCTGGAAGAGTACCTCTCCACGGTCTACCGCCCGGACTGTGACTTCGTGGACGGCGTGATCGAGGAGAGGCACGTGGGGGAAGCGGACCATAGTAACGCCATGGCGTTGCTGGCCACTTACTTGCGTGCTCGCCAAGCCCAGTTCGGCGCGTGGGCTTTCCTCTCGCTCCGGGTCCAGCTTGACCCAAGCAATTTCCGAGTTCCCGATGTGCTGGTCGTACTAGGCGAGAAGCCGAAAGGCCGCTACCTCACCGAGCCGCCGTTTCTCTGCATCGAAGTTCTGTCGCCAGAAGACCGCATGCCGCGCGTGCTGGAGCGCATCGACGAATACCTGACCTTCGGCGTGGCCTACGTCTGGGTGATCGACCCCGAATCGCGGCGTGGGTGGATCTACACGGCCGATAGCATTCAGGAAGCCAAGGACGGCGTGTTGCGGACGGCCCAGCCGGAGATCGAAGTACCGCTCGCAGCGATCTTCGAGGGTTAAGCGCGCCGCGCCGGGCAGGTGCACCGGAAGGAGCGTGAAGCGATTGGAATCGCGTTGCCGAACCCGCGGATTGCGGTTCTTGCCAGTCGAGGCTCCCTCACCCGGCGCGGTGAACGTTCGTCACACTGTTCGCTGCTGTGTGCCCGGCCGTAATTGCATACCCGGCAATCCGACTGATGTACCCGATCTCAAATCCCAAGCGGACATCCGCTCTGAGGTCATCCTCATATCGATTGAGATATCCCTTGTCAATCGCATACTGGACATCCGCCAAGACCGTGTTCTCCGTCAGCGGTGAACTGTCAGGCTCCCTTCTCAAACCGAGTTGGGTCATTCGATTGACTAGGCCCCGCTGGTTGATATGATGTCCCGGGCTATTCCAAACTTCAAGGACGATTCGGGCAGTTGTCGCCCACGTTATGGCCTCGCCCTCATAGAGGGCATAAACATCGCGCCTGTCTCCAGTTGGAGCGACCGAACCATCGCGACGTCTAGCCGCCGTGGAAGCCGTAGAGACTAGATTTGAGAGGGTCTTTAGACGGGTGAGATGTTTGTTCAGCGCGGATCTCGTCTTGAACAGGCGAGAGTCTTCGGGGCTCCGTTTGACCAGGATGTTTTCAAGCTGCTCCCTGGTAAGCCCAGCCTTTCTGTGTCCCAGTGTTCGATCCACGTCGGAACGGTATAGGTCATCCCAGAGAGCCCAAAGTATCTCAATATCATAGGGATTGAGTAGATCTAGACGGGCGGCGGAACCCATAGTCACACGATTGTATCATTCGGTCCCTGAATTGTCCACGGAGAATATCCGAATACGGATCGCCTCTAAATCGTTGAAAATAAAAGATATAAGGACGTCACGTCACTGTCATACGATCGACACGTTCGCCCGCTAGGCTTCTCGGCAGGGGGCTTGCACATGAACTCAACGGTGGGAAAGATCGCAAACAGATTGGCAATCGCAGTGGTGCTCTTTAGCGCCGTAACTCTGCCGGGAACTATTGCAGAGTATCGCGAACTAATAGCGCTTGCTCTCGTGCTCAGCGTCTCGTGGCTGGCCTATGCATTGCGGTCACAATGGGCCAGATTGGCCGAGCTGAGGCGAAAACGCTCATCGCCGCCCTGTGTGGTTATGTTGGGGGGCGGCCAGCAAAAGCGAAGTCCACGCGATTATCTCGCACTCCACCCTATCGTACGAGCCATATATAAAGTTTCAGGAGGCCCCCGCTTCCGGTGCCGACATGGAGCGAATTCTTGGTCTGGCGGATGCCGTGATCGTTATGCCCGACTTTACCCGAGTATCGTACCCCGAGATGCACGCTGCCCTTGTCCGCTTTGCCAAGAACCGCGCAATCCCCATTGTGCGGTACTATCCTGAAGGTTTTGAAGGCAATAAAGAGCACGACTATCAAGTCTTGCCGTTCACGTCTGCCTACGGCGTGGTCCAGTACGCATCTGAGTTTCTCCTATCAAAAGCAGTTGATCGAGGCAGGGTTCTCGAAGCTCGGGTTAGATTGACGCGGAATGTGGCGATCGTGGCCGGGTGCCTCGTGGCTGCGGTCCTCGGGTTTGGTGCCCAATTGTACAGCGAACTTGACGCACTACGGCGGCTGATGGTGACCCCGGCGGATATCCAACAGAGGATCGCAAGGAGTCTCTACCGTTTTCGCATAGATTCCGACTCAAGGGCGATCATCAAGGAATGGGCGATGATCCACGCTGACGAACTCACCCGAATCTCTGGCAACCCCAATCTCAAACAGCTGTTCATATATGTACCGGTCGGTAAAGATCTCATCCCCGTTGGGGCATCAGGTACGGACGGCCAAACACTCAGCATCAATGAGAGCATTGCCGGGTGCGCTATCACCAACCGCGTCATCGTCTGGTGGCGCGGGATTGGTGAGAAAACTCTGGAAATGAAGGCGTGGGAGCTCACCGGTCAGTCCCTCGGGTCGTTCCAGAAAGACATGCGCCTCGCACTTCCGTCCGGCGCGGAATGTGGCTTTCAGAAAACCGGCCGCGGCGACGCGATGAAGCAACTGCTCTGCCTGCCCGCGGGCGTTGATCGAAGCTCGACTTCTCCCAATGTGCCGGCAGCGGTTTGTCTCCAGGTCGATGACAATGCAGACTATGTGACGAGCTGGTGGCTGCGCGTGTACCTGCTGTGGGAGGCATACCCAATTGGTCTCTTGAATACAGAAGCACTGCTTCAGGCCATTAAAGGCAAGGATCGGTTTGAGCAGACCGGGGCAATCTCGGATCCGCTGAAACCTTCAGCTACGCGGTCAAAAGGGCCAAGGCCGGCTTTGTCCGTTCAATCGAGACCACAAAAGAATTCTGTTTCAGAATCGCCAACTTCATCGAGTCGTTGAAAGGAATGGTGGGCGGTTAGGGACTTGAACCCCAGACATCCTGCTTGTAAGACGGGCCGAAGCTACTTTTCAACTACTAACAAAGACCGATCATTGACGTATCGTAATCGCGCGGGAAGCCTGATTTTATTGGGTCTCCCGCGCTTCTGTTTGGTGGATGTGCCGCTCATGAGAACTAATGCCGTATCGTGCTTTTGAAGCCGGGTGAGCAAACAAGTTGACCAACATTTCCCACGACGCGGGCGGGCGGAAATGTTTTGGCCGGGCGCGCGACGGTAGAATTCAAATAGGCCGCCCGGTTTCGACTGATCCCCGTTACTGAGCGCTACTCACCCCGCGCGGGGCGGCCCGTTCTCTGTTGGGGTGGGCTTGGGGTGAGAACTTGGCTGATACGGCATTTTGGCTGGAGCTAAAAGGTAAATTTGGTTCGCTGAAGGGCGACTTTGTGTTTCTCTGGTCCTCCGCCGGAACCGAGGAGGACATTCTTACACGAGAGCGGGGACATTCGGGTTGGATTTTCTGGCAGTTTCCAGACGAGGCGGGACGCCACTTGTTTGAAGGGTATTCCAAGATGGGGGCGCAAGCTCTGCTTGGTGATGCCGTCACTGATGCTTGGCTCGATGAGTTGAAACGGCGAAGGTTTGGTTTTGAGGTTGATGCGAACGGCACCACAACACTAGAAGATGGGACCACGATACCGTGCGAGGTTGGCTCCATCGGAAACGCAGTCGGCGCTTCGGTCGATCTTTGCGAACTACTTTCGGTTGACGCACATCTGCAAACCAGAAGCGCAAGGGTGAGCAAGCAACATTCAGCTGCATCGCCGGAAGAGTCCGCGCGATCCGAGCAACCGAAAGTTGGCAGTCAAGATGAACCGGCGGGCAAACTTGGCGCGGCTCTCAAGGCGGCCCGTAGACGCGCGGAGTGGAGTCAAGCCCAGCTCGCGGAAAAGTTGGGCTGTAGCGTTGATGCGGTGCAAGATCACGAATCCGGCAGGAGCTATCCGAGCAAGCTTAAGCGGCAATACCTGAATCTGTACGCCGCCGACGAAACCGTCAAAGCCGCACTCGCAAACTCCGGCGGAGTTTAGGGAAACTCCGGGTTCTCTCCATTCCAACTCCGCCATCTCGGGCCTTATAACTGGTCTCGTAAGCTCTTGATTCAACAAGAGCAGAATTGAGGCCAAATGACACATCAACATACTCAAGAGCGGCTGCTCACCGAAGTGCAAATCTTCGAGCGCACCGGCCGTTCCCTTCCATCGCTTCGCCGTGACCGGCTCTTCGGGCGCGGTATTCCGTTTGTCAAAGTCGGGCGGCAAGTCCGGTACCGGGAATCTGATCTCGCGGCCTACCTACAATCGCTGCCGACGTTCGGCGGCGCTGCGCTGCCGGGGAAGGCGGCTTAATTGTGACCACCAAACAGGAAACCCCGGCGGCGCTGGCAGGCGCTACCGGGGTGACAATTCTTCAAGCTGACGTGCGGACAACTGAAGTTTATCGCGGCGGGCTTCACTCCATCAACATCGGCGAATTGTGGGCCGCCCTGGGTGGTGGACCTATCCGGCAGGGCCGGGCGCGGGCATTCTGGCGTGACGGTGACAACGCCACGGCGGTATCAATCGACCTGGAGCGGGGGCGATGGTTTGACCACGTAAGCGCCACCGGCGGCGGCGCGCTGCGGTTGGTGGAAATGGCGCGGAATTGCTCGCGGGCCGATGCGCTGGCGTGGCTTGAGGCGAACGGAATCATCGAACCCCGGCGGCTCTCGGTAGTGGACCGGCATGTACACGCCCAACGGCGCGCGGATGCGGCGAATCAGGCTCAACAGGCGTGGCGCTGGTGGCAGGCGCGGCGCTGGCAGCTTGAGGCACTGAAGGCGGCGGCGGACAAGAGCGCGGCCTATGCAGCGCTGGCGGTCCATGCGCGCGCGTTGTTCTTGCATGAAGCCATCGAACCGGCTCAACTGGTGGCGGCTTATGTTGCGGCGCGGGCGGCTGATCGGGCAGGCGTCGTGGCGCTGATCGCTGAGGCCATCGCTGATGAACGGCGGTGGGACCAACTGGACCGGCTGGTGCTCGAAGGCATCCGGCGGACCGGCGGGCTGGTGGGGGTGGCAGCATGAGCACTCTCGCAAAGCTGGCGGCACGCGGTGACAATGGGCCACCGGAGGAAGTGGTCCGGGGTGCGCTACCCGCAATACCGGGACCAGCCGAACCAACTTCTTTCGTTAAATTCGTTTCTTTCGTACCGAAGCAAGCGGGATTCCCGAACCTTGACGACGCGGCGCTTGATGGGATCGTGGGCGAGATCGTCAGGGCAATCAGGCCACACACGGAGGCTTCAGACGCGGCGCTGCTGTTTCAGTTGCTCGCTTACTTTGGCGTGCTGATCGGGCGCGGCGCTTACTTTCAAGTTGAGGCGGAGCCGCATCACGCCAATCTGTTTGTGGTGCCGGTGGGCCAAACGTCCAAGGGGCGCAAGGGTACATCTCTGGGACACGTCCGGCGGCTGGGCAGAATGGTTGATCCTGATTTCGCTGACCAGCGCGAATTGAGCGGACTCTCGTCCGGCGAAGGTCTCATTTGGGCTTGCCGTGATCCGATCATCGAACGGCAACCTATCCGGGAAAGAGGGGTGGTGACCGGCTACGCCGAAGTTGAAACGGATGTGGGTATTTCAGACAAGCGGCTCCTGGCGGTGGAATCCGAGCTTGCTCGCGTGCTCGCGGCAACGGAACGTGAGAGCAACACGCTATCGGCGGTGATTCGGGATTGTTGGGACGGGCGCACGTTGCGGATTCTCACGAAGAAGTCAGCCGCAACGGCAACCCTTCCCCACATCGGAATCATCGGCCACATCACAGCGGATGAGCTACGGCGCTGCCTCTCGGATTCTGCGCGTACCAACGGATTCGCCAACCGCTTCCTCTATGTCGCCACCGAACGCGCGCGCCTGCTTCCCGATGGTGGATCACTGACCGATAGCGATCTAGGCCAATTCGTAACGGCACTACGGAAGGCGTTGGCGTTCGCTCGCACGGCGGGCCGCATTCGGCGCTCGTCAGAAGCGGCTGAGTTGTGGCATGAGGTCTACGGGCCACTGTCTGAGGGGAAGCCGGGCACCTTTGGCGCAATCACGGGCCGGGCTGAGGCTCAGGTGGTCCGGCTCTCGCTGCTGTTTGCCGTCCTGGATGAATCACCGGTCATCACCGTCCGGCACCTGCGGGCGGCGCTGGCGGCGTGGCAGTACTGCTCTGACACGGCGCGCTGGATTTTCGGGGATGCACTGGGAGACCCAACGGCTGACGCACTGTTGGCTCGCCTGAAGGCAGCGCCAAGCGGTATGACCCGTACCGAGTTGAGCGACGCCTTTGGGCGGAATAAATCAGCGCAGGAAATTGGCCGTGCCTTAGCGGTGCTCAAGAACGCCCGTCTCGCTGATGCCCAAACGGAAACCACCGAAGGACGCCCGATAGAGCGGTGGTTCTATACCTGCGACGGGTACGAAAGAAACGAATTTAACGAAGAAGGGGGGCTGGATGGAGGGGCTTAATTCGTTTGATTCGTCTATTTCGTACACCAGCGGGGCTGGCGGGCACCGGCGAACGGGTTCCAAGTGTGTCACCACATGGCGCGTCACTGGGCGTTGTCAGACTTGCGCCTCTGTCCTGGTGGGTGCGCATGGCCGTGACTTGGTGGCGCACTTGGGCGGGCCGGAGCATGTCGGTATCTGGTGCGCTACCTGTTGTCCAGCTTGCCAGCGGGGATGTTTGGATGCCACCAGACGGAAGGCAGGACCGCACGGCAGGCGGACGTTTGTGTCGGCAGAATAGAAGTTTTCAAGGCTGTACCGGGTGACGGCGCGGCCATTTAATTCACCAATACGCGCGGACGCGCGTCATGGACTTTGGCAATTTAGCGAACAGTATGCGCGGGCGCGTCTTGGACTTTGGCAATTCCCCAAGGATTATCGCGCGGGCGCATCGTGGGGTTGGGCATTTTAGTACGAACTACGCGCGCGGGCATCATGGAGTCTTCGAGAATTGAGGTTGACGATGAGAAAACCACGTTGCAAAGCAAAAACCCGGCAGGGCACGCCATGCAAGGCGGCGGCTCTATGGAGCACCCGGAGCAAGAGGTACACCCGTTGCCGGAATCATGGCGGGCTTTCCACTGGGCCGAAGGGGAAGGTGCCGGACAGTACTAAGATCAACTCGTAGGAGGGGCGCACATGAGTATCCGTTTTCTGATGGCCCAACTTGTGACATTACTGTTGCCAATCATTATTTGGGGACAGAGCATGGCCGAGATTCGCAAGGCCGCTGAAGCTGGCGACCCCAAGGCACAAGTCAAACTTGCTGGTGCGTACCGATATGGCCAACTTGTATTTCTAGGCGAGTCGGTGCCAATGGATAAACACAAAGCGATTCAGTGGTATCGCAAAGCTGCCGACCAGGGCAATGTCGAAGCACAGCTCCAGCTCGCATGGATGTACTCGCTGTTCGAACCCAAGGACATGGCCGAGGCGATTCGTTGGTTTCAAAAAGCCGCAGAAGGGGGTGACATTTCTGCCCAACGGCGTCTAGCGGGCGCCTATTACCTTGGGGACGTCGTACCACAGGATTATGGCGAAGCCGCACGCTGGAATCGCAAAGCAGCGGAGCAGGGCGATGCTTTGTCCCAAGCTCTTCTGGGCTCCATGTTTATGGACGGCAAAGGCGTGGAGAAGGACTACTCTATGGCCAAACTTTGGTTGAGGAAGGCGGCGGAGCAAGGCGATGCCTTCGGCCAGGTAAAGCTCGGAATCTTGTATGACAATGGCTACGGAGTCATCCAGGACAATGCAGAGGCCGTACGTTGGTATCGCAAGGCGGCGGACCAGGGCGATGCCTTCGCTCAGTTCATCCTTGGCGTCAAGTACGCCCAAGGCGAAGGCGTACCGCAAGACTACGCTGAAGCGGTGCGCTGGTACCGCAAGGCGGCGGACCAGGGCAACGCCAGCGCTCAGTCCAAGCTTGGCCTCATGTACTACAACGGCCAAGGCGTGCCACAGGACTACGTCCGCGCGCACATGTGGTTCAATTTGGCGGCGGCGAAAGATGGCGACCCGAAAGCGGCGGAGCGACGAGACCTAATCGCGCAGTTGATGACTGGCGAGCAGATCGCCGAAGCCCAACGGTTGGCGCGGGAATGGAAGCCTAAGCCAGAAGCGAAGTAGACCATCCAAGCTTTGCGCAGAATCGCTTCTTGTCATGCAACGGCACGGTTACATGACAGATGGCGGGCGGTGACTACTTTTCGGCGGGCTTTTTCTTCGCCTTGCGCGCGGCGGTGGCGGCGGCTGACGCATTCTTTGCGCGGGCCGTGCGTTGCTCTGGTGTCATGCTGGCGGCGGCTTTCTTTCCGCCTTCGCTTCCACCGATCTTTCCGCCCTTCGCACCTTGCTTTCGGAAGAACTCCAGTACTTCCGGTGGGAGCTTTTTCTTCGCCATGACTCAATCTTAAACCCGGTCTTAGCTGGGAGCAAGATCCTCTTTACCTAGCAGGGGGTCTTAGGTATAATTTAAGTATGAAGGCAATCGGCTACGTCAGAGTGAGCACTGAGAAGCAGGCGGATTTCGGCGTTTCGCTGGAAGCGCAAGCGGAGAAGGTCCGCGCTATGGCCGTGGTTCAAGGCGCGGAACTGGTGGACGTGATTGTGGACGCGGGCGAATCCGCAAAATCCCTGAACCGTCCGGGCATGGCGCGCCTGATGGCGCTGGTGGAATCCCGCGCGGTGGATACGGTCATCATCGCGAAGTTAGACCGGCTCACTCGCAGCGTGGCGGACCTTGCCGAACTCCTAAAGCGTTTCGAGCGGCGCGGGGTGTGTCTGGTGAGCGTGGCGGATTCATTGGACACGCGGACGGCGGCGGGCCGGTTGGTGCTGAACATCATGACGTCGGTGAGCCAATGGGAGCGGGAAGCCATCGGAGAGCGCACGCGGGACGCCATGCGCCACAAGCGGGCCAATGGTGAGCGTGTTGGGACGGTCCCTTTCGGCTACCGCGCGGGGGCGGATGGCCTGCACTTGGAAGCGGACCCGGCGGAGCAAGGCATCCTGTCCCGTATTCGCGAACTGAAGGCGGCGGGCCACACCACCCGGCAGATTGCAGACGAACTAAACCGGCAGGGCTTCACCACCCGGCGGGGAACCGCGTGGCGGTTTCAGTACGTGGCCGAAGCACTCCGGGCGGCATAGGGCGGGGGGAGTCGAGGACGGTATGAGACAACGCAGGCACAAGACGAACAACACGGCACCGGCGGCGAATCAGGAGTGGTTCCAGCGAAAGGTGGCAGAACTCAAGGCCGAACTGGAGAAGTTGCCAGTGGACCGGCAGGAGCAACTGAAGCGGGAACTCGAAGGCGAAGGGGACCGCACGACAACGGGCACGGATTGATTCCGAGTCCAAACCGAAACCAACAAGCAAAGGAGAACTATGGGGATTTATCAACCAACGGTACGCGGTGAAAAGACCGGCGTCTGGTGGATGCGATTCCGCATCGCGGGCCGCCAGATTCGGGAGTCCACCGGCACCACGCGCAAGACCGTGGCAGTCGAAGCGGAGCGCGTCCGGCGGCTGGAACTGGAACGGGCATTGAACGGGCTGGCCACGGTGGAGAACCGGGCGGCGCGTATCGCGACGGTGAACGAAGCTTTGACCAGCTACATCGAAGGCTACCGCATGAGCCACCGGGAGAAGAGCATTCAATGGGTGGAAGGGCGGGCGGCTCACGTGCGGCGGCTGGTGGGTGAGAAGCTGCTCTCCGACATCACCGAAGAGGCGGTGCGGCGCTTTGCGCGGGCGCGTCTGGAAGAGGATGCGAGCAACCGCACGGTGAACATGGAGATCCAAACCCTAAGCCGGGTGATTGCGCACGCTCGCGGGAACCGGGCGACGTGGGCGCAACTGTGGCCAAACGTCCGGCGGTTTGAGGAACGCTCGGAGATTGGGCGCGCGCTATCAGCCGAAGAAGAGGCGGCCATTCTCGAAGCGGCGGCGGGTGTCCGGGGGTTAATCGGAACATTTCTCCGCATTGCCCTGGCCACCGGAATGCGGCGGGGTGAGATTCTCGGGCTGACGTGGGGGCAAGTGGACCTGGAAGGGAGCGTGCTGACCGTGGGCCGGGCGAAGACGGTGGCGGGAACCGGGCGGCGGGTGCCGATCAATTCCAACCTGCTCGAAGTGCTGCGGATGCATCGGGAGTGGTACGAAAAGCGGATGCATCCGATACAGCCGGGTTGGTTCCTGTTTCCTTTGCGGGCGGCTCCACCGTATCAGCCGGAGCGGGTATGCAACACGCTCACCAACGGCTGGGACACGGTGCGCAAGCTGGCGAAGGTGCAATGCCGGTTTCACGATCTACGGCATACGGCTATCAGCCGGATGTGCGAAGCCGGGGTGCCGGACCGCATCGTGATGGCGCTGGCGGGCCACGTCAGCCGGGCGATGTTGGCGCGCTATTCCCACATGAGCATGAAGGCGATGCGGGATGCGGTGGAAACGCTCACACCGGGCAACGGCGGACGGGTGAGCAAACAAATTGACCAACAAGCGGCTTTAGAGGCGCTGCCAGCGGTGGGAATGGTGGTCTAAAGTGTTGATTCTAATGGTGGGCGGTTAGGGACTTGAACCCCAGACATCCTGCTTGTAAGGCAGGCGCTCTAACCAACTGAGCTAACCGCCCGCCTGAGGCGTGGCCTTGCCCCTTTATTGTAGCGCTCCCGATGGGGCTTGGGCGTTCGGCCAGGGGTGTTTCCAGGTGCGCCACCAATCTGTGTGGCCCAGTTGCAGGGCATTCCAGACGGCGTCCCGGGCGGAGGGCTCGCCGCGGATGATTTCTGCGCGCACGGGCGGCAGGGGGATCAGCTGGGCTAACCGGTCGAAGATGGCTGTGCGCTCGGCAGGCGTGGCGCGGACCAGCAGGTGCCACAGCGTCACCCCATCGGCCGCGCGAGCGGTGTCGAGCACGGCCGCCAGTGCGCCCGTATCTCCCGCGTCCAGCCGCAACAGCGCCCGCGCCAGATCGGCACTCGCGGGACGGTACGGAGTTCCTGGTCCACGCCGCGCGTCTACCTGACAGGCGGCGCCTGCCGGGATGAAGGACTCACGCTCACCTGCTTGAAACGCCACCCAGCCCGTTTCCACCGTCAGCAACCCATTGCCCGCATCATCCAGGCTCAGCGTGTACTGGCAGCCCAAATCCACCACCCGCGCCCGCGGCGTATCGATGACGAACTGCCCCGGAGGCGCCCAGATAAAGGCATGCACGACGCCGCGCTGGAGTTCGAACTGATGGCCCCGGCCCGGCCGAATCCGGCTGCCCGCTTCCACGGTGAGCGTGCCAATCCCGTCGGCATTGAGTTGTAGTTGACGCGGAGCCGTCAGCAGCTCTCCTGCGGCAATCGCGGTCGGTGCCGCATCACCGCCGGCAATGGTCCAACCGCTATTGGGCCGGGGCCAGAGCACGGCGGCCAGCAAGGCAGCCGCCGCCAGTGCCGCCCCCGCGGCCAGCGCTCGACGGACCACCGGTTTCCAGCGGCCCCCTTGGTGGAGCTGGAACACTGGATGGGCTGGAACCTGCTGCTGATCCAGAATGGCGGGAGCGGTCCCAGCCGCGGGTGCCTGGTAACGCAATGCAGCCAATGTCTGCTCCAGCGCCGCGATCTCCGGGTCCGGCGTCCCGGCCTTGTCCCATAGATAGTCGCTCATGGTTTCGGCTCCAAACGCTCCTTTAGCATCTTCAAGCCCCGGTGCAGGTTCACTCGCACGGAATCGGGGGTCAGGCCCACGCGGGCCGCGATCTCCGGGCCGGTGAGACCCTCCACCAGCCGCAACGTCAAGGACTCGCGATACGCCTCCGGCAACCGGTGGATCTCAGCCAGGACCGCCATCGCCTCCAGCCGGGGAGCGTCCGGTCCCGGCAAAAATTCATCCGCGGCCACCGTGGGCCGCTGGCGGCGGTGGCGGTCAAACGCCGCATGACGGGCGATGGCGGCCAGCCAGCCGCCAAATGCACCCGCTTCCCGCAACGACCCTAAGCGCTGCAAGGCCGTGACGAACACATCCTGCTGCAAGTCTTCCGCATCGGACCACGGGACATGCGCCAGCAAGATGCCGTGGACCATCCGCGCGTATCGCTCATAAAGCCGGCCGAAGGCCGCGCGGTCGCCTGCTTGCGCAGCAGCAACCAGCGCGGCATCGGCATCCGGCGCGGCGAGTCCGAAATCCAGCACCAATGAAGCGTACACTCCCGTATCCCGTCGCGGTCAGTCCAGCAGCGCCGAAACTTCGCCCGGCGAAGGCAGGCGCATCATGTACTTGGCGTCCTTGCGTTCAAATGTGTCACCACTGACCCGCACCAGCATACTGGTGGGCACCTGGATGCCCGGGTGGCGGCCCGTCAGTTGCACCACCCACTTGCCTTCGGCGGGCCACTGGCGCGCCAGCGCATACATACCCGGCTGCGAAAGCGCGGTCACTTTCAGCGGCAATGTCTGGCGTTGGCCGTTGACGATGCCGATGGCCACGGCCTCCAGGACGCCTTTCTCGGGTTCTTGACACCCAATGAAGCGCGTCACCAGGACGGCGCCTTTGGCTTTCGGGTCAGCATTGGCGGCCGGGCTACCGAGTTCCAGGTAGAATCCGCCCGCAAACAGGGGCACCATTGCTACGGCTAGCGCAGCAGTTCGAAGCATTCGCATAAATTTTCTCCTTCAACTTGATGCGAACCCGGCGCCGGGTCACGTTGAGAAGACGCGACAGTAGGGCCCACTGTTAACCAACAATTTTGAGACGGCTCCGGATGCCGCGCCTTATTCTAGAAGCAATGAAGCGGCGAACAGTGGTGGCCAGCGTGATCGCGCTGCGGGGCATCGAAGACCTCGCCTTCGCGCAGAACAAGGAGAAGCAGATGTACGGATTGATCGGCAAGATGATCGCCCAGGAAGGAAAGCTCGACGAGCTGCTGGCGATCATGCTGGGCGACAGCGCTCCACTAGCGGGATGCTTAAGCTACGTGATCGCGAAAGATCCAGCTGACGCCAACGGGCTTTGGATTACGGAAGTATGGGACAGCAAGGACAGTCATGCCGCATCCCTGGCCCTTCCGGCAGTGAAGAAGATGATTGCCGCCGCCCGGCCATTGATCGCCGGCTTCAGCAATAGAACCGAGACCATTCCCGTGGGCGGGCAGGGCCTGAAGGGATAATCGCGCGCACACGGCGCATGGCTTGCACTTCCGCGGTCAACGCCGGCGAGTCGAGGATAAAGCGTCGCTCTAAGCGCCCACGAACCGCGCATAAAGACTGCGCGCGATCCCCGGGTCCGTGGTGCCTTTGATGATGGCGCGGCCATCGGGGAAGAAGGTCAGCTCGTATTGCTGGTGCAGGAACCGCAGAGCAAAGCCGTTGGCGCGGACCGGGCCCAGAGGCGCCAGCTGCGCTTCGAGCATCACTAGATCGAGCGGCCGCGTGCGTTCGTGGATCTGCACCGCATTGCGGCCACAGAGGCTGATGGGCGCGCGGTGGCAGCCGTCGAGATACTCAAAGTTGCGCCGGCCGCAGCACGGACATTCGGGGTCAGGCGCCGGCGCGGCGATGGAGCGCGTCAGGCCCGTCCAGATATCGAGCGTCATCAGCGTACCCGGCACCTCTTCCCCCACCAGCAAGCGGAGCGCCAGCGACACCTGTAGCGAAGCGATGACGCTGGTGATGGTGTTCACCACGCCCGCCGTCTCGCAGGTGGGCTGCGCGCCCGACGGCGGCTCCGGGTAGACGCAGCGGAAGCACGCCGTCTTCCCCGGAACGATGGGCATCACCAGGCCGTAACTGGCGACCGCCGCGCCATAGACCCAGGGGACGCCCGCCGATAGCGCGTAGTCGTTGATCAGGTAGCGAGACTCAAAGTTGTCCGTGCCATCCAGGATCAGGTCCGCGTCAGCCAGCAAGTCCTCGGCCGATTCAGGAGTCAAGTCGGCCACCTGCGGAATCGTCTTCACCCCGGAGTTGATGCGCGCCAACCGCTGAGCGGCGGCGACGGCCTTGGGCAGGCCTTGTTCGGCATCGGCTTCCTCGTAGAGCCACTGGCGCTGCAAGTTGCTCAACTCCACGTAATCGCGGTCGATCAAGGTCAGTTGGCCGACACCGGCCCGGGCCAGGGCTCCGGCATGGAAGCTGCCCAAGGCGCCGCAGCCCACGATGGCCACGCGGGCTTGGTTGAGCTTGGCCTGTCCTTCGAGTCCAATTCCGGGGAAGAGAATCTGGCGCGAATAGCGGTCCTGCTCACCGGGGCTGAACGGTGTGCGCGGGGTCATGGGGCGTTACTTGTTATGATGACACCTGTGTGAGCCGTTTCCCGTTTCTGATCCTGATCGCTTGTTCGGTGCGGGGTCAGGTGAACGAGATTCGCTTTGACCCGCCCCCCCAGGTAGCCTCGGAGCTGCGCGCGCTGGTGACTGTCCAGCCCGGCCCTTACTCCTCCTCCGCCGTTCGCCAATCGATTGAGCGTTTGTATGAAACCGGCCGCTATGACGACATCGCCGTCGACCTCACCGGCGGCGTGCTGACCTTCCGCCTGACGCCGCGCTGGTTTGTCGGCGGGCAGCGGGTGCGCGGTGCGCAGGAGCCTCCCAGCTCCATCCAATTGGCCAACACGGCGAAGCTCGCCCTGGGTTCGGAGTTCAGCGAGGTGAAGCTGCGGCAAACCTTGGACAACCTGACCGGCCTGATGCGCGTCAACGGCTTTTACGAAGCCCAGACCGATGTGCGCACCACACGCAACGCCGCCACGGCGCTGGTGGATATCGAGTATCAAGTCACCCCCGGGCGGCGCGCGCGTTTCGCCGCGCCCCTGGTGACCGGCAAGACGCAACTGACGGCCGAAGCGGTGGCGCGGGCCAGCGGCTGGCAGCGTTTGTGGGGCTTGGCCGGATACCGCA
Source organism: Acidobacteriota bacterium (assembly GCA_026394055.1). Taxonomy (GTDB): domain Bacteria; phylum Acidobacteriota; class Terriglobia; order Bryobacterales; family Bryobacteraceae; genus JAPKYZ01. Next base: position 143,475 of record JAPKYZ010000024.1, read on the forward strand.
GCCTGACGCAACAACGGGTCACCCAAGGGGTGCAGCGCATCCGGAAGGCGCTGGAGAAGCGCGGCTATCTCATGTCCAGCGTGACGTTGCGAGGCCTGGAATGGAAGCCAGGCGAAGGCGTCGCGGTGCCGACGGTCGAGATTGACGACAAGGTGCCGGTGGACGTGACGGTGGAAGGCGTCAAGATGTCCGCGGGTCTCATCCGCAAGCTGGTGCCGGTGTTCCAGGAAAAGTCCGTGGACCGCGAACTGCTGAACGAGGGCACGCGCACCATCACCAACTATCTCCAATCCCAGGGCTACTTTGAGGCCGACGTCGACTACTCACGCGGCGAAGACAATGGGCGGGAGCAGATCACCTTTGAGGTGGACCGCGGGCCGCGAACGAAGCTCACCGGCATCTCATTTTCCGGCCAAAGCTACTTTGACGATGCCACCTTGCGCGAGCGGCTCTCCATCCAGCCCGCCACCAAAGTGCGTTACCGGCAGGGCCGGTTTAGCGGGCGGCTGCTGGAGGCCGATCAGGCCGCCATCACCTCCCTCTATCGCACCAACGGCTTCTTAAACGCCCAGGTGCTGGCCTCGGTGCAGACCGAGACCACGGGCGCCGAACGGCTGCAGACCGTCAACTTCAAGATTGACGAAGGCGCGCAATACCTGATCTCATCCATCGAGCTGGTGGGCGTCACCCCCGCCACGGAGCCGGGCATTCGAGCCTTGATGCAGTCCGCGCCCGGGCAGCCATTCAGTGAGGTGACCATCGCCACTGATCGCGATGTGGTGCTGAGCGCGCTGTTCAACGAAGGGTACACGGAAGCCTCGTTTGACTGGACCGTGCAGCCAGGCGACACGCCGCAAGCGGTGAAGCTGAAGGTAGAGTTGCGGTTCGGGGTGCAACGCTTTGTGAGGGACGTATTGGTGACCGGCCTTGTTCGAACGGACCCGCGGTTGGTTCAAACAAGGCTGCTGCTGAAGGCGGGGCAGCCGCTCTCGTTGGGCCAACTGCTCGAAAGCCAGAAGCGCCTGTACGACTTGGGCATCTTTGCCCGAGTCGAAGTGGGCATCCGCAATCCGGAAGGTGTCGAAGATTCAAAGCTGGTGGTCTTCGATATTGAAGAGGCCAAGAAATACTCGTTCAGCGCGGCGCTCGGTGCTCAGGTGGGCCGCATCGGGTCCGGCGTGCAGAGCTTTGATACGCCCGGCGGCGGCACCGGCTTCAGCCCGCGATTGAACCTCGGGCTGAACCGGGTGAACTTCCTGGGCCAGGGCCACACCATCAGCTTGCAAGGGCGCTTGTCGAACATCCAGCGGCGCGTGCAATCGATCTATGTGGCTCCACACTTTCGTGACCGCGATAATCTCAGCCTGGCCGTCAGCGCGCTCTACGATGAATCAAACGACGTGCGCACCTACAGCGCGCTACGGTTGGAGACGGCCATCCAGTTGAGCAACCGCATCACCAAGACCAACACCATCCAGGCCCGCTACGCCGTGCGCCGGGTGCGGATTGATGAGCAGACGCTCAAAATCCAGCCGCAGCTGATCCCCCGGTTGGCGCAGCCCGTGCGGTTGGGCATCTTGTCGGCGGCCTTCATTCAAGACCGGCGGGACGACCCGATTGATTCCAAGCGTGGCCGCTACAACTCGCTCGATACCGCGGTGTCGAGCAAGTTCTTGGGGTCGGAGTCAAACTTCATCCGCCTGATCGGCCGCAACTCCACCTATCACCCCATCAACCGCGACCTCACCTTTGCCCGGACCATCACCTTCGGCCTGCAAGAGCGGCTCACGGGCGGCGCACTGCGCGACGTGCCGTTTCCGGAACGCTTTTACGCGGGTGGCTCGGCCAGCCATCGCGGGTTCCCGGAAAATCAGGCGGGCCCGCGCGATCCGGTGACGGGGTTCCCGGTGGGTGGCAAGGCGCTGCTGATGTTCGGCAATGAATTGCGCCTGCCGCTATTGGGCGACAGCCTGGGCGGCGTACTCTTTCACGATATGGGCAACGTCTACTCCCGGGTGGGCGACATCAGCTTCCGCTATCGCCAGCGTGACCAGTCCGACTTCAACTACATGGTGCAAACCCTGGGCATCGGCTTCCGCTACAAGACGCCCATCGGCCCCATCCGCATCGACCTGGGCTATAGCCCCAACGCACCCCGATTTTTCGGCTTTGAAGGCACGCGCGAACAGCTGCTGTTCGGCACCGGCAAACAGACCAACCAACGCATCAGCGCTTTCCAATTCCACTTCTCCCTGGGGCAAACGTTCTGATGCGTGCAACCTGCTCCACCACCGCTCTTCTGTTGGCTTCGATGCTGCTGGCGGCACCGCTCAAGGCGGAGATCGTCGATCGCTTGGCCGTGACAGTGGCCAACGCGGTGGTGACGCTGGAAGACGTGCGGACGCAAGTGCGCGTGGCCGCCTTGATCGATGGCCAGCCATTGAAGCTGGACGCGGCGACGTTGCGTGAGGCCGCCGAGCGCCTGGTGGATCAGACCATCATCCGCCGGGAAATGGCCTTAGCGGACTACACACCACCGGAGCCCACGGCGGCCTCTTCGCTCCTGTTGGAGCTGAAGAAGACGCGCTTCCAAGGCAGTGATCTGCTCTACCAGGCGTCGCTCGAAGCCTACCGCGTCAGTGAGCCGGACCTGGTGGCGCAACTGCAATGGCAGGTGACGCTGCTCCGCTTTATCGATTCGCGCTTCCGGCCGGGTATTCAGGTGGCGCCGGAAGATGTTCTCAACTACTACCAGCAGAAGTTTGTCCCGGAATGGCGCGCCACCTCCAGCGGCCCTCCTCCGCCCGCCGGGCAAGTGCGCAACAAGATTGAACTGCTGCTGGAACAACAGCAGCTCGATTCATCCGTCGAACGCTGGCTGAACCAGGCGCGGACCCAAACCGTCATCCGCTTCCGTGAGGAGGCGTTCCGATGAAGGGTCTTTCGTGGAAGCGCATCGCTTTAGCGGCTGGCGCATCGGCCTTGATCCTGCTGGGGACGGCCGTCGCAATCTTGCGTTCCGACTGGCTGTTGCTGCGCATCCGTCAAACCATCGTCGAGGAGATCGCCCGCACCACCGGCGCGCGGGCTGAGATCGGGCAACTGGGCATCCACTGGCGCACGTTGACCTTTCACGCGCAGCCGTTCATCCTGCATGGCGGAGAAGGCGCCGCGGAGCCACCGCTGCTGGTCGCGCGGTCGGTGGATGTCGACCTTTCCCTGCAGGGCAAGATCGATGCGGTGCTGGTGGAACATCTCCGCATTCATCTGATCGTCTACCCGGACGGCAGCACCAACCTGCCCGGAACTGCGCAAGGCAAGCCGGACCTGCAGCCGTTGTTCGACATCGCGCTGGGCCGCTTGGAAGTTCGCGATGGAGAGCTGCGCTTGGCGGAGCAACGCATCCCGCTCAACTTCCGTGCCGAAGGGCTGCGCCTCAATGCCGCCCTGGCCGCCCAGCAGTATCGCGGCCAGTTCGCCGTCGCGGCCATTGAGCCTTACCGCCTGGGCGTGTCTACCCAGTGGCAACTTTCTCCCACGCGCCTCCAACTGGACCAGCTGGAGCTCCAATACGGAGCCAGCAAAGCCGCCGGTCGCGCGGAGCTGAAAGATTGGGCGGCGCTACAAGCCAGCGCGAATCTCGACGTCACCGGTGATGTGACGCAACTGTCGCGGCTCATCAAGCTCGATGCCGTGCGCGACGGCACCATCTCGGGACCGGTCCAGTTAAGTTGGACTCCGGCCGGTTGGCGTGCCGACGGCAATCTGGCCGCGCGCGGCGTGACGCTGACGCTGGCCAATGAAACGGTGCGTGGTCTCACGGCCACCGCTCAGGTGGAGGCGACGCCGCAGGGTCTCCATGCCCGCAATCTGGTGGCGTCGTTGCTGGGTGGTGAGTTTCTGGGTGAGGCGCAAGTGGCTTCCGCCACTGATTACCGCTTAGCTGGCCGTGTGAAGGGCATCCGTCTGCCGCATGACCTGAGCGCGATGGTGGATGGCACGCTCGATCTGCGTGGGGCTCCATTGAAGCTCGATACCGATCTCACGTTGACGGCCCTGAGTGGCCCGCTGGCCGTGAGCGGCGGCGTTGAGCTGCACTATGCGGCGGCCGACGGCGGCGTGCTCCGCTTGGGTCCATCGTCACTGGTGTTGGGCTCGACGCGACTGAACGCCCGTGGCTCGCTGCCCGCAGGCCTCGATCTCCAGTTGCGCACCCGCAATCCGGCGGACGTTCTGCCCGTGCTGAAGTTCATCTTGAAGGAGCCGCCCAAGGAGCTGCCGGTGGCCGTGCGCACCGGAGGCGAGCTGATCTTCACCGGCCGGGCCGAAGGCAAGCTGGAAGAGATCAGCGTTGAATCAAATTTTGAGGGACGTCTGATCACCGTGGCGGGGCAGCCGCTGGACCGCATCACCGGCCAGCTGGCCGCTACGTCCAAGGGCGTCAACTTCGTCAACACCACCGCCACGCGAGCGGGCCTGATCGCCTCCGGTGCCGTGGAGGCAACTCTGGACGATTGGCGGCTGCTGCCTTCAAGCGCCCTGCAAGGCCAAGTGACCATCCGCACGCTGGACCTTTCCACGCTGGCCCTGACCCGCACTCCCGTTACCGGAACCGCCTCCGGGACCTTTGCCCTCACCGGCACCTGGTCCGCGCCGCAAGCCGAAGGTGAGCTGCGGATTGAGAAGCCCGCCTATCTGGGCTATAGCTTCGACCGGCTGAGCTCCCGCTTTCAGGCCACCCTGACTTCGGTGGAGCTTGCGAATGCGGAGCTGGTCTCAGGCTCCAGCAAGCTCACCACGCAGCTGACTTGGGGCGAAGGGCGGGACATCACCTTCAACGGCTCCTCGCCGGGCTGGCAGTTTGAGCAAGGCACCGCCTCGGGCCAGGCGCGCGGCCGTTTGCGGCTCACCGACGGGCGCCCGGACATGCTGGCGCTGGACGGTCAAGTAAAGGCAAACATCCGCGGTGTCGAGACCTCCGTGCGGGTCGCGTCCACTTCAGGCGGCGTCGAACTCACCGGTGACGCAACGCTCGATGGCGCCAAGCTCAGCCTCCGCGGCACCTGGTCCTTGGGGGGGCAGATGCCAGGTAAGGGGCAAGCGACATTGGCCGGGGTGACGCCCGCCTTGTTGTCGAAACTGCTGGGCATCGACATCCCGTTTGGCGGCTTGATTGAGGGCACGGCGCGCATCGAAGGCCGGTTGCTCGACCCCCGTGCCATCGTCGCCCAGGTGGCGCTGAAGACCGTGCGCCTGACGCCACTGCGCGAAGACGTGGTGCCCGGCATGACCGCCGCTGATTTGACGCTCGCCAATCAGGGCGACATTGTCTTCGCCCTCTCGCCACAGGGTCTCGCGGTCGAGAAAGCCCGGCTGATCGCCAAAGACACGCAGCTCGACGCCCTGGGCACCATCAACTTCACCCGCGACAACGCCTGGAATTTCCTGCTGCGCGGCGGCGTGAACCTGGCCGTGTTCCGAGCGATTCGGCCGGACTTGATCTCGGCAGGCGCGTCTACCGTGAATGCCCGCATCCGGGGACCGCTCAAGAATCCGCAGGTGGAAGGCCGGATGCAGCTGCGCGATGCCTCGTTCTATCTGCGCGGCGTGGCCAATGGTCTCGACAAGGTGAATGGCACGGTGTTGTTTGACCGCTCCCGCGCCACGATTGAATCGCTGAATGCCGAAACGGGTGGGGGCAAGGTCTCGCTCGGCGGCTTTGTCGGCTTCGGCCAGGATGTCAGCTATCAGCTGCAAGGCATGCTGGACCGCGTCCGCATCCGCTACCCGGAAGGCGTCTCGACGCAGGTGAACGCTTCGGTCACCCTCACCGGCACCACGCGCCGCAGCTTGCTCTCGGGCACGGTGACGATTCTGCGCGCCGCCCTAACGCCATCGACTGACTTGGGCGGCCTGCTGGCCCGGCCCGTGCAGCCGCTCACCAGCGCGCCGCAGAATGACTTTCTGCGCAACATGACACTCGATGTCCGCGTGGACACGGCGCAATCGGCCGAGTTCGCCACCGAGCTGACGCGCGACGTGCAGGCCGACATCGATCTGAGATTGCGCGGCACCCCAGCGCGTCCGGTAGTGCTGGGCCGGGTTTCGATCACGCAAGGACGCATTGTCTTCTTCGGCACGGACTACACCATCAACCGCGGCGAGATCGACTTTGTGAATCCGGTGCGGCTGGACCCGCAGGTGGACTTGGATCTAGAAACCCGCATCCGCGGCATCGTAGTCTCCCTCAGCTTCGCCGGGCCGATCAGCCGGTTGAATATGTCGTACCGGTCCGACCCGCCGCTGCAATCTTCGGAGATTTTGGCGCTGCTGGCCGTGGGCCGCACACCCGGCAGCACGACGTCCAACTACACCGCGCCCGGCCGGTCGGCCGACCCGTTGAGCGCTGGCGGCAACGCCATTCTCGATTCCGCCATCAGCGCCTCCTCCGGCGGACGGCTGCAACGCTTCTTCGGGATCTCGCGCTTGAAGATCGACCCGCAGCTGATCGGCATCGACAACACGCCGCAAGCGCGCTTGACGGTGGAGCAGCAGGTGTCGCGCGATGTCACCGTCACCTACATCACCAACCTGAACCGCGCCCAGCAGCAGATCGTGCGCGTGGCGTGGGATTTAAGCCGTCAGTTCTCCGCCATCATGACCCGCGATGAGAACGGCGTGCTCAGCGTGGACTTCGTCTACAAGCAGTCCTTCAAGTAAGCCATGAAGCTCCGCGCCGCCAACAACCGCCTCAAGATCGAGCATTCGATCATCGACAAACTACGGCCCGTGCTGGAGCGTCTGTTGGCCGCCACACCCGAGATCCGCAGCATCGTGCCGGGACGCATCAGCCCGGTGCGCGATGCGCGGGGCGCGGTAAAGGTACGGATCACGGTGCCTACTCAGAATGGCTGGAAAGCGATCGCCCTGGCTTCGGGCGCGCGGCAGGAACTGTTCATCTCCACCACCCAGTCAGAAACTGAGCTGGGAGCCGCCATCGAGCGGGCCTTGGAGGAGTGATCGTCGCGCACCTTCCAGGGAATGCGCGTCTCCATCACATGGCCCAGCCCGGTGGCCGCTCCCGTGGAGTGCTCAGCTCGGGTCGGCCAGAGCTTGGGTGAGGAACCCGCCTCCGGCCTATGAAACCATCAATCGTCTAGTGCGCTGCCTTCGCCATCTCTTCATGCATCGCGGCCAAGGCTCGCGAAGACTTGGCTAAGTTCTGGCAATGTTCCGCCAGTGACCGGCAGTGGTCAGCGGTGTTCGGCCCAGACGGGTGTTTCCCTGCCGTGATCGGCGGATGCTTGGCATATTCCGCCGCCAGGGCCGTGTGTTCGGCGGCCTCCGCCTCGTGCTTGACGGCCTCGGCGGTGTAGTGCCGGGCCAGTTTCATGTGATCGGCCGGCGACTTCGCATGGGCCACCAGCTCCTTCACGTCCTTGGCTTTCAGCGATCCGGTTTCCTCGCTCGCCATGGCCGGAGTTTGCTGGACTCCGATCAAGGTGGCCACTGCGGCCACCACCAGGGTACGGCGCCAATAGCTCGTCCGTATCAGTGTGAACATACTGCTTTAACCTCAACTGCTCCACTCTCTTCGAATGAGGCCGCCGCAAAGCCGCGGCCCCGGATCAAACAATGAGACGGAACTAGCTGCCGACGGTGGAGCGCATGGACTGCTCCACAAACTGGCCGTAGAGGTAAACGCTGGCCAGCACCGCGCCATAGACGAAGGTCACGGCGGTCAGCACCTTGCCCCATTTATCCAGCGCATTGATCTTTGTGCCCAGCAGCGCCTGCGATTCCACTAACTGGCCTTCGTTGCGGCCCAAGTGCACAAACTCGTCGTCATTGCGCGCGACCAAGCCCCGGTAAATGGCCAGAATGGCTACGCCCGCCGCCAGGATGATCCAAGAACCCACCATGATTTGCAGTGTCATTGTCCTCACTCCTTACGCCTGAACAAAGTGCAAGCGGAGTGCCAAAGGTGATGCGCATTTGTTTGTTGGACTTAACCGCAAAAGGTGCCGCAGAGCGCCGTTCGTGGGTGGTCTCACGCAGTGGGTTTGGGCTTTTCACCCAAGTGCAATGCCACGATACCGAACGTCATCCGCTCAAACCGGACATTGGCGTAGCCGGTGGCCACCATCTCTTCCGCCAGCGCTTCGGCGCCGGGGAACTTCTTCACGGACTCGGTGAGGTAGGTGTAGGCGTCCGGAGCGCCCGAAAGCAGCCCGCCGATCTTGGGCAGCACCTGCGTCGAATACCAGTTGTAGAGCGCGGCAAAAGCCGCGTTGGGCGGCGTGGAGAACTCGAGAATCGCCACCAGCCCCCCCGGCTTCAGCACGCGGTACATCTCCGCCAGGCCGCGCCGGTAGTTGGCAAAGTTGCGGAAGCCGAACGCCGCAGTGACGAGATCAAACGAACCATCGCGGACCGGCAGTTGCAGCGCATCGGCCTCAAACAGCGGACTGCGCAGGTTCTTCTTTTGGGCCGCGGTCAGCATCGGGTGGCAGAAGTCGCTGCCGAACGATTGCGCCGGGCCGCCGGTTTCGAGCGCCCGCAGCAGGTCACACGTCCCACACGCTAAATCGACCGCCCGCGCCCCGGGCCGGTTCAGCCACGGCGACACCATCTCCACCGTCCGCGCGCGCCACATCTTGTCGATGTTGGCCGAAAGCAGATGGTTCAGCAGGTCATAACGCGGCGCCACGCGGCCAAACATGCCGCGGACCCACTGCGCCGCCTGCTCCTCGGATGCGGTTCCGTCAGGCGTGGTGCCGGCCACGGGCGGGCGCTGGGTGCTCATGCCTTCAGCGTCGCTTCCACGGCGGTGCGGACCACTTCGGGCGAAATCCCGCTCTTGATGACGACGCTGCCAATCCAGTCCGGCAGCACGAAGTGGACCTTCCCCTGAATGGTCTTCTTGTCCGCTCCGGTGCGGCCCACCAGCGCCTCCGCCGTGACGTAGTCCGGGATCGCGGGGATGGGGCCGTAGAGATCGATGGATGCCAGAATCTCCGCCGCCACTTGAGGTGCAAGCGTCCCCTCGAGTTCCGCCAGCCGTGTCGCGGCCTTCATGCCGAAGGCCACGGCTTCACCGTGCAGAAAGTACTTGTACTGCGTTTCCGCTTCAAGTGCATGCCCGATGGTGTGGCCAAAATTGAGGATGCGGCGCAGATCACCTTCGCGTTCGTCCGCCGTCACCACTTCCGCTTTGATGCCCACGCTTTCGCTGATGATCTCGTCCACCACTGCGGGTTCCATCGCCAGCACGGCTCGCGACCGCTCGCGCATCGTGGCGAACAGCCCCGGGCTGCGGATCACGCCCGCCTTCAGAATCTCGTACAGCCCGGCGCGATACTCACGTTCCGGCAGGGTGGCCAGCACGTCGGGGTCGATCAAGACCACCAGCGGCTGATGGAAGGCCCCAAACAGATTCTTGCCCGAGACCAGATTGCCGCCCGTCTTGCCGCCCACCGCCGCATCCACCTGCGCCAGCAGCGTCGTCGGCACCTGGATCACCGGGATGCCGCGCATGAAAATGGCCGCCAGAAACCCGCCCAAGTCGTTGACGATGCCGCCACCGAAGGCGATCACCAAGCTGGACCGGTCGCCGCCCGCCGCCACCATCTGCTCCGCCAGCGCCTCCACTTCGGCCATGCGCTTGCGCTCTTCGCCACCAGGAAACAAGAGCACCGTATGCGCCCGGCCCGCCAGCGCGGCCTCCATGCGGGCGCCGTGAAGCTGCCACACATCCCGCGTGGAAACCACAAAAACCCGCCCGGCCCGCGCCGGAATAAACTCCGCCGTGCGCCCAATCGCACCGCGCTCGACAATGGCTTGGTAGTTGCGCTGGGGCGTTTCTACCGCAAAAGAAGGCATTACCTTATCTTCGCGCAGGCCAGCCGGGTTCAGGTACCCTGGAATCGTGAGCCGGTTCCCTCGAATCACGCAAGACCCCTTGGTGATGGGTGGCAAGCCCTGCATCCGCGGCATGCGCGTCACTGTCGGCATGATCGTCGAGAGTCTGGCGGCTGGCCGGACCATCGGCGATATCCTCGAAGACTTCCCCTACGTTGAAGAGCCGGATATCCAGGAAGCCCTGGCCTTTGCCGCCTACCTCGCCCAAGGCAGGGAAGTGCTGCTTAGCGACTCATGAGGTTCGTCATCGACATGAACCTGACGCCCCGCTGGGCCGGGTTCCTGTTAGCGGCCGGCCATGAGGCGTGGCACTGGTCCCAAGTCGGTCCGGCAACGGCCACCGACGAACACATCTGTGCATGGGCCCGTTCAATGGACGCGGTGGTCCTCACGAACGATCTCGATTTCCCGCAGATCCTGGCCCATACGCGAGAGTCTGGACCAAGCGTGATCCTGCTGCGCGGAGAGCCCCTCACGCCCGAAGTGCGTGGCGCGAGCCTGAGGCTGGTGATCGAGAACCGCCGAGAGATGATTGAGCAAGGCGCCATCGCGACCATCACTTGGGATGGCCAAATCCGCGTCCGGGTCCTGCCCCTTGGACGAAAGGCCGAATGAGAGATCACTCCCCGATGGCAACGGGCGTGATCGGCTGGCAAAAAGGCTAAACTACTAGTTTGAGCCGTACTCGCATTCGTTCCACCACCATCCTGTGTGTCCGCCGCGGCGGGCAGGTTGTGATTGCCGGCGATGGGCAGGTCACCTTTGGCAGTGAAGTGCTAAAGGCCTCCGCCAAAAAGCTCCGCCGCCTCTACAACAACAAAGTGATCGCCGGATTCGCCGGATCGACCGCGGACGCCTTTGCGTTGTTCGCCCGTTTTGAAGCCAAGCTGGAGCAGCACTCTGGCAACTTGGCGCGCTCCGCTGTCGAGATGGCCAAGGATTGGCGGACTGACAAGATGCTGCGCCACTTGGAGGCCATGCTGATCGTCGCCGACGACAAGAACACGTTTCTGCTGTCCGGCAACGGCGATGTCATCGAGCCGGATTCGCACATCGCCGCCATCGGCTCCGGCGGCCCGTTTGCCAAGGCCGCCGCTCAGGCGCTACTCGAAAATACCGAAATGCCCGCCCGGCAGATCGTCGAGAAGGCGATGCAGATCGCCGCCGACATCTGCATCTACACCAACCAGAACGTGATCTTTGAAGAGATCGGTCCGCCGCCCGTGGCGCAACCCTAATCTTGCAGGCCTCCGGTCCGCGCCTCTCATCACGGACCCCAGCCACAGACTCACGCTACACGATAAACTCACGAGTGCCCTCCTAGATCATGGTGATTTACCTGCCTTCTCAACCGCCCGATGGCTCGCCGCTGCTGGATGAGCTGACGCCGCGCGAAATTGTGGCCGAGCTCGACAAGTACGTGGTCGGCCAGGCCGACGCCAAGAAGGCCGTCGCCATTGCGCTCCGCAACCGCATCCGCCGCCAGAAGCTGGCGCCCGAGATGGCCGAAGAGGTGATGCCCAAAAACATCCTCATGATCGGCTCCACCGGCGTCGGCAAAACCGAAATCGCGCGCCGTCTGGCCAAGCTCTCGAACGCGCCCTTCCTGAAGGTGGAGGCCAGCAAGTTCACCGAAGTGGGCTATGTGGGCCGCGATGTGGAATCGATGATTCGCGACCTGGTCGAGATCTCAATCGACATGGTGCGTGAGGAGCGGCTGAACGAAGTGGCCGACAAGGCCGAAAAGCAGGCTGAAGAAGTCCTGCTGGACCTGCTGTTCCCGCCGCAACCGGAACCCACCGATTCCGCCGACAAGACCCGCGACAAGATGCGCGAGAAACTGCGCGCCGGCAAGCTCGATGACCGCATCGTCGAACTGGATGTCAAGGAACGCGGCCCGCAGCTCCAAATCGCCACCAACATGGGTATGGACGAGATGGATTCCAACATCAAGGACATCTTTTCCAACCTGTTCGGCAACCGCACCCGCCGCCGCAAGATGCGCGTCGATGAAGCGCTGGACTACCTGATCCAGGAAGAAGAAGAAAAGCTGATCGACATGGAGCAGGTGACCCGCATCGCCGTCGAACGCGTCGAGCGCAGCGGCATGATCTTCCTCGATGAAATCGACAAGATCGCCGGGCGCGAAGGCGGCCACGGACCCGACGTTTCCCGCGAAGGCGTCCAGCGCGACATTCTGCCCATCGTCGAAGGCACCACCGTCAACACGCGCTACGGCTTCGTCCGGACGGACCACATCCTGTTCATCGCCGCGGGGGCGTTCCATGTCTCGAAGCCCAGTGACCTGATCCCGGAACTGCAGGGCCGCTTCCCCATTCGCGTCGAGCTGCAGGCGCTGACCGAGAAGGATTTCATCCGCATTCTGAAAGAGCCCAAGAATGCGCTGATCAAGCAGTACATCGCGCTGCTTGAAACCGAAGGCATCAAGCTCAGCTTCACCGATGATGCGCTGGAAGAACTGGCTCGGCTGGCGGCACGGGTGAACGAGACAGCGGAAAACATTGGCGCCCGGCGCCTGCACACGATTCTCGAAAAGGTGCTCGAAGAGATCTCCTTTGCCGGGCCGGATCTCAAAAAGAAGACAGTCAAAATTGACGGCGAGTATGTGCGCAAGCAACTGGCCGCCATCGTGCAGGATCAGGACTTGAGCCGCTACATCCTTTAGAGCGAATGTCACCCCGCGCCCCATTCTGGCCGATCCAGCCCCATGCGTCAGCTTGGGGCTTGTCCCACTGTGGGCAAACCGAACAAGCCCCAAGCTTACGCATGGGGCTGATCGGAATGCTGGGGCTGATGCTGCTGCTCTCCGGCTGCGCCTACATCGGCGAGCCGTTGCCGCCCGCACTCAAGATCCCGCAAGCAATCGCGGACCTCCGCGCCGTCCAGCGCGGCCCCAACATCTATGTCGATTTCACGCCGCCGGCGTTGACCACCGACGGCCTGACCATCGCCACGCCGGGGCCGCTCGAAATCCAGATCAATGGCAGCACTCCGGCGGAAAAAGTGATCCCCGTCGGCCCCTGGGTGGGCCAACGCATCGAACTGCGGGCGCGCACCAAAGGCGCCAGCGGACGTCTATCGGACTGGTCCAACACCGTCACGCTCGAGATCGTCGCTCCCGTAGCGACACCCGCTGCATTTGAGGCCAAGCCCGTGCCCACTGGCGTGGAGCTTACGTGGACCGGGTCCGCCGCGGCCTACCGCATCTTCCGCGACCAGGTGCTGCTGGCCACGCCTGAGCGCGCACCCTACGTCGATACCACCACTGAGTACGAGAAGAAGTACGAGTACGAAATCGTAGGCATCAATGGCGCCGCTGAAAGTGAACGTCCGGCGGCCGTCAGCGTCACCCCGATCGACGTCTTCCCGCCAGACCCGCCGACCGGGCTGACCGCCCTTACCGGCGTTGCGTCCATTGAACTTTCCTGGGACCGCAGCACCGCCCTGGATTGGGCCGAGTATCGCGTCTTCCGCGACGGCCAGCTGCTGGCCAACTCCGTTTCCGGGCCTAGCTATAGCGACAAGACCGTCGTCTCCGGCCGCGCCTACAAGTACTCGGTCTCCGCTGTTGACCGCAAGGGCAACGCCAGCCCTCTTTCTTCCATCATCGAGGTAACCCTACCATGACTAATTTCCGCGAGGGCATGACCCAATTCCGCAATGGCCGCTATGTAGGCGGCCCGTTTGACGGCCAGCGCCCATCGAAGCTCATCTGCGTCGGCCGCAACTACAAGAAGCACGCCGAAGAGCTCGGCAATGAGGTTCCGGCGGAACCGCTGATCTTCTTGAAACCGCCTTCGTCGCTGAACGACAACGGCGCGCCCATCGTCTACCCGGCCATCTCCACCAACGTGAACTATGAAGGTGAGATTGGCCTGGTCATTGCAAAGACCGCCCGCAACATCAAAGCCGCCGACGCGATGGACTACGTGTATGGCTATACCGTTGTCAACGATGTCACCGCGCGCGACCTGCAGCGCAAGGACGGGCAGTGGACCCGCGGCAAAGGTTTCGACACGTTCTGCTGCGTCGGATCCGAGATTGTCGAGCGTGCGCAGGTGGATGAAGCGTCGCTAGGCGTGAAAACGTTTGTCAATGGCGAGCTGAAGCAGAACGGCTCCATCCGGGACTTGATCTTTCCCATCCCTGTTATCCTGGAGTTTGTCAGCCGGTTTATGACTCTGGAGCCGGGCGATTTAATCGCCACGGGCACTCCGGAGGGTGTTGGTCCGGTGAATCCGGGCGATGTGATCCGTATCGAGGTGGCCGGTGTCGGCACGCTCGAAAATACCGTTGTCAGCGAGGCCATATGAAAATTTTTCTCGATACTGCGAATCTGGACGAACTCCGCAAGGGCGCCGATTGGGGCATCGTGGATGGTGTCACCACCAATCCCAGCCTGATCGCCAAGGAAGGCCGGCCGATTGAGGAGCAGATCGCCCGTATCTGCGACATCGTCGATGGCGACATCTCGGCCGAAGTGGTGGCCACCGACTACGAAAACATGGTCTCGGAAGGCTTGAAGCTGGCCAAGATCCACAAGAACATCGTCGTCAAACTGCCGCTCATCCGTGACGGCATCAAGGCCTGCAAGACGCTCTCGGGCGAAGGCATCCGCACCAACGTCACGCTGTGCTTCACCGCCGCGCAGGCGTTGCTGGCGGCCAAAGCTGGCGCCTACATCATCAGCCCGTTTGTCGGCCGCCTGGACGATATCGGCCTGGTCGGTATGGATCTGATCCGTTCCATTTCGTTGATCTATCACAACTACGGCTTCAAGACGCAGATTCTGGCGGCCAGCCTGCGCAGCACGCTGCACGTCGTGGAATCCGCTGAAGCCGGGGCCCACATCGGCACCATGCCGTTCAAAGTTGTCGACATGCTGTTTAACCATCCCTTGACCGACAAGGGCTTGGAACAGTTCTTGAAAGACCACGCGAAGGCCTTCCAGTCTTCCGGTCAATAACCACCAAAACCAATATCCAACCAGGAGCATTCCATGAAGAAGCTAATTGCCAGTCTCGTCCTCGCCAGCGCCCTCACGGCCACCGCGACCATTGCCGCTGAAAAGCCCAAGACCGTGATCCACGTGATCAACGTCCGCTTTAAGAAGGAAGCCGCCAAGGCCGACATCGACAAGGCCCTCAACGGTGCCGCCGAAATGGCCTACCCCGGCCTGAAGCGCGTTTGGTTGAAGGGCATCAAGAACCAGATCGCCGAGTTCCCGAACATGATCGTGATGGAGTTCGAGAGCGAAGACTCCTTGAAGAAGTACGCCGGTTCGGATGCCCAAAAGAAGTGGTACGCCCTCTACGACAAGGTCCGCGACGAGAGCCGCACCAACGACAACACCAACTAGTTTCGCGCGCTCAAGGCGCTTGAGTGATTAAAGGACCAGTTCGCCCCCTGTCGGGTGTGGACTGGTCCTTTGCTTTTTAGTGAGACCTGGCGCTTCAGAATAAGTCCGCGTGCGTCCCTGTGCGAACGAGATGAAGCGTAGTGGCGACTACTCGGTAGATCAGCAACCAATCCGGCTCGATGTGGGCGTCGCGGAAGCCCTTCCACTCACCGCCTAGTGGATGGTCCTTGTAGCGGGGCGGTAGCGGATCACCTGCAAGGAGCATCAGAATCAGCGATTTCAGCTTCACCATGTCCTTGCCCCGCCTTTGGGCCAGCTTAACGTCGCGCTTGAACTGCGCCCCTCGTACCGGGGTCAGCATCGCTTTAGATGCCCAGGTCCTTGAACAATGCGTCGGCCGACTTCAGCCGCTTCCCCTTGCCCTGATTCGACGCCCGAAGCGCCTTGACGGTCGTGGCGTTCGGAATCTTCACATCGAACGGCAACGCCTGCTCCGCTACCACACGAACGAGCAGCATGCGCACCGCGTCCGATACGGAGATCCCCATACCGGCAAGCGTTTCCGACGCCCGCAGTTTCGTCTGCTCGTCGACCCGCACGTGGACCATGGTTGTCGCCATCTTCGGTTGCTCCTGAGATACATTGTATCTCGCGCGTGGGTCCCGAAATGCCGGCGCGTTGCCTTGCAGCGAGGCCCCTTGTCCCCCTCCCGACGCCAACAATACCACCGACCACCTTGCCGCAAGAGCCAGCGTCGTATGCGCCCGATGCTATTCTCCACTCATATGTCCAACATCGTTATCACCGGCTGTAGCATGGGGATCGGCTATGCCACGGCTCTCGACCTGGCCCGCGCCGGCCATCGTGTGTTCGCGACGATGCGGAATCCCGCGAAGGCACCGCAACTGGCCGAGATTGCGGCAGCTGAAAAGCTCCCTTGAGAGGTGATGACACTGGACGTCGATTCTGACGATTCTGTCCGCGCCTGCTTTGCGGCGATTGCGGAGCCCATTGACGTGTTGGTCAACAACGCGGGGATCGAAGTCCATGGGTCGGTGGAGGAGCTGCC
Source organism: Acidobacteriota bacterium (assembly GCA_026394055.1). Classification (GTDB taxonomy): domain Bacteria; phylum Acidobacteriota; class Terriglobia; order Bryobacterales; family Bryobacteraceae; genus JAPKYZ01. The sequence continues at coordinate 159,845 of JAPKYZ010000024.1, forward strand.
GATGGAGTCCGTCATCGCCGTCATGAATACCAACTACTTCGGAACCGTTCGCTGCATCCAGGCGGTCCTGCCCCAGATGCGCGTGCGCCGACAGGGTTGCATCATCAACGTCAGCTCGATCTCGGGCCGCGTTTCCAACTCACCGCTGGGGGCTTACAGTGCCTCGAAGTTTGCCGTTGAAGCGATCAGTGAAGCACTCGCGGGCGAGGTTAAGCCCTTCAATATTCGCGTGGCGCTGTTGGAGCCCGGGGCACAAGACACCCGCATGGCGCGTGACATCGGCCACCCGCCCCCGTCCGCCTATCCTCAGCCCGAACGATTCGCGAACTATTTCCGAACCTTCCTGGCCAATCCGGTTCCACCGACGGCCTCGGCCACTCTCATCCGCAGCATCATTGAGAGTGGAACCTGGCAGCTCAGACACTTGCCCGGGCCCAATGCCGCGCCCGTGATTGCTTGGCGAGCCTCTCTTTCCGATGAGCAGTGGGTAGACTGGAACGCCCTCGATGACGACTCCTGGTACGCCGCCGTGGAGCGGGATTTCGGGATCAAGGTGCGGCCCTAAACCGTCGCGTTAGGCCAATAGATCCGTCACCACTTTGCCCTTGCCATCTCGCGTCACATACACCGGCCGCTTCTCCGTGATGTACGCCGTGTCCGCCGGGATGCCCATGGCGCGGTAGAGGGTGGCGTGCAGGTCTTCAATGCCGATCGGGTTCTTGATCGTCTTACACGGGCGCTCCGGCGCGGTTTCGCCGTAGAGATAGCCGCGCTTTATGCCGCCGCCGAAGAGCAGTACGCTGCCCGCGTCGGTGAAGTGGCGGTGCATGCCGTAGTGCTTGGTGCTGTTGATGATGTCGGGCACGTCCACCTGGTTCTTGACGAGGTTGCCCGGCTTGCCTTCCATCATCATGTCGCGCCCGAACTCGCTGGCCAGCACGATCAGCGTGCGGTTCAGCAGGCCGCGCTCTTCGAGGTCGCGCACCAACTGCGCAATCGGCCGGTCGATCTGCCGCTTCATCTCCACCACACGCTCATGCCCGTTCTCGTGCGTGTCCCAGTGGCGGAAGGGGACATACTCAGTGGTGACCTCGATAAACCGCGCGCCCGCCTCCGTCAGCCGCCGCGCGAGCAGACAGCCTTGGCCGAAGCGGCCGGTGTTGTAGCGGTCAAAGCTCGCCTTGGGTTCCAGCGACAGATCAAACGCCTTGGCTGAGGCTGAATCCAGCAGCCGGTGTGCCGACTCCATCGAACGCAACAGCGACTCCTTCTGGAACCCGCCCGCCTGCTGCAATGGCGAGTTCTTCGTCAACTGCCGCCACAGCTCCCGGCGGCTCTGGAAACGCTTGTCGCCCAGTTCCTTCAGCGGCCTCACGCTTGACGCTGCGTCTTCCGGATTCACGATCATGAACGGGCCATGTTCGGCTCCCAGGAAGCCCGCCGTGTGGAACGCCTTCACCGCCTGGCTCTCCGCGCCGATCTCCATGTCTTGCCCGACGTCAATAAACGTGGGCATCTCCGCATTGCGCGGCCCCAGCGTCTTCGAGATCATCGCGCCAATGTGCGCCATCGCCACCGTCTGCGGTGGAGCGTAGCCCGTGTGCCAATGGTACTGATGCCGCGAATGCAGGATGAAGCCCAAGTCCGCTGCCTGATAGCTGCGGATCAGCGTGCCACGGTCCATCACCTGGGCGATGTTTTCCAGTCCTTCGGTGAGCTTGATGTTGTCGACCACCGTATCGATCGGCTTGAAGGTCGAGAGCACCTGGTTCGACGGCGTGCCCGGGGCGTAAGGCGTGTAGCGCTTGGGGTCAAACGTCTCCGTCTGCGCCATGCCTCCGCCCATCCACAGCACGATCATCGTGTCCGCGGTGGGCGTCAGCTTCTGTTCGGAAGCCTGCAACGCGGGCCCGGAAGCCGCTGCCAGAGTGGAGAGGAAAGTTCGCCGGTCCATGGTGATCATTGCTTTATCTCCTCCTACGGAATCAACTGAAATTCGGGCGTCATCGACAAGGCCCACAACACGTCCGCCAGCTCCTCCGGCGTCTCAGTCCGCAGCAGCCGCAGCTCACGCGGCAGTGGATCGCGCCCCATCGCATGCTGGAAAACCCGCTTTGCCAGCTGAGCCTTCGTGGTCTCTGCCAACGGTGCCGGCCGCTGCTCCGCCACCGGAACTAGCTGGTCGTAGTTCGGCTTTTCCGCAAACACAAAGAAGCGGACCGAAGGATTGATATCACTGCGATGGACCGATGGGTCTACCCGAACCGAGGCCTTGAAGCGATCAAGATTCTTGCCCGACAGCTCCACCACCTTGGTCGAGACCGCACCCGTGTCGATTACCCCAAACGCGTCGGTGGTCCAGTTCGTCTTCACCATGTCCGTCGCGTACGAGCCCGCGTCGGCCACCACCAGATAGAGCTGCTTCAAGCCCGCCACCGGCAGATCGATCGCGACCGGCTTAGTGTCACCGCGCATCACCAGCGAATCAAACAGCGGCTTCGGTGAAGGCTGCAGTTGCCCCAGCATGCGCCGCGCGCCGCGGTAGACCAGCTGGTAGAGATCCTTCCCATTCACCAGTTCCAGCGCCTGCAGTGTGGTGGCTTCGGTGGCCCGCTCCGTAATCACCTGATCCCGGAAAGGCCGCCCTAGCGCGCGGCTCAGCGGCGAAGAAGCCAGCCGAGCTTCGCGCACGTAGCGTGCCTCGCGCGAGTTGTTCAATTGCAGCACCGGCCACTCGCCCGTGATCGCCGAGATGCTGTCGATGAACTGCTCCGCCGTCACCCGGCGAATGGAGGGGCCACGGAAGACCGAATCCGGCTGCGCGACCGACGGCAGCTGATAGGCCTTCGAACTGATGATGGTCGAGATCAGCCACTGCAGATCGTAACCGTGCTCCACAAAATCACTGGTCAGCCGGTCCAGAATCTCGGGCGACCACGGCTCCTGGTCCATGTCGTCGACAGGCTCCACGATGCCGCGTCCCAGCAGCTTGGCCCAGATCCGGTTCACCATCGTGCGTGGCGTGCGGCCGTTGCGCGGGTCGGTAAAGATGTCGGCGGCGGCGGCGCGGCGCTCGTTTAGCGTCTCGCCCGCGGGCCGGTCGAGCTGCGGATAGAGGAAGTGCGCCGTCGTATGCTCACCCGTCGCCGCATCGCAGCGGACCAGCTCCAGCTTGGGGTCCGGCGAAAAGTAGGCAGCCAGACCATAGGCCTGCTTCAGCTTCCACTTGCTGATAAAGCTGTCGTGGCAGGAGTTGCACTTCAGGTTGATCCCCAAAAACACCTGCGCCGTGTTCTGCGCCGCCTGGATCCAGGGCATCTGCGAAGCATTGGCTTCGCCGCGCCAGTTGACGCCGCGGATGAAGCCTTCGGGGTCGGTCTTCTCGCGCGGGTTCAGCAGCGTGCGCAGCATCCGGTCAAACGGCATGTTGTCGGTGAGCGCCTGCTTCAGCCACGGGCTGATCGAGAGCCGGTCGCCACCGTAGGTGCCAAACCGGTCTTCATTGCGCAGCAGGTCATTCCAGTAGGAGAGCCAATGCTCGGAGGTGTTTTCGCGATGCGCCAACAGTTGCCGCACCAGACGGCCGCGCTTGTCGGCGCCCTTGTCGCTGGTGAACTCGCGCAGCTGCTCCGGGGAGGGTAGGAAGCCCCACAAGTCCAGATAGACCCTCCGCGCAAAGACGGCATCGGCCACCGGGGCCGCCGTCACGCCATTCTTCTTCAGGTACGCATCCAGCAGCTCGTCGAAAGTCGCCGCCGGCTTGGTCAGCTCCAGCGGCGCCACAAACCGGCGCTTGGCGGCCGCCGCCGTCGGAGCCGAGCGCGCCCCCTGGTCGATCCAGGCTCGCAAAACGGCCACTTCGTGCTCACTCAACGGCGCTCCGGCAGGCGGCATCACCGGCTTGATCTCACCGCTCACCCGCCGCACCAGCAAGCTCTCGCCGCCCTCGCCCGGCACCACCACCGCTCCACTGCGCCCGCCATCGAGCACACTCTGGTAGTCCCGCAGCGACAACCCGCCGGACCGCTTATCGCCCCCATGGCACGCAAAACACTTGGCCGCGAGCACCGGATGGACATCCCGCTGATAATCCACCTGCGCCCACGCCGCCGGCGACGACACCATCGCCGCGATCCCGAAAATGAAGCCGTGGACGGCCAAAGCGAAAACACTCTTGGTCACGCTATAATTCTATAGACAAGCCACGCGTGCGGTGAGGTGCGAGAGTGGTTGAATCGGGCGGTCTCGAAAACCGTTGAACCCTAACGGGTTCCGTGGGTTCGAATCCCACCCTCACCGCCAGAATAACTTCCATAGAGTCAATGCGTTAAAGCGCATTTGGCGAATTTCATCGACACTAGCGGGCAATCGGGCGCTGCGGACGGCCCAAGAATTGACTTTGAATTTCTAACAGCAGCTCCTCCCCGGAACTGGCCCTCTGATCCATCGGCTTGCACGACAACCGAGCGACCCAATGTTCGCCCTGCTGCTGGTCGACTCCCAGGATGAGCGCGTGCCGGAGCAATTGGACTACGCTGGACAATTGCGGCGAACGTTCTTACATTTTGGCCTTTCGGTACTGTCGCTCAGCGTGACGCTCCGCAGCGCCAACGTGCCGGATGCGGGGGTATTCGACCGGATCGGGCTGCGCAGCGGCCTGTCACAGGCCTACGTGCGGTGCATCTTTCAGGACCGGCGCGGCT
>JAPKYZ010000037.1 GCA_026394055.1 Acidobacteriota bacterium
CTCGACGTCGTCTTCGTGGCTTTTCTCTGCTTCGCGCTCATCGTCGAAGCCCTCCGCGTAGTGTGAACACGCCCTAGTTCGCCGCTGCCGTCTGCGTCTTCGCTGGAGCCCCGTAGAGCCGCCGGTACATGTCCGCATTGCGCATCACGGCCTGCACGTAGTCCCGCGTCTCCAAAAACGGGATGATCTCGACAAACTCCGATGGCTCCCGGAAGGGCCCGTACTTCTGCCACCGGTCCGCCCGCGTCTTGCCGGCGTTGTAGGCTGACAGCGTCACTTCCACTTGGCCGTCTTCCGCATCCAGCCACTTGCGGAAATGATAAGTCCCCATCTGCAAGCTAATCTCCGGCTTGTAGAGCATGGCCAGCGTAAAGCCCTTGATGCCAAACTTCCGGCTCAGCTCCCGGCCCGTGGCGGGCATCACCTGCATCAACCCCTGCGCCTTGGCCCGCGACAGCGCCTTGGGGTTGAACTCCGATTCCTGCCGGATCAGGCCCGCCACCAGGTAGGGATCAAGCCCCTGGCTGCGCGCAAACCGCTCCAGGTCTTCGCGATACGGCATGGGGTAAACCAGACGCCAAAACTCGCGCGGCGCCGCCTCCAGCGGCACGGCCAGATAGCCAGGGAAGATGCCCTTGATGAAACGCATCGCCTTGTCGGGCTCACCCCGCCGGTCGGTCAGCTTGGCCAGGGCAAACGCCAACTGATGCGCCGGAACACCCTGCCGCCCCGCATAGCGCAGCTCGCGTTCGGCATAGTCATCCAACCCGGCGGTCGCCAGCAGCCCCGCCCGGTCCTGCCGCAGCTTCATGTCGGCGGAAGGCTCAAAGCTGAGCCGCTGCGCATCCATCACTCGACCCGCCACGCCGCCCCGCTCCCGAGCCAGCATGGCGTAGTAGTAGTTCGGAAACTGCTCCGCCACCCGAGCGTAGAAATTTCGGGCCACGGTCATGTTCTTCTGTGTCTCGGCCAGCCGCCCCAGGTAGTACCAGGCCGCGGCGGCTTGGTTCGACGTGGGAAACCGTTCGGCAAACGCGTTCAGCTGCTGATACGCATCCGCGCGCCGTTCCGCGTAAGCCTGATACGCCACCTTCCAGTGGCAATAAGACAGCGACATCGAATTCGATTGTGTCTCGGCACACAGCGCGAAATACTTCTGCGACTCAGGATAGTTCTCTGAAGCCAGGTAGGAGTTGGCCACCGAAACCAGCGCTTCCGTCGCCCACCGCGTCGCCGGATACTGCCGCCGGATCTGCGCCGCCGTCTCTTCCATCAGCGAAGTCTCTTTCGCCTTGCGCGCGCTCTCCACCAGCCAATAGAGCCGCTCCGCATCCGTCTCCGGCACGGCAGACGTGGCCTCGCGCAAGACCCGCAGCGCCGGAGCATACTCGCGCAGCCGGTAATGGCAGGCCCCCACACGGACCTGCGCCAGTTCGCGATCCGCGCCGGTCAGCTGATTCAACGCCGCCAGATACTCAATCCGCGCCTCGGTGTTGTCGTTCAGCTCGAATAGCCGGTGCGCGCGCTCCAGGCGTTGCCGCGCGTTCAGCGCCGTGCCCGCCCGCAAGAGCGCCGTGCGCGCCGCCGCTCCTTCGCTGGACTTGGGGTGGGCCAGATAAAGATGCGCCCAAGCCTGCCCCGCTGCCGCTGCTTGACCGGCTGAATCGAGCGCATTGGCCAGCAACGCCTCCGCCGCCGGTTGATCCAATCGCGAGTAGCAATCCCGGACCAGCGCCACCGCCTTCTCGGCTTCGTTCAGCTCCAGGTAAGCCCGCACGGCCACGCCGGTGGCCCGTGTCTCCACCGGTGACGCTGTCACCTCCAGCGCCGCCTTCACGGCCTCGCGGTACTGCCCGCTCTCAAACAGCGCTTGGGCGGAAAAGAAGTGCAGGTAATCTTTCAACTGCGGCAGCCGCTTATCCAGCTGCCGGAAAGCCGTCACCGCCCGCTCCGGTACCTTGCTTTCGAGATCGTGCACGGCCAAGGCAAGCTGGGCCAGCGCTCCGGGCTGATCCTTGGGGTGAGCCTGCGCGAACTTCTGCAAAGCCGCGCGACCGGGCACCGTGGGCTTTGTGCGCAGGCTCCGCGCCATCGCTTCTGCCGATTGGCCCAAGCATGCCGTGGCCAACAGTGTCAGCCCAACGCAACTAAACCAGAGGCCCCGGATACTCTTCTCCCAAATGGACATCGTCGCCTTGCGCTAGCGTCCGCACCAACTCCAGGTGCAGGTAATCCACCATCGTGGGCGACACGCCCATAAAGTCGCTCTCATATTGACGACGCGCACCGTCAATCGGTAGTTGCAACGTATCGTAGAGCCGCCCACCGCTCCGCCCGCCGGCCACCGCATCCGGATACGCCATCAGCATCTCCGCCACCTTCACCCGAGCAAACCGTTGCGCCCGCAGATGCAGCTCCTGCTCGGCCTTGGGGAGCGACTCCCAAGCTGGGCGCGCGGCCGCAGCCGGAGCCGCCCCAATCGCCAGCAGCGTCTTGTCCTGGGGCCGGGCCATTGCGGCCACTGATGTCAACAGCTCCAGTGCGCTCGGTTCGACAGGCTCTTCCGCCACCAGCACAAACGCTTTGGCGATCGGGAACAGATAGACGCGCCCTGCCCCGGCAAAACGGTCTGAGACTTCATCCCGCGTCCGCGCCGCCACCAGCAGCTCACCGGTTTCCAGCGCACTGGCCAGCGCCGCCGCCTTCGCTTCCGCCGCGGGCACCAGGGTCGGCTTGCCGCAAAAGCGCCCCGTGATCTCCAGCAACGTCCCCGTCCACTCGGCCATATCCGCCGCCTGGCGCAGCCGCCGGACGCCTTGGTTCAGATATTCCGCGACGGCCCGTTGTTCGGCTTCAGCCGCGCGTTTGACCTGCGCGAGGGCGGCGTCGAGTGCTGACTGGGGTGCCTCCATCCTGCCCTCATGGTAACGTAGCCTTCGATGACCACAGGCATCTCCATCACCCGCCGGGGCGCGCTGCTCACCGCCGCCGCGGCCTCCAAGGTTTTCGCCGCGAACGACAAGATCAACATCGCCCCCATTGGCGTTGGTATCCGCGGCACTCAGCTGCTTGAGAGCTTTAAGAAGGTGCCCGGCGCCGAAATCGTGGCCGCCTGTGACATCTACGACGGCCACCTAACCGCCATTCGCGAAGCCACTCGCGCCGACCTGCCGGTCACCCGCGACTACACCGAGATCCTGGCCCGCAAGGATGTCGATGCCGTCGTCATCGCCGTGCCGGACCACTGGCACTTGAAGATGGCCATGGATGCGCTCGCCGCCGGTAAGCACGTCTACCTGGAAAAGCCCATGACCTGGTCCATCGACCAAGGTGTCGAACTGCGCCGCGTGGTCGAGAAGTCCGGCAAGGTGCTGCAAGTCGGCTCCAGCGCCGGCTCCTCCGCCGCAGCCCTCAAGGCCCGCGAGATCATCAAGTCCGGCGTCCTGGGCCAGGTCAACATGATCCGGATGTCGAACAACCGGAACTCGGCCGAAGGTGCCTGGGTCTACCCCGTCCCGCCGGACGCCTCGCCCACGACCATCGATTGGGCCCGCTTCATCGGCCCTGCCCCCAAGCGCGCGTTTGACCCGAAGGTCTTCTTCCGGTGGCGCTGTTGGTGGGAATATTCCGGCGGCGTCGCCACCGATCTATTCGTCCACCTGCTCACCCTCGTCCACGGCGTGATGCCGGTCAAAGCGCCCAAGAGCGTGGTCAGCCTGGGCGGCCTCTACCGCTGGAAAGATGGCCGCACCGTGCCCGACGTGATGAACTCCATCTTCGAGTACGAACCCGGCTTCGTCGTCGACATGTACGTCAACTTGAACAACGGCCGCCCCGGGCAGCCGGTCACCATCATGGGTACGGAAGGGTCGCTGGTGTTTGAGAGCAGCCGCGGCGGTGGCTCGAAGCTCGTCTTCTACCCCGAAAATGAGCCGTCACCCGTGCAGCGCTATGGCTCCCTCGGCTGGCCCGCCGACATGCGCGACCAGTACCTCAAAAAGGCCGGCGACTGGCGCCCGTCGCCCAAGAAGCCGGTCGAGTACGCAACCGACCCCGCGCTGAACCACCAGGAAAAGTTCATCGAAGCGGTTCGCACCGGCAAGCCTCTGGCGGAAACCGCCGCCGAAGGTCTGGCCGCCTGTGGTGCCGCCCATCTGGCGAACATGGCCTATCGCAAAGGCCGCCGCATGAGCTGGGACTACGAAACCGGCAAAGTCACCGAAGGCTAAACCCGGAACCGGAACGAAAACGAACCTATGCGCGTGTTGATGGTTGGATCAGAGGTGGCGCCTTTCGCCAAAAGCGGTGGGCTCGGTGATGTCCTGGGGGCACTGCCCCCGGTGCTGGTGGAAGCGGGCATCGAGACGGCCGTGGTGCTGCCCCGCTATCGCAAAATTCCGCTCGAAGGCCTGCGCAAGGTCTTCGGTGAGATGCGCATCTGGATGTCTGGCGGCTACTACCTGGCCGACGTCTACCAGCTGGACCTCCGCGGCGTCGCCCACTACTTGATCGACTGCCCGCCGCTTTATGACCGCGACAACTTCTATGGCTACGACGACGACCACGTCCGCTTCGGCGCCCTCTGCCGCGCCGCGCTCGAAGTAGCTCGCCATCTGTTCCGCCCGGACGTGATCCATTGCCATGACTGGCAAGCCGGACTGCTGCCGCTCTACTTGAAAAACTTCTTCCCGGGCGACCCCACCTTTGCGGGCATCAAGTCTGTGATGACCATCCACTCGCTCGAACACCGCGGCTTCTTCCCGCAGTCACAGCTGGGCGCCGTGGGCCTCAACGGCAGCTACTGGCGCAGCGACTTGGTGGAGTTCAACGGCATGGGCAGCACCATGAAAGCCGGCATCGTCTTCGCCGACCGTGTCACCACCGTCAGCCCCAACTACGCCCGCGAGATCCAAACGCCCGAATACGGCTTCGGCCTCGATGGCCTGCTCCGCGCCCGCTCCCGTGATCTCACCGGCCTGCTCAACGGCGTCGACTACACCGAATGGAACCCGGAAACGGATCGTCACCTGGCCCAGACCTACTCCGTCGAAACGCTTGAAGGCAAGCGCGCCTGCAAAGCCGCTCTGCTCCAGCAATTCGGCTTCTCCGTGGAAGAAGTGATCGACCGGCCGCTGATCGGCGTCGTCTCCCGCCTGGCTGACCAGAAGGGCTTCGACCTGCTGGGCCAGGTCTTCCATGAATTCTGCGCCGAAGACATCACCTTCATCCTGCTCGGCTCCGGGGACCCGCGCCAGGAAACCATGTTCTGGCACATGGAAGAGTTCCACAAGCAGAAGGTGCGCGCGTATCTGGGCTTCTCAAACGCCCTGGCGCACCAGATCTACGCCGGCTCCGACATGTTCCTGATGCCCAGCAAGTACGAACCCTGCGGCCTGTCCCAGCTCTACGCCCTCCGCTACGGCACCATCCCCATCGTCCGGGCCACGGGCGGTCTCGATGATACGATTGGATCAGGAACGGGTTTTAAGTTCTGGGGATACAACGGGTGGGAAATGTTGTTGGCCATCCGGAGTGCATTGGGTGTCTACCACGATGACCCCACCGCCTGGCACACCATGGTGGAAACCGCCATGGGCCAGGACTTCTCCTGGAGCCAGACAGTGCAGGCATATCGAGCGCTGTACGGTTCCCTGTAGTCGAGCACTTTGAAACTTTTCAAACCCCTCCGCATCCAACCGAACTGAAGTAGGAGAAGCCAATGGCTGGACTAAACACTGTGAACTTTACTGATGGCGCATTTGACGCCGACGTCCTCAAGGCCGAAACGCCGGTACTGGTGGACTTTTGGGCGGAATGGTGCGGCCCCTGCCGCATGCTGGGCCCCACGGTCGACGCCGTCGCCGATGACTACGCCGGCAAGGTGAAGGTTGGCAAGCTGAACGTGGACGAAAACCAGCAGACCGCCTCCCGCTACGGCATCCGCGGCATCCCCGCTCTGCTGCTGTTCAAAGGCGGTAAGCCCGTCGGCCAGATCGTCGGCGCCGTACCGAAGGGCGAAATCACCAAACTGCTCGACCAGCACCTGTAAACTGCCTCGATCAGCAAGCACAAAAGGCCCCGGGGGAGCTTCCCGCCGGGGCCTTTTTGTTTTACTGGAAGCCTCTTAGGAGGCTGACCGGATGTCAGTCTTGGCGAAATCGTCACCCTTGTAGAGAAGCGGTTCTCGAGCCAGCCGAGCTGTCGCGTAGGCACAGCAATCAGCTAGATTGAGGCGCGCCGCATGATTGCCCTTCCCGAATCGCAACCAAGCGCGGCGGGACACTTCGGCATGCTCCGCCGTGAAGGCCACTTCAGTGAGATCCATGTCCCGCCGAAGTTGGTCCCAATCCTCGCCGCCACCCTTTTTCCGGGATGAAGCCACCAGGGCAATCTCCAAAGAAGTAACTGACGAGATGAGCCGCGTAGGATCTGCCTTGATCAGACGACCGAACAGCGGCGCCTCCGGTTCCCAGAGCAAAATGGCCATGATTGCCGACGAGTCGATCACCATCGTGGCCTAGTCGAAACCGCCATATTCGTTGTAGCCGAGGATTTCGTCCTCAGATCGCACATCTCCTTCCGGACGGGCCCGGTAGGACTCACTGATCGCTCGAATTCGCTCGAGAAAATCGTCCTGATCATCTCGATGTCCATTGAGAATCTTCCGGTCATATCGCTCCCGGACCGATGCGGTGACCGCCTCGGTGATCGATTCACCCGTGAGGGCCGCCAATCTCCGGGTCAACGTCTCCGTCTCTGGATTCTTGATATTCAAAGCCATCTTCTTCCACCTGATCTTTATTCTACATCGGAAGGAAGAAACTGGCACCGAACAGATTCCGCGCCAAGCCTTCCCATGGCTCAGTTAACATGGTTTAGCTCCCGGCACCGATGTCCACCACGCTGCCCAATACGCCCTATGACCCGCTAGCTGTCGGCCAACTCCTGCTGGACCGCTTCCGCGTCGTGAGGCGCATCGCGCAAGGTGGCATGGGCGTGGTCTACGAAGCGTTTGACCAAAAGCTGGACCGGCCGATCGCCCTCAAGTGCGCCCGCGCCGGGCGGGACCGGCACCTGCTGCCGGAAGTTCGCCTCGCCACCGAAGTCAGCCACCCCAACCTCTGCAAGATCCACGAGATCCATTCCATCGAGACTCCCGACGGGCCCTTGGAGTTCTTCACGATGGAACTGCTGAAGGGCCCCACGCTGTTTCTTCGCCTGAAGGAAGGGCCGATTCCACCAGATGAGGCCGAAACGATTGCCCGGCAGCTCTGCTCTGGACTCGCCGAGGCTCACCGCCACCAGATCATCCATGGCGACCTGAAGCCCGCCAACCTGATCCTGGCCAAGAACCCCGATGGCTCCCTGCGCACCGTCATCACCGACTTTGGCCTCGCTCACGGTGTCTCGGTCCGCAACACCGGCGGCGGCTCGCCCGGCTACATGGCCCCGGAGCTATTCCGCGGCTCGCGCACCACCGTCGCCACCGACATCTATGCGCTGGGCGTCATCCTCTACGAACTGATCTCCGGCTACCGGCCGCAAACTCGCGCCGCGATGCTGGCCTCCACCGTCTCGATCGACGCCGACCACGCGCCGGACCGGACGGACCGCACTGCCCAACCCGCCACCATCGTCCCCGAGAAGCTGCCGCCGTTGGGCTCCCGCTGGGATCGTATCCTCGCCAAATGCCTCCAGGGGGACCCGGCGCAGCGCTACCAGTCCGCCCAGGAGATCCTCGATTCGTTGGGGCCCTCCCAGCTCAAGCGCCGCGTCTACCTGGGCGCCGGAGCGGTCGTGCTCGCAGCCCTGGCCGCCGTCGGCACCTACTGGCAGGCCTCCAAGCCCGCCCAAAGCGCCATCCTGGAGCTGCCGTCCATCCAGGCTCCTGCTGCTCTCGCCAGTGATGCCCAGCGCTTGGGTCAGCAAACGCTCGATGTCCTGGGCCAGTTGAAGGACAGCCGGCAGCTCGGCTTTTCGGTGAAGACCCGCAACTGGAGCACGGCCACGCACCGGCTCGCCGTTGATCTCACGCCCAAGGCCGGCAAGCTCGCTCTCCATGCGGTACTGGTGGACCTGCGCTCCAACGCGCCGTTGCTCGATTGGTCCGCCAACTACACCGCCGCCGATCTCTCCTATGCCCCAGTGGCTTTGACCGGCGTCGTCAGCCGGGCGCTCCACCTGCCCGCGTTGCGCACCTCCGCCACGGTTAGCCCTCCAGCCCAGCCCCATTACGACCGCGGCCTGGAGCTCTTCAAAGACGACACCCAACAGGACGCCGCCTTGGAAGAGCTGCGCAAAGCAGCCGCACTCGATCCCGGCTCAGCCTTGCCCTACGCCGCTTTGGCGGAAGTTCAGCGGCGCAAAGCGTTCCTGACCAAAGTCGCCAGTTGGCGCGCCCAGGCGGCGGCTTCGCTTGAGCAAGCCGAGCTGCGTAACTCCGACTGTGCGGAAGTGCACCGCATCGCCGGACTGATGGAGATGGATACGGGCCTCCCGGAGCGGGCCCTCGCCCGGATGCTCCGCGCCACGGAGTTTCAGCCCCCGCACCCGGATGCCTTCCGCCGCCTGGGTGAGATCTACTATCAGGCCCGCCAGCTGCCGGAGGCATTGCAGGCCTACCTCGAGGCCCAACGCCTGGCGCCGGACGACGTCCGCATCTATCAATCGCTGGCCGTACTCTACGCCTCCCAGTCCAACCTTGCAGAGGCGTCAAAGGCGCTGGTGCGAGCCGTGGAGCTGGCCCCCAAGCGTCCGCAATTGCGCCGGCGGCTGGCCGCGGTCTACCAGGATCAAGGGCGATTCGCGGAGGCCCAGGCCGAACTGCGCACAGCGCTCAACCAGGAAGTGAATACCGATACGCTGGTCCAACTGGGCCACGTGCTGCTCTACCTAAGCCGCGGCGACGATGCGCTGGACCCCTTGCTCGAAGCCACCAAAATGGCGCCCACCGATACCTACGCGTGGCTCTACCTGGGTGTGGCCTATCAAGGCATGGGCCGCACCGCACCCGCCCAAGCGGCCTTCCATCATGCCCGCACGCTGGCCGAACAGGCCGTGATCGGACAGCCCCGCAGCAGCATCTTCCGCGGCATGCTGGCCTATCTCTGCGCCCAAACCGGCGAGCCGGACCGGGCCCGCCTGGAGGCCGCACAGGCGCTCCAGCTTTCGCCCAAAGACAACGACACCATCTACTGGACGGTCCTCGCCTACCAGTGGGTCGGCGATTTGGACAGCGCTCTGAAGGCGCTTGAGCCCGCACCACGGGCGCTGCTGGAGGACTTCTCGCGCTGGCCGGAAGCTGCGCGGATCATGCGTGACCCGCGCTTTGTCCAACTCCTGCGGGCCTCGGCCACTCGCCCTTAGCCGTCACTGCTCAGCCGGTCGAAAAATCGTTGACTTACTGAAATGGCTATGTGATCGTAGAGTGCAATCACCGACTTCTCGGTGCACCCGAAGGGAGATCAAGCCACATGGCCTCGACAAATCCGGCCGCACTCCGCGCCGCCCACTTGAACTTCACCGCAGGAGGCAACCATGGCCGGCGGTAACAACAGCTCGACGGTCGACCTCAGCGGCGGCGGCGGCAACAACAGCTCCACCACTGATCTCACCGGTGGATCCGGAACCGGCGCCGCCACCAAGAAGGTCGCCATCAAGACCACGGCCGCCACCAAGACCCCGGCCAAGAAAGCGGTCAAGAAGGCCGTCAAAAAGACCGTGGTGAAAAAGGCTCCGGCCAAGAAGGCAGTGAAGAAGGCCGCGCCCGCAAACAAGACTGCGGTAAAGAAAGCGGCGCCCGCCAAGAAGGCAGCGAAGAAGGCTCCGGCCAAAGCCGTGAAGAAGGCCGCCCAAAAGAGCTAGCCTTGGCCGCCGTTCAAGCCAGCCGCGGCAACACAACAACGGGAGGCCAGACAACAGTGGGTACCACCAAGGACACCAGCCTCCCGTTCAAAGTTGAACCGCAGAAGAACACCGAATGGTGCTGGGCGGCGGTGACGGTCAGCGTGGATCGTTTCTTCCGCCCCACCTCGAAGAAGTCCCAATGCCAGATCGTCGGCAAAGCGCTCAACAAGTCCTGTTGCGGCTCCGGCCAGCCCGTCCCGCCGGACAGCCCCTGCAATTTACAGGGCTTGCTGCATGAGGAGCTGAAGAAGTTGGGCCTGCTGGCCCGTGATCCTCTCCTTGAGCCAGCAACGTTCCCGATCGTCCAGCGCGAAGTGGATGCCGGCCGTCCCCTTTGCGTGCTGATCAAGTGGCGAGACAAGAAGGGCGTGGTCACCAATCGCGGCCACTTCATCACCATCAGCGGCTACAGTCTCACGCCGTCGGGCAAGGCGTTCGTCACCATCGACGACCCACTCTTCGGCGTCTCCAGCGTCGACTATGCCGGCCTGGCCGACCCCGACTTCGGCTATCACGATGGCACCGGCAAGTGGTTTGCCACATTTCTGGTTCAGAGGCCCACCTAATGCCCCTCAACATCAGCCCTCCATCCGCGGATCTGCTGTCCGTCTACTCGCGCGCTTTGAAAGACCTCACCGGCCGCCCGTGCGATGAGAGCAAGGTCAGTCACATTCCCGCCGGCATTCTCTATGAGGAGGACCTGCTGAGCGGCAAAGGTCTGGAAGCCGTGGTGCCTCGCGGCTGCCGGGTCCTCTACCTGGGCGCCTGGAATGGCAAAGAGCCCAGCGTCACCATCTGCGAGATGCCGGACGCCACCAGTGACAAGCCCACCGAAATTCGCTCCTTCACCCAGGGGACCCTGGCCAACATTGTGAGCAAGCGCATCGGTGAAGCGGGCAAGCTGAAGCAGTTGCTCGCCGCTCACTTTGACTTGCGTTTCCTCATCATGCCGGAAATTCAGCTGCAGGCCGTGCATCTGGCCTTCAAAGGCACGATCGAGGACGTCATCCTCCCCGTTCTTGCCAGTGAGCCTCAACTAAACCAGGCCATCTCAAAAGCCAAACAGTTCCTCAGCCAGCCGCAAATTCAACAGGCCGTCAGTCTGGTCTCCAAAGCCGCCCTGGAGGATCTCATCCTCACGGTCGTTTCCGGTGACCCGCGGCTCAGTCCCTTGGCCATCTTGAAGGCCAGCGACTTTCTGAGGATCGCCCGCCAGATCGCCACCGAACGGGCCGCGCGAACCCGCGATCCTCTCAGCTCATAGCCCGGCGCAGCGGAGCTACAAAAAAGAAAAGGCGGAGACCAGTTGCCCAGTCTCCGCCACTCTCCCGCTTCGTCAGACGCTCTAGGCGCCGCTGGTCACCGCGCCTTCCGACGCGGACCCAACGCTGCGGATGTACTTGCCGAACACACCCACCTTGTACTTCAGTTCCGGGCACACCCACTTGGCGCGCCGGGAGGCCAGCGTCGCGTCGTCCACTTCCAAATTCATGACTTGATTCTCGATGTCGATCAAGATCGAGTCGCCCTCTTCCACTAGGCCAATCGGACCGCCATCCACCGCTTCCGGAGCCACGTGGCCAATCGAGAAGCCACGCGTCGCACCGCTAAAGCGGCCATCGGTCAACAGCGCGACATCCAGGCCCAAGCCCGATCCCGCAATCGCACCCGTCACGCCCAGCATCTCGCGCATGCCGGGGCCGCCCTTGGGGCCTTCATAGCGGATCACCACCACGTCGCCCGGCTTGATCTCGCCGCGCAACACCGCCTGCATGGCGGGCTCTTCGCTATTGAAGACGCGCGCCGGTCCACGGTGCTGCTTCTTGTCGATACCGGTCACCTTGATCACGGCACCGTCGGGCGCCAGCGTACCCTTCAAGATCACCAGGCCGCCCGACTTCTTGATCGGGTCCGACAACGGCCGGATCACCTTCTGCCCCGGGGTCTCCTTCGCGGTCGCCAACACGTCGGACGCATAGGTCCCGCCGGTCACCGTCAACGCGGAACCATCCGCAAACCCGCCTTCGAGCAACCGCTGCAGGATCACCGGAATGCCACCCGCCCGGTCCACTTCGTCGGCCAGATACTCGCCCGCCGGCTTCAGTGAGGCCAGCAGCGGCGTCCGATGGCTGATGCCGTTCAGCTCATCAATCGTCAGCGGCACCTCGCCTTCCCGCGCCATGGCCAGCAGGTGCAGCACCGCATTGGTCGATCCGCCAGAGGCCGCCACCGCCGCAATCGCATTCTCAAAGGCCGCCCGCGTGGCGATCGCGCGAGGCTTCAAGCCTTTCTTGACCGCCTCCACCGCCACCCGGCCGCAATAGGCCGCCACTTCCTTTTTGCGCGAATCCACCTGCGGCACCGCCGCCGTGCCCATCGGCGCCAGGCCGATCGCTTCCATCACGGTCGCCATCGTGTTGGCCGTAAACTGGCCGCCACAAGCGCCGGCACCCGGGCAGGCTTCGTTCTCAATCGCCAGCAGTTCAGCGTCCGAAATCCGGCCCGCCGCATTGGCGCCCACCGCTTCAAAGACGTCCTGAATCGAGATCGGCTTGCCATTGTGATGCCCCGGCATAATGGTGCCGCCATAGAGCACCACACCCGGCACGTTCAGCCGCAGCAACGCCATGGCCGCCGCCGGAATCGTCTTGTCGCAGGCCACCATGCAGACCAGGCCGTCAAACATGTACCCGCGCGCACAAAGTTCAATCGAATCCGCAATCAGGTCGCGAGAAACCAGCGACGCCTTCATGCCTTCCGTGCCCATCGTGACGCCGTCCGAGATGGCGATGGTGTTGAACTCCATCGGCGTCCCGCCCGCCTCACGAATGCCGCGCTTGACGTCGTCGGCCAGCGCCCGCAGGTTGAAATTGCAGGGCATGGTCTCAATCCAGGTATTGGCGATACCGATGATCGGCTTCCGCAAATCCTCATCCGTAAAGCCAATGGCTTTCAACATCGCGCGAGCCGGCGCCCGGTCCCGCCCTTGGGTGATCGTGTAGCTTTGGAGTTTATCCATGAAACCAGCAGTTTATCGCGATAGGGGCGGGCGGTGCCGAGCATCTGGCGAGCTCGCTCCCGCTATACTTCGAGTATGGTTGCGGCTTTTGCCACGCAAATCGAGCTCGATGCAAGCGGCGTGCCCTGGATTGTCGGCACCAGGGTAAAGGTCGCCGAAGTGGTGCTCGATAAACTGGCCCATGGATGGAGCCCGGAAGAGATCCATCTCCAGCATCCGCACCTATCACTGGCGCAGATTCACGGCGCCCTCACCTATTACTACGAAAATCAGCTGGAACTAGACGCCCAGATGGCAGGCGAACTACGAGAATCGCTTGATTTGGCGGAGCGTCTTGCCGACCCGGCTTGGCAACAGCGGCTGGCTCAGTTGACACCCGTCCGGTGACGGTTCGCTTCTACATGGATGTTCATGTGCCCCGCGCCGTGGTGGTCGCGCTGCGCTTGCGGGACATCGATATCCTCACCGCGCAACAAGATGGAACGGCCACGTGGGATGACGCACAACTGCTGAATCGGGCATCTGCGTTGAATCGCGTGCTGGTCACCCAGGATTCTGATCTCCTGCGCGAGGGCGCTCAACTGCAGATGGAGGGCCAGCCCTTTGCCGGGATCATCTACGCGCATCAGCGGTTGGTCAGTATCGGCCAGTTCATTGACTCGCTCACACTGATCGCCTATGCCACCTCCACACAGGAGTGGGCCAACCGAATCGCGTATCTTCCGCTGTAACAGCGCCGGCCCCTAGCCAAACATCCAGAGCAGGTGCATACTGAAGCCGATGGACCGCGAGGCCGCTCAACGTCGCACGCTCCGCATTCTGGCCTTCCGCGAGGAGCTGGCCGAACTGGAAGCCGACGGCATCGTCAAGCTGGAGCCGGACCAGCAATCAGCTGTCGCCGTCCACCACGACACCACGCTGGCGAAGCTCGCTCAGCAGTTCGACGTTGACACCAACATCACCCAAGGCAAACTCTCGCTCGGCATGAAGGTGGCTTCGGCCGCGGGCACGATGGCGCTCTGTTTGGCGGTGTTCCTGTTTGTCCAGTTCTATTGGGGACAATTGACCACCGGCTGGCAGGTCGGCTTGCTGATCCTGGCGCCGCTGATCCCGCTGGCCGCGGCGGAATGGGCGGCCCCGCGCGAGCGCACGCTCTACGCCACCGCGCTGCTGGTGCTGGTGTCGATCGCCGCGTTCATTGTCCAAGCCGTCACGCTGGGCGAGATCTTCTCGCTGCTTCCCTCCCCGGCCGCTCCGTCGTCTTGGGCCATCTATAGCTTGTTGCTGGCCTACCGCTTCCGCCTCCGCGTCCCGCTGATCGTAGGCCTGGTGCTGGCCGCGACCAACATCACCCTCTGGTACGCGCATCTTTCTGGTGAAGCCACCATCAACCCGTTCGCCCATCCGGAGCTCACCCTGCTGGCCGGAGCAGCGATTCTCGCTATCGCCCGCTGGCAGCGGGAGGAACTGCAAGCCGTCTTCCGAGGCGCGGGCTCCGCGCTAGCACTGTTGGCCGGCCTGATCCTATCCAAGGCGGGCCTGGAGTCCTTCTTGGCGATCGCTTCCGCCACCTTCTCTCGCAGCCGGATTGAAGGCGGCTACACATCCTTGACCCTGGCCGCCAGCGCCGCCGCCATCTCCGCCTCCATCCGCTACGGCCGCCCGGAGCTGCTCTGGACCGGTGGTGTCACCTTCACGCTGCTGCTGTTGATCAAGCTCTACGACTGGTTCTGGGATCTCCTGCCCGGCTGGGCCTTCTTCGGGCTGATCGGCCTCGTCTGCCTCGCTTTGCTGGCCTTCTTCCGCCGCCTCCGCCAGCAGCCCGGGAGCCGGTCATGAAGCCGCGCGCCTTATCCCTGGCTGCCGCCGCACTGGCCATCGCGCTGCCACTGGTGGTGATGTGGCGCGTGAATGCGAACCGTCAAGCCATCACCTCCAGCATCGTGCTCACCGAACGGGAGCTGTTGCTGGATACAGGGAATCGCAATCAATCCGCGCTCTATCTCACTTTTCTGATGTCGGGCCCGCCAGAGGCGGCACTCAGCCGCCGGGCGCGGGAATTGGGCTTTACGCGAGAGAACCAAAAGCCCCGCCGCGGCTTCGCGGTTTTTGAGCTGCGGGACCAGATTTCCCCGCCCTCCGCCGCCCTCGCAAGTCCGCCGCCAGGCAGTCCGCAGGCGGGCCCCTTTCCTCCGCCGCGATGGCCTGGTGTTCGTGAATTGGTCTCGCGCCTCACTCCCGTCGATGCCGGCCCGGACCCTCATCGCTTGCGCCAGCAGTGGCCTCAGCCGAACCGCTACCTCATTGTCCCTGTCATGATCGTGGGCCATTTGGTGACCGACAGTTCCACCGCGAACGTCGTTTGGCAGATGCACATTATCTGGATCAACAGCCGCCTCCAGGTGCCCGCCGAATGGCGCGGTCTCTTCTTGTCGCTGCCCAAGGTTGCGCCGTCTGCGGAGCGGCCCGCCTTCCGTGCCCACATCCGCTTCGGCGCTAATTACGAGCCGTGGCTTGAATCCGCGTGGCTTCCGGCGCCGGCCCCTGTAAACCCGGCCCCGCCCCCTTTGTCGCAACAAAATACTCGTTAAGGTGAGGCTTCGCTAAGAATTGTTGAGCGCACGTAAACTTCGTTAAGCTTCGGTAGCCTGGCGTAACGTCCTCGCAGGCCCGCCGTCTTCTCTCATGTCGATTCCCTTAAAGGAGGAATTTCAACCATGAAACAAAACCGTTTGATGCAACTCGCGCTCGCCGCCAGCCTCACCCTGGTGGCCACCACCGCTTTCGCCCAAGGCCCCGGCGGCCCGGGTGGCCCGGGTGGTCGCGGCGGCCGCATGGACCCCGCCCAGATGGTGGAGCGCCAAGTCACCGACATGAAGGATCGCCTGAAGCTCACCGACGAGCAGGCGGCCAAGGTGAAGCCGATCATCGAGGCTCAGATGAAGCAGATGGCCGAGATGCGCGAAAAGTACCCGCGCCCGGAACCCGGCAATCCGCCTTCTGAAGAAATGATGACCGCCATGCAGAAGATGCGTGAAGAGACCAACACCAAGATCGCCGCCGTCCTGACGCCCGAACAGCAGACCGAGTTCAAGAAATTCTCGAGCGAGCGCCGCGGCATGGGTGGCCCCGGCGGCCCCGGTGGACGCCGGCCCCCGCAGCAGTAGCTTCGGCTCAGCAATCACGTCTCACTTTGACCATCGAGGCCTGGCGCTACTGGCGGCGCCGGGCCTAGTTTATTTGAAGACTACTCGCCGCGCAGCGCAATCACCGGATCAACCCGCGAAGCCCGCCAAGCCGGGACCAGGCACGCGGCCGCCGCCACGGCCAACAACATCGCCGATACCGCGATGATGGTGGCCGGATCTTGAGGCTTCACCTCGTAGAGCAGTGCGGAAACATAACGGCCCGCCGCCAGAGTTCCCCCAAGCCCGATCACCAACCCTAAGCCCACCAACACCAGCCCCCGCCGGACCACTTGGACCAAGATGCCACCCGGCGTGGCGCCCAGGCTCATCCGGACCCCGATCTCACGGGTCTGTTGCGCCACCATATAGCTCAACACCCCGTAGATCCCCAGCGAAGCCAGCAACAAGGCGAGCCCGGCAAAGCCACTCAACAGGGTCATCGATTGGCGCCGGGCCGCGATGCCCCGTTCAGCCACTTCCTCCATGGTGCGCACGCGCGTCACGGGCTGATCCTTGTCGATCGACCAGATCACGTCTCGCGCCGCGGCCGTCATCGCCTCCGGCACCACCGAGGTGCGGATCACCAGATCCTGTGGCTGCGGCCAATAGTTGGCCGATTGGGCGAGGGGCGTGTACATGGCCGCCTTCAACGGGCTGTCGATGCCGCGTTCGCGGATCTCCTTCACCACTCCGACGATGGTCATCCAGACACGTGTGGGTCCGGCGTTGGCGCCGAACTGCTTGCCAAGCGCGCTCTGCCCGGGCCAATGGCGATTGGCAAAGGTCTCGTTGACAATCGCCACCGGGGCCGACTGCTCCCGATCGTCGTCACTAAAGAAGCGGCCCTCGCGCAGGCTGGCCCCCAGCGCGGCATGAAAACCGGGAGTCACCACGCGGAACAGCGCGTCCTGCGTATCGGTCTCGGCGCCGTTCTGGCCCGGCAAGACGTAGCCGCTGGTGTTGCCATCGCAGGTCAAAGGCAGGCAGGAGGTGTAGCCCGCCGCGGCGACGCCCGGGATAGTACGTACCTTGGCCACCACCGAATTGGCGAACGCCTCGCGCTGCTCGGCCGTCCGATAACGGGACGGCGGTAGATCGGTGCCCATGGTCAACAGATGGTCGGCCCGCAGACCCGTGTCGATGCGCGCCAGCCGGTCCAAGGTCTGGATCATCCAGCCCGCCCCACAAAGCAGGATCAGCGCCAAGGCCACTTCGGTGACGATCAAGGCATCTCGCATCCAATTCCAGCGCGACCCCACATTGCCCCGGCCACCTTGCTTGATGGTGTCATGCAGCTTGGAACCCAACAACGACAGGGCCGGCGCCAGTCCGAACAGCACTCCCGTTGCCACCGCCACCACCGCCGTAAAGGCCAGCAGCCGCAGATCCAGGCTCAGTTGCGGCGCGGCCATCGAGTTGGGCACCAGTTTCGACAGGGTCAGCATCCCGATCCGGGCGACGCCCAACCCGGCCAGCGCTCCCAAGCCCGAGAGCATCAGGCTCTCCGCCAGCATTTGGCGCACGATCCGCCCGCGGTTGGCCCCCATGGCCGCCCGGATCGCCATCTCCTGCCGGCGGCCCGTCGCCCGAGCCAGCAGGAGATTGGCCAGATTCGCGCACGCGATCAACAGCACGCAGCCCGCCGCCGCCAGCAACGCCGTCAGCGCCACGCGCAGATTGCCGACCATCTGTTCGCGGACCGGCACCACCACGGCCCCTAGCGTTCGGTTGGTCTCCGGATACTGTGCCTCCAACCGTTTGGCGATCACCGTCATCTCGGTCTGTGCCTGCTCCACCGAAATGCCCGGCTTCAGCCGCGCGATGCACTGCAGAAAGTGGGAGTTGCGGCGGGCCAGGACTTCCGCTGTAAACTCGCTGGGCATCCAGATCTCCGTACCCCGGTTGGGGAAGACGAACTGGGCAGGCATGACGCCGATCACCTCGACCACCTCGTCGGTCATGGTCACCTTGCGCCCAATGATGTTCGGCGCACCGCCGAACCGCCGTTGCCACAGCCGTTCACTAATCACCGCCACTCGCGCATTCTGGCGGTCTTCATCCTCGGTGAACGTTCGACCCAGCAAAGGCTTGCTGCCGAGCACCTCCCAGAAGTTGGCGGTCACCCGCCGAGCGGTCACGTTCTCGGGCGGGCCGTCGCCGGTCAGCGTGCGCAACGCGCCCCGGGTGGCGGCAATGCCGGTAAAGACGGTGTTCTGTTTCGACCAGTCCACCCAGTTCGCCGGGGCGGGTGTGTTGCGCGGGAATCCAATTCGGGAATTCTCTTCCCACACCATCACTAGGCGGTCCGGCTCAGCAAACGGCAGCTGCTGCAACAGCACGGCATCGACCACGGAGAAAATCGCGGTGTTGGCGCCAATCCCTAAAGCCAGGGCGAAGATGGCCACGGCGGCGAAACCCGGGCTGCGGCGAAGCAAACGGAAGGCATAACGCAAATCCTGCATACCAGGCCTACGCACGAGATGTGCCCCGGTTCCCGTGCCGTTCGGCCGGATGGCCGTTTTTCTGGGGTGAAGTCCGCCGCCGCTAGGGCTGGCTTGGCGGATGGGCGGCCGTGACCGCACCGTCCTCAAACTTCACCGTCGAGGCCGCCTGCGTCCGCTGAAAATCCGAGTTCCGCATCGAAAGCGAGATCTTCCGCCGGTATCCGAACAACACCCGCACATCAAACTCCCCACCCCAGGTGGAAGGCAGCCACACGGCCTGCGCCGCCCCTTCCGGACCCACCTGGAACTTCTGATAGCTCACCTTAAAGCCCATCTTGCGGATATCGGTACCCAGCAAGATCTTGACCGCCATCGGGATGCCCTTCGCCTGGTGCGACGTGATCAGCACCGGCTCATAGGCTTCGACATCCACCAGCACTTCGCCGGCCCACCATTCATCCAGATCTTCGCCCTTGCGTGGAGAGAAGGTCACCTTCCACACGGCGTGCCCTTGGTACTCCTCCCGCCCGGCCAGCACGAACTCATAGTGCTTCTGCTTGCCGGCCGTGAGCGGAAAGATCTCGTCCGGCATCCCGTCGCGGGATCTCTGGTCGCCGGTCCATTCCTCCACTAACTCGCCCAGTAACTCCCCGTCAATATCCAGATCCTTATACTGATACTTTGGTTTGTCATAGTTGAAGATGCGGCCGCCACGCTCATACCTGCCCGCAAACTCCACCATCTTCCGTTCGAACGACTGGGCGGCGGGCGTCACGACAAACTCGTACTTCTCCTCGCGGGCCAGCTTGTTGTTGCCCCGGTGCATCCGGCCCAGTACAGACTGCTTATAGACGATCTGCCGCCGGAGCTCCTGCCCGCGCTGCTGGTTCTCCGCCAACCGCTGCATGATGCACGCCCCCGTCAATTCGGGCTCCGCCGCCCAGCCTGACAGCGAACAGCAGACCAAGCCCAGCGCCGCCTGCACTCGCGCCGCACGCATCACTGCACCTGGTCCAGATCCTTCTCGTCGCGCTCGTCCTTGGGGTCCTTCTTGTCTTTCTTGGAAGTCCGCTTGCCGTTGTTCGACAAGTTGCTCAAAGCTGAGATACCAAGACTGCCTTGCAAGCCAGACAAGTCGTCCAGCGAGATGGAGCCCACAATCTGGATCGCCGTCAACTCTTCCGGTTCGGCGGACAGCAAAAAGAACCCGGCATTCTGCCCGTTCACCTTCCGCACAAAAATCTCCATCGTCTCGCCATCGTTGCGCTTGGAGACGTTCAAAATCCGCGTCCATTCCGGCCCCTTGATCTGCGACCGGATCAGCTCCACATCGGCCTTGGAATACTCGCCCGGCTTGTCGAATTCAAAGCTCTTGATGTAGATTCCTTCCACACCCTTGATCAACTTCTTGACATCGCCGCCGGCCTTGTCGTCGGAGGAGAGAAATCTGCTGGCCAATCCCAACGCCTCTGCGTCGAGCGTCAGGTCCACCGTCTCCTTGCTCTTCTTCGAAAGCGCCTCAAAACTGGCCGGCCACTTGATGGGCTGCGCCAGCAACACGACGGCCATAAACAAACCGATGATGATCTTCATTGCATATCTCCCTGGTTCACCCGATGAATCCGGCTCTTCGCCAACTGTAACTTCGCACTCGTCAATCGCAGCGCCGCTAGCGTGCGATCCCGCGCCAACTCGCCCCGGCGCCGCTCCCGCTCCTGATAGCCCCAGTTGCCGGCGGCCACCAACACCACCACCGCCATCGCCGCCGCCCACTGCAACCGCCATCCAGACCACAGGCCGTTACCCGCAGCACGCCCTACCGAGCCCCCGCGGACCCGCCGCTGCACCCGGCCCGCAAAACCCTCCGGCGGCTCGACGCGGCCCAACGCGGCCGCCAGCTCTTTCTCGAAATTCTTGTCTTCGAATTGCTCCATCTCAATCCCTCACCGCATTCCGGCGCGCGCCCGTTTCCAAGGCCCGAGCGGCCGCTGCCGCCTGAGACGCTTCCGCCATCCGCAAGCGCGCCTCTTTTTCCCGCAACAGCTCCAGCGCCTGGTGCAGATGGGCCTTCACCTTCCGTACCGGAACCTCCAGCGTCGCCGCGATTTCTTCTGGCCCCAGATCCTCCTGGTACCGCAGGATCACCACCATCCGCAGCTTTTCCGGCAGCGCCGCCACCAGCCGTGCCAGCCGCGCCGAAGCCAGGACATCCGTGGGCGCCGTTCGCTGGGCGACCTCGGCCGCCGCCTCAATCGTCACCTCACGCTGCCACCAATGCCGCCGCGTCCGGTCAATCGACCGTTGGCTCGCCACCCGCCGCAACCAGAACCGCGCATGGTCCGCGCTCTCAATCGAAGCCAGATTCTCAAACAGCTTCAGGAAGACCTCTTGCGCAATCTCCTCGGCGGCCGTCTGATTGCGGAGGTAGTTCCACGCAATGGAATAGACCATCGACTGGTTGTCGCGCAGCAATGCGTCGAAATCCAGTTGTCCACCCGCCGCGTGCGCTGCGATCGCCGTCACCGCCTCCATTCTGAATTCAAATACGCCCGCGCGGGAAATCGGGTCAAAACAATTTCCGTCCCGGCTCATCCCTGTCCCGAGGAGGGCGATCTGATACTTTGGTGAACGTGCGTACCGTAAAGCTATACGACCTGGAACCAGGTCCTGACACACCGGAGATCGTCCGGATGATCGTCGAGATCCCGATGAACTGCAAGAACAAATATGAATATGATGGCGATCTCGACTTGTTCCGGCTGGACCGGGCTCTCTACTCTCCGATGCACTACCCCGGCGACTACGGCTTCGTGCCTGGCACCCTGGCCGAAGATGGCGACCCGCTCGACGTACTGACCATGGTGCAAGAACCCAGCTTCACCGGCTGCGTCATGACGGTCCGTCCCGTCGGCGTCCTCAACATGACCGACAACGCCCAGGGCGACCAGAAGATTTTGGCCGTGCCCGTCAAGAACCCCCGCTACGACGAGATCCACACCATCGACCAGATCTTCCCCCACGTCCGCCGCGAAATGGAACACTTCTTTGAGATCTACAAAGAGCTCCAAGGCGTCCGGATCGTCAGCCAAGGCTGGGGTGGCCCCATGGAAGCCCGCCGCTTCATCTCCGAAAGCCGCCAGCGGTATTTGGACAAGAAGATCGACGAGGCGACGAAGCCTGAATAAGCAGTCGCTGCACCAACTGGTGCTAGGCTAGAGGCATGCGCCGTGCATCCGTCTCCATCGACGCCTCTCTCGAAGAGCCGCTGGAGCGCTATCTGGCTCACCAAGAAGTAAAGCTCCCCTTAGCTGCGCTGGTTCAGACAGCGTTGCTTGAGTTCTTGCGGAGCCGCGGCTATGTGGCCCCCGCAGTGCCGCTCAAGATCACACCGGCCCCCCGAGGTAGCGGGAAGAAGGACATCAGCTCGCGTCACGACGAGTATCTGGCCGGTTGATGACGGGCGGAGTCTTAGCCGACACCGGCCCGCTATATGCGTTGGCGGACCCCTCCGACCAGTTCCATGAGCGGGCTCACCAGGAGTTGGCCGAACTCACCAAGCGCCGAAAGCTCGTGATGATTCCCTTCACCGCTCTGATGGAGGCTCACAACTTGATTGGCCGGCGGTTAGGGAACCGGTACGCACTAACCTGGCTCGAAGAAATTCGGAGCGGGGCAACGATGTTGAACCCCGAATACACCGACTATCTAGCCGCGCTCGAAAAACTGAAGGCGTACCCGGACCAAGACATCTCGTTGGCTGACGCAACGGTGGCCGCGTTGAGTGAACGCCTCAGCCTACCGGTGTGGACTTTCGACCATCACTTCGACACCATGCGCGCCGCCATTTGGCGGCCCGCTCGCTGACTTCCGCCCTTACCCCTTCACCCGCATCGCTTCCGGATCCCACAAGCAGATCTTCTTCTCAAAGAAGCTGGTGTTCGACAGCAACGCCGGGGCGGCCGCACGGAAGCCGAATTCGGCGTTCTCCACCACTTGCTGGCGGCTGCGGACGGCGTCGAAGAAGTTCTGGTGGTGGGCGGTCTGCTCGGCATAACCGGCGGGCAGCGTATAGCGCTCTTCGCTGACGCCCTGCATCATCGCCGTCGTCGGGCGCTGCGGTGGATACTTCTGGCGATACGCGGCCAGCCCCTTCTCCTGGTTCTCGCGGTCGAACGTCGTAAACGTGTTGCCCGGCTCGCGATCCTTGGGCTTGCGCGAAATAGTGAAGCCGCTGCCGACATTCAGGTTCAGCACGCCATCGGTACCGATGAACCGGAAGCCTGAGCCGTCGCCGCCGCCCGCCTCAAAGTTGCACCGCAGGCTCATCTCAAACGCGGCATGGGTCTTGGTCTCCGGATACTCATACATGCCCATCATGATGTCCGGCACATCGCGCCCATCCAGCCAATAGTGCAGGCCGCCCATCGTGACAATGCGCGTCGGGCCCATCGAATCCATCACAAAATGGATGCCGCTGATCAGGTGGACAAACAAGTCGCCCGCCACGCCCGTGCCGTAGTCCTGGTAGTTGCGCCAGCGGAACAGCCGGATCGGGTCAAAGTTGCGCGGCGGCGCCTGACCCAAGAACCGCTTCCAGTCGATCGATTCCGGCGACGCATCCGGCGGAATCGAATACTGCCACGCCCCCAGCGCGGAGTTGCGGTCCAGATACGATTCCACCATGTGGATCTTGCCCAGCACGCCGGACCGGATCACCTCCCGCGCCTTGGCGTAGAGCACGCTCGACACCCGCTGGCTGCCCACCTGGAAGATGCGTTTGGTGCGCCGCCAAGTATCGACCACACCCAGCCCCTCTTCCACCTTCTGCACCATCGGCTTCTGGCAATAGACGTCCTTGCCCGCCTCCATCGAATCAATCGCCATCCGAGCATGCCAGTGGTCCGGCGTGGCAATAATGACGGCATCAATGTCCTTGCGCGACAGCACCTCTTCGTACTCCCGCGTCGTAAACGTCCCGGCGCCGTACACTTCCTTAGCCTTCTTCAACCGCCCGTCATACACATCGCAGACCGCGGCGATCTTCACCCCAGGCAGCGAACTCGCCGTCCGGCAATCCCCCTGCCCCATGATCCCGAAGCCAATGCAGGCCACCTGAATGTTCGAATTCGCTTGCGCCATAAGTTTGAGCATACCCGACACGGAGGGCGGTCCTGTCCGAACGCTGCGCCCTAGTGGCGCAACTTGTTGGTGAATTCATTCTTTCCCATCGACAGTCTTAAGACGTGAGAGCGTTTACCCCAACCGGGGATGTACGAAAGGCTGGCCTTACGGCTGCTCGGCAACGTTCACGCCTTTGGATTGGACCAAAGATTCGAGCAGGGCGTCACGATTAGGCGAGACGAACAACTCGGTCATTCCAGGCCTCTCAAGAATGCGGCGCACAACCGTACGAGCAATGTTCTCAGTGTCGGCCATTCGATCTTCCATTTCGGGTCCTTCATCCCACCTGCCATGAATGATCTTTGAACGTGTGTCGTAGCAGGCTTCGACCATCTCAAAGAGCCTTTCCCTATCGCTGGCCTTATCCGCAAGAAAAACTGAGATCCTTTCGCAAAGCCGACGCGCAACCTTCCATGTTTTCGATTCCGAAGTGAATAGGGACTCTAACCCTTGCCAGAACAGCGGATACCTATAGTCTGCAGGGTAAGATTGCAGGGCTGCGGAAAATGCCCGCAATGCAGCCCACACGGCGTTTCTGCGAGGGATCTCATCCAGGAGCGAGCAGATCTCAGCTGCCCGGATCACATGAATGGGCAGCACTTGGTTCTGCGCAAATCTGGGGCAGCAGTAATAACGCCCCTCTCGTTCCGTCTGAATGATATGCGGTGGATCGATATTCTGCCCACTGTCCAGCAGCGTAAGCGCGTGAAAACCGACCGTGAAGCAGACCTCGGATGGCTGGATGAGCCAGATTGCCATGGTGGCGAGAAAGGCAGCTTGAAACTTTTGCTTCTGAATTGAACGTAGCGCCGCACCTTTCCAATCGGGGTCCGGGAAGCCGAGCGAGTTGGCGTAGTATTCAGCAACCAACGCATGCTTCGCCGCCAGCGTCAACTGCCTTTCCGTTCTGCCTATTTCCGTGAGAATGTGCTCGTCGTACTTCAGCCATTGAGGAATCTCCTGCACAACAAAATGCTTGCCGAAAGGGATTCGACTGCCGGCGGGCAGGTCAAGATTATGCAGGGGCTACTGTGAACGACATCACGCATCATTTCCCCAAGGCACGGTACGCCCGGCTGGCGCTAGGAAGTGCAGATCAGCTGGAAACCAACAAATCGGCAGGCTGGTGGCACTCCAGTCCGCGTGAACCGGAGAGATGTACCAATCAACGCCCTAATGCAACCTACTCCGGCAGAAAACTCTCATCGAGCAGTTGGCCCACCGAGAACGCCGGCTGCTCCGGAATCACCGAACCATGCAAACCCGTCTCCGCCAGTGCCTCACGCCGGGCGTCCGGGTACGCATCGAGACATTCCTGCTCCAGGAGAGCGCCGAGGCTGGGCGAGGTTCGCAGCAGGCGGGCAATCCGCCGCCGCTGCTCAATGATTGAAGCTTCCCAGCCGCCCTTACGCTTCTCGGGCTGATAACGCCACTTGAGAAGGTGCTTGATCAACACCACCAGGCGGCTGGCCAGTGCGTGCCTTTGCCCAATGCCCAAAGAGGAGACCTCCTCGATCAGCGCTTCCAACCCCACTTCGTCAAACCGGCGGTCACGCAATAGTTGGGCGGTACTCTCCGACCACGCCACAAAATCCTGCTCATAAAGCTGAGCATTCGGAAGCTCAGCATCGAGGACAGGAGGATTGAGAAGTCCAGGACTCGCGTTGCTGCCCATGCCCTCATCTTACCCGCTTCCCGCAGGATGCGTCGCCTTCAGCACCACCCCGAGCCGCGAGAGTAAGCTCGATACATGATCCTTGCCCTCGATCAAGGCACGACCAGTTCGCGTGCACTCGTGATTGACCATGACGGCTCCGTGCGCTCGGTCGCGCAGCGCGAGTTCGCGCAAGTTTACCCGCAACCCGGCTGGGTGGAGCATGACCCCAACGAGATCTGGAGCACGCAACTCGCCGTCGCCGCCGAGGCGCTGGCTAAGGCGCAGTTGACGCCGCGGGACATCACCGCCATTGGCATCACCAACCAGCGCGAGACCACGGTGGTCTGGGACCGCGCCACCGGCCAGCCCGTGATGAATGCCATCGTCTGGCAGGACCGGCGCACGGCCGCCAACTTTCATCCGGCGGTGGCCAGCACCATCACCGCCAAGACCGGCCTCATCCCGGACCCCTACTTTTCAGCCTCCAAACTGGCCTGGATTCTCGAACGCCACCCCGGCTCAAACTTGGCCTTCGGCACCATCGACACTTGGCTGATCTACAAGCTCACCGGCGGGCGGCTGCATGTGACGGACGCGAGCAATGCCTCGCGCACCATGCTCTACAACATCCACACAGGAGCCTGGGATGAGGAGCTGCTTTCGATCTTCGGCATCCCCCGTAGCGTGTTGCCGGAAGTGCGCGGGTCGAGCGAAGTGTATGGCGTCGCCACCGTGGCCGGCCTCGAAGGCATTCCGATCGCGGGCGTCGCGGGCGACCAGCAAGCGGCCCTGTTCGGGCAAGCCTGCTGGACTCCGGGGCTAACGAAGAATACCTACGGCACCGGCTGCTTCATGCTCGAAAACATTGGCGCCACACCGATCGCTTCGCAGAACCGGCTGCTGACCACGGTGGCCTGGCAGATCGGCGGCAAGCTGGAGTATGCGCTCGAAGGCAGCGTCTTTATTGGCGGCGCAGTGGTGCAGTGGTTGCGCGATGGGCTGGGGTTGATCGCCAAGTCATCGGACGTTGAACCGCTGGCCGCCTCTGTGCCTGATTCGGGTGGCGTCTATCTGGTGCCCGCCTTTGCCGGACTCGGCGCGCCGCACTGGGACCCTTATGCCCGAGGCGCGATGTTCGGCCTGACGCGTGGCACGACGTCAGCCCATATCGCCCGCGCGGCAGTGGAGGCGATTGCCTTCCAGGTAGCGGACCTGCTCGATGCCATGCGGGCGGATGGCGGCCCGCCGCTCACCGAACTGCGCGTCGATGGTGGCGCGGCTAGCAACAATGCGTTGCTGCAATTCCAGGCGGACCTGCTGCAGGTGCCCGTAGTGCGGCCCAAGATGACCGAAACAACGGCACTGGGCGCGGCGTATCTGGCGGGTCTGGCGACCGGCTTCTGGAAGAGCCGCGAGGATCTGGCGGCTCAATGGCAGATCGACCGGCGATTCCTGCCCGGCAGTGACGCCTCCGAGCAGCGCGCGCGCTGGAATGAGGCGGTGGCTCGCACCAAGGGTTGGGCTAAGTAGGTGGGTACCCGAGCGTTATCCAGTTGGTCAGGGGGGCGGCCTGAACAGGCTGCCGAAAAGGGTCGAGACCGCTTGCTGACACGCTCGGCTCAGCAACATCGCCTATTTAGGGACGGCAACTTACTGAGCCACGACCGTGAGGGAGTGGTCCTGCAAAACCCTTTTCCCGCAGCCTGTGAAAGACTGCGCCACATCGGAGCAGCAGCGTGACCCGCGAGCAATCGCTCGAACGCGTCCGCTCCCGGCGTGAGCCGTGGGACATGATCATCATCGGCGGTGGAGCCACCGGCGCGGGCATCGCTCTTGACGCTGCCGCACGCGGCTACGAAGTGCTGCTGGTGGAGCGGAGCGACTTCGGCAAAGGCACCTCCAGCCGGTCAACGAAGCTGGTCCATGGCGGCGTGCGGTACCTGGAGCAAGGCAACATTTCGCTGGTCATGGAAGCGCTCAAAGAGCGTGGCCGGATGCGGCAGAACGCTCCGCAGTTTGTGACGGACCTGGCGTTTGTCGTGCCTAACTATGACTGGTGGGAAGCGCCGTTCTATGGCTTGGGCCTAAAGCTCTACGATCTGCTGGCGGGGCGCTACGGGTTTGGCGAATCGAAGATTCTTTCACTCGACGAGACGCTGGCCCGAATCCCCACACTCAAGACCGAAGGCCTCCGCGGCGGCGTGGTCTATTACGACGGCCAGTTCGACGATGCCCGGTTGCTGATCCATATTCTATTGACCGCGAAAGATCGCGGCGCGACGGTGTTGAACTATGTGGCCGCCACCGGCTTCCATGCCGGAGCCGACGGCTTCATTGACGGCATCACGGCGCGCGATGAAGAGACAGGCGAAACGTTCGAGTGTGCCGGCAAGGTAGTGATCAATGCCGCTGGTCCGTTCTGCGATCAGGTGCGCCAGATGGCCGATGCCCAAGCCAAGACGATGATCGCGCCCAGCCAGGGCATCCATCTCGTCTTCGACCGCAGCTTCCTGCCGGGCGACACAGCGATCATGGTGCCGCACACCAGTGACGGCCGCGTGATGTTCGCCATTCCGTGGCTGGGGCACACGCTTGTCGGCACTACGGACACACCCATTCCAGAAGCCGTGGCCGAACCCCGCGCGAAAGAAGAAGAGATCGCCTTCATCCTTGAGACCGCCGGGCAGTATCTCGCGCATGCGCCCTCGCGCGACGACATCTTGAGCGTCTTTGTCGGCATCCGGCCGCTGGTGCGCTCGGGCGATGCCAAGAACACCTCAGCCCTCTCGCGGGACCACACCATCCACATCGATCAGAACGGCCTGCTCACCATCACCGGCGGCAAGTGGACCACCTACCGCCACATGGCCGAGGACTGCGTCAACCAAGCAGCGACGCTCGCTCGCCTGCCGGAACGCGATTGCATCACCGCTAACCTCGCCATCCATGCCGATACCGGTGATGACTACGTGGGCCAGATGGCGCGCACGGTGGAAGACGTGCTGGCGCGGCGCCAGCGGACGCTTTTCTTGAACGCTCGCCAGGCGATCGCGGCCGCGCCCCAAGTGGCGGCCCAACTGGCGGCCCGCCTCAATCGCCCACCCGGTTGGGCGGCAGCGCAGACGGAGGAGTTCCTCCGCCTGGCCGCGCAGTATCTGCCCTAACGGGAGGGCAAAATCACGCCATCCGCGCCGCCCCCGCGGGCATCGGTGAACTTGTGCGCGGCGTCAAGAAACAGCACCTGCCCTCCAAGCCTTGCGTCCATTGCGGCCGCCCCTTCACCTGGCGCAAGAAGTGGGAACGCTGCTGGGACGAAGTGAAGTATTGCAGCGACGCCTGCCGCCGCGGCCGCCACCCCGGCGCCATCCGTTCAGCCAAGCCGTAGGGCTTCCCCCTCCCCTTTCAGCCGCCAAATCACACCCCTTCGCTCAGCAATCCTCGCGCCCCGTTTAAGGAGCTTTGGGGGTATTGAAATTTACTTGGCCGGAATAAGCTGGTGCGTGACTGAAATGGCCGCCCCATTTACGCTAAGCGAAAGGTGAGGAATTCACACTTGTTACCCAAACTGTACCTGATGCCATTGTTGGCCATCCCTTTGGCGGGCGCATTGCAGGCCCAGACCATCACTGTTTATCCGGGCCCGGCCACCATCGCCGTCGGGACCACGAGAAGCTTGTCGGCCTATGTGCCGCTTTCTCCAAACACGATTCAATGGTCAATTAATGACGTCGTGGGCGGCAATTCCACCTACGGGACGATTACCCCCGCTGGGGTCTACACGGCGCCGGTGGTGCCCCCGCCGGCCAATGTCATCACCGTGAAAGCCACCAGCACGGCCTATCCCACCATATTTGGCGCCGGCACCATCACCATCACGCAACTGGTGCCCTCGGTGTGGAGCAGCTATCCATCCACCTTCCCGGCCGGAGAAGTGAACCTGAGCATCAACGGCAGCAACTTCCTGCCCACCACCGTGATGACGCTGAACGACGTCCCGCTGCCCACCACCTACGTCAACGCCACCAGCATCAAGATCAAGGCCACCATCCCGGCCACCATGGTGGGCAAGGCCCTGCTGCGGGCCACACAACCCGCGCCAGGAGCGGTGAAGAGCGATCCGATCACGGTCACCATCACGGCTCCACCGGCCGTCACGGTTTCGGTAGCCCCAGCAACCGCGGCCCTCAGCCTGGGCGCGACGCGCCAGTTCACAGCGACGGTGGCGAACTCGAGCAACACCGGCGTCACCTGGGCTGTCAACAACGTGTCCGGCGGTAACGCGATGGTTGGCACCATCTCCGCCGCCGGCCTCTATACGGCCCCGATGGCGCTGCCCAGTCCGGCTACGGTGACCGTCTCCGCCACCAGCATGGCGTCGGCGACGGCCAAAGGATCAGCCGTCGTGACGCTCAGTTCCGGACCTCCGGTCTCAGTAACGATCACGCCCACCTCGTCCGCCGTCAGCCTTGGCGCGACGCGCCAGTTTGCGGCGACGGTGGCGAACTCAAGCAACATGGCCGTCACCTGGACCGTGAACGGCATCACAGGCGGCAACTCGACGGTGGGCACCGTCTCCGCCAGCGGCCTCTATGCGGCCCCCGCCGCGCTGCCCACGCCCGCCACGGTGACGGTCCGAGCGACAAGCGTTGCCTCTCCCTCCGCCTACGCCGACGCTCAAGTGACGTTGTCTGCCGGACCTCCGGTGACCGTGACGGTCTCCCCCACCGCAGCGACCGTCAGCACCGGCAACACTCAAGCCTTCACCGCCACGGTGACCAACAGCGCGAACACCGCCGTGACGTGGTCCGTGAACGGTGTCGCGGGCGGCAACTCGACCGTGGGCACCATCGGGTCCAGCGGACTGTACACCGCGCCCGCCGTTGCACCGTCACCCAGCATCGTCACCATCACCGCCGCCAGCCTCGCTTCGCCCACGGCCCAGGCTACGGCCAGCGTGACGATCCAAGCCCCGGCACCAGTCAGCCTACCCAACTTGAGCCACGCGCGCTTCCTCGAGCAGGCCGCGTTCGGGCCTACCGCCAGCGATCTGCAACAGGTGGGTCAGCTGGGCTATAGCGCCTGGATCGACCAGCAGTTCGCCATGGCCGAGACGCCCTTCAACGTCGGGGCTGACGTCAACGTGGCCCGGGCCAACTGGCTGTGGCGCATGGCCCACGCCCCGGACCAACTGCGGCAGCGCGTCGTAGCGGCCCTGGCCAAGATCATCGTCATCTCAGCCAACAAGAACATCTACGCGAATGAGATCGTGCCCTACTACCAGACGCTGTCGCGCAACGCTTTCGGCAACTACCGCACGCTGCTGGGTGAAATCACCATCAGCCCGCAGATGGGCAAGTACCTGGACCTGGCCAACAGCACGAAGCCCGGCACCGGCTCCGGCGCCAATGAGAACTACCCGCGCGAACTGCTGCAACTGTTCTCCATCGGCCTGGTGAAGCTCAACCCGGACGGTACGCCCGTGCCCAATTCGCCCAGCTACACCCAGGCCGATGTCGCGCAGCTGGCCCGCGCGCTCACCGGCTGGACCTATCCCACCGCACCTGGCGGTGCGCCCGGCATGAATAACTGGGAGAACTTCTCCGGCAACATGGAAGCTCGCGAAAACAACCACGACACCACGGCCAAAAGCTTCCTGGGCTGCGCAATTCCAGCGGGTAAGACGGTGGCGGTGGAGACCGGCCTCGCGCTGGACTGCATCTTCGCCCACGCCAACGTCGGCCCGTTCATCGCGCTGCGTTTGATCCGCGATCTGGTCACCAGCAACCCCTCCGCCGCCTACGTCGGTCGCGTCGCCGCCGCGTTCAACGACAATGGCCAAGGTATCCGCGGCGACATGAAAGCCGTCGTGAAGGCCATCCTGCTTGATCCGGAAGCACGCAACGACGTCGCCCCCGCGGATAGTGGCCGTTTAAAGGACCCGCACTATCACTTCGCCAGCTTCGTACGCCAGCTGAACGGCCAAGTAAGCCCGGCCATCCAGTTGAGCTACCTGTTTGACCAGATGGGCCAGATGCCGCTTACGCCCCCATCGGTCTTTGCGTTCTATTCCGCACTCTACCGGATCCCGCGGGTTCCCTTAAACGGACCCGAGTTCCAGATCTACACCCCGACAGAATCAGTGCTGCGAGCCAACTTCTTCTACTCGATCCTGACGAATCAGGGAGGGAGCGATGTATCGGTCGACCTGGCGCCGTTCCAGGCAGTGGCGGGCAACATCACCTCGTTGATCGATACTGTCGATGCCAAGCTGCTCTACGGCCGCATGCCGGCCACGATGAAGCAGAGCATTGCCAAAGCCCTGGCCACCGCCTCTGACAACAACCAACGCGTCGTCACGGCGCTCTATCTGACCGTTCTCAGCGGCCAGTACGCCGTCCAGTTCTAAACGAAAGGAAACCCGAGCGATGAATAACAAAAAGATTGGACACTCACGACGCCACTTCCTGAAGGCCGCGGCCGTACCGCTGGCGGCCACCACGGGGCTGACCAAGTTCGGCCTGGTGAATGCTCTGGCGCAGCAAGGCGTCACCGACTATCGCGCCCTGGTCTGCATCTTCCTGGTCGGAGGCAACGACGGCCACAACACGGTGATCCCCCGGACGTCGAGCGAATACAACCTCTACAAAACCATTCGCGGCAGTCTCGCTTTGCCTGACAGCAATGGCCCCGTGTTGGACGTGACCGCGCTGAACGGCACGCCCTACGGCCTCAACAACGGCCTGCAATCGATCCATAGCCTGTGGGCCGCACAGAAGCTGGCCGTGGTGGGAAACGTCGGCATGCTGGTGCAACCCACCACGCGGGCCCAATTCCTGGGCTCGGCCGTCCCGCTGCCCAGCAACCTGTTCTCGCATTCGGACCAGATCATCCAGATGCAGACCGGCACCCCCACCGGCAGCGGCGGCACTGGTTGGGCCGGTCGTGTGGCCGACCAGATGCAACCCGCCAATGGCAGCTCCACCTTTCCGGCCTCCTTGTCCATGTCTGGGCAATCGATCTTCTGCGCGGGCAACGTGGTGCAGTCAGCCAGCCTGATTCCGGGCTTTGATTCGGCTCTCTACGGTCTCAACATCTGGCCCGCCTCGGCAGGCGCCGCTCGAGCGACGGCGATGCAAGAGATCTTCACCATGAACAGTGGACTCTCCGTCATCCAGGCGGCCAACCAAGTGCGGCAGGATGCGGCGGCGCTGTCGGCCATGCTCAAAAGCGCCGGATCCAGCCAGCCGCTCACCACCCAGTTCCCCGGCGGCACGTTGGGCGACCAGCTGAAGCAGGTGACGCAGATCATCCAGCTGCGCAATCAAACCGGCATCAAGCGCCAGGTTTTCTTCTGTTCGCTGGGCGGCTTTGACACCCACAGTTCGCAAAGCTGGCAGCAGTGGGACCTGCTGAAACAGGTCTCGCAAGCGATGCTCGCCTTCTACAACGCCACCGTGGAACTGGGCCTGGCCGACAAGGTGACCACCTTCACCGAAAGCGAGTTCGGCCGCTCCCTGCAACCCAGCGGCGTCGGCTCTGACCATGGCTGGGGCAACCACCACCTGGTCCTCGGCGGAGCCGTGAAAGGCGGTGATCTCTACGGCGCCATCCCGCCCATGGCCCTGGGCGGCCCCAACGACTCCGGCACCCGCGGCGTGCTAATCCCGTCCGTTTCGCTCGACCAGTACGGCGCCACCATGGCCAAATGGTTCGGCTTGAACGACGCGGCCATCGACCTGGTCTTCCCCAACCTGAAGTTCTTCCCCACGCGGGATATCGGGTTCCTGGGGTAGCTGCCGACGTCGTTTCAAAGTCTCTTCGACAGGGCGGGCCCTTCTAGCAGAGGGCCCGCTTTTTTTGATCCTCGAATGTCCCATCGCGCGACCAAGTGGCGCTTGTCTAGGAGGCAGCCTTTGCGGACGGCCGTTCTGTGTCCGCGAGAGGTGATGCCGCGCTCGCCAAAGAGGAATCGTCGATGAAACACGGAAGCACAATGAGCACCCGGGGCCTGATGGCTCCGGCACAAGCGATCAATCCGCCCTCACAGTTTGAGGGCAAGTTCGGCCGGATGTTCCCGGAACTGGCACCCGCAAAGTTCTCGGAAGCATCGCTGCAGAATCTGGCCGCAAAGATGACGGCAGACGGAGAAGACTTGAAGGATGGCCCCGATGCCGAGGAGAGCGGCATCCCGGCACTGTACACCTATCTGGGCCAGTTCGTCGATCACGACCTGACGTTTGACCCGGCCAGCTTTGAGCAGACCACGCAGGACGCCAACGCCCGGATCGATTTCCGCACCCCGGCCTTCGATCTGGATTGCGTTTACGGCCGCGGTCCGGATGATCAGCCGTATCTGTATGAGGATGAAAAACGGCTCCTGACCGGCGACCCCTTGCAGGGAGGCAACGCGGGCGCACTCGACGTCCCGCGCAATGCGCCCGGACGGGCGTTGATCGGCGATCCGCGCAATGACGAAAACGCCATTGTCACCCAGTTGCAGGGCCTCTTTCTGCGGCACCACAACCGCTTGATCGCCGAGCAGGGGCTAGATTTTGAAGGTGCCAGCCGGCTGGTGCGGCTGCGCTATCAGCGCATCGTGCTGAATGATTTCCTGCCGCGGATCATCGATCATTCGGTGCTCGGTCAGTTCCGGAGTCATGGCCGGTACCTGCGTCACAAACTGGTCTTCAACAAGGCTTTCATGCCCATTGAATTCTCGGGCGCGGCCTACCGCCTGGGCCATTCAATGGTCCGTCCGGGCTACCGGCTGAATGATCAGGTCAATCTGTCCATCTTCCCCGTTCCCGGACAGCCGGAGGGCTTGACCGGTTTCCGCCGGCTGAATCCGCAGTGGGGCCTGGACTGGGCACGCTTCATTGATATCGAACTACGACCCTACGGGACCCCGGGCGATCCCCCGGCCTCCACCCCGGAGAACTTGAACCGTCTCCAACTCGCCTACCGGCTCGACACCTCCATCGTCGACCCGCTGAGCAAGCTGCCGCAAAGCGTGGGCGGTAACATGCCCTCACTGATCTTCCGCAACTTGCTCCGTGGCATGAAACTGGGACTACCGTCTGGCCAGACGATTGCCCGGGAACTGGGGGTGAGGGTCCTCGAAGACAGTGAGATCAAGATCGGCAAGTTGGCCGAAGGTGAAACGCCCACGCCGATCCTGGAAGCGACCGGCGATTCGAGCTTCGCCGGCAACTGCCCGCTGTGGACCTATGTTCTGGCCGAAGCCATGCATCATGTCTGCCCGGTCGACATCCCCGTCGCCGAAGAGCGGACGGTGTCCATCGACACGCCCCGATTAGGCCCTGTCGGCGGATATATCGTGGCCTCCACGTTCCTGTCGCTGATGTTCAATGACCGCTCCTCACTGTTGAACGCCGATGCGGCGGAGCAATCAGAAGTGCCCGAGACTTACAGCCTGCGGGACTTCGTCAACTACGCGCTCGGCCTGTAAGCTGCGGCCTGTCGGGTATCAGGCTGCCGGTGTTGCCTTCGGGTACCACCGGCAGCCTGCGCTTGTCTTGATGCGTGGGCCCCTACAATCGAGAGATGCTTCGCGTGCGCCCCTGCCTCGTTCATCTCTGCTGGCTTCTGGCCTCCCTGCCCTTGCTTGCTCAAACACCGCCTCCGTTCGAGGTCCATGAGGCGACCATCGCCCAAGTCCATGCCGCCTTTGAGGCACGTCAACTCACCTGCCGCGGCCTGGTGGACCTCTACCTCAAGCGCATCGAAGCCTTCGACAAAAACGGCCCAGCGATCAACTCGCTGGTGATCATCAATCCGGAAGTGCAAGCCCAGGCCGATCAACTCGACCGGCGCTTTGACCAAGGCGGCTTGACCGGGCCGCTGCATTGCGTGCCTGTCATCGTCAAAGACAACTTCGAAACCGAGAGGCTGCAAACTACCAATGGCGCCCTGGTCTTTGCCGGATACGTACCCCGGAAGGACGCTTTCCAGGTGCGGCGGTTGAAGGAAGCCGGCGCACTCGTGCTGGCCAAATCGAGCATGGCGGAATGGGCATTCAGCCCCTATGAGACCGTCAACTCCATCCTGCCCGGCTACACCAAGAACCCCTACGCGCTCGATCGGGTGACCGCCGGATCCAGTGGAGGCACGGCCGCTGCCGTCGCCGCCAGCTTGGGGCTGGTGGGCTTGGGCAGCGATACAGGCAATTCCATTCGCGGGCCTTCCTCGCACCAGGCGCTGGCGGGCATCCGCTCCACCATGGGCCTCACCAGCCGGGCCGGCGTCTTCCCATTAAACCTGCTGGCCGACATCGCCGGACCGATGACGCGCACCGTGGATGATGCGGTGCGGGTGTTCCAGGTGATCGCGGGTGAAGATCCCGATGATGCGGTAACCGCAGCAGCGAAGGCGCATCCGGCGCCAGACTACCGCGCCGCGCTCGACCGCAATGGTCTGAAAGGTGCCGTCATCGGCGTCCTGCATCAGGCCTATGAACGGGAGCCAGCAGACCCGGAAGTGGTCCGCGTCTTCATGGCCGCCATTGAGGACTTGAAGCGCGCCGGAGCCACCATCGTCGACCCCGCCCAGATCACCGGCCTCGATGCCCTTCGGCGCCCCACCGGCAGCGGGCTCTGCGCAGGCTTCAAGTACGACCTGAACGGCTTCCTCGCAGCACGGAAAGATCAAGTGCCAGTGGCCGATCTAGCCGCCATCGTGGCATCCGGCAAGTTCCACCCCACCGTCCGGCGACAGCTCGAAAACGCCGACAAAGCCACGGCCAACGCACCCGGATCGGCCGCCTGCCAAGCCGACGAGGCGTACCGGCAATCGGTCCGTGAGGCGGTGCTAAAGACGATGGACACGCTGAAGCTGGATGCGTTGGTCTACCCCACCTGGAGCCATCCGCCGCGCCTGATCGGGGACCTGAACACACCGCACGGCGACAACAGCCAGTTCTTCTCGCCCACCACCGGCTTCCCCGCAGTGAATGTTCCGATGGGCTACACCCGCGGCGGGCAGTTGCCCATCGGCATGACG
Organism: Acidobacteriota bacterium; assembly: GCA_026394055.1. Taxonomy (GTDB): domain Bacteria; phylum Acidobacteriota; class Terriglobia; order Bryobacterales; family Bryobacteraceae; genus JAPKYZ01. Next base: position 36,415 of record JAPKYZ010000037.1, read on the forward strand.
ATCTACGGGCGGCCGTGGGCCGAAGCAACGCTGCTCAAATTTGCCTACGCCTATGAGCAGGCGACCAAGCACCGGCGTCCGCCCGCCAGTACGCCACCGTTGCGGTGATGCGGGTACCTGCCATGAAGCGAGACGCTGGCCGTTCCATCGTTGAACAAGTATCTGCGGTGTCACGCCAAGCTACCACTTGCCCGCGAGAACGCCCGATGCCAGCGCTCGAACATCAGGTCGCTCCCCTTCGCGATTGGCAATCTGAACCAGCAGTCCGCGCGCGGAGGCGACAGACTTCGGTCCCAGCCGGCCGGTTATGGCGACCGCACATGCCCGAACATCAGCATCAGGATCGCCTAGGCTGCGTGCGACCAATCGCGCGATGTCAGGATCGTCGCTGGGGCGGCAAGCCACGCTGTTCAGGGCGTCGATCCGGTCTCGCGCCGCCATGGGCCGGCTCAAGAAAGCTCCGAACGCACTCTTCATCGCGGCGTCTGGCTCGGCCAGTTGGTTGAGGGTGCACGCGACGGCCACTTGAACATCGGGCCGGGCGGAGGCATCGTGGAGGAACGCTTCAAGGGCGGGCTTAGCCTCGGCCGAGCGAGATCGGAGCCGCGCCAGCACCGCAGGGGCAGTCCGCTGAAGGCGTTCATCCGATGACTTCAGAAGAGCAAGAATTGCTGGCATCCTCTTGTCGAGCAAAGTCTCCGCATCGGGCCGGAGCGACGCGGCGAAGAGGAATGAGGCGGCCCAGACCCGCGCCGTCTCTCTTCCCGAACGAAGCGCTTCCAATATCACCAGAACGCTGGCTGCGGCATCTGCCACTGGCATCGCTCGAAGGGCGTCCGAAACCCTCATACCTTCATCGAAAGTGACCTGACGTCTCGGGTCCGAGGCAAGCTCATTTAAGAGCGCAATCGCCGGGTTGGGCTCTGGGGCTTGCCCCAATGCCAACGCCGCTAAGAGTGACAACTGGAGCATAGTTAGATCCTAGCTGCCTGGAAACTGTGCCGTGGCAGGTTGCTCGCCAGTAATTTCCCCTTGCAGGGCTCAGCAGGCGAATCGGAACGCTTCACCGGCTTGAGGCCGAATATGGGCTACACCCGCGGCGCCCAGCTGCCCAGCGGCATGACGATCGACGGCCGGCCGTGGACCGAAGCGACGTTGCTCATATTCGCCTATGCCTATGAGCAAGCGACAAAGCACCGGCGGCCACCGGCCAGTACGACACCGTTGCGGTAATGGCTCATGACCCGCTGCTCCCTCCGTTGGCTAGACTTAAGAGCAACGAAGTCATCCATGCAGCAACCAGACGGCATCATCGTAAAAGACCCGGAGATCCTGGGAGGAACGCCGGTCTTCCGCGGAACCCGAGTGCCATTTCGAGCGCTGGTGGACTACCTGGAAGGTGGTGACACGCTGGACGAGTTCCTGGACGACTTCCCCACGGTTCCCCGCGAAGATGCCATCGCTGCGCTTGAACTAGCCCAGTCGCTGTTGGTGGGACAGCTGGATTGAAGATCCTGCTTGATGAGTGCTTGCCTCGGAAGCTAGCCAAGCTACTTCCGCTTCACGAATGCTGGACTGTTCCTCAGGCAGGCTTCGCTGGCAAGAAGAACGGGGCGCTCCTGGACTTGGCTGAAGCCTCCCAATTTGCACTGTTTCTGACGATCGACCAGGGTATTCCGTATCAGCAGAAGCTGGCCGGCCGTAAGCTTGCCATCGTGGTCATCCGGGCCCGATCCAACCGATTGGTGGACGTGGCGGCCGTCGTCTCCGAATTCCTTGATTCGATCAACGCGACCGCACCCGGCACGGTGGCCTACATCGGCCGCTAGCTGGCGACTTTGCGGGACTTGTCGAACAGGAACTGCAGCGTCTTTTCGGTGCGGATGCGGCTGGCGATGCGGCCTAGGCCGCCGTCTTTTTCCAGCTTCATGCGGACCACGGCCGGGGCTTCCTTGGAGGCGCGGGCCATGCGCTGCACTTCTTTGTCGACATCTTCGTTGGTGGCGGCGATGGCTTCGCGATCGGCCACGCGTTCCAGAATCAGTGAGCCGCGGACGTCGCGGGTGGCGCGTTCGCCTTGCGATTCCTTCAGCTTGTTCCAGTCGAGCTTGACGTCTTTGTTGATGTCGACGCCCTGCGCGGCGAGCGACCGGAGGTAGTTCTCGGCCTGGATCTCGATCTGGCGGTCCACAAACGCTTCCGGCACCGGGAACTGGTGGGCATCGACCAACTTGTCGATGATCGAGGTCTTGGCGGCTTCCGTCGCCTGCTGTTCCTTCTCACGAAGGATGGCGGTGCGGATGGCTTCCCGGACTTCTTCGATGGTCTTGAAGTCGCCCAGATCTTGCGCAAAGTCGTCGTTCAATTCGGGCAGTTCCTTGCGGCGCAACTGCTTCAAGGTGACCGCAAAACGGACCGTCTTACCGGCCAGCTTTTCCTGACCGTACTCTTCCGGATAGGTGACGTCGAATTCCTTGGTCTCGCCGGGCGTGACGCCGCGGAGATGCTCCGTGAACTCGGGCATCGTGTCTTTGTCGCCGATCTCGACCACCATTTCGTCGCTGGCCATCGGCGGCTCGACACCGGCGACGGAGATCAGCGAGACAGCGGCATGGTCGCCATCGGCGGCCGGGCGCGGGTCTTCATTGATGAAGTCGGCCTTCTGGTTGCGGATCTCTTCCAGTCGCGCTTCCACTTCTTCGTCGGTGGCGGCGGGTTCCGTGTAGGCCACTTCGACACCCACGTACTCGCCCAGGTCGAATTCGGGGGCGATCTCGAATTCAGCGGTGAACTCGATGGGCGAATCCGGCTCGAACTTCAGTTCCTTGATGTTCGGCTGGCCCACCACCTTCAGGTTCTCGTCGCTGAAGCGCTGGCTGAGCGCGCGCGGCACCAGATTCTCCAGCACCTTCTGGCGAATGTCCGCGCCAAAGCGAGTGCGGATGATCGACACCGGCGCTTTGCCCGGCCGGAAGCCCGGTAACGCAGCCTTCTTCTGAATGTCAACGGTGACGCGATCCATCTCGGCGGCTACGTCGTCGAGCGGGATGGTGAACGGGAGTTGGTGCTTGCAGCCTTCAATCAATGCCATGGGGGGTTTCAACAGAACGGGCGGGGTTAGGGCCCCGCCCGGCTCTTATAATTGTACTCCGTTCACTGGAAAGCTGCTGGCGGGGCGCTCGGGACTCGTTTTTTTTCGCGAATCCGGGACACGGTGAGACATTTTGAGACATTCTGATCGGGCTGCGCCCCTGGGGGCGCCCCAATCTGACTGTGCACCAGAGTAAGGGGCCAGTGGTGGACCGGAACCGCCAAGCCGCTGATCTTGCAGCACAAAGACAGCCGGCCTGCGCGTGAAAGGGAAGACCCAGTGAAAGGGAAGGCCCAGTGAAAGGGAGCGCCCAGGGCAACCCAGCTTAGCTATTCAGGTGCGTGTTGATCCGCTCAATCGCTTCGTCGATCTCGGCCGTGTTCTTGTAGCCGATGGTGACGGCGTCCACCAAGCCGGACTTGATGACGTAGCGGATGGAGGCGTCACGCTCTTCCGGCGTGCGGAAGGCGCCTTCGCCGATGATCTTCATGCCGATCTGGCCGGTGCCCTGGCCGCGGACCTTCTTGATCGTCGCCACCACTTCGTTCACTTCGCCGGGCTGCTTGGCGTCGTCCGTGAGATTGTCCATGCGGGTACCGTTGTGATTGACGCGGTTCAGCGCCACATCCAGCCACGTATTGCCGGGGTACGCACGCAAGGGCAGCAGACCGTGGCAGGAGGCGCCATGCGACAGGATCACTTTCTTGTGCTTGGCTTCCGAGAACGCATCGCGCAGCCGCTCGAGCTCAGTGGGCCAGTTCGGGGTGCGGACGTTGTGTAACAGCAGGATGTCGAAGTACTCGGAGTTGGTTTCGCGCCGCAACCGGTCAATGGTCTCCATCGGCTTGTCGGCTTCGCGCCACTTAAACTTGGTCATCAGCCGGTAGCTGTCGCGCGGCACGCCCTTCAGTGCCTCGGCCAGCATCTGCGGCATGCCGGTGTAGTTGTCCGCGGTTTCAAAGAAGCGAACACCACGGTCATAAGCGTGGCGGACCAGCTTGGTGAAGGCCGGCTGGCCTAGTTCCCGCTGGACCCGGCCGCCGTGGGTGCCGGTTCCGAACGCCAGACGAGTGACTTTGACGCCAGAGCGGCCCAGTTCCACCCAATCCGTGGCAGAGCGCTTGGCCGCTACGGAGGGTAGAGCAGGAAGCGCCGCAGCAGCGGCGGAAAAACGCAAAAAGTCACGGCGTGAGTGCTGGCGCATGGGGAGTTTGTACCATAGGCGGCACCCGGAGCGCCATCGGACCATCTACGCGCGCACTAAGCCACCAGCGCCGCACGCTGAGCCGCGACAGTTATGGAGCGGAGTGCCCTCCGATCGCTCCAATGCCCTCATCGCCATGCCGACTGGACTCGCGGGCAAGCTGCGCCAACCCGGCACACTTTTGGATAAGGGTAGACTCCGCTCCATGGCTGTCGCGGCTCAGCATGGGGCGTTGGTGCAATGGGGGAATGGCGTGGGTCAGGTGAGCCTGGTGCGGCTTTGAGGGCAGACCCCTCCTGCAAGTCGGGGCTCGGTTGCGGGAGGTGGTATCCTGGAGGCCTAAGAAGTCTCAGATCCAGATGTGAATCTGATCGACGCGGCGCGGCCCACTCCGGTGGGCCGCTCGCATTTTAGGGGGACATTTTCACCATGCCTGAACTTCCGGAAGTGGATGCGGTGGCGCGGCGGTTGGGGGAGTGGGCGGCGGGGCGGACCATTCTGGAAGCGCACTTTTCACGGCCCCAGACCACCCGGCCGCTGGCCTCCGCCAAGGTGGCGCGTCAGCTGAAAGGGCGAACCGTACTGGGCACCGCGCGCCGGGCCAAGAACGTGCTGGTCCAGCTCAGCGGCGAGTTAACACTGCGAGTCCATTTGGGGATGACGGGGAATCTCTATGTAGGCGACGCGGCTTTGCGGTCAGCGGCGACGCGGGCGTGGTTTCCGCTCGATGATGGGCGCGAGATGATTTTTGACGACTCGCGCCTGTTTGGCCGGATGCAGGTGCTGACCGCTCAAGAGTTGGCCGAGTTCAGCCAGCAGTATGGTGTCGAGCCGCTGTCAGATGAGTTCACACCCGCCTGGCTTTCTGAGCGGATGGCGCGCAGCCGGAAGCCGGCCAAGGTGTTTTTGCTCGACCAGGCGCACGTGGTGGGGTTGGGCAATATCTGGGCGGCTGAGGCGTTGTTCGCGGCCCGGGTGCACCCCTTCACGCCGGTGAATCTCTTGACCACGCGGCAGGTGCGGGCACTGCACGGGGCGATCCGGGAGATCCTGGGCGGCGCGGTGGACGAGGCCTATCGCCACTATTCGACGCCCGGCACGACGGCGGAAAGTGAAGGCTTTGGCGTAGCCGTCTACAACCGCGAGGGGCAGCCCTGCCCCCGCTGCCGCCGGGCGGTGGAGAGGGTGGCCCAGGCCGGCCGGTCCAGCTACTTTTGCCCGCGCTGCCAGAAGGCGGCGTAGCGGTTCGGTTTACGGTTCATGGCAATGCCGAACGGCACGATAAACTAGAGATGGGGTGAGGATCCCCACTTTTCCTGTGGCTACAACTGTACTTCCACCGCTGCCAACCTCGTTATCTCGCGCTGCAGAATTTCGCCGCGAGTTCCAGAGCCGTGTCCTGATCGCTGATGGCGCGATGGGCACGATGCTGTATGGCAAAGGTATTTTCATCAACCGCTGCTTTGACGAGTTGAATCTGTCGTCGCCGGGCCTGGTGAAGGAAGTCCATCAGGATTACGTCAAGGTGGGCGCCGAGGTCCTGGAGACCAATACGTTTGGGGCAAACCGCATGCGGCTGGCCGCATTTGGCCAGGCGCACAACCTGAAGGCGATCAACCATGCGGGCGTGAAGCTGGCGCGCGAAGCGGCGGGAGAGCGGGCATTCGTGGCCGGGGCGCTGGGTCCGCTGGGAGTGCGGATTGAGCCGCTGGGGCCGACCTCGTTCGACGAAGCCTATGCGGCATTTTTCGAGCAAGCCGAGGCGCTGGTGGAAGCAGGTGTCGACCTGCTGATCCTGGAGACGTTCTGGAATCTGGATGAAGTGCGGCAGGCGGTGCGGGCATGCCGGGCGGCCGCGGGCGAAGAGATGGTGATCATCGCGCACGTCACGGTGAACGACGATGGCACGATGAGCGGCGCGCCGATCGAGGTATTCACGCGGGCCCTGGATGAGCTGCCGGTGGACGCGATCGGGCTGAATTGTTCTACAGGGCCGAAGCCAATGCTCGAGACGATTGAGCAGATGGCGCACTTCACCAACAAGCCGTTGAGCGCCATGCCCAACGCCGGGCTGCCGGTGATGGTGGAAGGCCGGCACATGTACATGAGTTCGCCCGAGTACATGGCGCAGTACGCGCGGCGGTTCCTGCAGGCAGGCGTGAAGTTGATCGGCGGCTGCTGCGGCACAACGCCCGCGCACATCAAAGAGATCCGGAGCGAAGTCCGGTCCATGCAGCCGATGACGAAGCAGTTGAGCGTCACGGTGGAAGCGCCGCAGGCTCGCGCGAAGGCGATGCCGAAGGTGGAAGTGGCGGACAAGAGCGGCCTGGGCAAAAAGCTGGCCGATGGTAAGTTCGTCGCCTTTGTCGAAATTCTCCCGCCGCGTGGCGTAGATCCCACCAAGGAAGTGGAAGGCGCCAAGCTTTGCGCGGAGGCAGGGATTGATTGCATCAACGTGCCCGATGGGCCGCGCGCTTCTGCTCGCTTGTCGGCGCAGATCACCTGCATGGAGATCCAGAAGCGCGCCGGGATTGAAGCGGTGCTGCACTTCTGCTGCCGGGACCGCAACATTCTGGGCATCCAAAGCGAGCTGCTGGGCGCGCACACGCTGGGGGTCCGCAACCTGATCTGCATTACGGGCGACCCGCCACGCATGGGCACCTATCCGGATGCGACGGCGGTGTTCGATGTCGATTCGATTGGCCTGGTGAACATCGTCAACAACCTGAACCATGGCCTGGACATTGGCGGCAACCCGATGGGCTCGCAAACGGCGCTGCTGATCGGCGTAGGCGCCAATCCCGGCGCTCCGAACATGGATGAGGAGCATCGCCGGTTTGAATGGAAGATGCAGGCCGGGGCCGAGTATGTGGTCACCCAGCCCGTGTTTGATCTCCAGATGCTGGAAGCGTTTATGAAGCGCGTGGAGCGCTTTAAGGTACCGGTGATCGCTGGCATCTGGCCGCTGACCAGTTATCGCAACGCCGAGTTCATGGTGAACGAACTGCGGGTTCCGGTGCCAGAGCACTATATGGAACGCATGCGTTTGGCCGATACAGCGGAGAAGGCCCGCGCCGAGGGTGTGGCCATTGCCCAGGAGATGGTCGAGCAATGCCGCCCGATGGTGCAAGGCGTACAATTGAGCGCACCATTTGGCCGCTACTCGATGGCGATTGAGGTCGCCTCCGCCATCGGGCCGCGGTAGTTTTGGGCGCAAGGCATCAACATAGAAGGGTCAACTGACGCTGTGGCCACTGACTTAATCGAGATCGACCAGGAACAACCCGCCGCCAGTGCGATTGAGCGCGCGGCGGCGGAGATTCGCCAAGGCAAAGTGGTGGCGATTCCCACCGACGCTCTCTACGTGCTGGTGGCGGACCCGTTCAATCTCGCTGCCGTCGGCCGCGTGTTTGCGGCAAAGGGGCGCGAAACGCAGCGTTCGCTCCCGCTGTTTGTCAGCGACCTGCTGATGGCTGAAGAGATGGTCTCCGAAATGACCAGCCGCTTCCAACTGCTGGCGCGGCGGTTTTGGCCCGGCCCGTTGACGATCATCACCTCAGCTGCACCGAACATCCCCTTGAAGGTCACCGGGCACACCGGCCGCTTGGCACTGCGCCAATCCCGGTCGCCGGTGGTGAAAGCGCTGCTTGATTGGCTGGCGCAGCCACTGATCGCCACCTCCGCCAATCTCTCCGGCCAGCCCACCTGCCGCAGTGGCATTGATGTGTTCGGCATGATGGACGGCACCGTGAATCTGGTGCTCGATGGCGGCCTGTGTGTGGGCCAAGGCTCCACCACCATTGACATCACGGAGCCCTACTGGCGTGTGATCAAGGAAGGCGCGATCGAAGAGAAAGAGATCGCGGAAGTGTTGAAGGCGCCTTAGGCGGAAACAGCTGCCACCACCTGGTGAAAGTTCGCCACCGGCAGGCCCAGCCAGACCAGTTGATTGAGCAGTGCCACGTCTACGGTGATGACGGTACTCGCGGTGTTCGCCGCCGCGTCAATGATTGAGGCATCGGCAAGGCCAAGGTGGTCAAACCAGTCTTCAGCGGTCACGCGGCGGCTGGGGACATAAAGCTCGATCAGCTCATCCACCAGTTGACGCAGTTGGTCGTGAAGCTCACTGGGCAGCAGATTGCTGGTCTCTGTGAGCAGATTGGGAGTCGCCACGATCTGAGCAGACTCTTTCAGCAGAGCGTTCAGCACGTTGTAGTGAAGACTCGAGAACCCCTGGTTCGCGGTGCGCTTGAACCGGGCGATGCGGTCGGGATCAGCCCGGCCAACGACGAGCAGGAGCAGTACATTCGCATCGACGATGACCGATCGCGCAGGTAGCGGGTCAGGCCATTCAATCATTCTTCGTGGGCCGCGCCAGTAGCGACATCACCGTTCCGTCCACCTTGGAAAGCGTCACAACCCGGTAGTCTCGATTGGGTGCCAGCAACAGATCTCCAAATGTTCCATTCGGCCGGCCTACGGGGCTGAAGTGGTGCGCAGGCCGGCTAACGGTAATCCGCCACACTTGCGTTCCGCGCTCGTTGTCTGAATTGATCTCATCCAATACGACTCGCTCCATCGGCTCTTCGGCCATCTGCGAGAAGTATTCGCGGGCAATCTTGACAGCTTCTTTGGCGTCCACCATACCCTCAGTCTAGCGCCGCCGGAAGGCGTGAACACGTGCGTCCGAACGGTGATACGATACCGGCAACGCTCCAGGGAGAGTGCACCTTATGAAACATATCCTCCGATCTTTGTTGATTGGCGCCGCCCTTGCGGCCGTCACGCCAGTCTCAGCCCAAGTCGCCTCCGCCGAAGTCAGCGGAACTGTAGTCGACCCGTCCGGCGCAGGTGTTGCCAGCGCCAAGGTCATCGCGACCAACAAAGCAACCAACGTCGCCCGCGAGACGGTCACCAGCCCCGCCGGGGCCTATCTCATCAACCTGCTGCCGCCCGGTGACTACACCCTCACCGTCGAAGCCGCCGGCTTTCGCAAGCTCTCTCAGACCGGCCTCACGCTGCAGATCAATCAGCAGGCCCAGCTCGACCTCACGCTCCAGGTCGGCCAGGTGAATGAAACGGTTGAGGTCACGGCCGCCGCCCCGCTGCTCCAGTCCGAAGCATCCTCGCTTGGTACCGTCGTCAGTGAAAAGCTGGTCAACCAGCTTCCGTTGAACGGCCGCAACTTTATCCAGCTGGCCACCCTCAGCCCCGGCGTCAACGGCGTCGGCTTCTCCGCCGGCGGCACCATCATGAGCGGCAGCCGCCCCGATGACCGCCGCCCCGGCACCGAAATCTTTTCCAACGGCAACCGCGAAGGGTCGAACAACTTCCTGTACGACGGCATCGACAACAACGAGCGCCTAACGCTCTCCATCGTCCTGCGCCCCGCCGTCGAAGCCGTTCGCGAATTCAAGATCCAAACCAACATGTACTCCGCCGACGTGGGCCGCAACTCCGGTGCCGTCGTCGACGTCATCACCAAGTCCGGCACCAACGACTTCCACGGCTCGGCGTTTGAGTTTCTGCGCAACTCCGCCATGGACGCCCGCAACTTCTTCAGCCCCAAAGGCACGGCCTTCCCGTCCTTCCGCCTGAACCAGTTCGGCTTCTCGCTCGGTGGCCCCGTGCTTCTGCCCAAGCTCTACAATGGCAAAAACCGGACCTTCTTCTTTGTCGACTACGAAGGCTATCGCCGCGCCTCCCAGCAGCTTCTGCTCGGCAATATTCCCACCGTCAAAATGCGCACCGGTGACTTCACTGAAGCCGCGAACGTCTACGACCCGCTCTCCACCCGCGCCGCTGGCGCTGGCTTCACCCGCGATCAGTTCCCCGGCAACGTCATCCCGGCCAACCGGTTCGATCCCATTGCCCTCAAGATGATCCGCGCCTACCCCACGCCCACCAGCCCGGCCCGCTTCAACAACTACCTGGCCAACCTGGTCCAGAAGCAGGATTGGAATCAGGGCGACGTCCGCGTCGATCACCAGATCACGCCCCGTGACCTGTTCTTCGCCCGCTGGTCCATCCAGAACACCGAGACCCGCGTCCCCAGTTCGTACCCCACCACCACGATCGCCGGTATCAACCGCCCGGTAAACCTGGGTGACGAAGGCTCCTTCGCCGGCACCAGCTTTGCTCCCACGCAGCACGCCGTGGCCAGCTATGCCAAGGTCATCACCCCGGCCCTGATCAACGAGCTCCGCGTCGGCTTTGCGCGCTTCCGCCTGGACTACACCGCCGATCAGTTTGAACCCGGAGCAGCTCTCGGCAACCAGTTGGGCGTGCCCAACGCCAACGTCACGCCCAACGAACAGAACCTGCCCATCTTCTCGCCCGCCAGCTACATCGGCATCGGCCAGACCCGCTCGCTGCCCATCTTCCGCCGCGAGAATACGTTCCAGTACGTGGACAACGTCACCTACACCGTCGGCCGCCACACCCTCAAATTTGGTGGCGACTTCCGCCGCCGGCAGTTGACGATTTATCAGACCAACGCTGGCAACGGCCGTTTCAACTTCTCGCAAGCCCTCACTGACTCTCGCGCCGGCTCCGGTGGTGATTCCATGGCCAGCTTCATCTTGGGCTACGCCACCACCATCCAGCACGACTACACCCAGAACTGGCCCGGCCAGCGCGGCTCCGAAATCGGCACCTACTTCGCCGACGACTGGCGCGTGAACAAGAAGCTGACCATCAACCTGGGCATTCGCTGGGACTACTACAGCCCCTATTACGAAGTCGCCAACCGCTGGGCCAACTTCAACATCAACACCGGCAAGCTGGACATCGCGGGCCAGAACGGGGTCGACAAGTACGCGGGCATCAAGCCCTACTACAAAAACTTCGGTCCCCGCTTCGGCTTCGCTTACTCGCTCGGCGCCCACTCGGTCATCCGCGGCGGCTACGGCCTGTTCTACAACCCGACCGGCAGCGAAGCCGGCGCCCTACGCCTGTTCCGCAACGTGCCCTTCGGTTCCACCGTCACCATCACCCCGGGCGACATCAACCCCGGAACTCGCGTGATGGACGGCTTCGCGCCCCTGGTGCCCGTCGACTTTAAGACTCAACCCTTCGGCACCATGACCGCCGTCGACCCCAACTTCCGCCCCTCGTTCGCGCAGCAGTTCAACCTCACGGCCGAACATGAGATCGCTCCCGCGGCGTTGGTCGTCAAAGCGGCGTTGGTCGGCAATCTCGGCCGCCATCTCTACAACACCTACGATGCCAACCAGCCCATCCCCGGCTCCGCGGCCCTCAACACCCGCCGCCCGTTCTTCGCCATTAACCCCAGCCTTGCCGGTGTGAACTACTTCACCGTCAACGGCCTGTCGAACTACTACGCCCTGCAGGTCACGGTCGACAAGCGCATGGCCAAGGGTCTGAATGGCCTGTTCGGTTACACCTGGGCCCACGCCATCGACAACGTTCCGCTGGAATTCGGCGGCGGCAGCTCCGGCCCGCTCCCGCAGGATCCGCGCAACATCCGCCCCGAACGCGGCAACTCCATCATCGACATCCGCCATCGCCTCACCGCCAGCTATCTCTACTCGCTCCCGTTCGGCAAGGGTAGGAGCTTCCTGAACCGCGGCGGCTTGTCCGATCTGATCATTGGCGGCTGGCAGACCAATGGCGTCCTCGCCATCCAGTCCGGCCTACCGTTCACGCCCACGCTGAACACCTCCACCACCAACGGCACGGCCAGCCGGCCCGATTCCAACGGCAGCAAGGGCAACGACCCCCACACGCTGCAGCGCTGGTTCGACCCCTCTGTCTTCACCACCCCGGCTCCGTTCACGTACGGCAACGCTGGCCGTAACGTCCTGTTTGGACCCGGCCGCTGGAATTGGGACATGTCGCTCTTTAAGAACTTCGTGATCCGTGACCAGATGCGCTTTGAACTGCGCGCCGAAGGCTTCAACGTCTTCAACCACCCGCAGTTCGGCCAGCCCAACGCCGCCGTTGGCAACGCCCAGGTGGGCGCCATCACCAGCACCGTCGGCAACCCCCGGCAGCTGCAATTGGGCCTCCGCTTCCAGTTCTGAGCGAACGCCACCTCAAGGTGGCACCAAACAATACAAAGGGGGCGACCGTGATGGCCGCCCCCTTTGCTTTTTTGAGAACCGTTGATCCTTCAGTTACGCGGAGCGCTTGCGGAGCACCAGCAGAGCCACGGCTCCGGAGATCATCAGCGCGATGCTGCCCGGCTCCGGCGCGTCGACACTGGCTACTGCCGCGGTTTCGGTGAGCTGCACGTTGTCGAGCAGAATGCCCACGTTGTCGCCACCCTGGTGCGAAAACATGATGGAAGCGGTGCCCGTGGTGGGAGCCACCCAAGAGAGCATGTAGGTGGCCAGGGCGCCATTGGACGCCAGCGTGTACAGCTGCGAGGCGCTGCCCACCGAAACGACCATCGAATCCGGACCGTAGCCGCGGCGGTTGCCGTTCATGTCCCAGGTGAGTTCATACGTTGCGCCCTGGATAGTGCTGAAGCTGCGCGACAAGTCCCCAGCGTTGTGGGTGGACCCATCCATGTCGATGCACTTGGTGCCATTGGCGCACAGACCACTGAAGTACCCCGGTCCGATGACGTCCACGGTACCGTTGGTAACCGTCCAGCCGCTGGGCGTCGTGTTCAACGCATAGCCGTTGCCTTCGAAGTTGTCTGACAGGATCACACCCGCAAAGCTGGGCAAGGCGAGGCAGAATACCGCCGTCATGGTTCGCGAAATCATTTGTTTGATCATCTAGGTTCTCCGGTTGCCCTATGGGGTCTCTTCGTCATTTGGGGGAACGCCTTGCGGTGTTTCCCATGAATTGAAGTTTGCCGCTCGCGGTGCTCGGGTCAAATGCATCGGCGGTACCGGTACGGACCATGGTGACGAGCTATCGAGTGGGCTACGGGCGGGCAAGAGCCTGCTCAGCAATCAACCCAAGCGCAACCGTGGCGCAGTTTTAGTAAACTGCGGCTGTCTATGCGCTCGCGCTTTTCATTGCGGGTCCTCGGAGCTCTCACAGCGACATGACTGGTGCGGCCTCAGCAGATGGCGGGCCGGGGGCAGGCGTGAAGGGCGGGCGAGCGATCGGGTCCACTGATGAGATCGGCCTTAAGGCCGTCGATGACTGTCACCACGTCTCCGACCTGCACGCGACGATTCGCACCTGATGAGGCTGGACCATACAAAGCTGACCTACGTCTACCAGGGCATGAACCAGGGGCTCACCGGCGTTCGGGGGAATGTGGTGCGGCAGGTGTTGGCGCAGACTCCCTTGTAGTCGCATCACTTTGGGCAAGAGCCTTATCGAAGCCTTTTACCTTAACGACAAACAGGGAGAGGTCATCCGCCTCCATGTCAGGACACGTCCTTTTCTGCTTTCCCTCAATACCCGCGACTGCACGCTCCGCGATCTGCTGGCATGAGTCGCTTAGTGGCCCGGCCATGGTCATAATGTCCTGCCATGTTAGGTTACACTCCGTTACGCCATCGGTAAAGCCGACAATCGTATCTCCTTCAAACAGTTCCGTTCCTGCTTCTTCCATCGGACTGTCCCCGATCTCCCCCAGCGTCATGGACGAGTGACTCGTCGGAGGAAACGGCCCAATCATATTCTGTTGGCAGAGTACCAGGCCACAATTCGCCCCGGCCTTCACGGTTCTCAAGAACAATCTCTTGTGAATCTCGATAAATATCGAGTACACGGCATCACCACGGACGCCGGTACGTCTCGCGGCGCGAGTCATTTCATCCATGACATGCCTAGGTGACATTGACCTCACCGCCATATGTTCGAACAGTGAGATGAGCGGTAAGGCGTGGATGAACCCATGCAAAGCGTGTCCGCACCCGTCACCGAGCAAGAGGCCGAACGCCGAATCATTGATTCGCTTCGAACAGTGGAAATCACCTGACAGATGGGGACCAGCTCCCTTGTGAAGGACATAGCCCTCAAGAGAGAACAATCGCTCACGCTTTGGCTGTTTCGGTCCCTCGCGCTCAAATATGTTCGGTTTCAGCACCTCGCTCACAAATGGGTGTAAAAGTTCTGGGTGTCCTTTCAATTCCTCGACGGTGAGACGACTGAGCTTCCACTCTCGATTCTCAGCTGCTTCAAGGATTAGCGCCGCCTGGCTAACAAATGCCTCGGCCTCTTGTACTTCAGTCTCGTTTGGTGCGGCGAAGTCATGGTTGAATCTCAACCACAGTACGCCCTTGAAATTAGCCCCAATCGGAAAGGCAAGTGCGGCCCTTACGTCTACGTCGAAGCTGGCATTCAGGGTCTTCGGCGCATCGGCCAGGGAACCTTCCCATTTACCATCGCGCCACATTCTGCTCTCAAACGTGGAGCCTTCAAGTCGTCTAATCCAGACGACGGACTTATGTTTCTTGACATAGGCACTCCAGCCATCGCGCCGTATGACCACTGAATGATATTCGGCGGGGCTTGATCCGAATAGGCTAAACTGTTTGGAATCCTGATCGTCGAGCCAGATTTCACAAGACGTTGCCTCTTTGGCATCACCAAGCAGCCGCGCCAATCGGTTTGCGGCGCCCTTCTGCGCATCAAATGCACCCTCCTTTGGCTTCTCCGCTTCGGACCATATCCGAAACAATTCGGCGTTCAACGTTGCTTGGCGCGAGATATGATAGGCTGTCGCGGCGCTATTTGCCGCGTACCAAATGGACCTGACACTTTGAGGTGAGAATGCGTCGGGACGTACCGATTCGAGGTTAAGGACACCGATAACACGTCCGTCGGCAATCATCGGAACGGCCAACTCACTCTGGGTATTGTTTCGTATGCTGACATGGATCGACCCAAAGGCAGAGTCGCCCAATCGCCTAATCACGACGGAGCGGGAACGACGGAACACCCAAGCAATGACACCATCCCCGTCCGCTACCTTCTGGACGGTCGCATTTTCCGCGTCGTCCAAGTGGCCGACAGAGGCCTTCAGGATCAGGGAGTTCGTACCAGGATTGTATAGGTGAATTGTGCCTACGCCATCTTCCTCCCGCACACCCAACGCCGCCAGTGATGTCTCTAAGACCGCTTCGAAATGCGAGCGGAGACCACTGTCGTCCGTCGTTCTCGCGACAGTTTGGGCTGGGGCCAGAATCCTTGCAGATTCTGCCAGCGGAGTTGCGTCAAGGGCATGCAGGACCGAAGCGCACCCGCGTTGAAGGTCGACAACCCTTCCGCAATGCATTGCGCATCTTCGCTTCTTCCTCCGGCGGGAAAACACGTCGGGTCTCGAAATTGATGAACAACACGACCTCAGGCCATCCATTAGCATCGAAGTGCCGCAACTGGACATATTGTTCCACTTTCTCTCGGCACGCAAATCCGCCGAATAGCTCGCGGATCTCTGACTTCAGACCGGGCGGGCCAATTCTTTCTGCTTCGGGAGTAACTACAACCTGAAAGTCCTCTTTCCCACGTAAACGTGCACTCGATTCTTTGGGGAACATGAAGCCGTACATTGGTTCTCGATGGGCGACCCCAGGCATCGCCACCAGCCGATACTCATCTGGCCAGAAGGGATCGCGTACATAGGCTGTGCATGACCTCGCATCGACAGATGCTCGAAAAGTGTCCAAGTAATCGTGTACCTCTCGCAGAAGGCCGTCGGGATTGGCTTTGCGAGCAGTGGCGGTCATGCTCATGGGAGTGAACTATATTATGAGCAGCGGCAGAAAGCAATCCCGATTCAAGATCCGGGCCAGGACGACAGATGTACTTTCTACAGTCGTCCTTATGTAACCGCCCCTTCTACGGCTTCACCACCGCCCCATCCATCGTCCGATCGAGCGGGTAATGACCGCCCTGCGGCGCAGCCTGCAGCGGGTACTTGGCCGCGAGCGCTTCGTTGATGTCGATCCCTAGTCCCGGCTTGCCGTTGCCGTAGAGATAGCCGCCGCGGATTTCGGCGCAGCCGGGGAGGATTTCGCGGGCTAGTTCGGGGAAGGCGTTCTCTTCTTGTATGCCGAAGGCCGGGTGGGAGATGTCGACGTGGTAGGCGGCCAGTTGGTTCACTGGGTCGTTCTCGCCGCCTTCCTGGAAAGCTGTGCGGACGCCGAAGGGTTCGCAGAGGGTGGCTAGCTTTTTGGCGGGCGTGATGCCGCCGATGGCGGAGACGCGGCAACGGACGAAGTCGATGAGGCGCTCCGTGACGAGCGGAATCCATTCCAGCGGGTGCGAGAAGACTTCGCCCACGGCTTGCGGCGTGCTGCAGATCTGGCGGATCTGCCTGTACCAGGCCAACTGCTCCGGCGCCAGGACGTCTTCGATGAAGAACATCTGATAGGGCTGCATGCGGCGGCAGAACTCGACGGCGTTGATGCCGCTTAAGTGCGAATGGACATCATGG
The DNA here is from genome assembly GCA_026394055.1 of Acidobacteriota bacterium. Lineage (GTDB taxonomy): Bacteria > Acidobacteriota > Terriglobia > Bryobacterales > Bryobacteraceae > JAPKYZ01. The sequence goes on from JAPKYZ010000037.1 coordinate 53,080, forward strand.
CAGAGCTTGGGCGCGAAGCCTACCTTGGAACGCACGTACTCAAACAGCGGCGGGATCTTTTCGATGTAGACCTCTTCGTCGAACGCGGGCCGCGCGGGTGCACCTTCAGGCCGTGAGCCAACGCCCGCCGGGATGAAGCCGCCGCCACCGTAGTTGCCCATCTGCACGCGGATGTGGCGGAAGCCTTTCGCCATCGACTTTTGCACGCTGTCGATGATGGCCTCCTTGTCGTTGCCGCCGCAGTGGTCATAGCAGGGCACCGCGTCGCGCACCTTGCCGCCCAGCAGATCGTAGACCGGCATGCCGGCGCGCTTGCCCTTGATGTCCCACAGCGCCATGTCCATGCCGCTGAGCACGTTGTTGTTCACCGGACCGTTGCGCCAGTAGGTGCGGAGGTGGCTGCTCTGCCAGAGGTCCTCGATCTGTTCCGGGTTCTTGCCGATCAGGAACGGCGCCAGGTGCTTTTCAATGGCCGCGATGACGGCGTAGGGCTGGAAGTGGTTGCCCGCCGAACCGATGCCGTAAAGGCCCGGCTCACTGGTGATGATCTTCAAGAAGATCCAGCGGTAGTTGCGGCCACCGCTGGTGGTGATCACCTTTACTTCCTTGATGGTGAGCGGGGGCAGGCCTTTGGCTGTGGGGGCCAGCAGAGGCGCGGCCCACATGGTACGCAGCAAGTCACGGCGGAGCATGCGGACATTATATGGGCGCGGCGGGCACCGCAGTCGCAGGTTAGAATTCAACCATGAAGCAGTTGACGGTGGAACTGATCCCGGACCCTGAGCTTGGCGGCTACACCGCGCGCGTCCCCGACATTCCGGCATTCGGGGAGGGCGAAACGGAGGAAGAAGCGATTGCGGACCTTCGTGAAGCGTTGACGGGGTATATCGAAACCTTTGGACTCGATGACGCGATGTCCCGATTGAATCCCCCCAGTTCACTCCGGCTCTTGGACCTGGAATTGGAAGATCTGGTGCGTGCCTAAACTGCCGCGGCCCACTGGACCCCAGATGGTGCGTTTCTTGGAGATGCAAGGGTTTGCCGTCGTTCGGATTCGGGGTAGCCATCACATGATGGCGCGCGGAACGGCCCGGGCGACAGTTCCGGTGCACGGAAATCAGATGCTCAAGATCGGAACGCTGCGAGGAATTCTACGTGAAATCGACCTCAGTCCGAATGAGTTCGAGCGACTGTGGATGAGATAGCAAAACCTGCAACCTCAGCCCATGCCAGTGGTTGTAAAATACCCGTACGCTCTCTCGCGAGCGGCAAACTGGGAGTGCACAAGGAGCGCATATGTGTGATCAGATCCATTTCGATGACGACCAGCAGGAGTTTGAAGCTAAGGGTCTGGTGACCCGGAAGCAGTTTGGCGCCATGCTGGGCGCGGGTGTGGCGATGATGCTGCCCCAGGTGGCCAATGCCGTGACGGTGGTGGAGTCCGACGTCAACATCACGACGCCCGACGGAACGGCGGATGCTTACTTTGTGCACCCGGCCACGGGCAGCGCAGCGGCGGTACTGGTGTGGCCGGATATCTTTGGGTTGCGCCCGGCGTTCCGGCAGATGGGCAAGCGGCTGGCGGAATCGGGCTATTCGGTGCTGGTGGTGAATCCGTTCTACCGCTCGAAAAAGGCTCCGACGGCAGAAGCCGGTGGCGCGACGCCCATCCAGCAAGTGATGCCGATGGCGCAGACATTGAACGAGACGACGCACATGACCGATGCCAAGGCCTTCATCGCGTGGCTGGACAAGCAGCCGTCGGTCGCGAAGAATCGCAAAGTGGGCACGCAGGGCTACTGCATGGGCGGACCGATGGCGTTCCGCACTTCGGCCGCGGTGCCCGATCGCGTGGGCGCGGTGGCGTCGTTCCACGGCGGCGGCCTGGTGCGCGCCGATGCGCCGAATAGCCCGCACTTGCAGGCATCGAAGACGAAGGCTTCCTTCCTGGTGGCCATTGCGGCCAATGATGATGCCCGGGCGCCCGAGGACAAGAACGTGCTGAAGAAGACGTTCGCGGAGGCGAATCTGTCGGCCGAGATCGAAGTCTACTCCGGGGCGCACGGCTGGTGCCCGCCGGATTCGCGCGTCTACAACGAAGCCGACGCGGAAAAGGCTTGGGCGCGGTTGCTGGCGCTCTACGGGAAGGCGCTGGCCTAGAACGTTCGTGTCTTCGCGACCCACGCCTGGCCAGCCTCAGGGCGACTCTCCCCCGCGGGGGGAGATCAAAGTGGAGCGGCTAGGCCTGGCCCAACTGGAGCAGGCACGGGCATTGTTCGTGCTGATCGCCGATGTCTTCGAGATGGATGCCGGGGCGCTGAGCGACGATTACGTGCAGCGCCTGATGCGCCGCGACGACTTCTGGGCCCTGTCAGCTGTGCAGGATGGGCGGCTGGTGGGTGGCCTGACGGCCTATACCCTGCCCCTCACCCGCGCGGAGATTCGGGAACTTTTTCTCTATGACATCGCCGTGCTGCCGGAATGCCATCGCCAGGGCATTGGCCGCATGCTGGTGGCCGCGCTACGAGCACAGGCCGCCGCAGAGGGCATCACCGTCATGTTTGTCGCGGCCGACCAAGAAGACACGCACGCCCTCGATTTCTACCGCGCAATTGGCGGCTCTCCAGTGCCGGTGACGATTTTCACTTTCGGGGCCGACGCCGGCTGAGAGGGCCGCCCGTACGCCCGTATCGAGAGTATGGGAGTATGGGTGCATGAAGACGACCGTCGAGATCGCAGATCCGCTGTTTGAGCAGGCGAAGGCGCTAGCGACCCAAGACGGCGTCAGTTTCCGGGTGTTGGTGGAAGAGGGATTACGGGCGGTCGTTGCTGCCCGGACGCGGGCCGCGTCGAAGCCATTCCGGCTTCGCGACGGAAGCTTCCGCAAGGGGCATGGCTTGCAGCCGGGTGTGACGTGGCAAGACTTGACCGCCCTGGCCTATCAAGAAGACAACGGCTCAGCGAAGCGATGACGGCGGTAGACACCAGTATCCTGGTCTACGCGCACCGGCAGGACTCACCACATCACAAGCCGGCGGCACGAGCCGTTAAGAGCCTTGCTGAAGGGACGGCACCATGGGCGATTCCTTGGCCCTGCATCCACGAGTTTCTGTCCGTCACCACGAATCCGCGGATCTTTAAGCCACCCAGTCCATCCGAGGTCGCCGTCGAGCAAGTGGAGATCTGGATGGAATCGCCTACGTTGGTATTGCTGGCGGAGCCGACCGGCTACTGGGAGACCTTACGGAAGGCATTCTTGAGCGGCAAGCTACTGGGTGCGCAGGTTCATGATGCGCGAATTCACGCGATTTGCCGCACAAACGGGGTGCGCCAACTATGGTCGGCAGATCGGGACTTCTCGCGCTTGCGCGGCCTCGATATTGTGAACCCCTGCCTGGACTGAGGTGGCCTCGCTACTTGGACGAAAGTACAACCGTGTTGCCTTCCGAGTCCTTCATGATCACCGAGGTGCCCCAGGGCGGCCATCAGCGGAGCGGTGAACACAACGCATTGGGCTAGCAGCTCTTCGTGGGTCTTCGCGACGTTGTCCACTTCCCAGGAGGTGTTGACGAAGGTGCCGATGCGCTCTTCGTGGCCGGGTGTTTTCGTGCCGGGAATGGAGAGTTCGATCCAGCGCTGCGTGGGGCCGAAGGACTTGTCCGTCAACTCCACTGCCCGGTCTGGGTCAGCCACCGTCCCGGGGCGAACTAGTCTTGGGCGCAATCAGGGCCGGGCGAATAGGGATGGTAATCTTGCCTTGATGACGCCGCCCCCGCCTGCAGGCGAAGTTGAATCGCGCTTCGACGGGATCGACCTGCTGCGGGGCCTCTCTATCCTGGCCGTTGCACATTTCTTTGCGAATGCGTTTCGCGGGCTATTCGCTGGAACCGGCGCTGCCGGGCTGGCTGTTTCACTTTCTGTTCTGGAATGGGAACAATGGCGTCACGGTGTTCTTCGCGATATCCGGCTTCCTGATTACGCTGACCTCGATCCGCAGATTCGGGGGTCTTGCTCGGTTTGACGCAGCGAAGTTCTACCGCATCCGGTTCGCGCGGATCGGGCCGCTGCTGCTGTTGTTGCTGGGCATCCTTAGCGTCCTCCATCTGGCGGGTGCGGCAGGATTCACGATCCCACCGCAGAAGGCCTCGCTGCCGCAGGCTTTGTTTTCCGCCTTGACCTTTCATCTGAACTGGCTGGAGGCACAGCGAGGATACCTGCCGGCCAGTTGGGACGTGCTTTGGTCGTTGTCCGTGGAAGAGATGTTCTATCTGGGATATCCGCTGGCGTGTCTGATGTTACGGTTGCGTTGGGGCGGGGCGTTGTTTGGGGCGGTGGCCCTGAGTTTCATTGCGGCGGGACCTTTCGCCCGCACCGTGTGGATGAACAGCGAGATCTGGAGAGAGAAGTCCTACCTGGGTGGCATGGACGCGATCGCGCTGGGATGCCTGGCCGCCTTGCTGACCGATTGGCTTGGACGTAGAATCTCCAGAGCGGCGCGCGGCGCGGCCCATTGGCGCGGATTGGCGGCAGTGGGCAGCGGGTTGCTGCTTCTGGTGGCCATCTGGCCGCAGTGGAGCTTGATGGGCTACCTGGGGCGCATCGGCTTGGATGGCACGGCGTTGGCGTTGGGCACGTGTCTGGTGATGATTGGCTCCGTCGTGCGGGGAGAGTCCGGCCGCCGCTGGACGTTGCCGCTGCGCTGGCTGGGCCGCCATAGCTACGAGGTGTACTTGACGCATGAGTTCGTGGTGATCTGGGGAACGGCAGCATACGTGGGTTGGCCCCGTGGCCCGTTGGCGGCGTGGTTCGCTTTGATGGTGGTGTTGTCTGCTGTGCTGGGCGCGGTTGTGGCCCGGTATGTTTCCGAGCCGTTGAACCGGATGTTGCGCCTTCGGGGTCCGGGCCTCACGTCCAGTCCGGGTCTGAGATAGACCTTAATCTCTAGTCGAGGGATGCGCAGATGAGCGGGCTGACTGGTGCTTCGATGTCTCATGCTCCATCAAAGGGGGTGTGAGCAGCAGATGGCACAGCTCACTTTGAAGAAAGTACAACCGTGTTGCCTTCCGAATCCTTCATGATCACCGACGTGCCCCAGGGTTGCTTCACCGGCGGCGCGGTGAACTCGACACCCTTGGCGAGCAGCTCTTCGTAGGTCTTGGCGACGTTGTCCACTTCCCAGGAGGTGTTGACGAAAGTGCCGATGCGCTCTTCGTGGCCGGGTGGCGTGAACAAGGCGATGCCGGTTTCCGCTCCAGGGATGGAGAGTTCGATCCAGCGCTGCGTGGGGCCGAAGGACTGGTCGGTGAGGATCCGGAAGCCGAGTTTCTCGGTGTAAAACTCCAAGGCCCGATCCTGATTGGCCACCGGAATGCCGATGAACTTGATACGTTTGATCATGGCCGTAGGATGGCAGGGCCGGCCATACGAAATCAAGGCTCCGGTGATGATTGGTGGCATCGCTTGCTATAGTAGCGATTACTACAGTGACGACCATCGACCGCTACCTGCACGAGACCTTGATGCGCGATCTGGTTTCGCATAGCCGCTCCGCAGCGGCGTTTCTGATCTACCTTCAGCTCTACTGCCTCACCCGCGGCACTGAACGGGCGTCGGTCGCCATGAGCCACAGCGTGCTGGCCGAGCTGACCGGATTGTCGAAGCGGTCCGTGCAGACGGCGATCGGGCATTTGGTGGAGCGAAAGCTGCTGCGAAGCCACAAGGCTCGGCCGACGTCGGTGCCAGTCTACACGGTCTTGACGCCGTGGATTCGGCGGAGCCGGGCGGACGGGCGCGGCGTAGCCCAAGATGCTTGATCAACTATGCTGTAGACGCTCCGCGCGGCACGGAGGCTTAGGTACGCTGCTGTAGGTTTGAGGGATACCGCGTTACAGTGTGGAGATGTCAGACCGGCGCACACAGGACGTCGAACTCGAGCGCTGGTTGAAGGATCGACGGCGCGAGTACCGCCGGGAGTCCCGGACAGCATTGGTCTATGGACTCTTGATGCTCGCGGTCGCCTGCTTGGCGAAATGGCCGATGCTCCGCGTGATCACCGCAATATTGGCCTTGTGGCGAGCCTTCGCCGCTTATCGAATCCTCCAGCACCAGCGCTCTCTTGATGCGATCGCAGAAACTGCCCGGGCTACTAAGGAGTCTCCGTTGAGCCGGCTCTTCACCCAGGAGGCGACGTTCCTTCGTTCGATGCTGTATTGGTATGCGTTGCCGCTCAGCGTTGGCTTGGCGGCGATCGGAGGGGTGATTTGGCAAAACGCACGATCAGCTCCGATGCTGGCGTTATGCCTGATCCTCGCTGGGGGAACGTTTATCGGCGCGCGCCATCTGACTTCGCGGAAGCTGGCCGAGATGGATAGTCTTCGCGCTCAGCTTGATGCACTCGATTTGCCGGGCCAGTAACGGCATTCGCACGCGAGGCCATAGCGGCGAGTATCTCGCTTGCGCCGCATCCCCAGCACCACCCCACCTGCGATAGACTCAATCGCTGTCTAACGGAGGTACTGGTTTATCGTGCTTGCTTGGGCCCTGTTGTTCCACGCGCAGATCCTGGTCGATGTGCCGGCCACGGCGAAGAATCCACACACCACGCCCGCTGATCTGGAGCTGGGCCGGAAGATATATGGGGGGCGCTGTGCGGGCTGTCACGGCCCGCTGGGCGATGGCGGCAAGGGGACCAACCTTGCGACGCCGATCCTGGCCCGCAGCCCCGATGATCTGGCGCTGTGGAAGGTGATCCGCTTTGGTGTGCCGGAAACGGAGATGCCTTCGCACAACTTGACCAATAAAGAGATCTGGCAGATCGCCGCCCATGTGCGGACGCTGGGCAAGCTGGATACGGCTCCAGTGACGGGCGACAGCAAGCGCGGTGAGGCGATCGCCAAGGGCAAGGCCGGCTGCTTGAGCTGCCACATTGTGCGCGGCCAAGGCGGCGAACTAGGCCCGGCGCTGACGGACATCGGACTGCGTCGCGGACCCGGTTATCTGCGCCGCAAGCTGACCGATCCGGATCGCGATTCAGCGGGCTTCTTGCAAGTGCATCTGACCACCAATGCAGGCACGGCGCTCAGCGGCATTCGCATGAATGAGGATACCTACTCGATCCAGGTGCGCGACCGGGGCAATCGCTTGCATTCCTTCTGGAAGGCTGATCTGAAGGAGTTGCGCATCGAGCAAAAGTCGCTGATGCCTTCTTATGGCGACAAACTATCGGCCCAAGAGATCGATGACGTGGTGGCCTACCTCACCCAACTGCGAGGCATTCAATGAGCATCCTCAAGATGACGGCCCTGACGCTGGGCGCGATGCTGGGTACGATGCTGGCCGCCTTTGGCCAACTGACACCGGAGCGCATTGCGAAGGCGGCCGCGGAGCCGCAAAACTGGCTGACCTACTCCGGCAACTATGCGGGCCACCGCTTTTCGCCGTTGAAGCAAATCAACGAATCGAACGTTGGGAAGCTGAAGGTGGAGTGGTCCTATCAGGTGAACTCGCTCCAGCGCTTCGAAGGCACGCCCATTGTGGTCGATGGCGTGATGTACGCGTCTGAGCCGCCCAGCAACTTGACCGCGATCGATGTCCGCACGGGGCGGCCGATCTGGAAGTATCGCCGCTCGATGCCCAGCGATCTGCGGGTCTGCTGCGGGCAGGTGAACCGTGGGGTGGCGGTGGCGGGCAATCTGGTGTTCCTGGGAACGCTCGACGCACACTTGCTCGCCCTGAATGCGAAGACCGGCGCGATCCTGTGGGACGTCACGGTCGCCAACTACAAGGATGGCTATTCGCTCACGGGGGCTCCGCTGATCGTGAAGGACAAGGTGATCACGGGCATGGCGGGTGGTGAGTACGGCGTGCGCGGGTTCCTTGATGCCTATGATGTGGCCACCGGCAAGCGGGCGTGGCGCTTCTGGACGATCCCCCTGCCGGGCGAGCCGGGCGGACAAACGTGGGCGGGTGAAAGCGGCAAGACGGGCGCGGCGGCCACGTGGGTGACCGGCACGTATGACCCGGAGACGAACCTCGTTTATTGGGGCACCGGCAATCCCGGACCCGACTGGAATGGCGATGTCCGCGCGGGGGACAATCTCTACTCCGATTGCATCCTCGCAATTGATGCTGATACGGGCAAGCTGAAGTGGCACTTCCAGTTCACGCCACATGACGTGCACGATTGGGACTCCACCGCCGTGCCGGTGCTCGTGAATGCGAACGTCGCCGGGCAGCCACGCAAGCTGGTGGTGTTCCCCAATCGCAATGCGTTCTTCTATGTGCTGGACCGCGTGACCGGGCAGTTCATCACCGGCAAGCCTTATGCCAAGCAGACCTGGGCCAAGGGCCTCGACGACAGCGGCCGCCCCGTGCGAGTGCCCGCCACTTCGCCCAGTGTCGACGGTACGCAGGTGTGGCCATCGGTCTCGGGCGCGAGCAACTGGTACAGCCCCAGCTTCAGCCCGGAGACAGGCTTGCTGTATGTCGCGGTGCGCGAATCGGGCTCGCAGTACTTCAAGGGTGAGGCCGAGTACAAAGCCGGTGAGCAGTTCAACGGCGGCGGCTTCCGCAGCATCCCGGGAGAAGTGCTGTGGGGCGCCATCCGCGCCTTCGATCCGGCCACGGGCAACGTCAAGTGGGAGTACAAGCTATTCACGCCCCCTTGGTCCGGCGTGCTGTCAACGGCAGGCAACCTGGTGTTTGGCAGCACGGCCGAAGGGCAGATCTTCGCCTTGTCCGCCACCACCGGCAAAGAGCTGTGGCGCTTTGAGGCCGGCGGCCAAGCGCGGGGCAACCCTATCAGCTATGCGGTGGACGGCAAGCAGTATGTCGCCGTGACGATGGGCAATGCTCTTTATGTGCTGAGCGTGTCGCAGTAGGGTTGAGGCCGAAACCGAGCCGCGACCAGCAGGAGCGGTCTGCTCTCAGAACGGGTACCTGCCCCGTGGCCCACACGGGTCTCGATCGTGTCAGCAGGGTGCTTCTAGTCATCAGTTGGCGGCAGTGGAAGAGGCCCCTCCTGCGGGTCGGAGCTCGGTCCGAGCGGCGCAGTTAACCCAAGTCTACTTGCCCTTCAGCGCCTTATCGATGGCCGCCTGCGCGAGCGGCTCCATGATGGCGTAGCCCGCGTCGTTAGGGTGCAGCCCGTCGCCGGTAATCTCTTTGCGCAGCAGCTTGGCATCGTCGAGCATGGCCGAGTAGTAATCGAGATAGACGGCGCCTTGCTTGGCGGCGTACTCGGCAATCCACTTGTTCAACGCGATGATCTTCTCCGGTGGGCGGCGGGCCATCTGGGGGCGGTGGTAGTCGCAAACCGGCATCACGGAAGAGAGCACTACTTTGATGCCATTCGCCTTGGCCAGCTGGACCATGGAGGCGATGTTGTCCTGAATCATTTCCAGCGTCATCGGACCCGTGTTGCCCGCGATGTCGTTGGTGCCGGCCAGGATCACGACCGCAGCGGGCTTGAGCGCGATCACATCGGGGCGGAAGCGGATCAGCATTTGCGGCGTGGTCTGGCCGCTGATGCCGCGGTTGACGTAGGGCTTGCCCGGGAAGAACGTGCCGCCACGGCGGCCCCAGGCATCGGTGATGGAATCGCCCATGAAGACGACGCGCTTTTCGCCCGCTGCCGGAGCGGCGAGCTTCTCGTTGTCGGCGCGATAGCGGGCCAGGTTCGGCCAATCCTGCAGCGTGCGCTGGGCGCGCTCAAAGTCAGCCTTGAGCTTTACCGGGTCATCGGAAGCGGCGGGGGCCTGGGCAAACGCAAAGGAGCCACTGAGCAAAGCGGCGGCAAGAATAGTGCGCATCATCGAAACTGATTGTATCCCTGATCGGACGGAATACTGCTGTGGTCGGCAGAATAGTGGTTTCAATGCGGCACCAGCCCCATGCGTGAGCTTGGGGCTTCGTCGCTTAACCGGAGCAAGCCCCAAGCTCACGCATGGGGCTGATGCAAAGGTGTCACCCGGTCGAGGGGCTACTTGCGCTCGTAGACCACGCGTCCTTCCACCATCGTCATCACGGGAGCCATCGCGCGGAGATCGGCTTCGGAGCAATTCAAAAAATCCTGCTCCACCACCACCAGATCGGCCAGCTTGCCGACTTCGAGCGACCCGCGCTGCTTTTCGCTGAACTGAATCCAGGCGGCGCCGGTGGTCCACATCTTCAAAGCGTCGCGCCGGTCGACACGTTCTTCGGGGTAGAAGTCGGTGCCCTCACGGGTCTTGCGGGCGACGGACATCCAGATGTTGAAGAACGGGTTGAAGGCGTTGACAGCGGTATCCTTGCCCCAGCCGATCATGTGGTCGCTGCCGCCTGCGACGGGGATGCCCATCTTGAGATAGGAGGCGAGCGGGAAGAAGTAGCGCATCTTGTCCAGGCCAAACACGCGGCCCAGGGCAGGCACATCGAAGTACATCCAGCCGGGCTGAGCGTCAACAGCTACGCCCATCCGCTTCATGCGGTCGAGAGCGTCCTGGCTCATGAAGCTGCCGTGCATCACATGGTGGCGGCGTTGGGCGATGGGCTTCTCTTTGTTCAGCCGCTCAAAGGCATCGAGCAGATTGTCGATGGCCGCGCCGCCTTGGACATGGGCGGTCAACTGCCAGCCCGCGTCGCTGGCCGTGCGGAAGATGCGGTAGAGCTTTTCGGGCTCAACGAAGAGCGTGCCGCGCGCATCGGGATTGGTCTGGCCATAGAGCTGACGGCCGAAGGCACCATAGGGCATGCGCTGATAGGCGGTGCCGACGGACTGGCCGCCATCGAGCGTCACTTTGAAGGTCGAGAACTTCAGCCACTCATCGCCTTGGCCCGTGCGCCAGGGCCGCTGCTTGATCTCGGCTTCGACCTGCTCCACTGGCCGCGAGGCGTCGATGCGCCAAGTCATGGCGACGCGAATCGGCAGCCGCCCCTGAGCCTTCAGCTTATTGAGCAGCGCAACGTCTTCTTCGGTGACGGCGCGATCACCCACCGCCGTCAAGCCCGCAGCAGCGTAGGTGCGGAGCATCTGCTCCATCGCGTTGAGCTTCTCTTCTTCGGTGAATGGGTCACTCTTCTGCGCGCCTTTGAGCAACTGCGCCGCGTTGCGGAGGATGCCGTTGGGTTCGCCGTCAGGCCCCTTCACCACTTCCCCGCCCGCCGGATTGGGTGTGTCGCGAGTGATGCCGCTGATCTTCAAGCCCAGCGTGTTGGCAGACCAGACATAGCTGCCATCGAAGGCCACGGGATGATCGGTGTCGACATCGAGATCCTCGCGCGTGGGGAAGCGCATCTCTTTCAACCGTGGCGGCAAGGTGCGGGGCACGATGATCCACTCGCCCTTGGGCGTGACGGCGGAGCGCTGCCGGATGTAGTCCTGAATGGCCACGACGCTATCGAGCGGAGGCAGCTTGCGACGGTACTCGCTGAGGGCGGCGCTCAAGATATGCACGTGGGCATCGTTCAAGCCGGGTAGCACGGTCTTGCCCGCCAGATCGATGAGCTGCGTCTTCGCGCCTTTCTGCGTGCGTAGCAGGTCCGCACTGGTGCCGACGGCGATCACCCGGCCGGCCTTGATGGCAACCGCTTCAGTGACGGTGAACTTGGCGTCGACGGTGAGGACGCGGCCGTGGTGGAGGATTAGATCAGCATCGGCGGCATGGAGCGCAACCGGTAGCAGCGAGACTAGCAAGAGTGAGGGCAGGCGCATCGTGTGCTTTTCACGATACTCCAGGGGACGTCAATGCGGCGGCGCCTGCGGTCTAGCAGGCTGCGGAAAAAGGCCGAAGACCGCTTGCTAACGCGCGCGGCTCAGAAAGATCGCACGCTTATTTACAGCAACTTACAGAGCCACGACCGTGAGGGAGTGGTCCTGCAAAACCCCTTTATCCGCAGCCTGCTAGTGGTCGTACTTCAGCTCACCAGCCTCCACCGCGATGGGCAGGATGTTCTGCTTGACGGGCAAGGGGCAGGTGGTCCAGGGATTGAAGGCGCAGGGCGGGTTGTAGGCCTTGTTGAAGTCGAGCGTGACGGTGCTGCCGGTCTTGGGCACGGGCGCGTAGAGGAAGCGGGCGGCGCCGTAGGTCTGCTTGTTGGCGGTCTTGTCGCGGAAGACGAAGTAGAGCTGCGTATCGGACTTTAGAGCTTCGAGAGCCAGCTTTTCGCCGTTCAGCGTGAACTCGGCCACGCCGATGGCCTGGTGATCTTCGACGACGCCATCAAGAACAGTCGGGATGCGGCGGGCGATGGGCTTGGCGTAGGGTTTGTAGGTGGCTTCCACTTTGTAGCTGGCATTCACGGGGAACCAGTTGCGATGAGTGAACTCACGGCGGATCTTGGCGTTCTTGTCCTTCACGCGGACGCCGATGCGGTCGCCGCGCTTGATGACGAGCATCGTGACGTCGCGCAGCTTGATCGAATCGGACGGCTTGCCATCGGAGTCATCCTTCACCAGCGTGCCGTTCAGCACCGGCATGTCGCCCACAATCAGCGCGACATCGGGCATCGGGATCACTTGCACGCGGTTGCCGTCGTAGCGGAAGATGCCAGCGAGTGCGGGAGATGATTCCGAGGGCAGCACGATGGCGTTGGAGGAGTGTGCGCCGAAGCGCGTATCGCCCGGTTGCAGCCAATGCAGACCCGACACGGTCAACCAGCCATCTTCGGCCTTCAGGCGCTGTTCCATCTCTTCGCGCCACTTGGTGATCTGCGTTGTGTAGTCGTCGGTGGCGGCGAATGCAGCAATGCCGATCAGCAATAGGAGAAAGCCCTTCATGTGCATAAAATAGCAGATGTGACAAGCTTGCTTTTGGTTGCGGCACTGGGTTTGACTGCGGCGTTGGGCCTCGCGCAGGATTTCGCTGAGGTGAAAGTGGAACGCGTCTCGGCCGGGCATGTGTTCACCGAAGGGGCGGTCTGGTCGCGCGATCAGTTCCTGCTGTTCAGCGACGTGCCGGCGAACAAGATCCTGAAGCTGGATTCCAAGGGCACGACGGTGTTCCGCGAGAATTCGAACGGCACCAACGGCAACACCTTCGATGCCCAGGGCCGCTTGTTGAGTTGTGAAAGCCGCACGCGGCGCGTGGTCCGCACGGAAAAGAACGGCACCATCACGGTGCTGGCGGAGAAGTTTGAAGGCAAGCGCTTTAACGCCCCCAACGACATTGTGGCCCGCAAGGATGGGCACATCTACTTTACTGACCCGGCCTTTGGCAATCAGGCCGACACGCGCGACATGGATTTTTATGGGGTCTATCACTTGCTGCCCGCTAAAGGCACGGCGACGCCGGAGATTGAGTTGGTCGCGAAGCCAGCGGGACGCCCGAATGGCATTGCGCTTTCGCCGAATGGCCGCATTCTCTATGTAGCCAATTCCGATGATCGCAACGTGCGAGCGTATGACCTGGACGGCAAAGGCGCGGCGACGAATGAGCGTGTGGTGGTAGACAAAATCGAGGGCGTGCCGGATGGCATGAAGGTGGATGAGAAGGGCAACCTGTACGTCACCGCCCGAGCGCTCTATGTCTATTCGCCCAAGGGGGCGCTGCTGACGACGATCGAGATTCCGGAAACGCCGGCCAATGTGTCGTTTGGCGATGGCGACTACTCGACGCTCTACGTCACGGGCCGCACGTCGGTTTACCGGATCAAGGTGAAGGTGAAGGGCTCAGCGCAATATCCGCTGGAACCCACCAATTGATGCCTTCGCCCTTGGACCGTATGCCCTTGGACCCCGCTCCGCTTGATGACCGCACCTATCCGCCGCGCCCCATCTTGGGCGTGGGGGCGCTGATTTTTCAAGGCGACCGGATCCTGCTGATTGAGCGCGGCAAGGAACCGCTGAAAGGCTATTGGACCATTCCGGGTGGTGCTGTCGAGACCGGTGAGGTCTTGCGCGATGCCATGAAGCGCGAGGTGAAGGAAGAGACTGGCCTCGACGTGGAGCCGCGTGAGGTGGTGGAGGTGTTTGAGCGCATCACGCCCGATGCCCAAGGCCGCACCAAGTATCACTACGTGTTGATCGACTACCGGTGCGATGTGGTGGGCGGAACACTTTGCGCGGCCAGCGATGTGGCCGATGCACGTTGGGTAACGCTCGGCGACCTGGGACAATATCAATTGACCTCCGGCACGCTGCCGATCATCGAAAAGGCCTACCGTGGACGCCCCAACGCCTAACTCCGACTCGCCAGACTTCTGCCCTTGGAGCAGTGATCTGCTGGAGTTCGACGACCTGCGGGCGATCCTGAAGCGCTATGTGCCCAGCCCGTTGGGGCGCGCGCGTTTGGAAGAGCTGGGGCCATCAACGGACCGCGCGGCGATCGAAGAGGTGCTGGCCGAGACGGCCGAGGCGATCGCGTACTTGCAGGCGTCCCGCTCCGCCAAGATGAGCAGCCCGACGCGGTTGCGCTTTTCTGATCTGCCTGATGTTGCGGAGGCAGCGGCGCGGTTGCGGATCGAGGGCGCGGTGCTGGATGGCGAGGAACTGTTCGCGGTGGGCGTGGTGCTGGGGCGCGCGCATGAGGCGCGTCAGCAGTTGACGGCCGCGGGTGGCCGCTTGGCGGAGCGCGTGGCACCGATCCCGGATTTGAAGCCATTGCTGCGCGAGCTTGACGGCAAGGTGATGCCCGATGGCACGTTGGCCGATGATGCCAGCGTCGCGCTGATGCGATTGCGGCGGGACCGGGTGCGGCAACAGCAATCGATCCGCGATTCGCTCGAAAAGTTCGTGAAGGCACACCGGGACGACGGCGTGCTGCAGGAAGAGTACGTCACGGTTCGCAATGACCGCTACGTGGTGCCGGTGGTGGCGGGGCGGCGCAAGCAGGCGGATGGCGTCATCCATGGCGCTTCCTCCACCGGCCAGACGCTGTTTATTGAGCCGCTCGAAACCATTGACCTGAACAACGGCCTGGTGCGGATCAGTGAAGAAGAGGCTCGCGAAATCCACCGCATTTTGCGGGAGCTGACGGCGAAGTTGCGGGCGGCGGGCGATGCGGTGCCGGTGTCGGTGCGCGTGTTGGGCGAGCTGGAGTTGCTGTTTGGCAAGGCCGATTATGCGCTCGACTTTGATTGCGTGATCCCCAGCTTTGGTGACCGGCTGAAGCTGCGCGGCGCCCGCCATCCGCTGCTGGCCGATCTGCTGCGCAAAAAGAAGGCGCGCATCGTCCCAGTGACCATTGAGCTGGACCGCGAGCATCGCGTGCTGCTGATCACCGGCCCTAACACGGGCGGTAAGACGGTGGCGATGAAGACGGCGGGTCTGCTCGCACTGATGGCGCAGAGCGGTTTGCCGGTGCCGTGCGAAGAGGCGGAGCTGCCGATCTTTTATGAAGTGCTGGCCGACATTGGCGACAACCAGTCGATTGCGGAATCGCTGTCGAGCTTCTCCGCGCACGTGCGTCGATTGGCGCTGATTGTCGATGCGGCAACACCCGATTCTCTGGTGCTGATGGACGAACTGGGGCGCGCCACCGATCCCGAAGAGGGCGGCGCACTGGGTGTGGCGGTGGTGGATTCGCTGAAAGGCATCGGAGCGTTCGTGATCGCCTCGACGCACTTGCTGGCGCTGAAGGTGTATGGCGCAACGGCGGCCCATGTGGTCAATGGCAGCATGGGCTTTGATGAAGAAACGCTGACCACCACCTACATCCTGCGCACGGGCGCACCAGGCCGTTCGGCTGGCTTGTCGATCGCCAGCCGCTTGGGGCTGCCGCCGCAGTTGATTGAGCGGGCGCGCGCCGCGATGACCTCGAATGAGCGCGACATCGCGCGGCTGATCACGGAACTGCACTTGAAGATCGAACAGGCCAGCCAGCGTGAGAGCGAGCTGACCCAGCTGAAGGCGGCGTTGGCGCGACGCGAGCAGACGCTCGAAGACGAGTACGCGAAGAAGAAGCGGGAGCTTGAACGCAAGCTCGACGCATTGATGGCGGACGTGGAATCAAAGACGCGCGACGCGGTGGAGCAAGTTCGCGCCACGGCCGCCAGCCGCAAAGCCTCCGATCAAGCCCAACTCACCGCCAGCAAGGCGCAGCGTGAGATCCGCGAGCAGATCCGTACCGTGATCGGGTCGGCCGCGCCGGTGAAGAACGAGTTGAAGCTGGAAGAGGGCGTGCGGGTGCGCGTGCAAGGCGTTCGCGAGATCGCACAGGTGCGGCGCATTCTGGGCGACAACGTGGAAGTGCAAGCTGGGTTGATGAAGCTGCAAGTGCCGCGAGCAGACATCACGGAGATCCTGCCACCGGGCCAGACGGGCGTGAAGCTGCCCAAGAATGTCTCGTTCGAGGCGGGGCCATCGTGGACACTGTCACAGCGTGAGATCAACGTGATCGGCAAGACGGCGGATGAAGCTCGCGATGAGATTGATCGGTTTATCGACAAGGCATCGATGGCCAGCGTCGACCGCATCCGCATCGTGCACGGGCACGGCATGGGCATCTTGAAGCGGGCCGTGGCGGAGCTGCTGAATCGCCACCCGCTGGTGGACCGCACGGAGGCGGCGACGCCGGGTGAGGGTGGCACAGGCGCGATTATTGCTTGGCTACGGGATTAGTATTTCGTTGGATGGGGTTTGCGCTCGATCAAAGACAGGTTGAAGAGATTGCTATGCGGGCTGAAGATCTCGAAATTGTGCGGGGAAGCGGAAATGTTTTCCGGGACCTTGGGCGCGATAACGCGGAGACCTTGCAGGTCGAGGGCGTCCTAGCTGCCGAGATCATCAAGGTGCTCGACAAGGATCACCTAACGGTGCGGGCTGCGCAAGAGCTCACAGGCATTGATGCGGCAGACTTCTTGCGGATCCGCAACGCCGATCTTGGGCGGTTCACGGTAGACCGGCTGATGTCCGTCTTGAACCGCCTGGGCTCAAAGGGACATGCGCGAATCCGAATACGCCGGTAAGCTACCGTACTTGTAAACAGTCGCCGCTAGTACGCGAATGCCTTAGATGATTTTCTTCTTGGCCAAAAAGGTCGCGACCGTAGCGGCTATACCAACGATCAGTTCAGCCTCATCTCGGGTCGGATCATTTCCTTCACGCATATGGCGGGCGCGCTCCGATGCATAGCCCCAAGCCTTATCAACGGCTGCATCGAGTGGCTTGGGAATCAAGTCAGGATGTCGCTTCAGGATTTCTCCGAGAGTCCCTCTTGAATCGCCGGTCGCCGCTCTGGCGACACACTCTAGCGCCCCCATCGCATGGTGTATCGCGCCCGTAAGGTCCGCGTGCGGACGGCGCGAAAGATCGGCAAGGGCTTCGTGGATTTCTCGCCGTGCCGTCTGAAGACCGCCTGTTTCGAGCTCGGGAATGGCGCAACGCACAGCCACCTCAAAAGATTCCGAACCACGGCTCGCAAACTTACCCCCCTGAAGCTGCCAACCCACACCTGCGTGCCGGAAGTAACCATTGACCTTCTCTTCAAACTCTACCCATTGCCGTCCGTCGTCCTGCACTTCCCGGTTTGGCATGTCGGCGAGCACGCGTTCGACAAAATCGAAGACTAAAGGCCAGTCCCATCCCGAAACAAGACCTCGGAGCTGCGCCATTGACGAGCCACGCGAGTGCCAATGTTCCGCTAGCTCCCAAGGCTGCTTTCCTATCCTTGCTGCAGAATACAAGAGATCGTCGGGGTTCCAGTGCTGCGTCATGATGCCGACAATGGTGTTTCGCACTTCTAGCGGGAGATCCTCGCGGATAGTGATCTCCGGCTGCAAATCTACACTGGCGTAGCCGTAACGAGCCGAGAAGGATTGATCGGCTCGCTGGCTCAAATCGTCAGGTACTGCGACCAGGGCGGCTTCAAGCGACTCAATGACGGGGTTGAAGAGAGAAGCTATATAGGCGCGCCTCGCTCGATACGTGCCCATCTGGCGCTCCTTCCAGTAGTTGAACCAGTCCCATAGGGATTGGAAACCATTGGGATCAGCGATTCTGAATTCTCGAAGGCTCGCCGCAACTTGACCGCGTAGTTCTAAGTACTCTGATTCCGCCTCTTCAATCCGGCGTAGTCCCGTGCTGACGGCAATCATCAGCGCCTTGATTGCATGCACTTTCTCCAGAGCAATCGACTTCGTGACCATCGCCACCTATATTATGCCGCTCGTCGCATTGCTGAGGTCACAATCTCCCGATGCTATCGAACGACAGACGGTGGCCGCATGTATTTGCGTGCTACCCAACCCCCACGACCCACAAAACGGCCAAACATTAAGGCGCACTTTGCAGACTTTCTACCCCAGCGTCTTCAACGCCTCTTCCACTTCTGCGGCATGCCCGGCGGGCTTTACTTTTTCGAAGATCTTGGCGATCTTGCCGTCGGTGCCGATGATGAAGGTGGTGCGGGCGACGCCCATGTACTTTTTGCCGTACATGCTCTTTTCCACCCAGACGCCATAGGCTTCGGCGACGGCGTGTTCCACGTCGGCCAGGATGTTGAAGGGGAGTTCGAACTTGGCGCGGAACTTGGCTTGGGCTTTCACCGGATCGGGCGAGATGCCCAGGATCAGCGCGTTGCCTTTGAAGCGCGGGAAGGCGTCGCGGAATTCGCAGGCTTCGGTGGTGCAGCCCGGGGTGTCGGACTTGGGGTAGAAGTAGAGGACGACATTCTGCCCTTTCAGTGACGAGAGCGTAAGCTTCTCGCCGGTGTCGGTGTCGAGGGTAAAGTCGGGAGCTTTTTTGCCTGCGGTCAGTTCAGCCATAGCTATATCCTATTCAACCGTAACTTTGGAGCCCTTGGACTCCGGCTTGGCCAGCGATTCCAGCTGCTTATCGATCAACGCGCGGATGCCCTTCAGGAACTCGACGCGTGCGCCGCGGAAGTGCTCTTGGGCTTCTTCGCCCGGGCCTAGCTTGGTCAACAACTGGGACAACGCGGGTCCGGCGCCCATGCAGACGCACTGCTTTTGATCGCTCATTGAGCCTCCTTCATATCCACGGTCAACATTCTATTCTCCAGCTTAGCCTTTGCCGGCGACAGCGCGGCCATCGAGGTGGGCAGCCCGATGTGCCGCCGTAGCGACCCGATCTGCACCACCAGCTCATCGCCCTTCTTGAAGAGCCCCACTTCGCCCTTGACGGCGAACGGCAGCGTCAACTTCACCAGATAATGCCCGTCGGCCACTTTGTCAAAGACGTAGGGACGGTCGAGGCTCAGCGGCACGGCGGGGTCTTCATCGGGCGCATAGGCGGCCTCCGCCAGTAGTTGCAGCCGCTCAATGCCCAGCACTTCGCGCTTGAACAGCGGGACTCGCTTGACGGCCACGGGGGCGAAGTAACTGTCCATCTCGGCCAGCACTTTTTGTTGCGATGCCCGCCATTCGGTGAAGAAGGAATCTTCTACCGTCTCCGGCAAGACGCGGTTGACCAGGATGGAATCGACGGTCAAGCCGTGGAGGGAAAAGTAGACGAAGGCGCGCTGGGTTTCGCGAAGCACCATCTGCTCGGCATTGGTGACCAGGCGGGCGCTGCACTGCTTGGGATCTTCCAGCACTTCGTCAATGCCTTCCAGCTTGCGGAACAGGTCCAGGATGTTGCCGAAGTAGCTATCGGGCGGCATCTCGACTGGCGAGAGCTTGTTGGCGATCGGGCGGACGGCTTTCATGACGCTGCGCTGCATGGGGAAGATATGCTTCATGTACCAATCGAGCGTGGAGGGCATGGAGATGAAGCGGATCGATTCGGCCGTGGGCGCGCAGTCCAGCACGATGACGTCGTATTGGCCTTCGCGGCGGTACTGGTTGACGTACATCATGGCCGAGAGCTCTTCCATGCCCGGCAGAATGGCCAGCTCTTCTGCTTCGACGCCGCCGATGCCGGTGGTCCGCAGCACGCTGGTGACGTAGGTGGTGATCTCGCGCCAGTGGCGTTTGATCTCGTGCTGGATATTCACTTCATGGATGTGCAGACGCTCGCTGATCTGGTAGGGGGCGGAGGTGCGGCCATGGAAGAGATCGCCTTGGAGGTTGAACGAATCGCCGAGGGAGTGGGCGGGGTCGACCGACATCACCAGGGTCCGGTGGCCCAACCGGGCCAACTGCAGGCCGGTGGCTGCGGCCAAGCTGGTTTTGCCAACGC
This sequence comes from Acidobacteriota bacterium, assembly GCA_026394055.1. GTDB lineage: Bacteria > Acidobacteriota > Terriglobia > Bryobacterales > Bryobacteraceae > JAPKYZ01. Next base: position 73,133 of record JAPKYZ010000037.1, read on the forward strand.
CGCCCTTGCCGGAGAACAGAAGTATTCGCATGCTACCTATTGGATGCCCAGTTTTCGCAATCGCTCTAAGTCTTGCGGTACGTCGACGTCGAACCAGGAATGGGTGATGGCGGTGGTTAAGCCGGCGGCGTGGCAGGCGGCGAGCGTCTGCTTTAGTTCGTGCCCGCTGGACCATTCGATGTGGTCGAACATCCGGGGGTGGGTGCGGCGGGTGGCGATGGCGTAGAAGCCGCCGTCGTCCGCGGGCCCGAGCGTGACTTCCGAGGGTGAATCGAGCAGCGACTTTAAGTGCATTTCCGGGATGGCTGGGGCGTCGGAGCCGACCAGCAGCGCATGGCCCCGCTGTTCCAGCGCGCGAAACATCTTGTAGCCCAGGTCGCCTTCGGCCTGAACGACGCGCGGGCCGCGGAATTCCGGCCAAGCCTCCGTGCGGATGTCGGTGTGCAGTTCCAGGTCACCGTAGGGCTCCAGGTGATGCAGGGCGTGGCGGACCAGCCGGACATGCAGCATGGCCGCCCCTTCCGGCCCCAGCGCGGGGATCAGACGGGTCTTGACCTGGCCCACAATCGGGGCGCGGGCGAACAGGATGATGACGGGCCGCATGCACAGATAGTAAACTGAAAGGCATGATTGCTCGTGGAATTCTTGCATTGTTCGTCGCGGCGGCGTTTTTCGTCGTGGTTCCCAAGGCTCCGGCCCAGAAGGCGGGCAACGCCGAAAAGGGTAAGGAAGTGTTTGAGCAGTGTGGCGTTTGCCACAATGCCGATTCCGATGAGAAGAAAATGGGCCCGGGCCTGAAGGGCCTGTTCAAGAAGGCCAAACTGAACAACGGCAAGAAGCCCACCGATGAGACCGTGCGCGCTATCATCAACGCCGGCGGCAACGGCATGCCCGGCTACCAGGACCTGCTCACCGACGAAGAGCGGGACAACCTGATGGCGTACCTGAAGACGCTCTAGTCCACCTGGCGTTCGTTTCGAACGCGCTTGGGGACGCTGGCCGGGGCAGGTGGAGTTTGACGCCGCCTGCCTCGACGCCTTATCCTGTAAGAGTTCGTTAACGCGTCCCAGTCGTCTAGCCCGGCCTAGGACACCGCCCTTTCACGGCGATAACACGGGTTCGAATCCCGTCTGGGACGCCATTCACTGCTGTTTGGCGTTTTCCCCTCCTTTTCACCGCCGGCTGGTGAGCTCCCGTCCAGTCTTTTGTTTACACCCGTGCTCGGTTGCGCCCTCCTGACGCATATCCATATGTGCAAGCAGCTGAATAGATTGATACTTCTAGGTGTTCTCCCGGGCCGCCTTGGTCAAACTACGGCACTCAAGTAGGTGCTTCCCACAATACCCAAACTCTGCTTACGCGACGAAACTATAGATGTTGGCTGATTTCACTTCGCAGTAACAGGAGTCGAGCATGAAAAAACTATATGACATCGCATTGCAGCTTCGCATTTGGAAGGATACCCGGGGTCAGGATCTGATCGAATACGCTCTGATGGCCGGCTTCGTCGCCGTCGCGGCCGGGGCGATCATGCCCAACGTGGCTACCAGCATCAGCACCATCTTCAGCAAGGTCTCGACGACCATGTCGAAGGCGGCCACCACCGGCTCCTAAGCCTAACTTCCGTTTATTCTTGAATTTATGGCAAAGCCGCCCCCCCTCGCGGCCGCTTGCCATGTGTTATCAGTTGGCCGGAATGGACTCGCCCCACGAGGCTGGTCCATTCCGTTTTTCCCCCCATCCATCCGGACCGGCCTCCCCGGCCGCATCGGCGGATTCCGGCCTGCCTTCAGGCTGAACCCAATCGCCCTCCGCCGTTTCCAAATCTCATCGCATATACTTTGCCGTGACGGTGCCGCTGTGCGCCGCATAAATCATGACACCCTGGATGCTGATGTTGACCCTTTCCGCTGACCTCCGTTTTGACGAACAGATGTTGCACGGCCGCCCGGCCTGGGTGCTGGAAAACGGCCGCATTCGCGTCTCCATACTGAAAGGCGGCGGCCACATTGCCGAGGTCCGGCAAACGACGGGCGACCCCAAGCGCGACGTCAATCCGATGCGCGTGCCGCACTACCCGACCATTGATCCGCAGACCTACGTCGACGCCCGCGACAACTCAACCTACGGCGATGACCCGCACCGCTGGCTGTCGGCGGGCTACATGGGGCATCTACTTTGTTTCCCGGCTTATGGGCCGCCGTCTTCACCGGAGGAGATCGCCGCGGGGCTGGGCAATCACGGGGAAGCGCCGATTGTCGCGTGGACAAAGACGAGTGGCGGCGTGGAAGGCAGTGCGGTGGTACTGCGCTATGCGGCGGAGCTGCCGAAATCGCAATACCGGGTGAAACGAACGGTAACGCTCCCGGCCAGCGGCGATTGGGTGCGGGTGGAAGAGGCGGTTGAAAATCTACAGGCGTTCGACCGCCCGGTGCAGTGGATGCAGCATGCCACTTTTGGGCCACCGTTCATTGAGCCGGGCAAATCCCTGATGCGCATCTCGGCGGTGAAGGGTGATCGCAACGGCGCATTGCCAGCCGATGAAAGCGTCCGGGAGCGGCTGATGCCGGCCACGAAGCCGGGGGGCGCCTACACGGCGCTGCGGATGGACCCCCAGCGCACGCATCAGTTCTTCACCATGAGCCATCCAAATTTCCCAGTGACGATCGGCTACCTGTTCCCCACCGATGCTCACCCGTGGGCGGCCGACTGGCAAGAGAACCAGCGGGCGCAGCAGAAGCCCTGGAATGGCCAGGTGATCGCGCGCGGCATCGAGTTCGGGTCGTCACCCTATGCCGAAGGGTTGCGGAAGTCAGTGGAGCGCGGTGCTTTGTTTGATACTCCGGCCTATCGCTGGATTGGCGCGAAGCAGACACTCAGCACGGAGTTCGTGATCTTTCTGACCGAGAAGCGGGTGCGGGATGCGCGGAGGGAGAAGGGCGCGGTGGTGCTGGAGGAGTTGCCTTAGCGAGATCTTCGAAAACCGCCCCCTCGCGGTCGCGGCTCGGTAACATGATCATGCTGCAGAGCCGCGCGCGTGAGCGAGCGGTCCTCCCGGCAATGGAAAGTGACCAACGCCACGGACGCTAGGAGCGGCTCTGCTCGAGCGGCTGCCAATTGACGCCGGGCCAGTCTTCGGTGGCGGCATCGTGAATCACAATTCCCCACCCCGCCACTTCAGTCAGCAGTTGCTCCACGGCCGGTTGCAATGGAGTATCCGAGGGCCACACCACGGCCCAGGTGATCTCTTCCCGAAACTCGCGGGAGGAGATACGCCAGACGCCCTGGATCCCGGTGCGGTCAACGCTGGGTTGGATCGCCGGGAACATCCAATGGCGGACCAGCCGCCCGGCGGTCACCCGGTCCGGCAGCGGACCGCGCAGCAGCAGATGATTGTCGCCGCAGACCAACAGCCCTAGCGGCGGCCGGGCCATCATTGTTGTTCCAGGCGGCAGAGCGGCCCGTCGACGATTTGTCCGATTTCCGCCCCAACTGGTGTTGACGGTGCGGAAATAGCTCGTATGATGAAAAGCATGAAACTGATTCTCGCCGTTTCCCTGTCCATCCTTGGCCTCTTCGCCCAGGATCAAATGTCCAAAGATGCCAAGATGCTGTTCGGGATGGGTGTGACCAACCTTTCCAAGTCGGCCGAGAAGGTGCCCGCGGAAGTGTTCGACTTTAAGCCGACCCCGGAAGTCCGGACGTTTGGCCAGATTTTGGCGCACGTCGCCGATGCCCAGTATATGTTCTGCTCGGCCGCCAAAGCGGAACCGAACCCCAACAAGGGCAGCATTGAGAAGACCAAGCTGAAGCGTGAAGAGATCACCGCCGCCTTTAAGGAAGCCACCGCTTACTGCCAGGCCGCCTATGACAGCTTGAACGACAAGAACGGCGCCGAGATGGTGAAGTTCGGTCGCGGCGAGCGCAGTCGGATGGGCGTGCTGATGTTCAACTTCATGCACAACTACGAGCACTACGGCAATCTGGTGACCTACATGCGCCTGAAGGGCATTGTGCCGCCCTCGAGCGAAGGCCGGTAGGTCCTACCCCGAGCACTTTCTAGCTTCCCGCCAAAGCGCCAAGCCGCCAAGAGCTCCCTTTGCTGCTTTGCGGCTTGGCGGGACAATGGTCCGGACCAGCACTAAACGCAAATAGAAAAAGGGCGCCCTTTTCACGGGGCGCCCTTTCTGTTTTTGAGAGGCAGTTACTTCTTCACTTCGAACTTGAAGATGACGTTGTCGCCGACACCTTCCAAGTGCCGGTACATCCACATCTCGCGGTCCGGGTGCGATTCGATCTCGTCCGGCGGGCCGTACTTCACGTAGACCTTGCCCCGCGGAGTGTTTTCGCCGCCGAAGCGCTGCCGGGCCTGCTCGGTGCGCCGGTGCTTTTCGGCCTCATCCTGAACGGCGAGACGGGCCGCGTTGAACTCAGCGGCCAGCTTGTCGTCCTGCGGAAGGATGGGCTGACGGAGCTGGGCGGCCATGGCGTCGAGTTCGGCGTTGAGCTTGGCCAGTTCCTTCGCATGGGCGGGAGATTGGCCCAGCAGGGCAAGATTGCGCTGTTTCTGCTTGTAGAGCTCGGCAGTCTGATGGAGCCGCTCGATGTGCAGCTGCCCGGCGGCCGCTTCCTGCCCTTTTAGCGCGGCGATCTGCTCCTGCGCCACGGCCCGTTCGTGCTCCGCTAGTTGTTGCTGATGCCGCTCGAGGTCCCGCTGATGGCGTTCCAGCTGCTTCTGGTGCTGTTCCATGTCTTGCTGGTGATGTTCCATTTGCTGCTCGTGGAGCTTCATCTGCCGCTCGTGTTCGGCCATCTGCTTTTCGTGGATCGCCTTGAGCAGGGCCATTTCCTCCGGCGACAGGGTGCCGTCGTCGGTCAGCCGGATTGACTGGTACAGCTCGGGATTGCGCTTCATGTCGGCTTTCAACCGCGCGGCCTCTTCTGGCGTCAACGGGCCGGTGTCCCGGGTTAGATCCCGCAGGCTGATCGCTTTCGCCGGTGGTGGGGGAGGGGGTGGTGGCGGCGGCATCTTCTTGTCCACCTTGGCGGGCGGCGGAGGCACGGAAGGAGGAGCCGGAGCCTGACTCGGACTGGGAGGCGGTGGAGGCGCCGGCCGCTTGCCCGCGAGGCTCTTCACCTCGGGCGGGGTGGGCGGAGCGGGCGGAGTGGCGTCCTGCATCGCGGGCAGCGCAAACAACCCTCCCGCCAGTAAGAGCACGGCCGCGGACATTAGCCACGGCGTCTGATGGCGGGGTGAGGCGACCAGGCGCTCGACGCGGGCCCGCAGTGAACCGCCGTTGGCGGCGAGCGCCCAATCGGCCGCGGCCTGCTCTTCCAACTTCAACAGCGCATGGGCGTAGAGCTGGCGGCTGCGGGTCACGCGGGCGGCCACTTCATCACAGCAGAACTCACGTTCCTGGCGAATGACGCCCTGGATCCAACGCACAGCCGGGTGGAAACCGAACAACACCTCGGCCAGCGCCTGGAGAGCGTTGATCCAGTGGTCGCCGCGGGCCACGTGGGCCAGCTCATGGGCGATCACGGCCTCCAGCTCGCCGGGAGTGAGACCTGAGAGCGCGGAGACCGGCAGCAGCAACACCGGCCGGAACACGCCGACAATTTGCGGTACATCGACGGCACTGGCGAAGGCCGGGATCTCGACCGAGAGCGATTCCGATACCCGCTCCACGTGCGCCGACAATGCCGGTGACAACGCCACCCGAGCGCGCGAATGCAGCATCATCCAGCCGCCCGCCAGCCGGACCGTTTGCATCGCGGCCCACGCCATCCAAGCCGCCAACAGCCAGGGGAACACCGCCGGATCAGCCGGAGCCACCGCGGAGTTGATCCTCAACACCACCCGGGAACCCGGCAGCGCGGCCGCCTCAACGGCCGGCACCGAGGACAGCAGCGCCCAGGTGGCCACCGGCAGGGCGAACAGCGTCGCCAGCGCCATCTGCGCCAGCGCACTGCGCGTATCCGGCCGCGGGGCCAATCCCAGCATCAGACGCAGCATCAGCGCCACCAAGGCCGCCTGCCACAAGAAATGAACAAGAACCATACCGGCGGTTTCCATTACGCTTTCTTCTCCTTCGATTGATCGGCCGTCGTATCCAGGCCCCCGGCCGGGGCCTCCATTTCCCGCTCGACGCGGTCGAGCATCGCCCGCAACTGCGCGATCTCTTCCCGCGATGACCGCCGCGACTCCAGCGCCCGCAGCGCCAGTTGCGCGGCGGACCCGCCAAAGGCCCGCTGCATCAGGTCGCCCAACAGACTGGTCTGCACTTCATGCTCGGACGGGACGGCGCGGTAGATGTGAGCCCGGTCGGCTTCGGTGCGGGTGACCAGGCCCTTTTCGGCCATGATCTGTAGCAGCTTCAGGTAAGTCGTATAGCCGCCGCCCAACTGTTCATGGACGGCGCGGACAGTGGCGGGGCCATGCCGCCACAGCACCCGCAGGATGTCCAGCTCAGAGGGAGTGGGTTTGGGAAGGGGCACGAATCGAGATTACTACGAAGTTGTTCGTAGTGTCAACGAAGATCTTCGTAGATCGTCTTTTGGGACGCCACCTTTCGTCGGATATCACAGGAACCCGCATGCTCGTGCGAGTAGTGCACGAACCTGCGACTGGGGGAAAATGCAAGCCGCCGCCCGATATCACTAGGAGCAAATGGTAAGTGGCCTTTCTCCGAGTGGCTGACGATGCGGACAGTGCCGAGTTGTATAGTGCTGCCGTGGCTACAGGGTGACCGTTCTACTGCCAGACAATGGGCTCTCGGCCCGGCAACATGCCGATTCGCGATGATGGGAATACAACCGCGCTACGCCCCCTGACATCTCTGTTATCCTGTCCATTCACAGGTTTCGTGCTCATTGAAAACCTTACGGGACGTAACCTTATCTGGATAGGTTGGGAGGCTGGACCTTGGCATCGATCGAATATCCGTTCATAAAAATCCAACAGAAGAACAATCACTTCTTTTTGACAAAACTGAAGGCAAGTCATTTGACGAAGATCGCTTATGCCTCCGTTCGCGGAGATTCACAGGAGGAGGGAGCTGTGCAACGGATTCTAAGTCCTAGGCGAATCGCCGGTGTTCGCGACTTCGTGCTCGAAGGTGGCGATTATCCGAATTGCATCGTCCTCAATTGGGTAGGCCGGAACAAACTGAAACCAGCATCGGGAAAACTATCAGTGAGCGAAGAAGCGCGATCGGCACAGATCATCGATGGCCAGCATCGCGTTGCGGGCCTCATGGAAGCGATTAAGAGTGACAAGAGTATCTCTTCAATTGAAATTCCAGTGGCACTCTATGAAGGCCTTAATACTCAGCAGTGCGCCGATATCTTTCTGTCAATCAACACGGAGCAAAAGCCGGTGCCCCGCACTTTGGTTTTCGATCTCTACGGTGTAGCAAGCGAACACTTAATTGACCAGACCGCCCTCCGAGCGAAGGATGTCGCCACGTCGCTTAACGAAGCCGAAGATTCACCCTACCAGGGCATGATCAAATTCCCAGGCTCTCCACGGATGCGCGGCGGAATCGCGCTCTCAACTGTCGTAACGGCGCTGAAACCACTGGTCGACACGAAAGGCCCGCTGGATCAGGCGGGTATAAAAGAGTTAGAGCGTCAGACCTCCGTCCTTATAAATTTCTTCGGAGCCTTGAAGGACAAGTATGGCGATGAATGGGATTCGACCGATAACGCGTTTCTGTATGCGTCTGGTTTTATGGGGGCTCTACAACTCTTCAAAAATAAGATGATCGATTATTGCCTTCGTAATAAGTCTTTTAAAAAAGACACAGTTTCTTCAGCTATCAAACTCGCTTCCTCTCATCTTATACGCCAAGCCGAGGTTCGCGGTCAGTCGGGGAGCAGCGGCGCGTCTATCATATATGACCGGCTTATCGATGTGTTCGATCCTGGTGAAATAGAACACGAGATTGAGATCTGAGATGCATGCAGGAGCGCGATACGTTAGCTCGATTGGAAAAGCTGTTAACCATGCAACGCTTTCTGGCGCAGAGGCCCAAGTCTTGAGGCAGGCTCTCAATAGCGAAGCTCAGGATTGTTTTCAGTCCAGCATAGTCAGCTTTGTTGACGCGCTGCGGGCAATAGAATCTGGATTTCTTAGCTGGGCAACAGTCAAACTCTATTATTCCGTCTTTTACGCACTTCGAGCGCGGCTGGCCTTAGCTGGCGATTGTATCTACTATGTAGGGAGCGGCCCTCGGGTGATCACTGCTAGAGCTGGCGCCAGCACCGTTAAGCTTCAAGGCACGACGCATCAGGCGGTCTTGAATAGGTATAGGCATAACTACCCTGGCGACTATTTCTTGTCGCAACCCATTGAAGGCTGCTCGCCCTTGGATTGGTTCACAGACCACAGAGAGCAAACAAACTATACCTTATCGCGGTTTTGTGAGCCAAATACGCCGAGCTACTTCAAATTCGCGCGATCCACCTCGACGCGAAAGATGCTAAGCGCCTACACGGCCGATGATATTTATGTCTTCGATGAGCAACATGCAATGGTGGCGTTTCCATTCAAACTCTTGCGTGATCTGCGGGTCCGTTTATCCGCCCAGAGCTTATCACCGCTCCTCCCCTCCGAGGTTGATTTTTTGCGGGGTAGTTTACGCGACCAATCGGGTCCAATGACCAGTGTCGATATTCTGCTGAGTTGATGCAGTGACCTGAACCGATGCTTATTGCGGTAATCTAGTCCGCTCGCCCTCCGACGCGAAAGGCGTAGCTGGCAGTTCCGCGTTTATCCGACGACGGCATTCTGAGGCGTCGGTCGGGCCGCTCCCTCTGGATAACGCGCTACTCGGAGAATGGGCTGGATTCCAGTCGCTCCGAAGGATAGCTCCAAGAGACGGCGAACTTAGAAATTGCCCGGGAAATCGCGATGTCGTTATGAGCCGGTACCGGTCCCGCTGCAGTACTGAAGCGTATCGCGCTTCGGCAGCTGCTTGCTGGAGTGGGGCCAAAGTCCACGCGAAATGCGCCTATTTCCGCTGTGCGTATTCGGCTTTTGGTTTTGTCCAATGGATTTAACGCACCCTAGCTCTCCGGCAGCACCACGACTCCCGGAACTTCCCGGAACGCCTTGTCGAAGGTGAGCACTTTTCCTCCGGAGCGCTGGCGGGCCGTGACGGCGATTGCCTGATCGACAAAGCTGAGCGGGCTCAAGTAGTCGGACTGGAATTCGTTCCAGTAGGCCAGGAAGGCTTCCGAAGTAGGGACGAATTCGAGTTGATGGGCCCGCCTCAGGTAGCCGCCGGCGTGAATGGCCGCGGCCGGGGTCAGCTTGCGCTTTAGGACGGACACGGTCTCGATAAAGACGTGCTCCAGTAACAAGCCTTTGCCCCACGTTCCGGAGGCGAAGCGCTGCATCGCATCCTGTGCTCGCCTATGAAGTACGTCGCGGGGGTTATTGAAGGCGATCAGGATGCTGGAATCGACGACGATCACCCGAGTTTCCTGCCTGCGATCTCGGCATCTCGCTGCTCACCATGGGGATCACCGTAGAGAATCTCGTCGATTTGTTCGCTCAGGCGCTCAGTCCCGGGTCCGAAGTCGACCGGCTTCCAATCAAGAATGCTGACCGTTTTTTCCTCCGGCGCAGGCCGGAGCAGGTAGAGATTCAGGGCATCGGAGACAACTTGGCCGATCGATCTTCCTTCGAGCGCGGCACGGGCCTTCAGCGCCCGATAAGCAGTCTCGTCCAGATTGCGGATCGTCGTATCCATAGTGTTCAATGTAACACAATTCACACTTTGCCCCAAGACTTCCGCCGTGCAATACTCAAGAAAATCCCCTTACATTAGGAGCGCCCGCAGCCTTGAATCAAGCTATCCTCGCCCTGGAAGACGGAACCATCTTCGAGGGGCATAGTTTTGGTGCGCGTACGATCCGCACCGGAGAAGTTGTCTTCAACACCTCGCTCACGGGCTACCAGGAGATCGTCACCGACCCCTCCTATTGCGGCCAGATCGTGGTGATGACTAACCCGCAGATCGGCAACTACGGCACCAACTCCGCCGATGCGCAGTCGAAGCCGTGGGTGGAGGGGTTGATCACGCGCGAACTTTCACCGCTGGTCTCCAACTGGCGCAGTGATCAGGACACGTCGCACTTTTTGGAAACGGCCGGAGTGCCGATCGGGTCCGGCATTGATACCCGGACGCTGGTCCGCCGGTTGCGGATGCGCGGGGTGATGCGCGGGACGCTTTCGACCCAGGGCGGTGATCCCCAGGATCTGGTGGAGCGGGCGCGGAAGGCGCCTTCGATGGCGGGCCTTGACCTGGCCACTCGCGTTTCGGTGAAGGAGCGCTACCAGTGGACCGAGGGCGTCCCCAAGTGCTCCCCCTCGGACTTGATGAAGAATCCGCAGGCGCCCAAGTTCCATGTGGTGGCTTACGACTTCGGCATCAAGCGCGACATTTTGCGCCAGATCGCCCATCGTGGCTGCACGCTGACCGTGGTTCCTTCCGGAACCAGTGCGGAAGACGTGCTGGCGCTGAAGCCGGATGGGGTGTTTTTGTCGAACGGCCCGGGTGATCCGGAACCGCTGGAATATCAGGCCGCGCAGGTGCGGAAGCTGATCGGCAAGATGCCGGTGTTCGGGATTTGCCTGGGTCACCAGGTGCTGGGCCTGGCGCTGGGCGGCAAGACCTACAAGCTGAAGTTCGGCCACCGTGGTGGCAACCATCCGGTGTTGAACAAGCGCACGATGCGGGTCGAAATCACGGCCCAGAACCATGGCTTTGCGGTGGACCCCGACACGTTGAACATGAACGACGTCGACCTGACGCACATCAACTTGAACGACCAGACGCTGGAGGGGATCGCGCACCGGTCACTGCCGGTGTTCAGCGTGCAGTATCACCCGGAGGCCGCGCCGGGGCCGCATGATTCGCACTACCTGTTCGACGAGTTTGTGGCGATGATGACCGCCCGCCAGGGAGGTGCCCGCTAATGCCGCGCCGCAATGATCTGAAGCGCATCCTGATTGTCGGGTCGGGGCCGATTGTGATCGGCCAAGCCTGCGAGTTCGACTATTCCGGCACCCAAGCCTGTAAGGCCCTGAAGGCGGACGGCTATGAGGTGATCCTGATCAACTCCAACCCGGCCACCATCATGACGGACCCGGAATTGGCCGACAAAACTTACGTCGAGCCGCTGACCGTTGAGTTCGCCACCGAAGTGATCCGCAAGGAGCGGCCCGATGCCCTGCTTTCGACCGTCGGCGGGCAGACCGGCTTGAATCTGTCGGTGGCGCTGGCCGAAGCGGGCGTGTTGGACAAGTACGGTGTCGAGCTGATTGGCGCCAAGATCGAATCGATCAAGAAGGCCGAAGACCGGCTGCTGTTCAAGGACGCGATGCGGAAGATCGGCTTGGTCACCCCGCAATCGCAGTTGTGCCGGACTGTGGAGGCGGGCGAGAAGTTTGCGGACCGGCTGGGCTACCCGCTGATCCTGCGTCCCAGCTTCACCATGGGCGGCTCCGGCGGCGGCATCGCTTACAACCACGAAGACTTGGTGACGATTCTCGAGAACGGCATCGATCTGTCGCCGGTGGGCGAAGTGATGGTGGAGCAGAGCGTACTGGGCTGGAAAGAGTTTGAGCTGGAGGTGATGCGCGATCAGGCGGACAACTGCATCATCGTCTGCTCGATTGAAAACTTCGACCCGATGGGCGTCCACACGGGCGATTCGATCACCGTGGCCCCGGCGCAGACGTTGACCGACCGCGAGTATCAGATGATGCGCGACGGCGCGCTGGCCTGCTTGCGCGAGATTGGCGTCGATACCGGCGGGTCCAACGTGCAGTTCGCCATCAACCCGGATACGGGCGAGATGGTGGTGGTGGAGATGAACCCGCGCGTGTCGCGCTCCTCCGCCCTGGCCTCCAAGGCGACCGGCTTCCCGATCGCCAAGATCGCGGCCAAGCTGGCGGTGGGCTATCGCCTGGACGAGATTCCGAATGACATCACGCTGAAGACGCCGGCTTGTTTTGAACCCACCATCGACTATGTGGTGGCCAAGATTCCGCGCTGGCAGTTCGAAAAGTTCCCGGGCGCGGAGCCGGTGCTGGGCACGCAGATGAAGTCCGTGGGCGAAGTGATGGCCATTGGCCGCACGTTCAAGCAGGCGCTGGGCAAGGGCTTGCGGTCGCTCGAGACCGGCAAGACGGCGGCGGAAGTCTACGACGACAGCCTGATCCCGACGCGGCTGATCACGCCCAATCCCGAGCGTCTCGGCTACATCCGGCACGCCTTCCGGCTGGGCTGGACAGTGGAGCAGGTGTGGGAGCTGACGCAGATTGACCGCTGGTTCCTGACGCAGGTGAAGGAGACGATTGACGGTGAGCTGTCGCTGGCTGGCCGGGCTCTGGAGGACGTGACGGCGCTCGAGTTCCGCACGCATAAGCGCAACGGCCTCTCCGATGTGCACATTGGCCGGGCAACGGGCAGTGATCCGCTGGCGGTGCGCGCTCGACGGAAGGAACTGGGAGTTGCCGCGGTATTCAACCGCGTCGACACTTGCGCGGCGGAGTTTGAGAGCTTCACGCCGTACCTTTACTCAAGCTATGAGAGCGAGTGCGAGGCGGAGCCCACCACCAAAAAGAAGGTCATGATCCTGGGCAGCGGCCCCAACCGCATCGGCCAGGGCATTGAGTTTGACTACTGCTGCTGCCATGCGGCGTATGCACTGGACGAGTTCGGCGTCGAGTCGATCATGGTGAACTGCAACCCGGAGACCGTCTCGACGGACTACGACACCAGTGACCGGCTCTACTTTGAACCGCTGACGCTGGAAGAGGTGTTGAACATCTACGACACCGAGCAGCCGGATGGGGCCATCGTCCAGTTTGGCGGGCAGACGCCGCTGAATCTGGCGTTGCCGCTGAAGCGCAACGGTGTGCCGATCATCGGCACGGCACCGGAGAACATCGACCTGGCGGAAGATCGCAAGTTGTTCGGCAAGCTGCTGGATGATCTGGGCATTCCTTCGCCCCCCAATGGCACCGCGACCAACGTGGAAGAGGCCTGTGCGGTGGCCAAGCGGCTGGGCTTCCCAGTGCTGGTGCGGCCCAGCTACGTGCTGGGCGGTCGAGCCATGGTGATCGCCTACGACGAAGACACGGTACGGCGCTACATGCAGGAAGCGACGCTGTTCTCACAGGAGCGTCCGGTACTGATTGACCGGTTCCTGGAAGACGCCACCGAAGTGGACGTCGATGCGCTGTCGGACACGAACAACGTGCTGATCGCGGGCATCATGGAACACATTGAAGAAGCGGGCGTGCATTCGGGCGACAGTAGCTGCGTGCTGCCGGCGATCTCGATTGGCGAACGCGAGCTGGCGACCATTCAGGAATACACCGTGAAGCTGGCGCGCGCGCTGAACGTCATCGGCCTGATGAACGTCCAGTACGCCATCAAAGATTCGACGGTGTTTGTGCTGGAAGTGAACCCGCGCGGCTCACGCACAGTGCCCTATGTCAGCAAGGCGACTGGCGTGCCGTTGCCGAAGGTTGCTGTGGGCCTGATGCTGGGCAAGACGCTGCCGGAACTGGCTTATCTCACCAAGGGCCAGACCTCAGGCGTGCTGCCGGTGACGAAGTACTTCGTCAAGTCGCCCGTGTTCCCGTTCAACAAGTTCCCCGGCGTCGATCCGGCGCTGGGTCCGGAAATGCGCTCGACGGGCGAGGTGATGGGCGTGGGCGAAAGCTTCGGCGAAGCGTTCGCCAAGGCTCAGCTGGGTGCGGGGACGCCGCTGCCCGACAAGGGAACGGTCTTCTTCAGCGTCAATGACCGGCACAAGGACGATGCCGTCGCGCTGGCCAAACGGTTCATCGAAATGGGCTTTACCATCGCCGCCTCCCGCGGCACGGCCGCGTCGCTCAAGCAGGCGGGCCTGAAAGTGCAGACCGTCTTCAAGGTGAACGAAGGCCGCCCGAACGCGGTTGATCTGATGAAGGCATCGAAGCTGCAACTGGTGATCTACACGACAGCTGGGGCCACCTCGTTTAGCGACGAGAAAGCCATCCGCCGCAATGCCATCACCAGCCGTGTCCCTTGCATCACCACCATCAGCGGCGCCAAAGCCGCCGTGCAAGCCGTCGAATCCCGCCGCCGCGATCCGGTGCGGGTGTGGAGCTTACAGGAGATCCACGGGAT
>JAPKYZ010000072.1 GCA_026394055.1 Acidobacteriota bacterium
CTGGCGCTGCTCATCGGTTAAAACTACGGTGGGGGCCACACGCATCGGCGCTCGTCTCCTCTACTATAGAGACGCCGCCAGCTTGTTAGGGGTTACTACTTCTGACGCAGTACACTAGCAGGCTGCGGAAAAAGGCCGAAGACCGCTTGCTAACGCGCGCGGCTCAGAAAGATTGCACGCTTATTTACAGTAACTTACAGAGCCACTCGCCGTGAGGGAGCGGTCCTGCAAAACCCCTTTTTCCGCCGCCTGCCAGCGAACCCGCAGTCCACCCCAAGAAAAAGAGCGCCGTACCTTGATCGGCAACGGCGCCCTGATAGTTCATGGGCGGCGCTAGATCAGCCACCGCCCGCCAGACCCGAAGGCCTCTCGCTAAAACTCCATCTTCAACGCGAACTGGATAATGCGCGGTGCATTCGACTGCGAGGTGTAGCGCCCGAAGGCGGCCGAACCAATCGTCGAATTGGGGTTCGAGAAGAACGGGTGGTTGAAGAAGTTGAAGAACTCACTCCGGAAGTCCACCCGCAGCTTTTCCCGGATGGGGAAGCTGCGGCTGATCACCACGTCCCATTGCTGTTGGAACGGCCCGCGAGTGCCCGGGTTGCGCGGCATCGTGCCGAGCAGTTGGCCCGTGTGGCCGGTCCCTTGACCGCCGATGGTGTAGGTGCCGGTGCCGGGGCCGCCGAAAGCGTTGACGTTGCCGAAGGCGGTTCCCTGCGTCAGGGCCGCGGGCGCCGCCAGGATTCCATTGTTCCAGACCGAGGTGCCGGAATCGACGAAGTCCCGCGGGTCGCCACTCTTTTGGATGTTCGAGAAGTCGCCCACCAGGTTCGGGTAGAGCGGCGTCGTCGCGCCATAGATGTTCGACGTGCACGAGGAACAGATGAAGTTGATCGGCAGCGACGTCTGGAAGGTGGTGGTGCCGCCCACCGCCCAATTGCGGGTGATCAGGCCCAGCACTTTGCTCTTGAAGCCCGGCAGGTCGTAGCGGTAAGTGGCCTGCAAACGATGTGTGCGGTCAAAGTCCGACAGGCCGCGTTGCAGCGAGGGGACCAGATGGTTGCCGCCGCTGCTGCCCAAGTCCTGTGCCGCCGATCCGGAATTGTTGTCGATCGACTTGGAGAACGTGTAGGCGGCCTGCAGGAACATGCGCGTCATGCGGCGGTTCACGGTGGCGGTGAAGGCGTTGTAGGTGGAGTGGCCATTGTCGGTCACCATATTGAAGCCGGTCGGCGAGAAGCCCACCACACCCACGCGCGCATTGATGTTGCGCGACGAATTGGCGGTGACGCCGCGGATCGGAGCCTGTTCATTCGCCAGGCGCGACTGGTTCACCTGCAACGATTGCAGCAGCCGGACTCCCTGCGAGCCGAGATAACCCAGTTCCAAGACCATCTTGCCCGGCAACTGGTGTTGCACGGAGAGGTTATAGTGCTGGGCGTAAGGCGTGCGCATGTTGCGCTGGATCGGATTTAACGCCAACAGCCCAGCGCTGAAAGTGGGCGTGCCCGTCGCGTTATACCCGGTCAACGACGGCAGCGTGGGGAAGATCGGGAACTGGGACGGCACAGGCAGTGCCGGGTAAGGATTGGCGAGCGTCGTGCCCGGCCCCACAATGGAGCTCTGCTGGAAGAACGGCGCGGCCGTCAGCAACTGCAGCAGCATTTGGTTCGAGATGCGGACGTAGTAGATGCCGTAGCCGCCGCGGACCGAGGTTTTGCCGTTGCCGAAAACGTCATAGGCAAAGCCCAGGCGCGGTGAGAAGTTCAGCTTGTTGCCCTCGGTCAACGTCGACCGGCTGACACCCGGCGTGCCCTTGATGGTGCCAAAATCGGCAGCTTCCGGCAGGAGAAAGCCCGCCTGCAACCCAGCCCCGCCTGAGGCCAGCGTGGCCGCATCCAGGCGCGAGGCGTCAAAGTTGCCCACGCGGTTGCGCTTGTCCTGCGACGGCCCCAGGTAGTCGTGGCGGATGCCCAGGTTCAAGGTCAGGCGGCGGGAGACTTTGTAGTCATCCTGGAAGTACCAGCTTAGATCCTGCGCGCGGAAATCGCGGTAGGTCTGGCCGGTGCCGACAAAGGTCTGGAAGATGTTGCCCTGCACAAAGTCCTTGAACGTAGAGAAGTACATGAACCCGCGCGAAGCAAAGTTGTTGAACAGGTTGATCTGGTAGTTCCGCATCTCAAAGCCCAGGCGGAAGTTGTGCTTGCCGCGGACATAGGCCAGGGTGTCGGCAAAATGCAGCGTGTTCGAGAAACTCGCTTGGTCGTTGTTGGTGGAGATGCCACCAAAGCCCGGGCTCAAGTCCAGTGGGAAAAACGCGGGTGCTCCGGGATAGAGCGCGCTGTTGAAACGCGTCATTCCGATATCGGAAAGCTTCACCGGCTCCTGCGCAATGGCGCCCGTGATCACGCGGTTAAACCCGAGCCGCGCTTCGTTCACCAGCGCCGGCGTCAGCGTGGAATTCCAACTGATCGACGCCAGATGGTTGCGCACCGGACTTTCCTGCCCGTGGCCCAGCGTCTGCCCGCCGCCAAATGGATCAATGGTTTTGCCGATGGCGCGGAAATAGCGCATCTGGAGGCGATTCTTGTCATTGATCATGTGGTCGCCGTTGGCGTTGAACTGATCATCCTCAAACCGGATGGGTGAGGAGAACGCGATCTGGCCGTACTGGCCGGGTGCCGCGCCGGTTCCGGTGGGCACGACAAAGCCGCCGAACTGGCCCTTCAGCTGCATCAGCTTCAGCGCCACCGGGTCCACTTGATCCGGCCGGAGGCTAAAGGCGGAGGCGATGCTGGCCGCCGTCCGGTCAGCGGGAAGAACGGGGAACGCCGTGACGACAGCGCCCGACAAACCGTTCTGCTGCCGGGTGCCCTGGTAGCTGCCGAAGAAGTAGGTGTTCTTGATCTTTGGCACCGGTCCGCCAAAGTTGCCGCCGAACTGATTCTGCCGCAGCAGACCGCGCGCCACGCCCTGCTTGTTGAAGAAAAAGTCGTTGGCGTTCAGCTTCTCATTGCGGAAAAACTCATAGAGCTGGCCGTGATACTGCGGTCCGCCGCCCTTGGTGATGACGTTGACGTTGCCGCCGGAGGTCTTGCCCTGTGAAGCGTCGTACATCGACGTCTGCACGCGGAACTCCTCAATCGTATCGGGCGACGGCACCGGCACGGAGTTGAAGTTGTTGCTGCTCAGATTATTCGAATCGATCCCGTTGATCACCAGGTTGTTCATCGTGCCGCGCTGGCCATTGACGAACACGTTGGTGGACCCGCGGCCGGCCGTGGACGCATTGGGAATCGTCGAAGCGGTGCCGGCGTTGGCGCCCAGCAGATTGGTGAAGTTGCGCGTCGACAACGGCATGTTGTCGATCACCGAACCAGGCAGCACATTGCCCAACGTCGCATTGGTGACGTTGATCTGCGTGGCCTCGGCCACCACTGAAACCTCCACCGTCTCCACGCCCACTTCCAGGCGGATCGGAATCGTGATCGTTTCGGTTACTTGCACGCGCACGGAGTTCACCGTGGCCTTGTTGAATCCCGCGGCCTCGGCCGTCAGCTTGTACACGCCGGGTTCGATCAGCGGAAAAGTATAGGTACCGCTATCGGTGGTGGTACGCAGTTGCACCGCGCCGCGCTCAGAGGTGATGGTGACTTTCGCATTGGGGACCGTGGCGCCGGATTGGTCAACCACCGATCCGGTGATCGCGCCGGTCTGGGCCGTGATCTGCGCCCAAGCTGAAAGAGGCAGCATCGCTGCCATGGCCAATATTTGGAGTAGTCTCATATTCCCCCTCAGAAAATATACGTTCACCCCTACTTTACCGAGTTTGGTCAACGGGGAGGTAGTACTATGCTGTCTACGTTAGGGCGAACGCCGTAGTTGGCGGGCAGCGTCTTCCAGTCGACCGCCCCACGAGCGTTCCAGTTCCAGACCACCTTGCCGTCCCGCAGCGTAAGCTCGCAAGAGAGCCGTTCGCTCGACCGCAGGCCGCCGCCCGCATAGTCGGCAAAGCCAAAGTCGCCTTTCATGACATTCCACACCGCCACGTCCGCGGGCGCGCCCACGGATAGATGGCCCAGCTCCGGATGCTTGATCAACTGCGCCGGGTTCCAGGTCGATTCGCGAATCACCTCCGGCAGCGGCACGCCCAGCGCCAGCATCTTGGACATCGTCGTCGGCATGTCCATCATCGGGCCATTCATTGAGCCCGAATGCTGGTCGGTCGAGATCGAATCCGGGTAGAAGCCCGCCTTCACCGCTGGGGCCGCATTGCGGAAGACGAAGCTGCCGCCTCCGTGGCCCACACCAAACTTGACGCCACGCGCCCGCGCCCGCTTCAAATAATCGAGCAGCTTTCCGTCCGGCCCGACATACGGCACCGGTCCGCGGAACATGTGCGTCGAGATGTCGCCGGGGCGCAGCCGTTCGGTCACCAGCTGCCAGTACGGCCGCTCAATGTGGAAGTAGCCGAAGTCCACCATGATCGGGATGTTGGCCGCGCGCCCGGCTTCGAGAGCCCGGTCCACACTTTCCCAATCCGGCTTCTGGTAGTGGGCGCTCTTCACACCGACAACGATGTCGGAATGCTTCTTGGCCAGGCGCGCCAGTTCCTTCGGGTCAAAATCCTCCTGCTCGGCCACGTCGGTCATCATGCCCAGGCCCGCAATGTTGATGAAGGCGAACACGCGCGTCTGCACGCGGTCGATCACCGTATGCCGGAACGTCTCAAAGTTGCGCCAGCCGCTGGACCCCGCATCGGCCATGGTCGTAACGCCCGTTCGGAAGCTGAAGCCATCGGGCCTGATGCTGTTGTCGCCCGCCCAGGCATTCTTGACGCCGGTGGTGGCAAACAAGTGGACGTGGATGTCGATCAGCCCTGGCGTCACCACCAGGCCCTTCACATCGAGCGTCTGCTTGCCTGCGAGGTTGTCGCCCACGGCGGCGATCTTACCCGCGGTGACGGCCACGTCGGCGACACGGTCGACATTGTTGCGCGGGTCGATCACGCGGCCGCCTTTCAGTACCAGATCGTACTGGGCCAGCAAGAGCAAAACGACGGAGGTCATCTCGCTATTCTAAAGACCAATGTGGGTTGCGATGTTGGCCATGCTGTTGAAGACCCCGGTGCTCGAGCTGCCGCGCCCGGTGCCGGTGACGCTGCGGTTCACCGAAACCCGCGTGTTTATTGAGATGGCGGGCGAAATTCAGGACCCGGTGAAGGTGTTTGCCCCGCAGGCGCTGGAGACCTGGGTGAACCAGGAAAAGATGACCTGCCGCCGCTATGGCGGCTATCGCTGGGTGACGTTTCCCATCCTGCACAATCAGGAAGCCTGCGAACCGTATTAACGTAGTTCACATGAGAAGTTCCGTCCTGGTGATCAGTGCCGCTCTGTCAGCAGCCGTCGCCACCGCTGGCCCCGCGCCCGCCAGCTTCAAAACCTACTGCTTCAGCTGCCATGGCAAGGCGGCGATGGGCGGAGTCAATCTAGAGCAGCTCGCCGCGCAACCTTCGCCGGGCGAGAACTTCCAGCACTGGGAAAAGGTGGCCGCCGCGCTCGAAACCCGGCACATGCCGCCCGCCAAAATGAAGCAGCCGACCGACGAGGAGCGCGCTGCCGCCGTCAACTGGATCCGCACCGAGCTGCGCACCTACGCGCTCAAAAACGCAGGCGACCCCGGCCGCGTCACCATGCGCCGCCTCACCTCCGGCGAGTACGCCTACACCATCAAGGACCTCACCGGTGTCGACTTCCGCGCCGACCAGGACTTTGTGACTGATGAAGTAGGCGGCGTCGGCTTCACCAATTTCGGCGACGTGCAGTTCTTGCAGGATTCAAGTCTCGAGCGTTACCTCGGTGCCGCCAAATGGGTGGCGGACCGCGCCGTGATCGGCTCCGGCCCCCTGCAGTTCTACCAGGACCCCGGCCGCACCGGCATGGAGCTGTCCGCCATCAACCGCATCTACGCCATCTACAACGCCCACGGCTTCCGCGCCTCCTCCGGCGAAGGCGGGCGGCCGTTTGGGTTGGATCGCTACTCGAAAGCCATCCACGCCGCCTGGCGTTACCAGCATCGCGCCGCCTTAGGCGAACCCAAAGTGACGCTGGCGCAGTTGGCCGCGCGCGAAGGCCTGCTGACGCCCTTTGTCGAGCACATGTGGAACGTCCTCCAAAAGCAAGGCACCAAGTTCCCCACCGCCGAAGTGATTGCGCGTTTCCACAAGCTGCCCACGCCCCCGCAGGACGACGCCAAGATCCGCGCCGCTTGCGACCAGATCCGTGACTTCGTCATCGATTGGCCGCGCTGGCTGCTGGGTGCGGGCGAGCAGGCCGCCGGTGGTCAAGGTGATGAGCGCGCGCTGATCTTGACCGACGAGACGGTCCAGGCCCTCCCGCGCCAGAAGATGCGGTTTAACGTCATCCGCCGGGGCCGCGAAGATAGCAAGACCATCCGGGTCTATCTGACGATGGGCTCCGCCAACCCGGACGCCCAAGACCAGCCCTACATCATCTGGCGCAACGGCACTATCCGGCTGATCGGCAAGGACCGCAAGCAACTGCCGCCGCAACCCTTGCGGAGCGCGCTGACGCCTGAAAGCGTGGCGCAGTTGGGCTATGGCAAGACGCCCGACGGCAAGGAAATTTCGCTGGACGAGTTCACCACGCCCAGCACTGGTACCGCCACCTTTGATGTGGCCTTGCCTGATGCCCAGGGTTCGTTTGTGCTCTTGATCGAGCCGGAGATTGGCCCGGGGATCAACGATGACGCCGTCATCCGCTGCACCATCTCCGACCGGCCAGAGCTGAACAAAGGCCGCCCGTTTTCCGCCCTCGTCGGTAAACCTGATTCCCCCGGCTACAAGGCGTGGAAGACCAACGTCATGGCCTTCGCGGCGGACATCCCGCTCAATTCCCATGCCGAAGGCAACCCGTCCGACAAGGACCCCATCCCCGCGCCCTACGACAACACCTACAACCAGCCAGAGCGCGATGTCTTCCACACGCAGGTGAAGTACTTCCGGGGCGACCGGTTCCTCTACCAGAACATGCTCGACGCCCCCACGCGCATCAAGCTCGATCAAGCCTGGAACGACCTGCTCGCCTCCTTCGACTACCACGACAACTTCCTGCTCTTCGTGAAGCAGAAGTTCAAGCTGGACTTGAAGGACAAGACCATCGCTCAGCTGACCCCGGCCGAGATCGCCGCTTTGCCCGCTGAGCCCCGCAAATACATCGCTGCCCTGCGCGCCGAATACGACGCCGTGCACAAGAGCCAGATCACCGGCCAACCGCAGCACATCGATGATGCCGTCCGCTTTGCCGCCCAAGCTTGGCGCCGCCCGCTCACTGAGGCCGACAAGGCCGACCTGAAGCTCTTCTACTGGACGCAGCGTGAAACTCTAAAGCTGGACCACGCGGCGGGCCTTCGCGCACTGCTCGCCCGCATCCTGGTGGCTCCGGCGTTTCTCTACAAGTATGAACAGCCGCTGTTGACCTCCAGCGCGCCCAAGGCGCTCACCGGTTCTGAGCTGGCCAATCGCCTCTCGTACTTCCTGTGGTCCTCGCCGCCCGATGCCGAACTGCGCCGCGCCGCCCAAGCGGGAGAACTGGCCCAGCCCGCGTCGCTAGCCAAGCAGGTGAAGCGCATGATGGCCGATACGCGCGCCCGCCGCTTCTCGACGGAGTTTTTTGGCCAGTGGCTGGGCTTCTACCGGTTCGACCAGTTCCGTGGCGTCGACTCCACGCGCTACCCCGAGTTCAACGACGAACTCAAGTCCGCCATGTACGACGAAGCGGTCACCTTCTTTGAACACATCATTCGCCAAGAGCGGCCCGTCGGTGAGATCTTCTCGGCTGACTACACCTTCGTGAACAAGACGCTCGCCAAGCACTACGGCGTGAAGCAGGAGGTGAAGTCCACCACCACGCCCGAACTGGTCACCGGAGCCAACGCCTTTGCCCGCGGCGGCATGCTGCGTCTGGGCGCCGTCCACGCGGCCACCTCCGCTCCGCTGCGGACCAGCCCGGTGAAGCGCGGTGACTGGATGCTGCGCCGCGTGCTCGGCACGCCCACGCCGCCGCCCCCGGCGGATGCGGGCTCTATTCCGGCGGACGAAAAGAACTTCGGCGGCCTCTCGCTGCGGGAGAAGCTGGCCGCCCACCAACGCAACGCCACCTGCGCCGGCTGCCACACGCGGATCGACCCGCTGGGCTTCCCCTTTGAGCGCTACGACGCCATCGGCCGCCTGCGCGACAAGTACCCCGACGGCAAGCCCGTCGATGACTCGTCGATCGCTTCCGACAAGACGCCCATCGCTGGCATCGATGGCCTGCTGGCCTACTTGAAGAAGCAGGAGCCGCAGGTGCTGAAGAACCTGTCGCACAAGCTGCTGGGCTACGCGCTGGGCCGCACGATTTTGGCCTCTGATCAGCCGCTGGTGGAGAAGATGGTGACCCTCGGCTCGCAGGCCACCTTTACGCAACTGGCCACCGAGATCGTCTTGAGCCGTCAGTTCCGTTACCGGCGTGAAATGCCGGAAACCTCGCAGGCTCCCCGGACGCCTTCGAATAGTGCCGCCGTCCGTGCCGAAGGAGGACAATAGAGAAATGGCCCCGCTCGCCCCACGCCCGCTCGCCCGCCGCAGCTTCCTGCGCGGTGCCGGAGTCGCGCTCACGCTGCCCTGGTTCGATTCGTTGACCGCCCAGGAGGCCACCACCGCGAGCAAAGCTCCCGTGCGCTTCGGCTGCCTCTACTTCTCGAACGGCGTTGAGCCCGAGCATTGGTGGGCCAAAGGCGAAGGCGCCCAAATGGAGATCGGCCCGGCACTCGCCCCCATGCAGCCGCACCGCGAGGACATGGTGTTCGTGCGCGGGCTCTACCACCATCAGGCGATGATCATGCCCAGCCCGCACCTGGGCCGGTCGCCGAACGTTCTCTCAGGCGCACCCATTTCGCTCGACCCGGCCGTGATCCGCTGCGGCACCAGCTTCGACCAAGTGCTGGCCGCGCGGCTCGGCGCGCAGACCGCACTGCCCTCCATGGTGCTGGGTATTGAGCCCAATGAACTGCGTTTGGAGGATGGCCTCTCGATGGTCTATGGCTCCTCCATTTCGTGGGTGACGCCCACCAAGCCCGCCGCCAAAGAGATCTACCCGGCCCGCATCTTCGATCTGCTGGTCGGCGATGGCTCTGGCCGTCAAGTGGACCGCTCCATTCTGGACGCTGTGCGTCGCGACGCCAACTCGCTCTCGACGCGCCTGAATGCCGGTGATCGCCACAAGCTGGACGAGTACCTGGAATCGATCCGCTCGATCGAGAAGCGCCTCACGCGCGCCGCCAAGGATGAGCGCCTGGAAGGCTGGCGCCCATCGATCACCAAGCCCAACATCCCGCGCCCGGCCGACCAGATTCCGCAGGATGTGCCGGAGCACATGAAGCTGATGCTCGACCTGATCGTGCTCTCGTTCCAGATGGACAAGAGCCGTCTGGCGACGCTGATGCTGAACAACGACCTGTCGCAGATGAACATGAAGTTCATCCCCGGCGTCCAAGGCGCGCTGCACCTGGACCTGACGCACAACGGCAAAGCCGCCGCCACTGAAGCGATGTATCTGAAGACCAACCAGTTCCACATCGCCCAGTTCGCCTACCTCGTCGACCGCATGAAGAAAACCGACGACGGCAACGGCGAAACGCTGTTCGACAACACCATCCTCATGTGCTGCTCCAGCCTCTTCGACGGCGACACCCACTCGGCGGAGCAACTGCCCATCCTCCTCGCGGGCAAAGGCGGCGGCGCCCTCAAACTAGGCGGCCGCAACCTCGACTACATGAAAGCCGGCGACGACAACCGTCGGGCTTGCAGCCTCTACCTGTCGCTGATGGACCGAATGGGCGTGCAACTCGATCGGTTTGGGGATACGGACAAGCGCCTGGCGAATTTGTAAATGGGCGACTTCGTGGTGGATTTAGGTTGAAACGATGACTTCGACCTCTGCTTTGTCCGAAGCCCCTGATACGAACGGGGCTATGATCTCGATCGTCTGGTGCTTTCCCCAGAAGTCTTCGGCAGTCTTCGCGATATAGCCTTGAACTTCGGTATCACCTAACCGTAGGCGGCACCGCTGGAACTCGATTGCTTCGCAACGACCCTTGTTTTGGACATGGTTGGGGAAGTGAAAGTCGGCCACGAAGTTAAGACTGCAATAGGAATCCAACCAGATATTGATCGTACCCGCGTGCACGGTATCATCGGCGAGCGTGGTTTTGATGCCGCACCAATCCCAAAGCTTACTCGCCTCGCCAACACCTGATCGAATTATTCCGCGAAGGGACGTCATCAATGCTTGATTGTAGCGATCTTAGCGATTGGCAGTTGGCCTTGCTGACGACGGAACTGCACTCTGATAGCCTCTGGGTATGCACCTGACCGCCGTCTATCAGAAGACTGACGAATGGTACATCGCATGGGTCGAAGAGATCCGAGGCGTGAATACGCAAGGCAAGACCATGGAAGAAGCGCGCACGAATCTGAAAGAGGCGCTTCAACTCATATTGGAGTGTCTACGTGAAGAGGCTGCTTCGGAAACCGAAGGGGTGACGGTGGTGCGTGAAGCGCTCCCGATCACATTCCCATAGTCGCCGCCGACCGGCCTAAGTGCCTACCCCAGCATCACCCGCTGCTTCGCCCCATCCCAGTGGGCGATCTTGCCGCGGCGGTAGCTTTCGTTGCCCATGTAGCAGGCAACCACACCCGCCATGCCGAGCTCGGCGTCGCACCGCAGTGCCTCACCGGACCGGATGGCGCGCATCAGGTTCTGGTGGTGCAGCTCCGTCCGTTCGCCGCCCGTCTTCTGGTGCACGATCATCTTCGCTTCGCCCTCAAACAGGCGCTGCGGCGTGATCGTGAAGCCCGTGTTCGTGAACTCGAGCGTTGCCTTGTGCCCGCGCAGCAGGTGCGCCACCTTGGTGTCGTTGGCCATCGATGAGATCAACTGCACAGTGAGGCCGCCGGGGTAGTCCAGCAGGAAGTTCAGCGTGTCCGGAATCTCGGCCTTCGATTGCGCAAACTCAAACTTGCCACCAAACCCCACGGCCTTTTCAGGAGCGGTCAATCCCAGCGCCTTGATGATGCGCGTGACGCGGTGGATAAACAGGTCGCTGGCGATGCCGCCGGAATAGTCCCAGTAGCGGCGCCAGTATTGGAAACGATCTGGGTCAAAGTCGTGCTTGCCCGCCGGGCCCAGCCAGCTCTTCCAGTCGAGATTCTCGCCGGGCTTTACGTCCGGGTCCATCTCGCCGGTCCAGAAGTCGTCACGGTGGTTGCGCGAATAGTCGATCTGCGCCAGCACTACCTTGCCCAGCGCGCCGTCCTTGACGTACTTGAAGGCCGTCTCGTAGCTGTCATCCGACATGCCCTGGACGCCCACCTGGAACTTCAGTTTGGGGTTAGCCTTCACCCGAGCCACTAGCTTCTTGGCTTGCTCCGGGTTCTGCGTCATCGGCTTTTCGCAGTAGACGTGCTTGCCCGCGGCCAGCGCATCCATCGCCATCTGGTAGTGCCAATGTTCCGGCGTCGCGATCAGGACATAGTCGATGTCCTTGTCGCCCAGGATTGTCCGGTAATCTTTCACCGGCTTGCCGCCCGTGCGCTTCACCATCGCGTCCATACGCTTCTGGTAAACATCACAAACGGCGGTGATCTCAAAATTGTCTGATTCACGGATCGGCAGCAGGGAGGTGACATGGGAGTTCGCCATGCCGCCGCAACCGATCACACCAACGCGGAGCTTTTCATTCGCTCCCAGGACTCTAGTGGCCGAGAGGGCCGTCATCGCGACGGCCCCCGTGAATTCGCGTCTGGTTACCACAGGAACTTCAAACCAAACTGAATCTGCCGCATCGGTGACACCAGGCTGGTGATGGCGCCGGGGCCGCGGACTTGGCCGGTCTGTGACGGGTAGTCGATCCCGCCCGAAGCGTTGCGGACCGGCAGATAGCTGCCGCCCGTGTTCAGCGTCCCGTTCGGCCGCGCGAACTGCGGCGTGTTGAACAGGTTGTACATCTCGGCGCGGAACTGCATCTTGAACCGCTCGGTGATGGTGAAGTTCTTGAAGGCCGAGAAGTCAATGATCTTGGCTCCGGGACCTTCGAGAACGCCCATGCCGGAGTTGCCGTAACGGCAGAGCTCGGGCAGGGCGGTGTTCTGGCAGCTGACCAGCTTGAAGTCGTTCGGGTTGAACCACTGGTTCACCGTCGGGTTGGAGATGCTGCCGATGCCCACCCGGTCCGGCCGGATGGTGACGTTGGCGGTGTTGGTGATGGCGCCCTGCGTCACGGTGAAGGGGAAGCCCGTGCGCATGGTGATGACACCGTTGGTCTGCCAGCCGCCCAGCACGTTCTTGGTGAAGGCGTTGCCGTTCTTGAAGAAGGGCAGCTCGTAGACGAAGTTCGACACCACGTTGTGCGTGACGTCGAAGCCAACGCGGCCCTTGTCCGCCGCGCGGTTGCGCGGGTTCTGGTAAGCGTTCGGGTTGTAGCCGTCACCTTCGTTGCGGCCGTAGCCTTCCATCAGCGTCTTGGAATAGGTGTGCGCGATGGTGAACGAGAAGCCGTTGCGGAAGCGCTTCTGCAGCGTCATCTGCAGGCCGTGATACCAGGAGTTGCCGCCCGAATCGAGGAAGCGCAGGCGGGTGAGCGGACGGAGCGTGCCGTCGTCCGAAATGAACTGGTACGGACGGCGCGACTGCAGCGTGGAGGTAGCCGTATTGAAGCCCGGGTCCGGCGAGTTGGCTTCCACCGTATTGTCCAAGTGGCTGGTCTTCGATCCGACGTAGCCGACGTTCAAGGACATATCCCAGGGCAAGCGGCGCTGGACATCCAAGCTCCACTGGTTCACCTGCGGTTGGAAGTTGTCGGTGTTCAACACGTTGGCGCTGACGGCCGAGGACCGGTTGATGGCCCCGAACGGGTTGGCGAACGTGTAGGGCGACGCCGGGTTCACCAGCACGTTGTTCGAGGCGTCGTTCGAGAAGTTCGAAGATCCCGACAACGGCGGATTCAGGTTCAGAATCGTGTAGTTGTTCAGCTGGTGGACGTTGTAGAAGATGCCGTAGCCAGCACGGAGAACCCAGCTATCGCTGGCGCGGTAGGCCAGGCCGATGCGCGGCATGAACAACGTCTTCTGCGGCTGATAGAAGTCGTATTGGGTGCGGATCTTGTCCGGAACATAGGTCCAGACATTGTTCCGCCGCTCGGCGCTGCGCCACAGGCCCTGCACGTCGTTGGCGGCGGTGTTGTATTCGTAGCGCATGCCGATGTTGACCGTCAGCTTGCGGGAAACCTTCCAGTCGTCGGTGACATAGAAGCCCACGCGATTCTGGAGCACATCGGTCAGCGGCAGCCCTTCCGGCGTATCGGTGGAGGAAGGCAGACCCAGCATGAATTGCGCGAAGCTGTGGCCCGTGACGTTGCCCGTGAACGAGAAAGCGCCGCGCGGGACATTGGCCGCACCGCGGAACAGCGTCACGCGGCGGTATTCGCCACCGACCTTGACGTTGTGCGAGGAGAAGCTCAAGTTCAAGCTGCTGGAGATCTGGTGCAGTTTGTTATCGTCAAAGCCGTTGCCGCCATCGCGTTCCGAAAGGCTCTGCAGACCGTTGGCCAGATTGATCGAGGGCAATCCGGTTTCGCGCTTCGTCAGCGGGCGGTTGCCATCGTTCACGACGCGGAAGCCGTCCATGCCGATCGCGGCCAGGTTGAAATCCGTATTGGCGCGCGGGTTGAAGCTGTCATCCTTGGAACGGGTGAAGCCATAGCGGCTTTCGAGCACGGCCGACGGCGAGAACACATGGATCCATTGGAGGGCCAGGTTGTCATTGCGGCCCAGCACCAGGTAGGTGAACTGCGGCGTCGCACCGGGCACCTGCAGCCAGTCCACCGAATTGGTGGCATAGCGGCCCATGATCTTGTCCTTGGTGGAGAAGCTGTGGTCGATCTTGACGTAGTACTGGTTGTCGTTGATCGCGTCCGTGCCGACGCCGGTGTAGTTGAAGCCGGCCTGGGGGTTGGCCACCGCCACTTGGGGCTTCTCAAAGTAGCTCAGCAAGGATTTGGCCGTGTTGCTGATCCGGTTGGCGGGCAGGATGTTGCCGGCAAAGGGCGTCCGGGCGGCGCCGCTCAGCGGGTCCACCAGCTGAACCGGCGAGGCAATGCGGAGCAGTTGGCTGAAGTCGCCATTGCGGAACTCATCCGTGGGATAAAGCGCTGATGACGCGGCACCGGGCAGACGGCGGCGGCGGCCCTCATAGTCGAACATGAAGAACGTCTTGTCCTTGCCGTTGTACAGCTTCGGGATCAGCACCGGTCCGTTCAACACGGCACCGAACTGGTTCTGGCGGATGCCCTGCTTGGCCAACCGCGTGGAGGAGGTATTGAAGTAGTTCTGGAAGTAGTTTTCGGCGTCGAACTTGTCGTTGCGCAGGAACTCAAAGGCCGACCCGTGCAGGTCATTCGTGCCGGAGCGCATCACCATGATCAGCTGCGCGCCGGAGTTAAAGCCGTACTCAGCCGAATAGCTTCCGGTCAGCACCTTCACTTCTTCAATCGCTTCGGGCGAGGGCGCAAACGGCACCGTGTTGACACGGGCCTCAGTGGCCACCACGCCATCGAGCGTCGCGTTCTGGCTGGTTTCACGCTGGCCGTTGGCGACGATGGCGATGGCCTGGCCCGGA
This sequence comes from Acidobacteriota bacterium, assembly GCA_026394055.1. Taxonomy (GTDB): domain Bacteria; phylum Acidobacteriota; class Terriglobia; order Bryobacterales; family Bryobacteraceae; genus JAPKYZ01. Next base: position 14,736 of record JAPKYZ010000072.1, read on the forward strand.
ATCGGGATGCCGCCGCCAGTACCGCTCTGTCCGTCCAACCCGCCGCGGCTCCCGAACATCACACCCGCTTGCAGTACGGCTAAATTGCCGACGTTGCGGCCGTTGATCGGCAGTTCGACAATACGCCGTTGTTCGATGACGTCGCCAATCGAAGATTCATCGGTTTTCAGCGTCGAGGCGGCACCGGTCACTTCGATTTTTTCGGAAACTTGGCCCACCTGCATCGTGAAGTCCACGCGCAGCTTTTCATTGATCTGCAATTGCAGGCCCGTCCGGCTGGCCGTCTTGAAGCCCGCGCTTTCCACCGCCACGGAGTACTCACCGATGTCGAGCAGCGGGAAGCTGTAGTCACCCGTCGAGGTGGTCATGTCTTCACGTTTGGCACCCGTGCGGGTCTGTGTGGCAATCACCTTGGCGCCGACAACAGCGGCACCCGAGGGATCAATTACGGTTCCGACGATCGAGGTCGAGGTGGTCTGGGCGAACGACATGCCCGCCAGACCAAAAAGAACGAATAGACGCTTCATGAAAAGCCTCCCAAAGTATTCAGTTGATGTTAACTATATCAATCCTCCCCATCGGATGGAGAGATTGTTTCCAGTAGAGGGTTAAATGCGGGTTTGCGCGACAGCGCTCAAAACAGCCAGGGCCGACATCGCGGCGGTTTCCGCCCGGAGCACGTGGGCGCCCAAGGAGACCGGCTGCCAGGACACCAAAGCCGCCTGCCGCTCCGCCTCCGTCCAGCCGCCTTCCGGACCCACCAGGATCGCCACGCTGCCCGGCTGGGTGGCCGCATTCACCAAGGGCGTTCCGCCCGCCTCATCCGCGAATAGGCGGACCTCCGCCGGAACTTCAAGCGCCTGCTTGAAGTTCACCGGCTCCACGATCTCCGGCCGCCGGACGCGCCGGGATTGCTGCGAGGATTCGAGCAGGATCTTCCGCCACCGCTCCATCCGCTTGGCCGCCGCCCGGTCCAGGCCCGGCTCGGTGCGCGCCGCCAGCACCGGCACAATCTGCGCCACCCCCAGTTCGGTCACCTTTTCCAGCATCCATTCAAAGTGATCGAACTTGATCAGCGCCGCGCACAGCGTGATGGCGGCACCGGGCTCGGGCACCGGCAGCTTTTCAGTGATACGAAAAACCACCCGCCCTTTGTGGGCTTCCTCCACCTCGGCCAGGTAGAGCGATTCATTGTCTGAGATCTGGTAGATCTGCCCCGGTTCCACCCGCAATACCCGGGTGAGGTGCTTAGCGTCGTCGCCTTCCAGCGCCGCCGCGCCCCGGTGTACTGCCGGGACGTGAAAAAGCCTACGTGCCATGCCCGATTATTGCGCGATCCGCCTCACCGTTTGCGCGATTGGGGTAGGATCAATCCAAGCACAAATGTGCGACGGAGTTTCACCCAAGCAAGGAGCGGGAGCACCTCATGGCCGGCAGCGAGATTCAGATTGACGATTTGAAGCCCCTCGATCTGGGCATTTTGGAGGCCATGGATCCGCGCCTGCAGCGCATGGTGATGCGGCAGAACCAGGGCGACGCCAAGACCGCCGGCACCTCCACCAGCGCTGATGAAGTGGTGGTGGTGGCGAAGGTGACCGATCTGGCGGCCTGGGAAGCGCTCAGCGAAGTCCGGACGGGCCTGTCGATCCCGGGCGACGACTACACCATTGTCACCGCGCGCGTGCCGATCTCGCGGCTGGAAGCGCTCCGTATTCTCCCGTTTGTGGTCAGCTTGAAGCTCTCGCGCCCGGTGACCTCGTCGCTGGACGCCACCACCCGGGAGACCGGCGCCGCCGCCTTACCCGCGGGAAGCTTGGCGGCGGGCGGCAGCGGTGTCCTGGTGGGCATCATCGACTTTGGCTGCGACTTTGCCCATCGCAACTTCCGCCGCGCCGACGGCACCACCCGGTTCAAGGCCATCTGGGATCAGAATGCCGCGCCCACCGCGGCCAGTCCGTTCGGGTTCGGCCACGTCTATTCACCGGCCGAGATCAACGCCGCGCTGAAGGCCGCCGACCCGTACGTCATGTTGGGTTATGGCCCGCCACCGGATTCGGGCGGCAGCAAGGGGACCCACGGCACCCACGTCACCGATATCGCGGCGGGCAACGGCTTGGGGTCGGGCATCCCTGGGTGCGCTCCGCAGGCGGATCTGATTTTTGTGGAGCTGGCCGCCGACGATGTGCCTTGGAGCGGGCCGGACACGGTGGGCAAATCTTTTGGTGACTCCGTCCAACTGCTCGAAGCCGTGCAGTGGATCTTTGACCAGGCCGGCGATCAGGCCTGCGTGATCAATGCCAGCTTGGGTACCAACGGAGGACCGCACGATGGCACTTCGCTGGTCGAAATCGGTCTTGACCGGCTGCTGAAGCAGAAGCCCGGCCGGGCCATGGTGATCGCGGCGTCCAACTCCTTTGCCGATGGCATCCATGCCGCCGGTACCGTGCCCCCCGGCGGCAGCGCGGACGTCAAGTTCGTCGTCGGCCAGCAGGACCCCACCGGCAACGAACTGGAGTTCTGGTACGCCGGGGCGGACCGCTTCACCGCCCAGTTGATCAGCCCCGACGGCCGCCCGCTGCTCCAGGCCGCTCCCGGCACGTCTCAAGCCCTGAAAGGGCCGGATGGCAAAGCGGCTGTGCTGCTGGTGAACCGCCTGGACGACCCCAACAATCACGACAACACCATCGGCCTGTTCCTTGAATCCAACATGCCGGCGGGCACGTGGACCGTGCGGTTAACCGGCAACACCGTGGCCAACGGCCAGTTTCACGCCTGGATCGAACGCGACGACCGGGGCCAATCCCGCTTTGCGGCGCCCAACGACAATTCACAAACCCTGGGGTCCATCTCCTGCGGCCATGAAACCATCGTCGTCGGCAGCTATGACGCCCACAAGGCAGCTGTGCCGCTGTCGTTTTTCTCCAGCTCCGGACCGACGCGCGACGGACGGCAGAAGCCGGAAGTCTCGGCACCGGGGCACGACGTGCTGGCGGCCTGGTCCCGCACTGGCACCAAGGTGACCCGCAAAAGCGGCACCAGCATGGCCTCCCCGGCGGTTGCCGGCTGCGTCGCGCTGGTGATGGCGGAAGCGGCGAAGCGGAGCAAGAAGCTTACGGTGGGGGATCTGCGGAGCTTGGTGATTGGTACCGCCCGCCAGAATCCCCCCGCCAGCGGTGGTTGGGACCCGCGCTACGGCCACGGACGCATCGCCCCGGCGGTAATGATGGGCCAAGTGGCAGCGGCCAATCCCGTCGCTCCGCCAAAGCCGCCCGCCAGGCCAGCCAAGCCCCCCAAGCCCGCCAAGCCCGCCAAGAAGGTGGCGGCGAAGGTACCGGCCAAGGCGCCCGCCAAGGCTCCACCGGCGAAGAAGACGCCCGCCGCTCCCGCCAAGAAAGAGACGGCGGAGGCTTCCGTTGGAAGTACTCCCGTCCGCCGGAAGACCGTCGCGCGCGCCCTGTCCTACGGCCCAACGAGTCCCAAGCCCACCCCCGCCAAGGGTGGCGCTCAGAAGAAGGCCCTCAAGCAGGGAGCCGCACCGGCCAAGGCGGTCAAGAAAGCTGCCGCACCGGCCAAAAAGGTCTCCGGAAAATCGGCCCCGCCCGTCGCCGCCGGACGCCGGATCCCCACCTTTAAGCCCGGTAAGGAATCGATCCGGTAATGCCGGGCGAACAGAAGGCCATCATTCGCGTCACCGAAGAGGGCTACGTGCCCCCGGGCGTCACCGTGCGCGCCCGCATCGATGCCACGCTCTTCACCGCCTCGTTTCCGGAAGAACTGCTCGCCACACTGGAGCAAGACGCGAAGGTAGCCTCGGTGGAAGTCTCAAAGCGGCTGAGCCAGATCGACTAAGCCCTCAAACGCTGACTCCGAGCCGCGACCAGCCCGAGCGGAGTCCAGCCGTCTAGCAGAAAGCCAAAAAGGGCAGGGATCTAGAAGAAGAAGCTCACACCGCCCCGCAACGCGCGAGGGGTGTGCATCAGCAGGATCTGCCGGCCATCCGGCATGGTCAGCGGCAGGTAGCCTTGGGCCAGCAGGTTGCGGATCTCGGCGTGCAGCTCAAACCGTCCGGCCATGAAGGGCAGGGCAGGGACGGGCTGGCGTACGGAGAAGTTCAGCCCGGCATCGGGCGTGGTGATGTTGGTGAGATAAAGATGCCCGGGGGTCAGTGCGCGGTAGTCCGTCCATTGGTAGGAGGCCAGATACCGCGTCCCGGTGCGGGGCAGCCGGCCGCTCATACGGGTTGAGACCGCATTCTGCAGGCTCCGCCGGATCGCGGAACGGATCTCGGCCGGATCATTGGTCCGCATCTCGCGCTGGTCCGTCCGCAGGACGCCACCGCGGCTGAAGATCAGCGAGATGGTCAGCCAGTCGCCAAACTGCTGGCTGCCGGACGCCGTAAAGCCGTTGCGCACCAGATGTCCAGCGTTGAACACGGCACTGTTGGAATTAAAGTCAGGCAGCAAGTCCGCGGACGGATACGCGCCCTGGGGGGAGGCCAGCGTTAGGGCCGCGTTGGAGATCGCCTCGCGGAAAAAGCCGGCACTGATCGAACGGCGGCCAAAACTCTTGCGGTAGCCAATCTCGTAATTCTCCGAGCGCTGCACCCGCAGCGTGTTGTTCGCCATGCTCAGCCGCGGCATCAGGCCCAAGGCCGCCACATCCCGCGCGAGTTCAGCCGATGGGTCGCCTTCGGCCGCGTCGCGTGCGGATCGATACCGCTCCACGGGCGGAACGCCGGAGCTAAAGCCCAACTCCACCATCCCGGCCCGGCCCAGGTCCACACCCGTGACGGCATAGGGGCTGTAGTAGTTCAGTTTGGTGGTAAAGTTCAACGCGTCGAGGGTGCTGCCCACTTCCAGGCGCACGCGGCGCGTAATCTGCACCCGGTCCGTGATGCTGGCCGACAAAGAACGGAGCGCGGGCAGATTCCCCGTCTGCGACCCCGTCATGCGGTCCACTCCACGCGAGGGCAGAAACACCTGCTTCATGGTCAGCTTCAGTTCCGGATTGAACTGGTCTGTATCGGAGACATGCGGCCGGTAGGAGGTCCGGAATCCGGCGGCCGGTATGCCGTTGACCGGCGAATAGCCCACATTGCCCGACAGCATCACCCGGCTGGAGCCAAACACCGAGGTCGCCAGCGCAAATCCCGTCCCCAGATCGCCCAGCGATGCCGCCTCCGCCGACCCAACCTCTCCGGCGGACAACTTCAGCACACCCCGCGTCTCGGTGAAAAATGCTCCCGAGTGCCTCTGCGTGCGGGGCGCCTGCCACACGGGCGCAAACCGCAGCGCCGGTCGAGCCGTCGAATTGGAGCGGAGCACCCACTTCCATTCATCGCTCATCAGCGACGCCGCATTGGGCGCGGCCGAGACCAACTGGATCGAGCTGGCCACCGAGGCCAACTGAATCGCCAGAAAGCTGCGGACGCCGGGGTCCACGCGGACACCGGTCTTGGCTGCCGGGGCAAAGCTGGTTTGGTTCACCCGCACCGTATAGGCGTCGGGCATCAAGAAGTCGAACCCAAAGGCGCCGCGCTCATTGGTGAAGGTCTTCTTCACCAGACGGCCGTATTTGTTGAGGAGAAAGACGGTGGCGCCCATCTGCTGCGCGCCCGCGGGTCCGGTGACAAACCCGACAATCGAGCCGTGCAACCGGATACGCATGCCGGTATCGACGCCAGCGGCCTGGGCCTGGCCCGCCAAGACGCACACCACCCCCGCCAGCAGCAAGCTGCCAGTGCCTCGAGCGGTGTGTGCACGGCGGAGCATTCGAAAAGCCCTTCTAGTTTATGCCACTACCCACCATCACGGGAACGCACTCTTCAGTCCTACTTCGACTGGTCAACCGGCCCGGCTACCGTTTAGGTGACCGTAAAGTTGGCCGAGGGCGTCAGTGTCTGGTTGCGCTTCTTATCCGTCACCTTCATCTTCAACGTGTACTGTCCGGGCGCCAGGCTCTTCAGCGGCAGAAGTTTTTCCACCGTTACCTGAGTGGCCGAGGCTCCGGCGATACTCGCCAGTTCTTCGGAGAACTCGAAAATCTTCTCGTTGGTGTCCCGCTTCACCACTTCGTACTCGATGGTGCCGCTGGGCTTCTGCGTCTTCTCGTCCGGCTCGAAGTTATAGAGCGACATGTAGATGCCCATGCGCTCATCCCGGGCAAAGCTCTCAGAAAGGCGCGGGCGCACTTTTGAGGAGCCAATCACAAACTGCCCGGAGCCGATGTTCTTGGTGGGCACCTTTTCGATCTGGTCCGCCAGAATCACGGTGGAGACGCCCAGCTTCTCATCATCAAAGCGCGGCACGGCCAACGCCACTTCGTAATTGTTCATGTTGCCGCCGATGACATCTTTGGCCACCACGTTCAGGCGATAGTTGCCCGGGGGCAGCGGGACGGCGTTCTGGTAGATCGCCTTGCCCTTGGAGGCTTCCTGCAACATCTCGGCCGGAGCTTCAATCGTCACCGGCTGTTCCCAGACGTTCACCACGCGGCGCGACATGGAGGTGATGCGCGCGTAGATGTTGACGACGCCCTTGGCGATGCCGTCGGTGGTCTTAAACTGCAGGTCCTTCTTCTCCATTTGGATGGTGATGTAGGCCATCACCGTGGAGTTGGTCATCTTCATGAAGTCGGCGCGAACCTGGATGGGCAGCACGTTGAAGGTGATCTTGGAATTTACCTGCGCTTCCAGATCCTTAAACTTGATCTGCGGCGCCTTCTGCAGGGCGGCAAAGCGCTGCAGACGCTCAAACTGATTCATGCGCATCGGCAGCGGCTGATTGCCCGTGCCCAGACGCGTGCCGTCGGTGCGGGAGAAACGGTCCGTCTTGGACGACATGCCCATCTGTTCGTACATGGTGAGGCCAGCGCCCGGCACCATCATCAAGGCGTCCTTTTCCGACGGATCCATGGTCATGCGATATTCGCCGGTCATCGTCGGATCGACGAATTCGATGATGATGTCGTTGCCCAGGCCGATACCGTCCAGGTACCGGTAACGCCACTTCTCAAACGGGAAGGTGGAGGTGGTGCCGCCGCCTTCTTCAATCGGCCGCTCATAGGTGCCGCCGGAAGGGTGGGATTCCACTTCGTCGGCCGGGCCATAGGTGATGTAGATGCGGCCACGGTCGGTCTTCCAGCCGGGGATGCCGGAGGCGTAGCGCTCATTGGCGTAGGCGATGCGGCGGTAGTGTTCTTCCTTGAACTCGTTCTCCTGCGAATCCGGGGTTGGGTCGCGGCGCAGCCAGAAGCCTTCGATGAACTGTTCGCGTTCTTCGTCGGTCTGCAGGCGCTTCCAGGAGGTGCGCTCTTCGTCGGTGATGATGTAGGCGACGTCCTCGTTCAACCACTTGCGGAACGGCGTCTCCAGCTCCTTGCGAAGTTTATCTTCGCGGCGCTTGCGCTCCTTGTCGGTCATCGGCCGGGCGACGGTTTCGCGCGGCGCTTCGTTGGACGGTTTCTTGTTCTGCGCCCAACCTGCTGGAACGACCAGCAGGACAGCCGCGGAAAGGAGAGCTAAGTTCTTCGCCTTCATCATGTTTCACCCACGCCTCAGATAAACCTGTTGCGAGCTATTTACAGTCTATGCCCCATTCACCGGGCCGTCAATCGCCATTCGCGGCCCGCGGGCCTGCAAAAAGCCCAGTACCCGGTGCGGTCCACATTCCCGATAGCGGCTGAATTCCCGATAGCGACTGACGCACGGTCTCTAGCGCCGGTTTCAAACTCGCGAAACTGGGTCCGGCCCCGCAGGCGCTGGGCCGGTGTCAGACTACTCGATTGGACGTGCCGCGGAACTTGCGGTACACTACAAGTTTGGGTTCGCCCCGAACGCGCGCGTTGGTGTGTCCAACCGTCCGGAGCAAGCCTATCCGACCAGGAGATTTTGAGTCATGGCGAAAGTATGCCCCATCACCGAGAAGCGCCCCTTGTCCGGGAATCGCGTCTCTCACGCCAACAATAAGACCCGCCGCCGGTGGGAGCCCAACCTGCACGACAAGCGCATCTGGGTCCCGAGCGAGAACCGTTTCGTCCGGATGAAGATTTCGGCCAAAGGCCTGCGCATCATCGACAAAAAGGGCGCCGACGCCGTATTTGCTGAGATGAAGGCTCGTGGGGTGCAATTCTAATGGCTCGCGAACTGATCAAACTGGTCTCCTCCGCCGGCACCGGCCACTACTACACCACTTCGAAGAACCCCAAGCTCTCCAAGGAGAAGCTGGTGAAGAAGAAGTTTGACCCCGTGGTCCGCAAGCATGTGGACTACAAAGAAGGCAAGATCAAGTAATCTTTCCCGTCAAGGGATTCGATCAAAGGGCCGGGCGTGATGCCTGGCCCTTTTGCGTTGGTGCCCCGTTTCGTGAGTGCAGTGCGTCACGCAGAGGCCGATGGCGGGAGAGGCGCGGTCCGAGGTGGCGCAGGCTTTCAGCCTGCAGCGGGACCTTTAGTCCCGCCGGTTCACCGAGAACGCCTCAGATCAAAGCCATACCTCAGCTGCCCATCACCCCAAGGCGGAATGTATTCCGCCTGCAGGCTGAACCCTGCGCCACCCATGTATCTGCCGGCAGTAGACTAGGCTGTCCTTTATCCAGTGCGCCCGGTCCTCAACTTCGGCCAGAAAGCCAACGCACTCAGCCCAGCCCGGCAAACAAAAAAAGGGCCCACCATGCCGGTGAGCCCTTAAAGACCGTTGAAATTGCTTAAGAAAACCTACTGGCGTTAGGCCATCCGACGCCGTAACGCACCCAGTGTTACCAGCGCGGCGCCAATCAAGCCCCAGGTGGCCGGCTCCGGCACCAGTTCCTGAACTTCCATCGTGCCGTTCAGTGACAGGCTGTCGCCCGGATTCAACGTGGTGGTGAAGGTGATCTTCACGCCCATGTCGGAAAACGTGCGGCCGGGCATCGGAACCAGAAAGCCGGTTCCGCCACTGTTGGTGTTGTCGTTGGAACGGGTGACCGTACCCTTCACCGGCTTGGCCGAACCCTTCACTGTCACGTCGCCCCCCGGAATGTAATTCAGGGGGGCGATGGGCAGCGGGGCAAACGCCTCGATCTTCACATCGGAAACCACGGCTCCCTTGCCCTTTTTCGAACCGGTCAACGTGTATCCGCCAGAAACAAATAGCAGATTGTAGTTGCCCGGCAGAATGGCCGTAGAAACCAGGATCGTGTGGACTCCCGAGGTGGTGGTGGTGTAGCTCCACGACAAAGTCGGGTCGACATCCCAGTTTGCCCGGAACGTAAATCCATCCGTGCCGAGATCGCCGCCACCAAAGGCGCCAAACTCATCTTCCACATCAACGACGCCCGTTTTCGTTCCCAAGTTATTGGTAACAGTGTATGTGGCTTCGCCGTAGCTGGCGGGCGTCATCGTGCTGCCTGACGCCATTGCAGCCGTCAGCACAGCGCCGACGGTGACCATTTGAAAAAACTTCATCTCCTGCTCGTCCTCCTTATTTTTGTTTTACTCAGATCTTCGGGCTTCCTGCGCCACCTTAGTACTGAGACCCTACAAGCGTAGAATGGACGGACTAGATGGTCAAGATCGAAAAGTACCAAGAGTACTGCCGAGTGGCTCGCGAAGCATCGCATCCCAACTCCTGGATGCGAAGTGCACATTTGTAAACTAGTATACCCCAGCAGCCGAGGCGGGCGCAGTATGGGAGAGCGATATTGGATCTCGCGAGAAGGTATTTGGAAAGACAGAAAGGGCGGGCAGCGCCCGAAAGCGCCCCCGCCCTTTTTTGCCACCAGTCGGACCGCTTAAGCGCGGCGGCGGGCGATGGAGCCCAGCGCGATCAGCGCGGCGCCGATCAAGGCGAACGTGGCCGGCTCAGGCGTCGGAGCCGTTTCCTTCTGGATGTCCAGCGTGCCGTTGAGGGACAACGTGTCGCCCGGGTTCAGCTTCGCGTTGAAGGAGATCTCGACGCCCATGGTCAGGTCGGTCAACGCGGACGGCCCGAAGGGGACGTAGTCGCCGACGCCGCCGAAGCCGGTGTTGTCTTCACTGCGGGTCAACGTGCCCTTGACGCCGCTGATGCCCTTCACCATGACATCGCCTTGCGGAACGTAAGTACTCATAAACGGAATGTAAACCTTCACCAGCACATCGCTGATCGTGGCCCCGGGAGAGGCCTTGCTGCCCACCTTCCGCACGCCGGTCAGGGTGTAGCCCGCCGAGTTGAACAGCCGGTTGTAGGCGTCCGGGATGATGTTGGTGGAAAACGTGATGGTCTGCGGACCGGAGGCGGTGGTGGTGTAGCTCCAGGTCAGTGTCGGGTCGACATCCCAGTTCATGGCAAACCGGAAGCCGTCGGCGGCCAGGTTGCCGCCGCCGGCGCTGCCGATTTCGCTGGTCTGGTCGATGGTGGTCGTCGTGATGACGCCATTGATATTCACCGTCACATCGGTCGACCCGTACCCGAGCGGGGTGGCTGAGGCGACGGAACCCACCAGCATCGCGCTGATCGCTAGAAAGTTAGTAAGTTTCATTTGTTTTATTTGCTCCTCTTTCGTTTCTCGCCGAATCTGCGTTCCTTAAGTGGGCCGCATCCCCTCCGAGCTTCTTCAGATTAAGTGGCGAGCTTGTCCCGCCCAATGAGCTGAAAGGTCTGGGCGAGCCTAGTACCAGAGGTTTGCCGGAAAGGGCGGCGCGTACCGCGAAATGGCCGGACAATAGCCTGGTTGGGGTGCGGCGGAGGCTAACTTGTTAAAAAGAAATGCACACACGCCGGCTGCGGGTGTCCCCAGGTGGGATCAATGGCAAACCACGGTACTAAACGGTCACTGTGCACCAGGCGCGGTAGATCGAAAGGCGACCGGTTCGCCGCGAAGGAATGAGGTTAGGATCAGCCGGGGCCGCCAAATCGCGGCGAGAGGAGCGGAAAAGGATGGTGGACAGGGAAGGATTCGAACCTTCGTACGTCGCAAGGACGGGCAGATTTACAGTCTGCTGCCATTAACCACTCGGCCACCTGTCCAGGTAGATGTACGCAGCTCTCCGTCTCAACGCTGCCAGAGGGATTGCACTTCCGGAAGGACTAGAGACGCGAACGGCGTACTGCCGCTAGATCTTCAGATTAACAAAGCGTGAAGCGCACCGCAATTGCGCCGGGGCCAATCAGGCCACTTCCAGCATTTCGGCCACCTGTGCGGGCTCCGGGATGGGGTCGCCGTCTGCGCGCATCAGCTCCAGATGTCCTTCGATGGCTTCGTGCATCAATTGGCGCGTTTCAGCCAGTGTCCTTCCGGTGGCGATACACCCGGGCAGGTCTGGGACATAGGCGCTAAAGCCGGTCCGTGTCGGCTCATAGATGACGGCGTACTTGGTCATTTCAATCCTGCTTGTTTCATACTCTTCTCGGTACCCGGCGCTACTCCACCTGCCCCCGCGCCCACTTCAGCGCCAGCTCCAGAGCATCCAGCGTAATGTCCAGCAGCGGCTCATTGCGTCCGGCGTGGCCCTGAGGACCGGCCACAAAATCGTGATAGCCGTTCTCGAAGATGTCCAGCCGTACACGCTTCTGAACCTTGGCCATCTCCTCATGCGTCCGCTGCGCGACGACGATCAGTGAATCAGCCGTCCCCACCAGCAACAGCAGCGGCGTCGTCACGGTGGCTAGATGTTGTGCGGTCAACCCGGCGTCCACCGTTTTACCGTCGCGCGACATGCCAAAGTACGCCATGGGAGCGCCCGCGCCCAGCACCGCCCGCCACGGCTTCACCCGCGACAGCAAATGCATGGCGACGCTGCCTCCCAGCGAGACGCCGTACACCGTCATCCGGTCTTTATTGACGTAGGGCAGGGCGGCCACATGCTCGTACACCGCCACGGCGTCATCGGCGTAGGTGGCCTGCTTTTCGTTCAACACCGCGCCCAGGTCCGCCCCCACGGGATGGCGATAGTCGGCCACCACCACCACAAAACCTTCCTGCAGGAACCGCTCCCACAACGGCCCGCCGGTCGAGCCACTGGACCACTCCACCAGCTTCTCCATGCCTCGGCCGCCGGGTGCGCCGTGGAAATAGAGCAGCACCGGAAAAGGTCCGTCGCCCTTGGGCTTGCGGATCGCGGCGGCGACGTAGAGCCCGTCCTTGGATTTGATCCAAGTCTTCATCACTGGCGAATCCGCCTCGCTGACTACGCGAACGTACTGGGAGTGCGGCAGCTCTTTGCCGCCGGGGTGTTGGTGGACTTCGGCCAGGGTGGTCATCAGGGAAAGGATCGTGCCCGCAAGCATCCACTTAACATACCGCCGCGGCAGGCCGCCCGGATGGCGGGAACGGGGCCCATCAAAATAAAAAAAGGGCGGAAGGCGTTTGACGCCCCCGCCCCTTACTGACACCGGAGCGCTTACGCGCGGCGGCGAGCGATGGAACCCAACACGACCAGCGCGGCGCCGATCAGGCCGAAGGTGGCGGGCTCCGGAACCGGAGGCGCATCCTTCTGGATGTCCAGCGTGCCGTTCAGCGAGATGGTATCGCCCACGTTCAACAGCTGAGCGTTGAACGAGATCTCGACGCCCATCGTCATGTCAGACAGCGAGGTGGGACCAAACGGAACATAGGGGCCCACGCCGCCATTGCCCGTGTTGTCCTGGCTCTTGGTCAAGGTGCCCTTGACGCCCGACACGCCGCCCACCGTCACATCACCCGCGGGGACGTAGGTGGACATGAAGGGGATGTAAACCTTCACCACGACATCGCTGACCGACGCGCCGGTCTTCACCGGAATGCCGCTCACCGACTTCACACCAGTGATGGTGTAGCCAGCGGAGTTGAACAACTTGTTGTAGACATCGGGGACGATGTTGGTGGAAAAGGAAATGGTCTGCGGACCAGAAGCGTTGGTGGTGTAGCTCCAGGACAGTGTCGGGTCGACATCCCAGTTCATGTGAAACTTAAAGCCGTCAGCCGCCAGGCTGCCGCCTTCCGCACTACCGAATTCGGTGTCCTGGTTGATCGTGGTGGTGGTCACGACTCCGTTGATGTTCACGGTGACATTCGTCGAACCATACCCGAGCGGCGTCGCCATGGCGGAACCCGCCAACATCGCTCCGATCGCCAGTAAGTGAGTGATCTTCATTTGTTTTATTGCTCCTCTTTCAGTTCTCTCGGAGTTCGCGGTTCTCAAAGACCCGCTTACTCTTCAAGCTTTTTCAGGTTAGTTGCCCGAATGGAGCCAGACAATGGACGAGAATGCCCCCGGTACCCGTACTTCCGGGCGCCGTTCCGGTGGTGACCGCCGGCGGTCAGCATCCCTTTAGAACGTCGGTACCATTCCGGCCGACGCAGGCCCAGATAGCACCAATCAGGCTGAATAGTTTCCGGATGGTGGGGTCGCATCGCTCCTGGAAGTCCATTAGAAACAACGGTGTCGCGCTTCTTCGGAAGGTCCGCAATTGACTGATGGGCACTTCGGGCAAGGCAGCTTGCCGTCCTGGGGCAGGGGAGCGAGGCGAGGCTTGTTCGCCCGCCCAGCCAGTCGCCCCGAAGGACGGCAAGTAATTCACAAATAAGGAAAAGCCCGGTTAGGCCGTACCCGGGAGAGCTGGGCCAGGCGCGGTCTGGCTGCGGGCGGTTACCATCTCCGCACAATCGCGTAAGATCTCTGTAAACAGATGGTAAGTTGGTCCCATACGCGGCGCAGCGGCATGAAACGGCTCACCTAGTACCGTAGCCCTGGGCAGGGCTAACCAGAGTGGGGCGGTTGATTAGAAACGTTGCGATTTCGGAGAAAAAGCGCCGCAGGACAGCGTCCGCAGCGGGGGCCAACGCGGCCTGCTCGAGTGCCGCGTCCATCAGCTCCACCCAGCGGTCCCGCGCGGCCGGAGTGATGACAAACGGAGCGTGCCGCATCCGCAAGCGGGGATGGCCTCGCTTGGCCAAATAGATGGTGGGGCCGCCAAAGCGGAAGATCAAGAACTCCCGCAGCCGTTCCTCGGCGCCCTCCCAGTCATCCGGCGGGTACATCGGGCCCAAGATCGGGTCCTGTGGGATCTGCCGGTAAAAGGCGGCCACCAGACGGCGGAAGCCGTCTTCACCCACCAGGGCGTAGACCTCATCATCAGGCAGCGCGGGCAAAACAGCGAGATCGGGCGGCGTCACGGATGGATGTCTCCTTGATTTTCTGGGCGGTCTTCTAGGCGAGCCGTGCCACTTCCCAGGCCAGATGTTCCAGTTCCGGCTGGATCAGCCTGGTCCAAGCTGTTTTCACGGCGTTGGGCGAACCCGGGGTAGAGATCACCACCTTGCCCCGGTAGGTGCCCGCCACCGCGCGCGACAGCATGGCCGCCGCGCCCACCTGCTCATAGCTGAACATGCGGAACAGCTCGCCAAAGCCCGGCAGCACTTTTTCGAGACGCCGGCTGAGCACGTCGTACGTCGTGTCGCGTGGCGCAATGCCCGTGCCGCCGTTCCACAGTAGAATCTGCGCGTCGGTCGAGGCCAGCTCATCCAGCGTGTCTGAGACTTGCTCCGGTTCATCCTTGATCAGCCGGTACGCCACCAGGCGATGCCCGTGCGCCAGGATCTCGGCCTCCAGATACTTGCGGTTCGCATCGGTTTCCGGCGTACGGCTATCACTGACGGTGATGATCGCGAGCGAAACCGGGCCTTGCTGGTGGGCCAGTTCGCGGTGTTGAGTGGTGGAGGCTGATTGATCCATGGATGAGTCTGACGTTGGGATGCTTCCCGATGAGTGTCTAGCGCAGTTCAATCTCCCGCCGGTCCTGCCCGGCGTTGCTGGAGGTGGCGGCCACGGTGATCCGGGTGCCTTTGCGGGCTCGCACGGTCCATTCGGCCGACAGCGGCGCTTCATCCAGGCAGAGGTTATCGCTTGAAACGGTGCGATGCTCCGGCGCGGCCGTGGCGGCTCCGCCTAGATAGAGCGCCAGGCGGACAGGAAGATGGTGCTGCGCCCCCGCTCCCCGGTGGGGGTGCGTCGGCAGCATCTGGGTGTTGGCCACCTGAGCCTTCACCTTCCACACACCATCGCCCGCGGGCGTCGCCTGTACTTCCGTAATCGTGATCCGCGGCAGCTCCCCAGCCATGGCCAGCACCGCGGCTGAATGGGCTGCTGTCGCTTTGGTCAAGATCTCCTGGGGAGGCGCGATGGCGGCAAAGGGCTCCACTCCGCCCACCTCCGCGCGAGCCCCATCGGGCAGCACCACCGGCGTCCAGGCCGTAAAGGCACTTGGCGCTTCCCGATCCAGGTAGGCCATCGTATCGCCCGCCACGCCAGCTGCCCCAGTCGGCGCCGCGGCCCCATTGGTGCCGGCCACCGGAGCGGGGGGCGCCTTCAAGCCCATCGAGCGCATCATCTGCGCCATGCGCGCCGGGTTCAGACGGCCAGACTTGACGTTGTCGATCAACATCTTGGCGCTCACCATGCCGGGCGCCTTGATCTGCTTGAGATAGGCGGCAATGCGCGGCTCGCCCAGCGCGAGAAACTCCTCGTTCGACATCTTCTCCAGGCGCTCAATCGTGATCGGCTCCTCCGGCGCGGGCCCGGATGATGCCGCGCGGGGAGGGATGCCCCAGATGTCGAGCTCCACCGCCATCACACCGAAGTGATGATAGAGCCAGTTGCGCAAGCCTCCAGCCACCGATGGCGCGCCCACCCGTTGCTGACTGAAGCCCGCTGGCAAAAGATTCTGTTTGTAGAGCGCCGCCAGCTTCGCGAAGTAGCCATCATCCGCGCCCGCCGTCGCGGTGGTGGCCGGGGCAAGCAGCGTATTTGCCGGGCCGTAGATCACCGCCAGAGCGATGTTCCGCCTCGCCAGCACGTACTCCATCACCGCCCGCGCCTCGGGCGTCGAGCCTGGGTACGCACCCGCCTCCGGGTTGCCCGCCATCCACTGGTGGGGAAAGTTCAGGTCGGGCCGCTCACCACCCACGCCATCTTCATTCAGCAGGCCATCGCCGTCATTGTCTGAGCCTTCGATCAGCACGCGATAGCGCCCGCTGGTGGCGGCACCGGCCGGGATCATCACGCGCGGGTCGTTCGGGTCAATGATCATGGCACCGGCGGGGTCGGGAAGGCGCATTTCGGTGATCCGCCCATCGCCGTTGAGATCATTGGGGCCATCCTCCCCGGTGCTGCCGTCGCGATCCCGGTCTAGCGGTCCACCATTGCCGGAACGCCGGTAGCGCAGAGGTCCGAACATCACGTCATGCGCATCCGGGTTCAACGCGGGCAGAATGTAGTAGCCCCGGGTGGCCGTTAAAGCCGGGTTCTTCGCCAGCCGCTCCGCCAAGTCCAGCGCCGCCTGCGAACCGGCATTGTGATAGCCCACGATGTTCGCGCCCACCAACACCGCCTGCTTGCCCGGCGCCGTCCCGATCTCGAGCGCGAGCATGGGCCGGCCGCCCGCGGAGGTGCCCAACGTCACCAGCTTCACCCGCTCCGGAGCCTCGGCGGCCAGGGCGGTTACCTTGTCCTTCAGGGCATCAAACGGCAGATATCCCGAATTCGCCCCGCTGGTCGAAATCTGTCCCAAACCGGCCACACTGAAGGCGAGAAAAACGAAGAGCGGACGCACGAAATCATTGTAAGCTCCTAGACGAATGATCGGTGTCCATTTAGAATCCGGCCGCGTCGAACTGCGCGCAACTTCCAAGCCCCGCCGCAAGCCCGGCAGCGCCTTGCTGCGCCTGCGTGTGGGCGGCATCTGCAATACCGACCTGGAGCTGATGCGCGGCTACTACGGCTTCTCCGGCCGTCCGGGGCATGAGTTTGTGGCCGAAGTGGTCGATGCCGACGATCGCCGCTGGATCGGCAAGCGCGTGGTGGGCGAGGTCAACCTGGCCTGCCAAAAGTGCGACTGGTGCCGCCGAGGACTAGGCCGTCACTGCCCTCGCCGCACCGTGCTCGGGATCGTCAAGCACCCCGGCGCCTTTGCTGAGTTTCTCACCCTGCCTGAAACGAACCTCCGCGAAGTCCCGCGCGGCATGGCCGATGAGCGCGCCGTCTTTACAGAGCCGGTGGCCGCCGCCTGCGAAATCCTGGAGCAGTGCGCCATGGCAAAAGGCGATCAGGTGGCGGTGCTGGGCGACGGCAAGCTGGGGCTGCTGATCTCCCAAACCTTGGCCGCCCACGGCGCGAAGGTGCACCAGTTCGGGCGGCACCGGGAGAAGTTGAAGATCGCCGAAAAAGCGGGCGTCACGGGCGAGATCGCCAAAAAGCTGCCCGTCGGGCGCTACCGCTGGGTGGTGGATGCGACGGGGTCCGCGGAAGGGCTCGCTTCGGCCGTCGCGATGACGCAACCCCGAGGCACGGTGGTTTGTAAGTCAACCGTACACGAGAAGGTGGCCATTGATATGGCTCCGGTGATCGTGAATGAGATCGCATTGGTAGGCTCCCGCTGCGGCCGCTTTGAGCCCGCGCTGAAGCTGCTGGCGACCAACAAAATCCATACTCAGGAGATGATCGTGGGCCGCCTGCCCTTAAGCGAAGCCCCCCGCGCGTTCACATTCGCCTCGCAGAAAGGCATACTAAAGGTCTTACTGACGTCATGAAACGCCTCCTCTTCCTGATCGCTTTTGCCGCCACGGCCCAGAATTCCAAGACCACCCTGACGGTGGATTGGATCATGCGTGGCCCGGAACTCTACGGACACACCCCGCAAAGCGTCCGCTGGTCACGCGATGGCTCGCGCGTCTTCTTTGAATGGAGGGCCGCCGCCACGCCGCTGCTGGCCGAAAACGACACCTACGCCGTCAACCGCGACGGCTCGGCGCTCCGCAAATTGAGCGACGAAGAAGCCAAGCAGGCCCCGCCCACCGGTGGCGAACTGTCCAAGGACAAGTCCGCGACGGTGTTTGTCGAAGGCGGCGACATCTACGTCTACGACCACGCGGCGCAGATGCGCAAGCGCGTGACGCGGACGGGCGAAGCGGAATCGGGCGCGCGCTTCTGGCAGGACGCGCGGCACATTACTTTCCAGCGCGGGTCGAATCTCTACCTGCTCGCGCTGGACGACGCTAGCATCGAACAATTGACCGACATCCAGGCCCCCGGCGCGGCTCCTGCTGCGGGTCCTCCGGCGGGCGGTGGCTTTGGCGGTGGACGTGGCGCAGGCGCAGCGGCAGCCGCCTCTGCTTCGTCTGAGCAGAAAGGCACCGACAGCCAGGAGACGGTGAAGAAGGAAGAACGAGCGCTGCTGGCCGTCATCGAAGAGCGCGCCAAGAAGCGTGAAGAGGCCGAGGCCAAGCGCAAGAAGGAAAATCCCCGCAAGCCCTGGACCCTGCCCGCCCGCCATTCCGTGATGACGATGATGCTGTCGCCCGACGGCAAGCAGGTGGTCGCGCAGGTTCGTGAGGCCGGTGACCGCGACAAGACCACCATCGTTCCCAACTTCGTCACCGAATCCGCCTACACCGAAGACATCCCGGCCCGCGACAAAGTGGGCGACAACCAGCCCCTGATGAAGGTCGCCCTCATCAATCGCGAGACCGGCGCGCAGCAGTGGGTGGAGTTCAGCACCAAGGACCGGCCGGTGCAGCTGTTCGCGCCGCAGTTCTCTGACGAAGGCAAGGCCGTGATGCGCGCTCGCGCCGCCGACAACAAGGACCAGTGGCTGCTTGGCCTCGATCTCGCCACCGGCAAGGTGAAGGAGCTGGTGAAGATGCACGACGACGCCTGGGTGGGCGGCCCGATGTCGTTCAACTACGGCTTCCTGCCGGAGAATCGCGTCTGGTTCGTTTCCGAACAAGATGGCTTCGCGCATGTCTACTCGGTCTCGGCCGATGGCGGCACGCCCAAGCAGTTGACTTCGGGCAAGTGGGAAGTGCGTGACGTCAAGCTGTCGGACGACAGGCGCGTCTTCTACCTGACCACCGCCGAAGCCAGCGCCGCCGAAAGCCAGGTCTATGCCATGAGCATCGACGGTGGCGACCGCCGCCGCCTCACCAAGGAACCGGGTGGTCACGAGGTCACCATGTCCGCCGATGGCGCGATGGCCGACGTCTACGGCTACACCAATCGCCCGCCGGAGCTCTACATCAACGGCAAGCAGGTTACTAACTCACCCGCCGCCGACTTCTCCAAGTACCCCTGGTCCGACCCGCCCATCATTGACATCCCCGCCCGCGACGGCGTCAAGGTGCCGGCTCGCATCTACAAGCCCGACAACTGGAAAAAGGGCGGTCCGCTGGTGATCTTTGTCCACGGTGCGGGCTACGCGCAGAACGCCCACAAGCGCTGGGCGACTTACTCACGCGAATACATGTTCCACCACCTGCTGCGTGATCGCGGCTATCTGGTGCTGGACCTGGACTATCGCGCCTCCGCTGGCTATGGCCGCGATTGGCGCACGGCCATCTATCGCTACATGGGCGGCAAGGATCTCGATGATCAGGTGGACGCCGTCAAGTGGGCCATCAAGGAACATGGCGTCGACCCCAAGCGCGTCGGCCTCTACGGCGGCAGCTACGGCGGCTTCATCACGCTGATGGCGCTGTTCACCCAGCCCGACGTCTTCCAGGCCGGCGCTGCTCTGCGCCCGGTCACCGACTGGGCCCACTACAACCACCCCTACACCGCCAACATCCTCAACCTGCCGCAGAAGGATCAGGAAGCCTACAAACGCTCCTCACCGATCTACCACGCCGCCGGGCTGAAGGGTGCGCTGCTGATCGCGCACGGCATGGTGGACGTCAACGTCCATTACCAGGACAGCGTGCGCCTGGCGCAGAAGCTGATCGAGCTGCGCAAGGAGAACTGGGAGTTCGCCAGCTACCCCGTCGAAGACCACGGCTTCGTCCAACCCACCAGCTGGGCCGACGAATACAAGCGCATCCTGAAGCTCTTCGACACGACCATCGGCGTCGCACCGGAGACCGTCGCCGCCAAAGGCAAGAAGTAGCGCCGATTGTTGCTGATCGGCGTTGGCGCAAGCGTCAGCCCCATGCGTTAAGCTTGGGGCTTCTTCAGGTTCGCGCAAGAAGCCCCAAGCTCACGCATGGGGCTGATTATCGCCCGTCCTTCAAAATCTCGCGAGCGCAGTTGTGCCCTGGAGCGCCCATCACGCCGCCGCCCGGGTGTGCGCCGGAGCCGCAGAGGTAGAGGCTATCCACGGGCGTGCGGTGCCGCGCCCAGCCGGCCACCGGACGCATGACGAACATCTGGTCCAGGCTCATTTCGCCATGGAAGATATTGCCGCCGGTGATGCCGAAGCGCTTTTCGAGATCATATGGGCTCAGCACCTGGCGATGGACCACCTGGCTCTTAAAGCCGGGCGCGTACTCTTCAATGATGTCGAGCACCCGGTCGCCAAACGGCTCCCGCAAGTTGTCCCATGTCTGGCCGCCGGACAAGGTGTACGGCGCGTACTGCAGGAAGATGCCCAGGATGTGATGGCCCGCGGGGGCGAGCGACGGGTCGTACATCGTGGGGCACGTCAGCTCGAGCAACGGCCGCTCCGACGGGCGGCCATACTTGGCGTCATCCCAGGCGCGTTCCACATACTCGATCGACGGGCAGATGTGCATGGTCGCTTTATGCTGTGGACCGGGCGCGCCGGGGTAGGCCAGGAAGTTGGGCAACCCTTTGACGGCCAGGTTGATCTTGGCCGAAGTGCCTTCGATCCGGAAGCGGTTGATCGATCCCAGAAACTCCGCGTCCAGGTGCTTGGGCTCCAACAGACGCAGGAAGGTCACCTTCGGGTCGGCATTGGAGGCGACAATCGATGCCGCGATCTCTTCGCCGCCTTCAAGCACCACGCCCCGCGCCCGGCCATTCTCCACCAGGATGCGCTCCACGCCGGCGTTCGTGCGGATCTGCACGCCCAGGTTCCGCGCTGCGCCGGCAATGGCGTTCGAAACGCCGCCCATGCCGCCACGCACGAAGCCCCACAGTCCGCGCTTGCCGCCCACGCCGCCCATGCAGTGGTGCAGCAGGATGTAGGCCGTACCGGGTGACTTGGGGCCGCCGTTGGCGCCGATCACGCCATCGGTGGCGAGCGTGACCTTCACCTGCTCGCTCTCAAACCAGTCGTCCAGCAGATCGGAGGCGGACTGCGTGAAGATCTTCACCAGCCCCACCATCTCGTCCCGGCTCAAGCCGCGGAGCTTGCCCATCAGCTTCAGCCAGTCAATGAAATCGCCAACACCGGCGGGCGGAAACTCGGGCGGCGTGGTCAACAGCAGCCCCTCCACCACTTGCGCCAGCCGCTCAATGTAGGCTTCAAACTTGGGGAACGTCTCGGCGTCCCGCTGCGAGAACTTGGCGATCTCAGCCAGCGTCTGGCGCTCGTCACCCCACATGAAGAAGTGGCGGCCATCGGGGAAGGCGGAGAAGAACGACGGGTCCTTCGGGTCGACGTGGTAGCCAAAGCGCGGCAGGTCGAGGTCATCGACAATCTTCTGCTGCATCAGCGACGATAGATACGCCGCCGTCGAAACCTTGTAGCCCGGCCATAGCTCTTCAGTAACCGCGCAGCCGCCGACCAGCTCGCGCCGTTCCAGGACGACGACGCTGCGGCCCGCCTTCGCCAGATACGCCGCGCAGACCAGGCCGTTGTGGCCGCCGCCGATGATTGCGACATCAAATCGTTGTGCCATTTAGACGTTAGCCCCCAGCCACGGGCGCAAGGCCGGGTCAGTAAAGTCACTTACGCGGACATCGACGTTCTCCAGACCCACGCGGCCGGTGTCCACCCCCACGACGCGCATCCCGGCGGCCCGCGCGGCGGTGACCCCGGTGGGCGAATCTTCAAACACGATGCACTCGTCCGGCCGCCGGCCCAGCAAGCTGGCCGCCTTCAAGTAGACATCCGGGTGCGGCTTCGCCCGCTCCACGTGATCGCCGCTCACCACCGTCTGAAACGCCTCCGCGATCCCGGCCCGCCGGATGGTGAACTCAATGTTGGGGATCTCGGCATTGGAGCCGATCGCCTTGGGCTGCGGGCTGCTCCGGATAAACTCGACGGCGCCCGGCACGACATACTCCTCAAACACCGGCGACATCATCTCCCGGTAGAGCGCTTCCTTGGCCTGCCCATGCGCCACCACTTCCGACTCGTCCAGGTGCTCCCCCCAAAAGAACCGGACCAGCTCCGGATTATGCTTCCCCAGCATGCGCCCCCGCAGTTCGGCGGGCGAAATCTGGTGGCGCTCCAGGTAAACCTCCCAGGCGCGGATGTGAAGCGGCATCGAATCGATGATGACCCCATCGAGGTCAAACAAAAAGGCGGTGGGCACCTCTCTATTTGAGCATTGCCGCCGGGTTGAACCGAAAATCCCCACGGGCTCGATCATCAAAAAGCAAATCCCCAACCGCGCCCGCCGCGTCTTCTTTGGCGGCCTGGGTACTGATGGGGCTTGGCGGAAAAAAGTAGCGGCGCGGTCGCAAGGACCCCGCCGCCATTGTTGATCGGGCACGTAACGCAACCCTACGGTGAGCATCTAAGTGCCCACCCGCAAAGCGCTAGAACGCGAAGCCGGTCCGGAGAACCAACAGGTTGGTGGTGGGCCGAATGCCGGCCGGATTGGACAGCGTGTAGAAGCCGCGAGCGGCCGCTGGAGTGGTGGGAGCGCCGTCGATAAAGTGACCTTCTGCCTTCAGGTACCAGTGGCTCTTGAAGTCCACGCGTCCGCTGATCGTGGTGTCAAAGCTATGCTGGCCGGGAACGCTGGTGTCTTTGCGCTGGTCCACATAGTAGAGCGACCGGTAGGCGCCCAATTCAAGCCACTTGTTGATCCGGTAAGTTCCGGCAATGTAGAAGCCGCGCGAGTCCAGGATGGATTTCGACGGGTTGGCGGTGTAATAGAGCTGGTAGTCGCGCAAGTTGCGGCGGTGTTCGACATCCAGCTTGAACGACTTGAACGTGTATTGGCCGTAGTACTGGATGATCTGATCGACGTTCGATTGCAAGCGGAACGGAGCCCACACACCGGTGGCCCGGCTTTGACCCTGGGAATTCACGTCCTGGTCGAGGATGGAGGCGCCAAATATGGCACCCACCGGCGTGTTCCAGCGGAGGTCGCCGCCCACCTGCCGTCCATTCAGCGCCGAGAGGTTGGTGTTCAGGCCACGCCAGGCATAGAAGTAACCCTGCGTGTTGTCGGCCGGCCGCGCGCCACCGTAGGCGACGTAGGAGAGCGTGCCGAGCCGCTTGACCGAGATGTCGCCGTACACATCACCGCCGACATGGGCGATCGTCGTCGAACGCCAGTCCACCGGGTTGATCGACTGCGGCAACAGTGCGAAGGTGTGCAGTGAATCCATGTCCTGGACGTCGTTGTAGAGGCCGAGCGCGGTCTTCACCTTGCCGCCACGGAGGCCGAACCAGGTCTTGAACTTGTAGTCGCCATAGGCCCAATCAAGGGTCGGGCGCCAGTTGCCGAACTCACCGACATTGCGCATGTAAACCTGGGCGCCGACACGGAACTTGTCCGTGATCCGGGAGGAGACGTTGGCGCCGCCATCGGTAAAGGCGAAGCTTCCCTTGTCGGTCGGCATGCTCATGTAATTGTTCTGGTTGGAGTACATGAAGCCTTGAGAACCAAAGCTGTGGACTTGAACCGGCCGGCTGGCAAGTTTGAAGTCGAATTGCGCGTGCATGGTAGCGGGCATCATGAAAGCGAATGCCGTTAGGATAGTGATCTGGGAGGGTAGCTTCATTGGAATCTATTTGTCCTAATACGGTTGTCAGCGAAACATCCGCTCCTGGGTTGAACAGTGGGACTGGCCACCACAAGAGAGTTGTCTAACCTTACAAGCCTCTTCGGCGCGAGTGAGGATTAGTTTAGGCGGGTTGCTTCAGGAGGGGCTTGTTCACAAGTTGCGGATGGCGCTCAGTGGCGTCGCCAGTGACTTCGGGGGGCAGCCATTGTCATCACGATGATCTGGCTCGAATGGGCAGGCGCCCGGGCGGCACTCAGCATGGGGGTCCTGGTCCACCCGGGCGATTGACTGTCTGGTTACGGCAGCACGCGGCGCGGGAAGATGGTGATGCTGCGGAGCAACTTGCGGGCGGGCTTGTCTTTCATGTTGAGCAACTCAGTATGCAGCTCCAGCAAGTCACCGCGGCTGAGTTCGAGCACGTGTTCGTCGGGTTGGTGGATGGTGCGGATGGGGTAGTCGACAAACGGGGTGCGGGACTGCTCAATGTGCGTGCCCAGGATGTGGGCCACGGGGTGGGTGGCGGTGAAGTCGGCCAGTTTGCCGACGCTCGCGACAAAGGCCGGGAAGTCGGTGATGTAGAGGCGGCCGGGGTAGACCGTGTCGCCCGTGAGCAGCAGGCCGGTGCGGCGGTCGTAGAAGGCCGTGCTGGCGGTGTCGTGGCCGGGGATGGGGAGGACGTCGATCAGGCGCCCGCCCAAGTCGATCACGTCGCCCAGGGGCGCACCGGGTTTCGTCAGTTCGACGCCATCGCGATTGGCGAAGAGTTTGTCACCGGCGATGTGGTCGCCATGGCCGTGAGAGTGGACCACCAGCAGCTTCGGCGCGGGCCGCTTGTTGCGAGCGGCCCAATCGTTGATTACGTTGTCCACCACTTTGGCTACATCGGTCTTGCCCGCGCCCGTGTCTTCCAGCAGCACGCGGTCCTGCCCAAAGATCAGGTAGAGGAACGGCTTTTCGTAGTTGCTGCAGCCGGATTCGCGGAGGATGTAGAGGTCCGGGTTGTAGGCGTGGATTTGCCACTGCTCGGCAGCGGCGGGCGTGCAGGTGGGGCCGCTCGCCGGCCACTGGCGGGGCAGGGTGCCGGGTTCGAGCGATTGGGCCAGGGCGGGGAAGAGCCCCAAGGTCAGAAAGGTACTGAGGAAGGTAAGGAAGAAGGCGGCGGAACTGTGCATTCTTTATTCTAATCGGAGCATCCTTAGCCTAGCAGGCTGCGGAAAAACTCGCTGAAACAGGTTACGCCGGAAATGTTTTGAGCGTCTCTTGTGTATGCGCGGAAACGACCATCAGCAGGCCGACATGTACAGCTACCTCTCGCCCGAGGAGAGGGTTCGGGCCAACCAC
>JAPKYZ010000085.1 GCA_026394055.1 Acidobacteriota bacterium
TTTCCGGCGTCCCGGTAACCGGGAAAGAGATGGAACCGACATCCGCAGCAAGCAGGGCCGCGGGGATCAGGATGGCGAACGTGAGCATAGAGCCTCCGTTCCACATGGTAGCGCCGCACCATCGGCGGGGGTGAAAGCCAACCCAAGCGCGGAATCTCATCGCCATTTTCCCGGACGCGTGGTATTAGTTCTAGTAATGCGATTTTTTGTTTTACTAGCGTTGTGTGCTGCCGCAGCTTCCGCGGCGACCATCTCGGACGTTGCCACCGGAGCCGTCCCCAGCACCACCGTGGCGGCCCCCGGCGCAGTGACTGCCGGCGACTTTACCTATTTCAAGGGCCGCTACGGCGGCAACGACACCGTGGGTGAGGGCGTCGATGACGAGATCCACTGGGTGTTCGACTTTTCCGGCCAACCCGGACTGGGCGCAATCACCAATGGCGCGGCGCTGACGGCGGCCACCTTGCGGCTGAAGTTGACGCCGACCGACTTCTGGATCATCACGGACACGGTGTGGATCGACGGCTTGCCGGAGATCAGTTCGCCACTCATCCAGTCGCTAACCGTGGGTGCGGCGGCCGACATCACCGTCAATTTGCTGGACTACTACACGTCCGCGCAGATCCAAACTGCGCTGAAGGCGGGCAACGGCAAGCTGAACATGCTGTTCCAGGATGATGCGACGCTCACCTACGCGGCGCTAACCTTGACCAATCCCACCGCTGTGCCGGAGCCAGCTACGTTGGGCGTGGCGGCCGCGGCGCTCGCGGCCACGGCGCTGGTCCTGCGCAAGCGGCGCTGATCGCTCACTCCAGTTTGATGGCGGAAGCACCGGCCGGGAATGCCTTTGAGCAGCCCGGCCGTTTTCGCGTCTGGTGGTCTCATCGGGCGGTGATAAAATCGCCTGCGAGGTCAATTTCAAGATGAGTTCTCGCCGTACCTTCTTTTTTGGAGCCGCTGCCGCCATCGCGGCCCGGCCGGTGGCCCGCGCGGCCAACGACAAGCTGCGCATTGCGGTGCTGGGCGTCAATGGCCGCGGCAAGGATCACATTGCCGGCTTCATGCCGCAACCGGACGCCGAAGTGGTGATGCTGTGCGACCCGGATAAGAGCCTGCTGGACAAGCGCTCCACTGAATTTGAAGCCAAGTACGGCAAGAAGGTGCAGACCGAGCAGGACCTGCGCAAGGTGTTCGACAACAAGTCGATCGACGCCGTCTCCATTGCGATGCCCAATCACTGGCATGCGCTGGCCGCCATCTGGGCATGCCAGGCCGGCAAGGACGTCTATGTCGAAAAGCCGGGCGCGCATTCGATCTGGGAAGGCCGCAAGCTGGTGGAGGCGGCGCACAAGTACAACCGCATCGTGCAGCATGGCGTGCAGCTGCGCTCCTCCGCTGCCATCCAGGAAGCGGTCAGCCTGTTGCGCAAGGGCGTCATCGGCGACGTCTACATGTCGCGAGGCCTCGTGTTCCGGTGGCGCCCGTCGATCGGCAAGAAGGCTCCGGAAGCCGCGCCCGACTACTTGAACTACGACCTGTGGACCGGCCCCGCTGAAATGGAGCCGTTCACCCGCCGCATCGTGCACTACAACTGGCACTGGACCTGGAAGTACGGCAACGGCGACGTGGGCAACCAGGGCATTCACGAAACCGACCTCTGCATGTGGGGCCTGGGCGTCGACACGCTGCCCACCAAGGTCACCTCCATGGGCGGCAAGTTCACCTTTGACGACGACAAGGAAACGCCCGAAGTGCAGACCGCGCTCTACATGTATCCGGGCCCGGTGGGCAAGCAGAAGATGATCCAGTTCGAGGTCCGCCACTGGAACACGAACCTGGAAGACGGCGCGGGCGTCGGCAACCTGTTCTATGGCAAGGATGGCTACATGGTGATCAAGGGCTACGACACCTTTGAAACCTACCTCGGCCCCAAGCGCGAAAAAGGCCCGTCCGGCAAAGCTGGCGGCGACCACTACGCCAACTTCATCAAAGCCGTCCGTAGCCGCAAGACGTCGGATCAGAACGGCCCGGTCGAGACTGCGCACAACGCCAGTGCCCTGGCCCACATGGGCGCCATCAGCATGCGCGTCGGCCGCCAACTGGACTTCGACCCGGTGAAGGAACAGTTCATCGGCGATTCAGAAGCCAACAAGCTGCTGAAGCGGAAGTATCGGGCTCCGTTTGTGGTGCCGGAGAAGGTGTAGCCCGACCAGAGTGGGCACAATAATAGCGACTCAGTCCAAGTGGACTCCGCCAGCATCAATCAGATGTAGTACATGAAGGGCAGCGGCGCACCGCCCGAGGGCATCGGTCCAGCAGTAAGCACTTCACCTACTGCATTCGCGAACTTTAGGGTGATCGGGGAGCCATCGGCGAACAGGCATGCGTTGTAGTTCAGCTTGGTCAGGGCCATGATGTCGTTCAAAACCGTTTCGATCAGCGCGTCGCCCCGGCAGATCTCTACGGACAGCGGATTTGGCACTTCAAGCCCTGGATAGGTGCCGAGCCTCGGGGTCCAACCTCGAGTCCACAACGCTGCATTGCGGGCATTTCTTACAAAGGCGGTCCCTCTAAGAACCGGGGTATCGCCCGACCGATAAAGCTTCAGGCTAGAGTCGTCGCGAATTTTCACCCCAACGATACTCGTTTGCGAAGGCGCAGCTTCACGGAAACCAGCCCATTCCTCGTCGTTGAAGGTCGTCTTTCCGTGGATGAACAGTTCACCGGGAGGTTGCCTGTCGGGCCTTCGGTCCATGAAAGACTTGATCGCCATCTGGATCAAATCGTGGGCCGCTCGTCGGCTGAGATGAAAGTCGCCTGTGTCTGTGTTGTGCCACGGCCCCACCGCACCCTTGAAGACAACCCCGTCGCCAGAATCTAAGAACATCTGCGCCCCACAGCACGCAAGCCGAGCGTCAGCAGATCGCTGATCTTTCTTGTAAACGAGACCGATGTAACATACACCCTCCCTAATGCCATCCACCTTCCACGGCCGCCCGCCGGTCTTATAGAAGGCCGTAGTGGATATGTTCCAAGCTATCTGGGATTGCATCTTCATCAGGCCGGCCTGGCGAGCGTTCTGCGGAGACGACATGATGTTTTCCAGTGTGCCTTCACGGAGGATTTGGGTAGAAACTCGATGCTCCAGTAGCCGTGCCTTGAGTTGATTCCTGAAGTTTTCCTTAAAGAAGTACGGCTCGGCGGCTTCGTTTGCCTCTGCAAACAGAGACGGCGCTTGGTAGAGAGCCTTTGCCTGTTTGGCCGATTTGAAGAACCGTTGGGATTCATGGCGATCCGCTGGGGCGACAATTCCTTCGGGACGGCAATATCGGCGCACGTAGTCCGGGATGACGACAAACCAAACATCGGGCTTTGATTCCTCATCTCGAAGCGCATCAACTATCGCCTGAGAAAAAAGGTCAACGGTCTGATAAACCCTTTGGTGCCGGTCGTCCAGTCCGCTCTTTGCTTTCAGTTCGCTCTCATCGATCTCGACTGTGAGAGCTGGACGGGAGTTCCACGGAACCCGAAAAGCAGCTTCGAAGCCAGGGAATGGAGGACGAGCTAAAACGGGAGTCAGTAGACGGACAGGAAGCTGTACCCAGTCCACCCAAGACTTAAACTTGGCGATACAAGAAGCCGTGCCCACGACGCCGGCGCGAATGCCGTAGGGCTTCCCCTCATCCAGGGGGCCAAACAGCGAGAGCCCGTCGCGCGGATCTTCCATGGCTTGCCCGTGCTTGAAGAGCAGAAGGGGTTCGTCGAGTTTGAGGAGTTTCCGCATCATCCGAGTTCAGGCTCCTGGTGAGTTAGCCCGACATCTCCCTCGACTTCCCCGAGTTCTTCATCGTCATCCTCGAAGTCGTATTCCGCCAGATCTTCGTCCTTGGTGACCACTCCGGGCTCGATGTAGGATACCGGACTTTCGAATGGCAGAGGATCTTTCGAAAGCGTGAAGCTCGCGGTCGACCCGAGCGGAAAGTAGACTAGATCGCCGCCATCAGCAAGATGGCCAATCACGGCGTACATACGATCGCGCCATTCGTCATTCCACCAATTGCGACATTGGTTTCTCCGTGCCTTGGCCATCAGATCCTTGTTCGTCCAAAGATTGACACCATCGTCAGAAAAGAGAACATGTCCCTTGAGCAGAAAGAGGGTCTCGGGGCGGACGATTGGTTTTCCACTTAGAGCGTAGTGCCAATATCGAACCTTGCCACCAAGCATGGTCTTGTATCCGACCATACCGCGATGCGATTTCTTGCCATTTGAATCAATGAATGAGACCGTGTCGCTTGCGACCATCCCTTTCTGGAAGTAGTAGCACAATCGACCGTCAGCACTCTCGTATGCGGATAGCGCTTGCCTAAGGGTCCGATCCCACGCGAGCCTCAAAATCTGAGCTATGTACTTCGGGCCGTCCCTCAAGGAGTCTTTACCCGCCAAGAAATCTTCCAGCACGATCTCCCGGCTTTTCTCGACGAAGAAATTCGGCCCAAGGTACTCGGTGAAATCGTCTGCGGAAGCAAAGGTCAAGACAGAAAGGTCGTCTAGCCAGATTCCAGGGTAAGGGAGCCGCGAGGTGTCAAAATCCACCAAGCCTGGCTTGCTCCTGCTGATTCTGTGCTCGTAGAGGCTTGCAGGCAAACTCTCTACCTTGTACCAATTGGAAACCACCACTTCTGATTCTTTTCGAATTCCTTGCCCAGATCCAAATTGAGAGCGCCACCAATCGTTGACGGCTGCCGGGTTGAAACTTGCGACCCTCGGAACTCCATCTTCCTCAAGCTTTTGAAGCACGACGCCCAAACCACTCGCCCAGGACCCCTTGAACGGGATCGGGTTGACTCTTGTCAGTTCAATGGTCACTTCGCTATCTGGCAGATCGTCCAAATGTACTGGGATGACGAAATCGATGAGTTTTTCGCGTCGGGCAAGTGATTGCGCGAGATGAAGCTCTCTCAATGGTCCATCTTTCGCATTGGAAGTCCGTGACAGAACGTAGATTACTTTGGCGGACCGCTCTCGGATCACGGCCTCTATGTCGTCCCAAAACACTTCGCCACCCAAAAGTTTTGTCAAGTCGCACCACACGCGGTAGCCTGCGCTCGCCAACTGGAGTGCAAGCCACAGCGTGAATTCATTATCTTCCGGATTTGCGTGGCTTAAGAGTATCGTGTCACGCATTCTTTACCGTCGTCCTGGGTCGCATCTATTTCCCTTTGAATCTATGTCAACTCGTTGATCCTGAGACTATCGTCAGTGTACTTCAGCGATCAACTCACAACAAACAAAGTCAGCGATACATTCCGTCGCGCATGCTTGGCCCGGGCTAGCTGGGGAGGAGTGGAGCACACCCACTGTCGTGGGCCTTGGAGGACGCTTCGGCGGGCTCTATTTGAAGGTAGACCGCAGCCGCTTAGTGAGATCGCGGCCGAGGCTGGCAAAATCAGCATGGACGTCCGCCAGCATACAATGCATCCATGAAGATTGCACTCGTGACCGGAGCCGGTAGCGGCATTGGACGCTCCGTGGCGCTGGCTTTGCACAAGGCGGGGTATGCGGTGGCGCTAGCTGGACGTCGCGCGGCGGAGCTGGACCAGACGATCGCCTTGGCGGCGTCTGATGCGGACCGTCTACTGGCCGTACCCACGGACATCACGCAGCCAGCGGCGGTGGAGGCTCTGTTTGCGGCCATCAGCGCCAAGTTCGGACGGTTGGATGTGCTGTTCAACAACGCGGGCATCAACGTGCCGGCCGTGCCCATGGAGGAGCTGACGTTTGACCAGTGGCAGTCCGTGGTCAACGTCAACTTGACCGGAGCGTTCCTGTGCGCGCAGGCGGCCGTGAAGATGATGAAGGCGCAGCAGCCGCAGGGTGGGCGGATCATCAACAATGGTTCGATTTCAGCGCAGACGCCGCGGCCCAACTCAGCGCCTTACACCACCACCAAGCACGCCATCACGGGCCTGACCAAGTGCATCGCGCTCGATGGTCGCCCTTTCGACATTGCCTGCGGGCAGATCGACATCGGCAACGCCGCCACCGACATGACGCAGCGCATGACGGCGGGCGTGCTACAGGCCGATGGACAACTGCGCACGGAGCCGCGGATGGACGTGCAGCATGTGGCCGATGCCGTGGTCTACATGGCGAGCCTGCCGCTGTCGGCCAACGTGCTGACGATGACGGTGATGGCCACCACCATGCCGCTGGTGGGGCGCGGTTGATATCCTGGTCAACGTGAAAACCGCTGCGCTGTTCCTACTCGCTTGCTCGACGTTCGCGTCGCTTTCTGCCCAGACTACGGCTCCCAAGGCAAAGTTGCCCGGTGAAGACTGGGTGACCCTGTTCAACGGCAAGGATCTTTCCGGCTGGGTGGAAGTGGGCAAGGAAAAGTGGGTGGTGGAAGATGGCGTCATCCACGGCATCGCCATCACCAAGGAGTACGGCTACCTGCAGACCGACAAGCCGTACAAAGACTTCCACCTGTCGATCAAGTTCAAGTGCGATGGCGACGGCAATTCAGGCGTCTTCTTCCACACCGCCTTCAAGCCCGGCACACCCGACATCACGCAGGGATTGCAGTTTGAAGTGGATTGCACCATCGGACAACACACGGGCGGCCTCTATGGCGATGGCCGCCAGTGGATCGTGTGGCCTTCGCCCGAGAACGAAACCGTGGTCCGCAAGGGCGACTGGAACGAGTACCTGCTGAAGGTGGAAGGCAACCGCTACGTGTCGCGCTTGAATGGCGTGACGCTGGTGGACTTCACCGACCCCAAGCCCAAGTCCTTCGACGGCCCCATCGCCCTGCAACTGCACTCCGGCGGCAAAGGCGACATGCGGTTCAAGGACATTCTCATTCGCGACTTGTCGAAGCGGTAGCTGAAATGGATGGCGGATCAACCATCAACTTTGATCTGCTGAATGCCGAAGCAGCAGAGCATAGTCACTTTCTTCAGGGGCTCTGGCACTTTCGATGGGCATTTGACCTATGCCACCGCCTGTCGGACATCTACATTGAGCTTCGGCGTCTTGCAGTCGAAGCCGAAGGCATTCCGTCTGACGTTGTATTGAAGGACTCCTTTGATCTTCGTCTGGCCTTTTGTGCGACGTGTCAATGCGCGCTCTTCCAAGGATTCATGAGCCTTGTGCGAGGGCACAGCAGCGAGGCGTTCCCTTCGCTCCGAAAGGCAATTGAGATGTGCGCGTTCGCAATCCAACTGCGACAGTGTCCTGAAGATTCAACGGTCTGGCGGGCAGTCTCCGCGATCACTGGGGAGATCGACGAGGTGGCTTACGGAAGATACCAGGAACGGTTCAAGGTCCCAAAAATTCTCGAAAGCAGGAGAAATCCTGCAACGCAGCTGACCCACCTGTACAGGGACTATGACTTTTGTTCGAAGTTGCAGCATGCCAGCAGCATTGGCCTTGCGAATACATTCCGTGGCTTACCGATGGGGGCGGTCTCCTACTTCGACGATGCGGCAGGCGACTTGCCATTCATACGTGCTCTCAAAATGACAATCATCGTCCATGCAAGGATTATACGAATCCTGACTGCCAACGCATTCATCATTGCCGAGTCCCAGTCCGAACCTTTGATGCTGGCATTGGAAGATGTGGAGAGAGAACTCCGATCTCGGCTTGAGCAGCTTTGGGCTAAGAACCCGCCCGCCGTAGCATAATTAGGCTACACTCCCAGTATGCGGAGAATCATGTTCTCGGCTGCGGCCGAGCAACAGTATCGGGCATTCTCAAAGGTTAAGCAGACTCAGCTAAAGGAGGGCATCA
This sequence comes from Acidobacteriota bacterium, assembly GCA_026394055.1. Taxonomy (GTDB): domain Bacteria; phylum Acidobacteriota; class Terriglobia; order Bryobacterales; family Bryobacteraceae; genus JAPKYZ01. The sequence continues at coordinate 7,798 of JAPKYZ010000085.1, forward strand.
AGCTTCATTTGGGAGAGAACGACCCCGCGGCAGAGTCACGCAACAAGTTCCGGCTGCGGCGCCCGTCGCCGCACGCAGATTTCGAACTGCGTTTGCACGAACTGAGAGTGTTCTACCGGATCAGCCGCGAAAGAGTGGAAGTATTGCTCTTAGGAGAAAAAGTGGGAGACAAACTTTATGTCGGCGGGGAGGAGTTTGAACTATGAAGATCGAAAGCTTGCGTGACGTGAAGAACAATCTCAGCAGCGTTATCGAGCACCTGCCTGAGTCGGGACCCGTGGTCATCACCAAGAACGGGAAGAGCCGGGCGATCTTGCTTCAGGTAGACGAGTCCACTGATCTGGAGAGCCTCCTGCTCTCATCGAGCCCTCGGTTCTGGAAAGTCTTGGACGATGCTGCTCGCAGTGATCGATGGACCTCGATCGACGACCTGTAGCGGCCATTTGTGGCTCATCGAGTCTTCTACTGCGATCATCACGAGATCCCGCTTCCGGACGGCCACAAGTTCCCGATGCGGAAGTACCGGCTGCTGCGGGATCGGTTGTCGGCGACCGGGCTGTTTGACTTGCAACCGGCGCCCCTGGCCTCGCTCGACCAAGTGACGCGGGTGCATGACGCCGCCTACGCGCAAGCCTTTGTCGACGGCACGCTGGACCCGCAGATGATGCGGCGGATCGGGTTTCCGTGGTCGCCGGGGTTGGTGCAGCGGACGCTGGCTTCGGTCGGCTCAACGCTGGCCGCTTCGCGGGTGGCGCTGGAGACCGGCTGGGGCGGCGGCTTAGCGGGCGGCACGCATCATGCGTTCCGCGATGCGGGTTCCGGCTTCTGTATCTTCAATGACATGGCGGTGGCCATTGCGGTGCTCCGCGCGGAAGGCCGCATCGGGCGGGTGGCGATTGTCGATCTCGATGTTCACCAGGGTGACGGCACCGCCACGCTCTTCGCAGACGACCCGGAGACGTTGACCATCTCTCTGCATGGCCGGAACAACTTTCCATTTCGCAAGCAGCAATCGAAGTTCGATATCGAGTTCGAAGATGGCGCGACAGATGAAGAGTATCTGCCGGAAGTAGCACGGGTGTTGGATCGAGTGCGGGAGTTTTCGCCTGACATCATCTACTTCCAATCGGGCGTAGACGCACTCGCCACCGACCGGCTGGGCAAGCTATCGCTCACCCACGACGGACTGAAGCAGCGGGATGCGCTGGTGCTGGCCTTGCCCCATCCACTCGTAATCGTGATGGGCGGCGGCTATTCGGAGCCCGTTGAAAGCACCGTGGAGGGCCACTTCAACACCTTCACGGCGGCAGCCGCCAGGGGCGCGCCGCAACCCGGCTAGCGGTCGTTGGTCGCGCCCAGCGGCAAGGGCAGAAAATCGTAATCGACGATCATCTTTTCCTGCAGCGCGATCTTCAGTTCTCGTTCGATGGCGGCCATTTCCGGCTTGCCCGCCAGGTTGGTGAGCTCCGCCGGGTCGGTTTCCAGATCATAGAGTTCAACGATGGGCCGGGGCCGGGTGAAGTACGCCCGGTCGTGTTCCGGTTTCAGCAGCTTGTCGGCGTGGGCGGCCACCATCTGCTGCCAGCCAGGGTCTCGCATGCTATCGACCGGCTGATACTCCATCCAGGGTGTGCAGTTGTAGATCAGCTTGTAGCGTTCGCTGCGGACCATGCGGGACTGGTCCCATTCCGAGGACATCGTCTCCGCCGTGTAGGCCGCATTGCCGTGCGCCAGACGCGCACCAAAAACGTAGCGCCGCGATGGCTGCGGAAGGCCGCGCAGCAGCGGCAAGTAGCTGCGTCCGGTCATGCCCTTAACGGAAGTGAGGCCCGCCGCATCCAGCAGTGTAGGGGCCAGATCTTCACCCGAAAACAGAGCCCGGTTCGAACTGCCCGGCTGGATCATGCCCGGCCACCGCATCATCAGCGGCACATTCGTGCCCGGATCATAGAGCGACCCCTTGCCATGCGGAAATGCCATGCCGTTGTCGCCCATGAAGACGACGATGGTGTTGTCGTCGGGAGCGCGCTTTTCGATGGTCTGGAGCACTCGGTTGAAGTCGGCATCGAGATGCTCAATCTCAGCCAGATAACGCGCCAGATCGCCGCGCACGCCGGGGAGATCGGGCAACTGGGCGGGCAAGCGCACCTTCGCCGGGTCCACCGCGCCGCCCGGCCCTTGAGCGTCCCATACATGGTGCGGGTCACTAAAGTTGGCCCACAGGAAGAACGGCTTGTCGGCAGGCTTTTGATCGAAGAAAGTATTGATCCGGTCGTTGAGACGCGGCTGGCCGGTGGCATCGAGATAATCGACGCGCTTGGAGAACGTCATCATCCCGTGGCGGTCGATGATTTCGCGCGTCACCGGGTTCCAACGCTCAACGCCGGGGCCATCCAGGTGATAAAGACGGCCGCAGATGCCGGTGAAGTATCCGGCTTCGCGAAGCCGTTCGGGCATGGTGACGATGTCAGGTGGCAGGGGCGACGAGAAGCGGCCCATGCGCGCGGAAATGGGCGAGCGGCCGGTCATCAACGCCGTGCGCGAAGGCACGCACTGCGGCGCGGCCGTGAAGGCACGGTCAAAACGCATGCCTTGTGACGCAAAGCGGTCCAGGTGGGGCGTGCGGACTGCTGGATCACCGTAGCAGCCCAGGTAGGGCGCGCTGTGGTCATCAGAGAGCAGCAGCACGATGTTCGGCTGGCGGCGCGGCTGGGCGGGCCGGAGTTGCTGCGATTGAAGCAGCGGAGCGGCGGCACCGCCCAGCATGAGTTGACGGCGAGTCATCACCAGCTCCTAAAGGTCGATCGTGCTGATGCTGACCTTCGAGCGCTTGCCTTCCACCACCACAATCGGTGACGGCGGGTTGACGTGAAAGCCGGGACGCTTGGCGTCGGCGGCCAGGTCGATGCCGATGCTGTCGCCGTCGGCGACGATCACGTTCTTGTCTAGAATGGCGTTGCGCACGCGCGCGCCTTTGCCGATGATGCAGTTGTCGAAGATGATGGAATCCTCCACCACCGCCCCATCGTAGACGCGCACGCCACGGCCCAGCACGGAGCCCTTGACGTAGCCGCCGGAGATGATGGTGCCGCCCCCGACAATCGATTCCACCGCCATGCCACGGCGGCCTTCCTGATTGAAGATGAACTTGGCGGGCGGGTCTTCATAACCGGCCGTACGCAGCGGCCACTGCTTGTTGTAGAGGTTCAACAGCGGGACCACGTTGCGGAGGTCCATGTTGGCTTCGTAGTAGGCATCAAGCGTACCGACGTCGCGCCAGTAGGCCGGCTGATCCAGCGGGTCACCCGGGATGTGGTTGGTGTTGAAGTCGTAGGCGTAGATGGCGGACCGGCCCACCATGCCCGGCAAGATGTTCTGGCCGAAATCGTGCGCCGTTAGGTTGGCGGGCTTACGGGCATCGTCGTAGAGCTCGCGGGTCAACGCGGGCGTGGAGAAGATGTAGTTGCCCATGGAGGCCAGCACCATGTCCGGGTTGTTGGGCATCGTGGGAGCGTCGGCCTTCTTTTCATGGAAGCCGATGATGCGGCCGTCGTGGTCGGTCTCGATGACACCGAACTCACTGGCCAGGCTTTTGTGGACGGGAATGGCGGCCACCGTGCAATCGGCCCGGCGCTGCTCGTGGAACTCGACCATCTGCCGGATGTTCATACGGTAGATGTGATCGGCGCCGAAGATCGCCACCAGGTGCGGGTCGGCTTGTTCGATCAGGTTGATGTTTTGATAAATGGCGTCCGCGGTCCCGCGATACCAGGTCTCGCCTTCAGACCGCATTTGGGCGGGAACGGGAATGATGAATTGGCTTTTTAAGACTCCGGAAAACTCCCAGCCATCGCGCAAGTGCTGCAGCAGAGACTGGCTCTTGAATTGGATCAACACGTAGATCGAATTGATCCCCGAGTTGACGAGATTCGTCAGGACGAAATCGATAATGCGATAACGGCCCCCGAAGGGGACAGCGGGTTTGGCCCGCTCTTTGGTCAGGGGCGAAAGGCGGGTGCCCTTTCCGCCCGCCAGAACGAATGCCATTACTTTTAGTTGCATGTTCTAGTCCAACGCGCCGTATGATACCGTACTTCTCTTGAACGACAACAGCGCTTCTTCATCCTCTCTCACCATCAGCCCCTTGCGGCGCTGGTCCATTGTGACGCTCCTGTGCGTCGCGTTTATTGTGGCGTACTTTGACCGGCAAAATCTCTCCTTCGCGCTAACGGTGGCGGACTTCAAGACCTTTTTCAAGATCACCGAGAAGGAGCGCGGCTGGTTGAACTCCGCCTTCTTCTGGAGCTACACATTACTACAAGTGCCAGCCGGCTGGCTGATCGACCGCTACGGCGTCAAGCGTCCCTTTGCCGTCTGCTTTCTGATCTGGAGCGCGGTCTCCGGCCTAACGGCCTGGACCACCAACACCACGCAGCTGTTTCTGCTGCGGTTGTTCCTGGGCGCCGGTGAGGCGGTGAACACGCCCGCGGGCATCCGGTGGATCCGGCTGAATTTCCCGGCCAGCAAACATGGCTACGTGATGGGGCTCTACCAGGCCTCCGCCAAGATCGGTCCGGCCCTGGGCGCGCCGTTGTCCGCCTGGCTGCTGCATGCCTACGGCTGGCAGACGATGTTTATGGTGCTGGGCTTTGGGGCGCTGGTGTGGCTGCTGCCGTGGCTGTTGCTGGTGAAGGACAATGACCGGGAGCTCGAAAAGACGGTCCTCGTCAAGACCGAATCCGGCATGCTGAGCTTTGGCAAGCTGATGAGCAACCGTGTCACCTGGGGCATCATCATTGGCAGCTTCTGCTACCAGTACTTCAACTATTTCTGCCTGCTGGACCTGCCCAGCTACTTCGCCGAACGATGGAAGCTGAAGCTGGCCGACAACGGGCTCTATACCGGGTTTAGCTATCTGGGCTTTGCCATTGTGGCGATTCTGTCAGGCTACGCGGCGGACTACTTCATCCGCAAAGGTCATGATCTGGTGAAGGTGCGCAAGCTGTTCATCTGCGGCGGCCTGCTGATCGCCTCGACGGAACTGCTGGGCGCCTTTGTCGACTCGCAAAGTCTGGCGCTGGGGATTGCCGTATTCTCGCTCAGCGGCTTGGGTCTCGCCACCGGCAACTACTGGGCGCTGACGCCCGCCATGCTGCCCGGCGCACCGGCGGGGCGGTTGGCCGCCATCCAGAACACCGCCGCCAACCTGCCCGGCGTGGTCGTGCCCCTGCTGACGGCCTATCTGCGGCAGACGACGGGCGGCTGGGAAGCGCCCTTGATCGCCGTGTTCGTGTTCCTGCTGCTGGGCATTGCCAGCTATGTCTTCCTGGTACGCAAGGAGTACGCCCCGAAATGAAAAAGATCATTCTCACCGCCCTGGTATCGAGCGGCCTGACGGCCCTGCTGATGACGGCCGATGCGCCGCCCGTGATGAAGACCAAGCTCGAGAACAAAAAGGTCCGCATCTCCGAGATGCTCTATTCGCCCGGCCAACCCCGCACCCCCTACATCCGGCCCACCGATCAAGTGATCGTGTTCCTGGACGACGCCAAGTACGAACGCAAGGACTCAAAGACAGGCGCCATCGAGATCCGGGAGCGCAAGTCAGGCGATGTCTTGTGGCACGACAAGGGCGAGGACGCTCCACAGTTGACCGCGCAGGGCAAGGCCTACCGGACGATTGTGGTGGAGATGAAGTAGCGGCAACAGCGCTGCGCCGGCAACGGCGAGCCCGTCAACACCAGTACTAAAGGCACTCCGCCAAATACTGCCGGACTAACCCCAACGGCTGAGGAATTCGAGCCGGTTGCGCATGTCGGCGGCGGAGATGGTCTCGATTAACCGAAGCAGGCGCCGAACCACCTCTCCCACCGGATACCGCTGTTGCGACCCTAGAGTGATTCCTGAGTGTTGACCGAGCGTGACGCGTGCGGTATGTAACCGCTGAAAATCTCGGATGTTATAGGAAACGATCACGAGTTAGCGTTCGGATGCAAACGAGAGTTGCTCTTCGTCGGGCCGGCCAAGCATCCCAACCTCAGCCGCGGTCAACGTCAACAGGCCGGACTTGCGGAGGCTTTTCACCAAGACGGTGTCGCAGAAATCCTCGTCCAGGTAAAGACTGGCGCGCGGCCTCACAGCGCCTCAGGCCTGGCTAGCAAGCTGCTCTTCCAACGCAGCTTCGGCGGCCAAATCATCGTCAATTTCCTGGCGGTTCGCGAGGTAATAGGACAGGGCGGCGTAAACCTGGGCCAAGCTGACGTGTGGGTAGTTGTCAGCAATCTGCTCTGGCGTCAGACCGTGAAACGCGTAGCAACAGGCAATCGTCCGGACGCAAAGGCCGGTACCCGAGATGACGGGGCGGCCGCCGCGAAGCCCCGGCCGCCGCTCAATGAATGTGCCGATGTCGACGATAGCTGCCATCTTCTCCGAGTGTAATGCAATGGCCGCGATACTGGGGAGCACCGCATTTCCAAAAACAATTCTCTGCTGTGACGAACATACCAGTGCCGATTCCCGTATGCACTCGCTAGGAGCATTCCATGCCGTTTGCGTTTTCCTCCCCCGGGGCCTCCGATGCGTCACCCAGCCGTCCGGTGGTGGCGGGTCTGTTTGTGGCAAGCTGCCTGCTGGCGCTGGTCTCCTGGTATACGACCTTTGAGGGGATGCGGCTCTATTTGAACGTCTGGTTTGCCTTGCTGGCGTCGGCGGGCATTCAGGCGTCACTGGTGCTGGTGGCGTGGCTGGTGGGCTTTGGGCGGGCCCGGCGGGCGTTGCTGATCGCGGTCTACGCGGTGACGGCATGCGTCTCGATTGCGTTCTCCTACGTCAGCCTCTACACCTGGTTTGCTGAGCGCGAGCGTCCGGCCGAGATCCAGCGCGGGCTCTACGACAATATCAGCACGGCCACTGGAGCGGCGGGGGAGATTCTTTCCGGCGCCGCGCTCGAAGCCCGGCGGCACGTGGCGGCGCTGACCGAGATGGCCGAAGCCGAGAAGTCCGTGGGCCATATTTCGCGCGCGCAGGATGCCGATCCGTACTTGGCCAGTGTCCGGGAAGCGGTCAGCACCGAGGCGCGAACCTTCGGCGTCAGCTATCAAGAGGGTGCAGGCAAAGGGCTACGCTACACGGCGTTCGAGCGGTACGCCAAACTGGCCCAGCAATCGCTAGACCAGATTGCGGCTTCGCAGAAGGCGTTGGCCAGTTTCCGGACGCAACTGCGGCCGACGCAAACAAGCGAGGAACAGCTGCGCGCATTCCGGCAGGTCTACGACACCATCCCGTGGGCGGAAGCTGAACGGCAGCTGCACTCCGGCCCATTGAAACGGCCGGAGGTGCCGGACTATGCGAGCAACCTCGACAAGACCTCCGGCGGCCAGGAGGACCTGCTGCTGGCCTTCGCAGCCTTGGGTGCGCCGAGTGGCCGCCACATCTTCGCACTGCTGCTGGCGGCGTTCATCGACGTGATTATCTTTCTGATCGCCTACGCCTCTGGACCCTACATCGCAGGCTCCTCCGAGCATCGCCTGCTGGGCGCCGCGGCGACGCTCGAATCTCTGGACGGCCAGATCTTCGTGCGGGACTTCCTGCGCAAGCTGGAGCCGGAGCCCAGCGGCATGCTGCGCGTGGCGGCCAGTGCGCTGAATGCGGGTGAGCGCCAGCTCTGCACCGTCTTTGTCGCGCATGGCCAGGCGGTGATCAGCGACGAGGAGGGCCGGACCTTCTTCGTGCTGGAACCAGCCACCCATGAATCGCTGCTCGATCAACTGGCCACGCCGAACGCCAAAATGCGCATGGACGCGCGAAGCGCCGCGGCCGGGGCGTAGCTCGAACTACTTTGCGCCTCTCCTCACGGATGACCGCAGCGGTCTAGCCCCATGCGCAAGCTTGGGGCTTTTGCAAGGTTCCCGGAAGAAGCCCCAAGCTCACGCATGGGGCTGGATCAACACAAAAATGCTCGCCTACCAGTGCAGCGCGAGGTCGACGAAGGTGCGGACGCCGTAGCCGGTGGGGCCTTTGGCGAGGAACGGCTTGGCTTCCGTGCTCCAGGCCATGCTCGCGATGTCGAGGTGCACCCAGGGCTTGCCTTCGGTCCATTCTTCGAGGAACTTGGCGGCGGTGATGGCGCCGCCTGCACGGCCGCCCGAGATGTTGGGCATGTCGGCGAAGGCGCACTTCAGCAGTTCCTTGTACTCGTCGTCCATCGGCATGGGCCACATCTTTTCGCCCTGCATCTTGGCGGACTTGAGCACGCGGTCGAGCAGCGGCTGATCGTTCGCAAATGCCCCGGCATTCACCGCCCCCAGCGCCACACCGATGGCACCGGTGAGCGTGGCGGCGTCGATCAAGTGCGTGGCGCCCTGGCGGATGGCCCACGTCATGGCGTCGATCAGAATCAGACGGCCTTCGGCGTCGGTGTTCAGCACTTCCACCGTCTTGCCCGATAGTGACTTGACGATGTCGCCCGGCCGTTGGGCGCGGCTGCCCGGCATGTTTTCGACCGACGGAATGAAGGCGGTAACCGGAATAGCCGGCTTCAACTGCGCAATGGCCTGCATGGCGCCCAGCGCGGCCGCGCCGCCGCACATGTCGTACTTCATCTGCTCCATGCCTTCGGACGGCTTGATGGAGATGCCACCCGTGTCAAACGTGACGGCCTTGCCCACCAGTGCCAAGTGCACGCCTTCCACCGGCGCGGTGGGCGTGTAGCGGATCACCATGAACGTGGGCGGTTCAGCCGAGCCCTGCGCGACCCCCAGCAGGGAGCCGAAGCCCAACTGCCGCATCCGGTCTTCATCCAGCACTTCGCAATCCAGGCCATAGGTGGCCGACATGGCGCGAGCCCGGGCGGCGAGCACGGTGGGCGTCAACAGGTTGCCCGGCTCATTGGCCAGATCGCGAGCAAAGTTCTGCGCTTCGCCAATGATGCGCGCCCGGTCGAGCGCGGCTTCGAGCGTTGGCGCGCCTTCCGGCACCACGGCCGTGAAGGTCTCCAAGTGCTTGGAATCCTTATTCAGCTTGTGGACGTCGGCTTCCCAATCACCCAGGATCGCGCCTTCCACGGCCGCGCCCAGGTGACCGGCTTCCGTCACGAAAGCAATCGACTTGACCGAGCGGGCCTTCAGCGTCCGCACCACGGAACCGGCCAGCTTGCGGGCCTCCGCGCCGGTGAACTTGTCCATCTTCCCTGCCCCGGCCAGCACCAGGCGCTTGGCGGCGAATCCAGCCGGTTGGGGAATGACGGAAAGCTCCGCCGGCTTACCGGTGAATTCGCCGGAGGAGCCGAGCTCGGCGATCCAGGGATGCAGAGCAGTGGGCAGCTCGCCCTCAAAAACGGGGATCACGAGAGCATCGGCGGCAACAGTGGCCGCGGCGGCGAGAGAGAGTTGGACGTTCATCGAAAAGTGTTCCTCGAAAAGTTTGCCCGGTGGGCTTACTGGCGGTTCTTGCGGGCCATCGCTTCTTTGGCCTCGTCATTGGCCTCTTTGGCGCGTTCGGAGGCGCGTTTGTCGTGGAGCTTTTTGCCCCGTCCGACGGCTAGTTCAATCTTGATTTTGCCGTTCTTCAAATACATCTTGGTGGGGACAATGGTGAGCCCCTTTTGCTGAATCGACGTGTGCAGCTTTTCGATCTCGGCCTTGTGCAGCAACAGCTTGCGTTCCCGCACGGGCAGGTGGTTATAGATGTTGCCGTGCGAGTATTCGCTGATGTGCGCGTTTTTCAGCCACGCCTCGTTGTTCAACACGTCGGCATAGGCGTCACGCAGCTGGATGCGGCCGAGTTTGGCCGCCTTCACTTCGGTGCCGGTTAAGACCATGCCGGCCTCGTACTTGTCGATCAGCTCGTACTCGTGCCCGGCGCGGCGGTTGTCAGCGAGAATTTTGATGCCGGAAGCAGACTTCAATACACCAGGATAGCGCTCAGCGGCGGAAACTGCGCTTGGGCGGGCCCTTCCGGGGCTCCACCACCTTCGCGCGAAGGGCCGCGAGTTCCGGCGGTGTCAAGTGCCGCCATCTCCCCGGAGCCAGATCCGCCAACCTCAGTTCCCCAATGGCGCACCGGACCAGCCGCAGTGTGGGGAACCCAACGGCAGCGGTCATGCGGCGTACCTGGCGGTTGCGCCCTTCGGTGAGCGTCAGCGCGATCCAGCCATCGGGAATCGAGTGGCGGACCCGGATCGGCGGATCTCGCGGGGCCAGCGGCGGGGGCGGTATCCGCTGCACCTGGGCGGGGCGCGTGACGTAATCCTGCACAGCCACCCCTTGCCGCAGCTGCTCGAGCGCCGCCTCGGTGATCTCGCCTTCCACCTGCACCCAGTACGTCCGCGGGTGCGCAAACTTCGGGTCAGAGAGCCGGTGCTGCAGTGGGCCGTCGCCGGTGAGCAGCATCAGTCCCTCGGAATCATGATCCAGCCGGCCGACCGGGTAGACGTCCGGGATGGCGATGAAATCGCGAAGAGTGGGCCGCGTGTCATCGCCTGAAAACTGGCTCAGGACGCCATACGGCTTGTGGAAAAGGAGATAAGTATGCACGCCGGTGGACTTTGGCTCGTCAAATGATACGTGAAGCTGCGAGGACCCGTGACCTTGAATTTGACCAGGAACCTGCCAGTGTACCGTCGAAACCTGTCAGTGTACCGTTGGACGGCCGTCCGCTGCCTGGCACTGGTGCTGCTGGTGCTGGTGTTGGGGGTCCTGGCCCAGGCCCGCACCCGAAAAGGTGACAAGGCGTTGAAGGCCGGCGACGTGGCCGAAGCCCAGCAGGACTACGGCGCCGCCCTGGAGCACTACGAGGAAGCCCTGAAGACCGATCCGCGCGACCCATCCTATCTGTTGCGGGTCCGCAAAGCGCGCTTCCGGGCCGGGCAGACGCGGGTGGACTCCGGGCAGAAGCTGCGCAACGAAGGAAAGCTGGAAGAGGCACTGCGCGAGTTTCAGCGGGCCTTCGCCATCGACCCTTCGTCCTCGATTGCGGAGCAGGAGCTGAAGCGCACCTATCAGATGATTGAGCGGCTAAAGAGCGGCGAGACCAAGCAGGAAGATGCGGCCCTGAGCCCGGCCGCCATCGCCCGCAAGGACACCGAAGAGCGCATGGCTTCGCTGCAGGCGGTGCCGGAATTGAAATCCGTTTCGCGGCTGCCGGCGAATTTGAAGATCAACAATCAGCCCGCCAAGACGCTCTACGACACGGTGGCCAAGCTGGCCGGGCTCAACGTTTTGTTCGACCAGGACTACATCAATCAAAACCAGGGCAAGAACTTTTCGCTCGACCTGAACAACTCCACCATCGACGAAGCCTTGGACTATCTGGCCGTGCTGACCAAGGCCTATTGGAAGCCGCTGTCGGCCAACGCCATCTTCGTCACGCAGGATCAGCAGACCAAGCGCCGCGAATATGAAGACAACGTGGTGAAGGTGTTCTATCTCACCAACGTCACCTCGCAACAGGAACTGAACGAAATCGCGGGCGCCATCCGCGCCGTCACCAACCTGCGCCAACTGTTGACCTACACCGCCCAGATGGCGATTCTGGCGCGCGGCACGGCCGATCAGATTGGCCTGGCGCAGAAGCTGGTGCTCGATCTCGACAAGCCCAAGAGCGAAGTGGTGATCGACATCATCGTGATGGAGGCCAACCGGACGCGCACCCGATCGCTGGCCGCCACCTTCACCACCAGCGGCAAGCCCGGCATCAACATTCCGGTCTCGTTTGGCACCACCGCCGCCACCACCACCAGCACCAGCACGACCACCACCACCACCACGACACCGGCCTCCAACCTGACGTTGAACCGTCTGGGCAGCCTGTCCACCAACAACTTCTCGATTGCTGGACCGGGCGCGCTGGTGCAGGCGCTGCTCGATGACCGCCAGACGCGCGTGCTGCAGAACCCGCAAATCCGGACGCTTGACAACGTCAAAGGGACGCTCAAAATCGGTGACCGTTACCCCTACGCCACGGGCAGTTTCCAGCCGGGCATCGGCGGTGTGGGCGCGGGCGTCAACCCGCTGGTCTCCACGCAGTTCCAGTTTGCGGAAGTGGGCGTCAACGTCGACATCACGCCCAAGATCCATGGCAGCGAAGAAGTGTCGATGCACATCGAGATTGAAGTGTCGAACATTCGCGACCAGGTGGACGTGGGCGGCCTCCGTCAGCCCGTCATCGGCCAGCGCAAGGTGTTTGAGGATGTGCGGCTGCGGGAAGGTGAGGTCAGCGTAATCGGTGGCCTGTCCAGCATCAACAACACGCGCACGCTGGGCGGCATTCCGGGCCTGGCCAGCATCCCCGGCTTTGGCGTGCTGTTTGGCAGCCAAGGCAACGACAAGAGCGAATCGGAGCTGTTGATCGCGCTGGTGCCGCGCATCGTGCGGTCGGCGGACATCACGGAGGTAAATCTACGTGGCGTATCCGCCGGCAATGACCAAAATGTGAAGCTCACCTATGGGCCGCGGCCGGAGCCAAAGGTGGCCACGCCCGCGCCCAGCACTCCGGCGGCCAACACGCCCGAGCCGAACGCTCCGGCGCCGCCCGCAATGGCGGCCCCGGCGGCTCCGCGAGGCACGGCACCAATTCCCGGTCTGCCAATCCCCGGTCTGCCCGCTGCTGGCGCGCCCGTACCTCAGGCTCCCGTACCCCAGGCTCCCGTACCCCAGGCTCCGGGAGCCGCGCCGGCCGGCCTCAACACTCCGGCACCGGCGCCGGCGGGCCCGCCGTCAAATGCGAATCCGCAGTTGATCCCAGCGGGTGCGCGGCTGGACCTCAGGACCCTCACCCCGGATGTCTCCCTCAGCGGGACGGTGACCATCAGCGTGGAGGCGTCCAATATGCAGGACCTGATGAGCGCTCCGTTCCGTGTGAACTTCGACAAGAACAAACTGCGTCTGCTCGAAGTGGCGCGCGGACCGGCGATGACGGCGGACAACCAGCCGGTCTCGTTCTCGCGCGACATCGCCAGCGGGGCCGTCAAGCTGTCGCGGGTCACCGCCGGGGCGGCCGGCTTTACCGGCAGCGGAACCCTGGTGACGTTCACGTTCCAGACCCTGCAGAAGGGCCCGGTGACGGTGTCGCTGGAAGATGTGTTGCTTGAGAATTCCAAGAAGGAGCCGATCACGGTGACGCGCAACTCCGTCACGGTGAATGTGAACTAGCGATGCCCGTCCGCCGCGCGAGCCGCCTGCACCGACAGCGCGGCTTAACGTTGATCGAGCTGATTGTCGCCTTCACCATCCTGGCGTTGCTGACCTCCATGGCCGTGCCGCTGGCCAAGTACCGCGTCCGCCGGGAGCGGGAGAAGGAGCTGCGCTTTGCCTTGCGCGAGATCCGCACCGCCATCGACAAGTACAAGGACGCCGCGGACCAGGGACTGCTGGGGCAGATCAAGATTGGCACCGAAGGCTACCCCGAGAAACTGGACGTGCTGGTGGAAGGCGTCAAGGTGTCACAAGCCGCCACCGACAAGAAGATCCGCTTCCTGCGGCGCATGCCCAAAGATCCCTTTACGGGCAAGACCGAGTGGGGCCTCCGGTCCACCAACGACGACCCCAAGTCGCTCAGCTGGGGCGGCCAAAATGTGTTTGACGTCTATTCCAAGACCATGGAGAAAGCCGCCGATGGGACGCCTTATGCCGAGTGGGATTAGCGCCGCCGCGCCCTCTGGCCGCCTGACGCGCCGCCGGGTGGGCTTTACCCTGATCGAGCTGCTGATCGTGATGGCGATTGTGTCGATCATCGTCTCGATCGCCGTGCCGCTGTACCAGAAGTCGATCATCCGGGCCAAGGAAAGCGTGCTGCGCAACAACCTGTTCACGCTGCGCACGCTGATCGACGAATACACCTACGACAAACAGAAGGCTCCGCAGACGCTGCAGGACCTGGTGGAAGCCGGCTACCTGCGGCAAATCCCAGTGGACCCGATTGCGGGTTCCAGCACGGCCTGGAAGATCATCATGGAAGACGCCATGACCAGCGCCAGCCAGTCCGAACCCGGCATCTTCGACGTCCGCAGCGGGTCCGACAAAAAGAGCCTGGAAGGCACCTCTTACAGCGAGTGGTGAGGCCGCTACTGCTTTTCGAAGACCACTAAAGTGTGCCCCGGTCCGCGAGAAGGCATCCTGGCGGCATGATGCGTGGGCGGACCATGAGAAGGCAGCCGTCATGGTAAGTTGAACCGGTGCGGCCCGGCGTGGCCCGCCCTGGGAGATTGGCCCGATGGAATTCGAATGGGACGCTGGTAAGGCAGCATCCAACCTGGAGAAGCACGGTGTCGATTTCGCCGCAGCGATCACGGTGTTCGCCGATCCGCTGGAAGTGACGATTGCGGACCCGGATCATTCATTTGAGGAGTTCCGGTTTGTCAGCATGGGCCAATCCGAGGCGGGCCGCGTGCTAGTGGTGACGTATACTGAGCGTGACGGGCGTATCCGCCTCATCAGCGCGCGAGCGGCCACGCCAGGCGAACGGAGAAGATATGAGCACGGCTGATCCGGATGAGATGAGAACCGAGTACGACTTCTCCGGCGGGGTTCGTGGACGACATCACGAAGCTTACCGGGCGGGAACCATTGCCGTGTTGCTGGACCCGGATGTTGCTCGCGCGTTCAAGGATTCCGAGTCAGTGAATCGGGCGTTGCGTCTACTGCTGGACCTCGCCGAGAATCAGTTGCGGCCGGACCGGGCTGCATAAGCAAACGCCTCCTTTGAGAGCGGGAGCCGCTGGGCCCAGTCTGCCTGCGAAGAGCCTGATGATTCGTCGCCTTGAACCGGGACGGCCTAGGCCGGCCACCCCGGTTTGATGGGCCTTCGACCGTTGCTGTCGCGGCCCGCAGTGTCGGCGCTGGGCCGCTGGTTGTGGCCGGATAGAAGCCCGCACCACAACGACCAGCGGGAGCTCGCCCGTATGTCGAGTGACCACGCCTAGTACACGAACCGCAACCCGAACTGGATATTGCGCGGGTTGCCGCCGGTGACGATCTGGCCGAACTGTGGGCTGGCTACGTCCACGGTGGAGCCGCGGGCATCCAGCGCCGGGGTATTGGAGATGTTGTACATCTCGGCCCGGAACTGGATGTTGTAGCGCTCACGGAACGGGTTGTTCTTGATCACCGAGACATCGAAGTTCACCCGGCCGGGGCCGCGGAGGCTGGGCTGGGACAGTGAGTCGGTGGGGATGGTGAAGGCCGGGGCGCGCTCAAACGCCGAGGTATCGAACCACTTATTCAGCGTCTGGCCGGAAGAAAGCTCAGCATCCTTCAGCCGGTTGGCGCGGCCGTTGGTGGAGGAGAAGTTGAGCAGGTTGGTCTGATCCGGCGCCACAATCAGAATCGGCCGGCCCTTCTGCAGCACCGTAATGCCGGAGAACTGCCAGTTACCCGCGACGCGGCTGGCCAGGCCCGTAGTCATGTACTTGCGGCCGCGGCCGAAGGGCAGGTCGTAGAGGTAGCTAATGACGATGCGCTGCGGGATGTCGTTGGCCTCGATGCCCTTGTTGTAGCGGGCGTTGTAGAGGCTGTTGGACGGGCCGACGACCCAGGTGTTCGATTGGGCAGTGGAGGCGATGGTCTTCGAAATGGTGTAGCCCACCGACACCGTCATGCCCTGCGAGTACTGCTTTTCCAGGCGGAAGGTCGCGCTCTGGTAGCTCAAGTCGCCATAAGGGTCACGGAAGATCAGCAGGTCAAGATATTGCGGGAAAGGCCGCAGCGCCTGGCGCCGCTGGATGGTGGGGCCGGAGAGGGCGCCGGAGGTGATCTTGCCAAAGAACGGGTTGGGCACCGGTTGCAGCAGCGCAGCGCCGAGCGTGGCATCGTCGGGGTTGTTCTGGTTGCGCTGACGGTTCCAGTAAAGGTGCGTCGTCTTGGAACCGACGTAGGCCGCTTCGAACATCGTGTTCGAGCTGAGCATCCGCTGGATCGACAGTGACCAGTTGCCCATGTAGGCGTTCGGGCGATAGCGCGTATCGGCGCGGACGTTCTGACCGGCGAAGTTGGTGTTGCGGTCCGGCACGGTGATGCCACCGGCGAAGGGGTTGGTCCAGGAGCCGCCGACGGGCGGCGTGTTGGGCAGCGCATTGGGCTGACCGAGGAAGAGAGCGTTCGACAGGAAGCCGCCATTGCCGAAATCGGTGGCCGCCGCGTTCACGCCCAGGTAGGAGGCGTAGAAGATGGCTGCGCCGGAGCGGATGACGGTCTTGTCGTTCAGCTGATAGGCCAGTCCCAGGCGCGGCGAGAAATTCTTGCGGTTGGGGTCGCTCTGGTAGCCGCCGGGCTCGATCAGCTTGAAGGCGCCGCGCGCGCCGGTGACGGCGTCGTTCGTGTTCCAGTCGATGTAGCCGATCTGCCCGAACTTCTCGGCATAGGGCGAGGTGTATTCGTAGCGCAGGCCGAGGTTAACCGTCAGCCGGTTGGTGACGCGCCAGTCATCCTGGAAGTAGCCGCTGTAGTACCACTGCCACAACATCAGCGGACGCGTGATGGTGATGGCGCCGGTCTGGGGTACGCCTAGCAGGAAGCTGGCGAAGCCATGGCCGCCGTTCAGCGTGGTGGCCGTCGGGTCTGGACCCTGCGTGTAGAGCCGGTCAAAGATGTACTGCCCGGCCGACTGCTGCGAGTTGAAGGCATTCAGCTTGATCAGCTGCTGCTCATAGCCCATGCGGAACTTATGCCGGGACTTGATCACGGTGAAGTGATATTGGAAGTGCCAGGAATCCTGCGGCGCTAGCGTCCGGCCCACGCCGCCCAGCTGATCAAACTCATTGGGAGCCGCGCCCGTCACGGCCAAGCCCGCGCCCTGGGCGTAGGTCTGCACCGAGATCTGCGGGAACTGATCGAACAGAATGTTGCGGGTCACCGACGGCGCAAAGCCCAGCGAGCTGACCTTGAAGCCTTCACTTAACGGGCTGGAATCAAACTGCAGCCGGGTGTAGCTCACCCGCCCTTCGCCCAGCACGTTGGGCGAGAACGTCGAAGTGAAACTGATCAGAGCACTGTTGGCGGGGTTCGAGCTGAGCGTGCGCGGCGGGAAGCCCGGATTGACGGCCACCGACGTTGTGTTCTTCTGCTCGCGGCCGCCATAACGGCCATAGATGCGGTGCTTGTCGTTGAGGATGTGGTCGATACGTCCCAGCCAGGCGTCCTGATTGGTCACCGATTTGCCGCCCCGGAAGTAGTTGTTCACCAGGGAGAAGCCTTCACCGGGACGGTTGGATTCCGCCCAAAACGGAGTGACGTTCCGGGAGATCGGGTGGATGCGGTCGGTCGGGATGCGGTTGCCGGGGAAGGCGTCACGGATGAACTGGCCCGGGCGGCTGGGGTCAGCCCGAGTGGTCAGGTAATCGTAGACCACCGTCAGGCGCCCGGTGCGGTCCAGTGTTTGCGAAAAGTCGCCTTGGCGCTGCGGCGTCGTCGGCACGGAGGCCAGCGCCTGGTCGGGGCTGCCTTGCCGGATGCCTTCGTAGGTGGCGAAGAAGAAGGTGCGGTTGCGCTTGATCGGACCGCCCAGTGTCGCGCCGAATTCGTTGCGCTGGAACAGGCCCTTGGGGACGTTGTTGCGGTTGTTCTGCCAGCTGTTGGCGTTCAAGTGATCGTTGCGGAGAAACTCCCAGCCGACACCGTGATAGCTGTTGGTGCCGTATTTGGTGGTCATGTTGACGATGCCACCGGCGGCGCGCCCAAACTCCGCCGAATAGTTGGACGTCTCCACTTTGAATTCGCCCACGGCCTCGATCGGCACGGTGTAGGCATTGCCGGATTCGGTGCTGCCCCGGCTTTCGCCGCCGTCGATCAGCACGCCGTTCTGTTGCGCCAAGCCGCCGTTGATCTGGGCCGTGGTGCTGACGCCAACAATGTCGCCGCCGGTGGGCCGCTGGCCGGAGGTGGGCAGAACGCCGGCCGCCGTGGCCGCCAGCGCCAGTGGGTTGCGCCCCAGAATCGGCAGCTCCACCACGCGGCGCGCTTCCACCACTTTGCCTAACCCGGAGGTCTGAGCTTCCAGTTGCACCTGCGTGGCCTTTACCTCCACCGCCTCGGTCACCGTGCCCACTTCGAGTGTCAAGTTGATGGTGGCGGTCAAGCCAACCGTCAAGGTCAAGCCGGAGACGCGGGCGGGGCGGAAGCCGGCGCTGTCGGCCGTCACTTCGTACTGGCCGGGGGCCAGCGCCGGGACATAGTAAAGACCCGCGGCATTGGCGCTGGCCTTGGAGGTGATGTTGGTCTGGATATTGCGGATGCTGATGTTGGCGCCAGGGATGACGGCGCCGCTGGAATCGGTGACGCTGCCGGTAACAGTGCAGCGTTCACCCTGTGCGAAAGCCAGCGCGCTAACGGCACACGCCAGGAGAAGAAGCCGTGAAACGATCATGGTCCACCTTTCTTAAGGCAGCATCATATCGCAGAAAAGACATTCGTCAACTGTTTTTGTGATCGCGCCAAGTCGCTCCATTTCAGGGGTTTCTGCGCAAAGGTTCCTCGGCCGCACCAGCTGCGGCGGGCTGGCCCCAACGGGCGGGCTGAGGCGCGGTACCATCCAGAAAATGCGTATCGCCCCTGATTTTGCCGCTCTCGCCACGTCCGTCCTGGGACTGGTTCTTGGTCTCACCACGCCGCTACTTGGCCAGCCCTCTGTCGCCGCCGTCGCTCAGCGGCCGGATGTGCAGCGGGCTTTCGCGCACGTGGACACGACGCGTGAGGCGCTGTGGGCGGAATGGATCAAGGTCACCGAAATCTCCTCGCCTTCGCGGCAGGAACAGGCGCGCATCGCCTACATGAAAAAGGCGATGGCCGAGATTGGCCTTACCGGCATCGAGACCGATGAAATGGGCAACACCTGGGGCACCTGGAAAGGCTCCGGCGGCGGCCCGGAGGTGGTGTTTGCGGCGCACATGGATACGGTGTTCCCCATGGACACCAAGATCAAAGTGCGTGAAGACAACAACACCTTCTACGCGCCCGGCATTGGTGACGACACAGGCAACCTGATCGCCACCCTGCGTGCGATTGACGCCATGAAGAAGTCCGGCATTTCGCCCAAGGGCGACATCGTCTTTCTGGCCACGGTGCAGGAAGAGGTAGGCCTGCGAGGTGCGAATTTCTGGCTGAACCGGCGGGCTCGCAAGCCGGATCTGTTTCTGGCGGTGGATGGCGGCTTGGGGCAGGTAGCTTACGGCGCGCTGCGCATTGAGCAGTACCGGATGATCTTCGAGGGTGCGTCGATGCACACGCTGGCCAGCCGGGGAAAGCCGAATTCCGCTCGAGCGGCGGCGCGGGCCATCGTCCGCATCGGCGAGATGAAGCTGCCCGATCCGGAGCCCGGCACCCGGAACAATCTCCCGGTCGTCAACATCGGCATGATGGGCGGCGGAACGGTCGTCAATGCCGTGCCGGCCAGCGTCTTTTTCACCACTGATATCCGGGCGCTCGATACGCCCACCGAAACCAAACTGGTGGCGGAAGTGAAGGCGATTGCCGAACAGGCCGCTCGCGAAGAGGGCGTGCAATTCAAGATGGAGCCGATGACGGAAATCATCGACTATTCGCAAGCCAAACCGAAATCAGAACGGCTGAATCATCCGCTGACGCAAACCGCCTTAGCCGCGGCGGACCATCTGAAATTGGCCGTCGTCGATCGCGCGCAAGCGATGGATTCGGGCGCCGCAGACCACAATGTCGGCGTGGCCTTGGGCATCCCCGCCATCGGCATCGGCGCGACGCGCGGACGTGGGGGCCACTCGCTCGAAGAGAGCGCCGACAAGATGGCAATTATTCCGGGCACCAAATATCTGATCCTGCTGGCCTCGCTGCTGGCGGGCGTCAACTAGCGGCGAAACCCGTTCTCAGCCCCATGCGTGAGCTTGGGGCTTGTGCGGGTTAAAGGAAGAAGCCCCAAGCTGACGCATGGGGCTGAGATCTAGAAGTAGCGCTCTTGGCGCCGCAGTGTGCCAAAGCTGCCGATGTTGGCGATGGAGAGCGCGAAGCGGAACTGGTTTTCGTTACGGGTACCGAAGCTGAAGCGGCGGTATTGCACGGAGAAGCCGCAACAATCGGTGTTGTAGGTCACCTGCGTGTTGGCAAATTGCATAATGCCCTGGCGGTAATCGTAGATGGCGGAGAAGCCCGTGTTCCAGCCCCGGCGGTTCTCTTTGCCGAACCCGACCAAGCCTCGGAACTGGTTGGCGGGGGGTGAGAGGAACGTGTCGGTCTTTACCTGGTTGTGACCCATGGAGACGAAGAAGTTATCCAGGCGCCCGTCCGCGGTAAAGCCGGAATTGATGACGCGGCCTTGCAGCGGATCATAATCGGCCCGCCACTCAATGCCCACCCCCGGCACCGGCTCCGCGCGAATCGCAGACACGATCGGCGAGTAGTGCCGGGGCTGGCCGAGGAAACTGAAGGCCGACAGGGACGAGGTGGATTCAATCACGTTGCGCTGCCCCGGCGTCACCGCCCCGCCAAAGGTGGGATCCAGGTAGCGGCGATGCCACACCTGCCAGGAAAGCAACTCGCGCGTGGCGTCACCTTTCTTCGAATAGAGGCGATTGGTGAGGGAGAGCTCCACTTCATTGGTGTTGCTGAGCAGCTCCGTTTCGTCAAAGCGGATGGTGCGTTTAAAGTCCGAGACTCCGGTGACAAAGCGGTGGCTGGCGCGCGGCTCAATCACGTGCTTCACCTTGTCGCCCAGCCAGCCATGCGTGCGGTAGATGCGGGCCAGCGGCGGCAGGATGATCTCAAAGCCCGTCTCAAAGGCCGACCGGACCACTTGATCGCCCACCGGGTCGAGCGGCCGGGCAGTGGCCAGGCTGGAGCCCCACACCGTCTCCCGGATGGAGGCGCTGGGCACAATCGTCACCGGCCCCAGCCGCAAGGACGTCATCACGCGCGGCGCCACGTCAAAGCGTTCGACGAACTGCCGCGTCTGGAAGATCGGCTGGCTGCGGCGCACGGCCGCGGCACTGCTTTCAAACGAGACCCAGATGGGCAAGCTCTTGCTGATCTTGCGGTCGGCCGAGAGAAACTCCACCTGCGGCGCCTTGCGGATAGAGATCTTGTCGTTCTCGAGCAGGCTTTGGAAGTTGTCGACGCTTTGGAAGATGGCGTTGATGCCGTAGCCATTCCAGTGCTTGGAGATCACCGCCGCGGATGCGACTTCAGAAAAGACAGCTTCGTTGAAGGTTTCGGTAAAGGCTTGGCGGAAGCGGAAGGAGCTGAGGTAGTTGTACTGCGCCACGCCCGTCCAGCCGCGGCCCAGGTCGATCTTGCCGATAAAGTTCACTGACACGCCGCCTTCCTTGACGCCGCGGGTGCCATCATCCAGCAGGCGGCCTTTGTCGTTGACGCCATAGACCAGCAGGTTGAAGTCGGATTTCTGGGTGGGCTTGCCGCGGAAATCGGCCAAGTGGGCAAAGCCGCGCTGGGTGAAGTATTGCGACCGGTAGGTGAGATCGTAGCTGCGGCTCATGGCCCAGTAGTAGCCCAAGCCCACCATCAAGCCGCGGCGGGAGCTGTTGCCCAAATTGGGCATCAGGAAGCCACTGCGCCGGGGCAGCTTTTCAAGCGACTTGTAGAAGTACGGCGTAAAGAACAGCGGCACGCCCTTCAAGCGAAACAGCGAGTTTCTGGTGATCACCCGCTGGCCCGGAATGATGTCGAACCGGGGTCCATGCAAACGCCACCAGGGCTTGGGCAGCTTGCAGGAGGTGACAAAGCCGTTGTAGAGGATGTAGCGGGTCTCGATGCGCTCCGCCCATTTGCCTTCGAACTGGAATGGGTTGTCAGACGTCATGACGCCGGGCCGGGCCTGGATGGTGGCCGGAATGGTGCCGGAGACCTCGTAGAACTTGCCGGTCTCGGACTTCACGTCATAGACGGCGCGCGCACAGCGCAGCACTTCACCGCCGTTGAAGTTGCGATAGCGGACGTTGCCGCGCGCCTCGGCGTCGCCGGTTTCCTCGTTGTAGTCGATCTCATCGGCCTGCAGCAGACCTTCAGCGGTCTCCACTTCCGCCGACCCGCGCAGGTGGTAGATTTTGCCCTCCACCTCGGACCGTTGATACCGGACCAGCACCTCGTCCGGCGCGGGCGCATTGGGCCGGATTACCTTTACCCTTTTGTTTGGTTGAGGATCGGTTGGGTTGGCCGTGGGCCGCGGGACACCCAGGATGCCCGGGCCTAGTTGCCCAAACGCCAAGTGGCCTGTTAACAATAGGGTAGACAGGGCAAGTTGAACTAGCCGGTGAGAAAAAAGCCCGTGACAATCTGTGCTGGGTATGTTAAGCACTGGGTATACTAAGGCAAAGAGCTAAGGCTTTCGAGTCAGGCTGGAGGCGGAACCCCAACTTTGAACGCTAGCACGAGGACTACCCTGGAGCAACTTGAGGTAGCGGCCGAATAAGAACACAGACGATGACCTGCCGCTATTGCCAGGCACAGAACGATTCGGAGGAGAGCCGCTGCGGACGCTGCGGGCGCCGCCTTGACGTGTCCATTTTCCGGCCACTGGAATCCGTCGTCCGGCCCGCTGCCGATGCGGCTCCTCGAACCGCGGCGGCCGTGGCGGTGAAAATGGCGCGAGTGGCGCAGCCGTTGCCGCCCCCCCAGGTGTCGCTGTTTCCGTCCGGGATGCCCAAGGCGCGCGTGGTGCCGATTACGGGCCGCCCGGCGGGCGCGGAGTCACCGTCCGAGGTGCCCGCAGCCAAAGTAGCCCGGCCCGCCAAGAAGATCAGCACCGTCTCGCCGTCGGCGCAGCAACCGCTCGCATTTTCGACGCCCGGTTCGTTTCCCCAGGCCGGTGAGTTCGCCAAAACAGCCGGCCCCAGCACGCGCCCGGCACCCACCCCGGAATCGGAGATCTTTACGCAGGCACCGGTGGCCGCGGCGGCCCACCGCTCTCTCGCCATGCTGGTGGATGCGGGCTTGGTGGCCGCGGGTGTCGGCGTGATGCTGGGCCTGTTCATCTATGGCGTCGATCAACCGATGGCGATGGACCGGATGACGGCGATCATGACCGTGGGCCTCACCGTGATTGCGGCCGTGCTCTATCAAAGCCTGCTGGTGATCGGGAACCGCGATTCGGTGGGGCTGCGCTTTGCGCGCCTCCGGTTGATTGATTTTGATGGCCGCTCGCCATGCCGCAAGAAGAGACTGGCCCGGATGGCCGCCAGTTGGTTGAGCTTCGCGCCCGCCACGCTGGGCATTGTCTGGGCGCTGCTTGATGAGGAACACCTCACCTGGCACGACCACATCTCAAAGGTCTTCCCCACGCCGATCGACATCCCGCGCACCGGCCGCTAGACCTACGCGCGCATCCAGCTGCTCAACAGGGATTTCACCATCACCCATGTCTTTTCGGCGCCGCTTAGCCGGATGCGCTGGCTCAGCACGTCGTAGTCCTTCTGGGCAATGCGCTGGAGCAACGTCGAGTAGATCTCCATCAGCGCTTGCAGCGACGCGCGGCTAGTGGGGTGGATCATGCCCAGCAGCGGCCAGGCTTCGTCAAAATAGGCCCGGGCGCGGGTGCCTTCCATGCGCAACAGCTCGCGGAAGGCGGGTGAATCCTCGATCGTGGCCACGCCGAACTGCTCGAGGTCCTGTTGCGGCAGGTAGACCCGGCTGCGTTCGAAATCTTCCTGGACGTCGCGCAGGATGTTGGTGAGCTGGAAGGCGATGCCGCACTTCTCGGCCAGCAGCGGCGCGCGCGGATCGGTGAAGCCAAAGATGTGGATGACGCTGATGCCGACGACGCTGGCCACTTGATAGCAGTAGCGGTAGAGCTCGTCAAAAGTGGCGATGCGGCGCGGCTCCAGATCGCTGACCATGCCATCGATCATGTCTTCAAACACGTGATGGGGAATGGCAAACCGCTGCGCCGCGTCCGCAAAGGCGGGCCACAGCGGATGACCGGGCACCTCGCCCGCTAAAGCGGCGTGCGTATCGTGCCGCCATTGGGCCAGCGCTGCGCGCTTCTGGTCCGCGGTGCGGCCGGGGTCGTCGGCCAGGTCATCCGAGAGCCGGAAGAACGTGTAGACGGCGCAGATCGCCCGGTGCTTATCGGGAGGCAGCAGGCGGAAGGCGTAGTAGAAATTACGCGCCTCACGCCGCGCTTCGTCCGCGCACCAGCGGTAGGAATCGGCCACGGTCAGGGGTGTTGCGGCGTTGGCCATGGCAGTCCGGATCACCCCGAGGCGGCGCGCGAAAGGGCCCACCCCGCCAGCCCTTGCAGCAACAGCATCACGCGCTCCAGTTTGGAGATGCGGGGGCGGGCCTTGAGGACGTCATAGCCCTGGCTTTCGATCTTGCTCAAAATCGCCAGTCCGCCGCGGGTGAACAGCTCAATGTCGAGCGCCAGGCGCGGGTTCAGCGTTCGGGCCAGCGGCGCGCCTTCGGCAAAGCAGAGCCGGGCATGATCTACAGCCTCACGCATGGCGGCCTGGAAGGCTCCAGAAAAGCGCCGGGCGGCCAGGTCAGCCTCAGGTACCCCGTGGCGCGCCAGCAGGTCCTGGGGCAGATACACGCGATCTTTCGCCCAGTCCACCGTCACGTCCTGCCAGAAGTTGGCTAACTGGAGCCCGGTGCAGGTGGCATCGGACTGGCGGAAGCGTTCCGCATCGCGATAGCCGCACAGCAGCAGCACCAGACGGCCCACCGGATTGGCGGACCGGCGGCAATAGTCATGCAGTTCCGCCCAGTTGGCGTAGCGGGTCTTCACCTGGTCCTGCTCAAAGGCCTGGATCAGGTCGTCGAACGGCTCAACCGGCAAATCGCGGCGGCGGGCGGTACCTTGAAGCGCCACAAACACGGGGTGCTGGACCTGGCCCGCGTACATGGCGTGGAGTTGCTGGCGCCACCAGGCGAGCAGGCGCAGGCTTTCCGCGCGGTCGCCCAATTCATCGCCCAGATCGTCGGCCCAGCGGCAGAACGAATAGACGTTGTAGAAATCCTGGTGCAGCTCCGGCGGCAGCAGGAAGCTGACGACGTGGAAGTTCTCGTAATGGTGGGTGGCCAGCCAGCGCGTGTAGGCCTCCGCTTCAGCCAGCGTGTAGGTGCGTCTGAGCAGTTGCGGGTCCCGGACGAAGTCCTTGGGTTCGAGTTGCGGCGCGGGACCGGCGGACACTTGGACTTTACGGAATGATGGCCGTCTTCAAGTGGCCGTTGTGCGACATCAAGTGTTTGAACACATCGAGCAACTTCGAAAGCGGCTCTTCGCGATTCACAAACTGACGCGCCGTCACATGGCCGGCGGAGATCATATCCAGAGCAGACTGGATGTGCTTGGGCGTGTGATGGAAACTCGCCTTCAGCGTGATCTCGGAATAGTGCAGGTGTTGCGTATCGATCGGCACCGTGGTGTCGGACGGGCAGCCGCCGAAGAAATTGACGGTGCCGCCGCGGCGGACCATCTGGACGGCCTCCTGCCAGGTCTGCGGCGAACCCACGGCTTCAATGGCCACGTCGGCGCCATGATCCTTGGTGACATCGCGAACCGCGGTGACCAGGCTCAATGAATCATCGGCCGTCAGCAGCACTTGGGCGCCCAGGGCACCCGCGCGCTCCAGCTGAGTGGGCCGGCGGCCGATGGCGATCACCCGCGCGCCACGGAGGGCAGCCACGCGGACGAACATCAGGCCGATGGGCCCCAGGCCGATCACCACCACATTGTCGCCCGGATGAATTCCGGTTTCTTCCACACCCCGCAGCACGCAGGCCAGCGGTTCAGCCAGCGCGGCGTCTTGATAGCTGACATGGGCGGGCAGCTCGTAGGTGTTGCGCTCCACAATGCGGGCCGGAATACGGATGTATTCGGCGTAGGCACCGTTGTTGAACAGCAGGTCTTCGCAAAGGTTCTCGACACCCTTGGAACAGTAGAAGCAGTGGCCGCAGGGCGCCGAGTTGGCCGCCATGATGCGCTGTCCCGTCTGGAATCGGGTGACCTGATCGCCAGTCGCCACCACGTCGCCCGCCAGCTCATGCCCAAAAAGGGCGGGAGGAACGATCATCCGGGCATGGTAGCCACGGCGGAACACCTTCACATCGGTGCCGCAGGTGAGAGCCGCCTTTACCCGGACCAGAAGGTCCCCTGGGCCGACTTGCGGAACGGCGACCGGTTCGACTTTTACTTGCTCTTTGCCGTAAAGAACGGCGGCGAGCATCTTGTTGGTGCTAAGTGAGATGTCCACTACAAGCCCCTTTGAGGCTGTACTACGATTTTCAATGATTCCCCAGCCGGATGCAACGCGAGATCGAAACCATCCGCGATCCTTTCAAGCGGCAGGCAGTGCGAGATCAATTCCGCCACCGGTAATTCGCCGCTGAAAACAAGGTCCGCTGACTCCTTTTGCAGATCGATGGACGCGGAATAGCATCCATACAACAATCTCTCATCTTTGCAGATGTCTGCTCCCGACAAATCGATTCTTTCCTGATCAGAAGTTTGTGCAAACAGCAGGATTTGTGCCCCGGGACGCGATGCCCGGACCGCCTGTTCCACCAAACCCGGCGCCGAAGTGGCCAAAATCACCAAATCAGCCCCGCGCCCTTCGCTCATCTGCTTGGCCAACGCCGGAACGTCTCCGGTCCGCGGATTGACGGCAAGTTCGGCCCCGAACCGGCGCGACAGCTCCAACCGGTGCGGCATGGTGTCGGTGGCCAGAATGCGGCACCCGATACGGCGGATCAGCATGGTGAAGATCAGGCCAATTGGTCCCTGCCCCAAAATCGCCACCGTGTCGGTGGGCTTGGGCTGGGCCTGATGGACCGCCTTGACGCACGTGTTCACCGGCTCCACAAAAGAGGCCTGCTCAAACGAGACGCCGTCCGGGATCTTTTCAACGCCGCGCTCCACAATCCAATCCATGACGCGGACGTACTGCGCAAAGCCACCGCCGGCCGCTTCAAAACCAGCGGTAACGCCGACGCGCTTGTAGACCGCGCACTGGGCGTAGAGCTTCCGTGCGCAGTAAAAACAGCTTCCACACGGGATGTGGTGGAAGGCGATCACCCGGTCGCCCGGAGAAAAACGGGTCACCCCGGCACCCACCTGGGCGACGACGCCCGCCGTCTCATGTCCATAGACGCGAGGGGGCGGCAGCAGATCGTACTCTACCTTTTTCAGATCGGTGTGGCAGATGCCGCAAGCTTCGACACGAATCAGAATCTCGCCTGGGCCGATTTCCGGCATCGCGATCGATTCGACTCGAACTTCACCTTGGCCACGGTAAACAGCAGCTCGCATCAGCGCCAGCGGGGCGTTGGCGGCCTGTTCCGGCTCAGACTGGACAGTTGACAATGAACTCTCCCAAGTTCTCCGCACCCTGCCGGCTGCGGCCGTTTAGCCGCCACAATTCCGGCAATCCTTTCAAAGGCTTACGCACTGCGTCCCAAACAATATAGCTGGTCCGGAAGCGGCCGTCAGCGCCGCGGGCGCTGTTGAGATCGATCGCAAACCCTTCGCTGGCCAGATCGCTGACCGCTTTTACGCAGCCAAACGGAATCTGCGCGCGTTGCGCAACACGCGCAACTGCGGCGGCTTCCATCTCGACGACTGTCCCGAGGGCTCGCAACCGACGCTTTTCCGCAGGCGTCGAGGCCACATGATCTTGACTGACGACCACGATGGGCTTACCCCACTCCTTCCCGTCACCCCGCTTTACGGGCGATCCCCCGGCCGGGTATCTTTCCCCGCTAGATGCGTCGACCACTTCCGCCGCCGTGACCACGTCACCAGCAGCCAGTGCGCCATCCAGCGCACCGCAAAGGCCCACGCTCCAGATCAGGTCCGGTTTGAACCGCTCTAAAGCCACTTCCGCTGCATTTCCCGCTAACTCCGATCCCGGACCGTCCGCAGCACAGACCAGCCGGTGTTTCCCCCATTGTCCCACGCGAACGAACTGGATGGGCATCCCCTCTTGAGGGGAGTGCACAATCCGCCGTAGGACACCCGACAGCTCCCGCGCCTCGGCCGCCAGCAACAGGATTGTCATGCGTCAACCACACCGGCGCCAATAGAGAGTGGGTTTCTAGGTGTAGCCATGTTCGCGAAACCACTCCACCGCGCGGCGGAGAGCCTCGCGCACCGAGCCCGGCTGATAGCCCAACTGCTGCGCCGCCTTGTCATGCGAGACCCACATTTTTTTGGCCGACATGCGCACCGCATCGATCGGCACCCGTGGCGGCTCCCCACTCACCGAGGCCCAGGCCGAACTGGCGTAGCCCGCCAGATACGCCACCCACAGCGGAATCCGCAGCTTCGGCGCCGGCCGGCCACTGACCTGTTCCAGAATCTGGCAGATGCCCTCGAGCGTTAAATTTTCCGCACCCAGAATGTAGCGCTCACCGGAGCGCCCTCGTTCCAGCGCCAGCAAATGGCCTTCCGCCACATCGCGCACATCGACGAGATTCAGGCCGGTGTCGACAAAAGCGGGCATCTGGCCGGTCAAGTAATCGAGCGTGATCTTGCCCGTCGGCGTGGGCTTGAAGTCGTGGTCGCCCACGGGGGCGGTGGGATTGACGATGACCACCGGAAATCCCGTATGGGCGAAGTTGATGACGGCCAACTCGGCCAGATACTTTGAGCGCTTGTAGGCGCCGTGCATCGATTCGAGCGTCGTAGCCGCGTTCTCGGTACCGGCCGCGTGGCCTTCGACGCCGATGCAGCCAACGGTGGAGGTGTACACCACGCGGTCCACGCGCGCCTCGCGAGACGCTTCCAGCAAGTGCAGCGTGCCGTCGACGTTCGAGCGATAGAGCTCCTGCGGATCGGCCGCCCACAGCCGGTAATCGGCGGCAACGTGAAAAACGGCGCCACAACCGGCCACGGCGCGGTCCAGCGAGGCCCGGTCCCGCAGGTCGCCCGTCACCAGCTCCACATCCAGCTCCGGCACCGGCTTGCCGCGGGTAAGGGCACGGACCTGGTGGCCACGCTCCAGCAAAGTGCGCGCGACATGCCAGCCCACAAAGCCGGTCGCGCCAGTGACGAGAGTTGGTTTCACAGGTTTCGAGTGTAGATCACGCCGGGGCTACCCCGCACATCGGGTAGGTAGATCCGGCAGCAACTGCCGTTTTTTGCGGCAGTTAGTCGTTGGGCGGCCGCCGCTTCAAAAACTCTCCCAGGGCAAGCACGGGGAATGAGTTCCGGTAGAGGTGATAGTTCAAGTAAAAGACACGGGGGAATCCTGTGCCCGTGGCCAGCGCTTCGCGCCACAAGCCGTCGCCCTGTTGCGTCTCGGTGAGATGCTGGACGCCCTTCAACACGCTGGAGGAGGTTTCATCGCCGCCCGCCAGCAACCCGAGCACGGCCCAAGCAGTCTGCGATGGAGTGGAGGGCGCCGCGATGAAGGCGTTCTTGTCGTAGGACTCGCAGCTTTCACCCCAGCCGCCATCGGCATTCTGGATGGACCGCAGCCATTCGCCCGCCCGCAGCACCGGCGCTTCGCGATCGCTGTACCCGGCCGCCTTTAAGCCACGCAAGGCCAGGAAGGTGCCATAGACATAGTCCACACCCCAACGGCCATACCAACTGCCGTCCGGCTCCTGCGTCTTCAGCAGATACTCAACACCCCGCTGAATGGCCGGGTGATCGGCCGGGAGGCCCCAGCGGCACAGCGCCTCAATGACGCGGCCGGTGATGTCGGGGCACGTCGGGTCGAGCATGGCGTTGTGGTCGGCAAACGGTACGTCGCTCAAGAACTGCCAGTTGTTGTCGACGTCAAAGGCCGCCCAGCCGCCATCAGAAGACTGCATGCCGAGCAGCCAATTCTTGGCCCGCTCCACGCAGGCATCGAGCGCCGCTTGATCGGACGCGCCGGTATGCCACAGCGCCAGCAACACCATCGCGGTGTCGTCGATGTCGGGGTAAAACTCGTTGGCAAATTCGAAGTACCAGCCGGAGGGTTCAAGATCCGGCCGCTTGACTGACCAGTCACCCTTGCGGCGGCATTCTTTCGTCAGCAGCCAATCACCGCAACGCCGCAGCGCGTCCCGGGAGGCGATGCCGGTTTCTCCCAAGGCATAGGCCGCAATGGCGGTGTCCCACACCACCGAGAAACAGGGCTGGAAATAGAACTTCGCCTCGGCATCCGTACCGCCGGGCGCCGCGTCCTGGTCTTCCACGATCAGCGCTTCAAACTGCCGCACCGCCTCAACGACGGCCGGGTGATCGGACGGGTAGCCCAATACATCCAGCGCCATGATGGCGTACATCATCGGCGGATAGATCGCAGCCAGACCTTCGGAATGCGCAAACCGCTCCAGCATCCATTCTTCGGCCTTCTTGATGGCCTTGCGGCGCAACTGCTCAGAACCGAACCGCTCCCATAGCTTGAAAACGCGGTCGACCTTGTGGAACAGGCTCTTCCAGGAGAAGAAGCTCTCGGCCGGCATGAAGGCGGTGGAGACGCCCGGGGTAAAGATCTCGTCGAGGTTGAAGCCCGTGGGCACCGGGCGGCCGGTGTTGAGGCTCTGGGTGATGGCCAGCGGAATGACGATGGCCCGCGTCCAGGAGCTCATCTCATAAATCACATCGCCGAACAGCATCAGCTCCGGTGGCACGCTGGGCACATGCTCGCGCGGGTAGAGGCCGAACAACGAGAGGTTCAGCTTGGTGTAGCTATTGGCGGCCTGGATGCCGCCCAGCGCCATGATGCGCTCCCGCAGCCGGACCATTGGTTCTGAATCCAGGGGCTGGCCGGACAACTTCAGCGCAAAGTAAGCCTTGACGCTGGCGCTGATCTCGGAAGGGCCCGCGACATAGATGTTAAAGCCGCCATCGGGCAACTGGCGTGACAGGATAGACTGGACCGCCTTGGCAATCCGCGCCCGGGACGGCGGATTCCACTCCGCCCCTTGCGGCGCGTGCCGCCACAGCTCCAGCAGAATGTAGTCGGACTCCAGCGTCGTATCGGCCGTCAGATCCGCCCACCAGTACCCTTGTGCGTGCTGTTGCGCCATCAGCGCATCCACCGCCCGCAGGGAGGTCCGCGAGGCGGCCGCGGAAACCAGATCACTCAAATGCAGTGAAGGGCTCATGACAACTATTACGACAAAGACATCCGGGGAGCAGCCGAAATTTGCAGCAATTCCGGCGGCAAGGAGAAACGGACATCTTCTTCCTTGACGTCCATCTGCTCCACGCTGCCGAATCCGCGGACCTGCAGGGAGTGGATCAACTCTTCCACCAGATTTTCCGGAGCCGAAGCGCCCGCCGTCACGGCGACGGTGTTGACGCCGGTCAACCAGTCCGGATTGACGTCCCGCTCATCGTCCACCAGATAGGCCGGCACACCGGACTTCTCGCAGACCTCGACCAAGCGGCGCGAATTTGAGCTGTTCTGGCTCCCCACCACCAGCAGCAAATCGCAGAGCGGCGCCACGGCCTTCACCGCAATCTGGCGGTTCTCGGTGGCGTAGCAGATGTCCTGTGACTTGGGCCCAACGATAGCGGGAAACCGCTCATGCAGGCGCGCCACAATGTCCCGCGTCTCGTCCAGCGAGAGCGTGGTCTGAGTCAGGTAGGCTACTTTTTCCGGATTGGAAAGCTCCAGATGGTCAACGTCTTCCACCGTCTCCACCAGCACCATCGCCTGCGGCTCTTCGCCCATCGTGCCGGCCACTTCCTCGTGGTGCTTGTGGCCGATCAGCACAATGGTGAAGCCTTGCCGGGCAAACTTCTTGGCTTCCAGATGCACCTTGGTCACCAGCGGACAGGTGGCATCGATGACGGCCAACTCCCGTGATTCAGCCTCCGCGCGCACGGCGGGTGATACGCCATGGGCCGAGAAAATGGCCCGCGCGCCCACCGGAACCTCATCCAGCTCCTCGACAAAAATCGCCCCGGAGCGGCGCAGGTCATCGACGACATGCTTGTTGTGGACAATCTCGCGGCGAACGTAGATGGGAGCGCCGTAGGCTTCCAGCGCAATCTTCACGACATCGATCGCTCTCACTACGCCGGCGCAGAATCCGCGTGGGCTTAGCAAAACGATCCGTTTTTCCGCAGGGCGGGCAGCGGTCCCGTTGGTGCTCATACGAATTGTATCCTTCAGTATATCAGCAACCTGAAAGAATATCGGCGTGGAAACGACTAGTACCCTTACGATGGGCGTCCCCTTCCCCATCGCCTTAACAGCTACCGCCCGCGGCCTCACGTGCATCCGCATCGTGTTGACCAACGAGCCGGCTAGTCCGGATTCGCCGGTCCCCGGAAACCGCGAGGCCGAGCGCATCCTGGAAACCACGGCGGAGCAGTTAGTGGCTTACTTTGCCGGGCGGCGGCGGAACTTTGACCTGCCGCTCGCCCCCGGTGGCACTCCCTTTCAGGAGCGCTGCTGGGACCAACTTCAGCGCATCCCCTATGGCGCCACCATCTCCTATGCCGAGCTGGCGCGCCGGGTGGGCAACCCCAAGGCCTGCCGGGCAGTGGGCGCGGCCAACGGGCGCAACCCGATCCCGATTGTCATCCCGTGCCACCGCGTCATCGGGTCCAGCGGCAAGCTGCACGGCTTTGCCTACGGGTTGGACATCAAGCGGCAGTTGATTGATTTGGAGATCGCCTCCCTCAGCGCCTCGGGCGAACCCGCCGCCCCGACGATCGATATTGACTCAAAGCAGCGGTCGTCTTTTTAGACCGTCGCCTTTAGATCGCCGCCCCTGGCGCTCGGGCGGCGTGTGTTGTTGAGTTGGCTGACGGGAGCAGGATGGGCGATGCTGCCCGATTCCCGCCCCCGTTCGCCGTCGTGCCGGCTTTCCCAGTGCTACTGCTCCAGGAAACCCTTCAGCCGCGCGCCACCATTGCGGCCCACCGCCGGGATCTCCAGAACGTTGTCCGCGACGCCCAAAAGGTCGGGGACCGGGAATCCGAAGACTGTCTTGTGGCCATTGGGCACGAACAGTTGAGGATGATCGAAGGGTGCGCTGCGTCGGGCCACCCGCTCGTCGGTGAGGGTTCTCAAGAATGCCACCAGGTCGTCGATCTCCTGTTCGGTGAGGTTGAGCTTACCGATTTCAAAGTCGATGAACTGGGAGTTCTGATCGCGGAAGTCGCCGCCACGGTTGTAGAATTCCACCGCTTGGCGCAGGGTCCGCTGGCCGCCGTTGTGGAAATACGGGGCGGTCAATTCGACGTTCCGCAGCGAGGGTACTTTAAAGGCACCTTGCGTGGAGGTCCGTTCGCCGGTGTAGATCGGCGGATTGGCGATATTCGGCACCGGGATGGTCAGCAGTTCCTTGCTGGGGATGGCGGAGGCGGGCGACGTCAGGATGTCGATCCAAGCGAGCGGATTGCCGAATGGGTCCTTGGCGCCAAGGCCCAAGTCTTCAGCCGTGGGGCGCACGCCGATGTTGTAGAAGCTTTGATCGTAGGCGATCACTTCACAGTTGCCATTCAGCATGCGTTCGACCATCTCGGCCGGCTCCTTGACGCCGTTCACCACCGCTCCCAGCAGGATACGGGTGGAGTTGTTGGTGGTCTCAGCACCGGCGTGGCAGGCGGCGCAGGCCGCGTCGCCCGTAAAGACCGCCAGCCCGCGGAGCTCCTGCGCATTCAGGGCCTGCCGGTTGCCGTCAAAGTAACGGTCCATGCGGCTGTCGTCCGAGATCAGGGTCATTTGATAGAGCTGCAGCGCCAGGCCGTAGAACAGCGTGAAGTTGTACTCCATCAGGGTGTATTCGTTGGGCAGCAGCGGCCGGTTGGGGTTGGCGACAATCTGGGGCGTGTCACCATTCATCCGGACAATGCGGGTGGAGTCCCACCAGCGAGGTTCAAACGCGGCTTCGACCATCGCGCGGTACGAGGTATTGAGGCCGCCAGCCGGGCGGACATAGGGCGCCAGCACGCTATCGTCGGAGGCGACCTGCTGCTTGGTCAGCGGACGAGCGGGGACCAGCCGCTTGGCGATGTCGCGGAAGGTGCGGCCGGTGTAGCTCATCTCCAGCGTGCTCACCGGCGGGCCTACGGATAGCGAAGCCAACGCGGCGTTCTCAATGCGGATCTTGACGAACTCCAGGTTGTTCGGGCTGTTGACACGGATGACGCGGGCGTTGGCATCGCGCACCCCCCATTCATTGACGCCATTGAAAATGTTCTGTGCGCGGCCATCCCAGAAGAGCCGGTTGTTAAACGCCGTATTGATCACCGACGGCGTATTGCGGGGCTCAACTTGCCGGGTGTTGATATTCAACAGGTTGAACACCTGGTCCGGAACCGGTACGCCTATGTCTTCCAGCAAGCCGGCGAAGGTGCCGAGAAAGCGGGTTAACTTGACACCCTGCGAGGAAACGACATCGTTGATGCTCCGCAGGATGGGGGAGCGCCGGTCAGTGGGGTCTGAGGGTTTGTGAAGCGGAAAGTCACTATCTTTTAGCTGATAGTTGGGGCCGCCCAACTGGAAAGTCTTGGAGTTGATGTTCGCGCCACCGGGAGCCAATTGATTGATCGAGCGCGGGTCGGCGCCCACGCGGAAGTGGCAAGTGGCGCAGGCGGTGACGCCGTCGCTGCCCACTTGCATGTCCCAGAACAAGGCCTTCCCCAGAGCGATGGCGGCATTGCGGTTCCGGACGTAGGTGGCCAGGTCAGTAGGTTGCGGGACGGGCACCGTCTTCAGCGAGCCGGGCCCCGGATTTGTGTCGGGAAAGGGGTTGTTGACATTGGCGCACTCGCCTTCACGGCCAGCAGCCCTGGCCGGTACCAGCGCGACCGTCAGGGTCGCGACCAACAACCCCGCAGCCATGCGCTGCCCAGATAGTTTGAACATATTGTTTTCTCCTCAGCAAACAAGTTGTCCGGCCAAGGCACCAGGTCCAGCCGGATTTTGAGGCCACGGGTGGGCATCAGGAGAAAAGTATATCGATTCCAGACAAGGCATTTATGCAAATCTGGTTAAATTTATACTTACATGTGAGAATTTATGTATATATAGCAGGAATGGCTCGTTTTTTAGCGATTGGAGGAGGATTTAGAGTCAATCAACCGTCGGATGTGCGCCAGCAACTGTTCCGGAGTGGCAGGCTGACCGTCAAGGGAGATCTCATCGGGTTGGGTCTCCAGTTCCAGTACCCAGACGGCGGGAGAGCCCGGCGGCAGATTCGCCGCGTCTTTGGCCGTGGTGATCAGCGGACCGGGCATCGAACGGAGCTCCGCCAGTTGATACCGGTGATGGTCAGGAAAGGTCCGCACGCCGGCCAGTTCGACGCCGCATTCGCGCAAGGTCGCAAAGAAGGAACCAGGGTTGCCGAGCCCGCAAAATGCGGTGTAGCGCCCGGGTGGGGGCGGATTGCGGGCCTGTTTGCGGAGCGTCACCACCGCTCCTGCGCGAGACAGCGCCGGCGGAGCCTCGCGAAAATAGCCCGCCGGAAAAACTCCGCCGGAGAATGGGTCCAGCGGGTCGAGCAAAACAATATCGAAATCCCGGCACAGGGCCCAATGCTGAAAACCATCATCGAGCAGGAAGACATCCACTTGGTCTGCCATCATCCGCGCGGTGCGGGCACGATCCCGTCCAATGCCTACGTGGGCCAACCCCGAGCGGACGAATAGTTGCGCCTCGTCGCCCGTCATCTCCACTGAGGCCGGAGCACCAGGAGCGAACGCCACCGGCTCCCGGTTCCGGCGGCCATAACCACGGGTGAGAATCCCGACACGGTATCCGCTTTGGCGGAGCTGCGCGGCCAGCCACAGGACAAACGGAGTCTTGCCGACGCCGCCCATCGCGATTCCGCCGACTGAAATCACCGCCCGCGGCAGCCGGACGGGACGGGCTCGCCAACGGTCCAGGGCGAGGCCCGCTCGCCACAGCAGCGAGAGCGTCCACCAAAGCCACGCCAGGGGACGGTGAGTGAATGGCGCGCCCAAGCGGATGGCCCCGACGGCTCGCGCGGTGGCACCGCGTTTGGACTCCGCCAGAGCTTGGGCCTTGCCGCCGAGCTCGCGGGGGTGACGAAGCAGCTCCCGGACAGCAGACGCCAGTGCGGCAGCATCAGTGACGACGCGGACGGCGCCCGCTTCGCGAAACTCGCGGTCCATCTCCGCAAAGTTCTGCATATGCGGGCCCGTGAGGATGGGACGGCCAAAGAAGGCGGGCTCGAGAATATTGTGCCCGCCCCAGTTCACCAGCGACCCGCCGACAAACACCACCGCGTCCAAGGCAAACAGCCCGGCCAGTTCGCCGATCGTGTCCAGCAGCAACACCGGCTCCGGTCCGGGCCGGAACTGGCTGCGGCGGATAAAAGGGATTTGGGCGGCCTCCAGAAGGCCTGCGGTCAGCTCAAACCGCTCCGGCCGGCGGGGCGCCAGGATCATCTTGGTGCCGGGCGGCAGTTGCTGATAGGCGGCGATCACCTGCTGCTCTTCATCGGGCGGCATGGTGCTGGCGGCGATCAGCAGCGGAGCGCCGCCCACCCACGCGACCAGCTCAGGCGCCGGCGGCGCGGGCGGCTCCACGTCGTACTTCAGGTTGCCATTGTTGATCGCGTGCGTGGCCCCGAGCGCGGCCAGCCGCTGGCGATCCCGCTCACTTTGGGCCAGCACGGCATCGGGCAACGAGAGCAGCGGCTGAAAGAACCAGCGCAGCTTGCGGTATTGGGCGACGGTCCGATCGGCAATGCGGCCGTTCATCAGATAGAGCGTGCAGCCGAAGCGCTTGGCTTCGCGCCACAGATTCGGCCAGATCTCGGTTTCGAGAACGATCAGGCAGGCCGGGCGCAGCCGCCGCAGAACGCGCCGGACGAACCAGGGATAATCAAAGGGTACGTAGAAGACATGGTCGGCCAAGCCACTCAGGCGCTGGTCCGCCATTTTGCGGCCGGCCACGGTGCCGACCGAAACATAGACCGGACGGCCCGGAAAGCGGAGGCGCAGCTGACGGACAATGCCGGCGGCAGCGATCACTTCGCCCACGGAAACGGCGTGCAACCAGATGCCACCGGGGATCGTCTGGCGGTAGGAGAGCTGGCCAAAACGCTCCGCCAAGTGCGGACGCCAATCGGGCCGGCGGACAGCGCGCCACGCCACGTAGAGCGCAAACAGGGGAAACCCCAGCCAGAGCAGCAACCGGTAGAGGAAAAAAATGAAGAACAAGTGCCTGTTGGTTATCTTAAGTGTTTCCGCGCTGGCGGCTGACAAGCCCGCCTTCAAGCCGCGCCCCATGGCCGAATACGCCAACAAGATCACGCTCGATCAGGTGACCATTGCGGTGGAGCCGTTTGACGACGATGAGAAGCGCGCCACGGCATTTGGCAAGGTCCCGCTGGGCAAGTTTGACGTGGTCCCGATGCTGGTGGTGATCGAGAACAACCGCAAGAATGCACTAGACCTGAAGCGCGTCAAGATCACCTACCGCCCCCGGGGCAGCGCCGAGATCGACGCCACGCCCGCAGTGGACGTCCGGTTCCTGGACGGGCCCTCACGCCCGTCAATGAGCGCCAGCCCCTTCCCCATCCCGCTC
Organism: Acidobacteriota bacterium; assembly: GCA_026394055.1. Taxonomy (GTDB): domain Bacteria; phylum Acidobacteriota; class Terriglobia; order Bryobacterales; family Bryobacteraceae; genus JAPKYZ01. The sequence goes on from JAPKYZ010000085.1 coordinate 45,215, forward strand.
CCGGCTCGGGTGAAGAAGAGTAAGCTCAACGACCCAGTGATTGAGGAGCGCGCCTTCGCCGCCAAAATGATCGCCCCCGGCGAAATCGCTAGTGGCTTTGTCTATTTCTGGACCAGTTACCACGGCCAGACCACAGTCACACTGTCCGGCTTACGCGATGCGCTGGCGTCGCAGGACTTGTTCTTTTTTGAAGTGCCCGTCAGTCATCGTTAAGCATTGGCGAGCGCGGGAACAGTGACGACCGGCGGAACCTGACAGGCCTACGGCTGGGTGGCCTCACGCCGCATGGATTCAATCACCCACATCCGAACAAGTGTGGAGACTTCGATGGTCTTACGTTTGGCCAGCATCTCGATCATCCGCTTGGCCGTCACCGGGATCCGGATGTTCAACTGCTTGGAGTTCGACTCTTTCCAATACTCCTCTAGCATGCGGTCGAGGTCCGCGCGATCCGGATCAACTTCGGTGATACCTCGCTTCAACAAGGAAACGGCATCGTGGCGATCAAAGAAGTTGGCGAGCTCTTGATAGCTGGCGGATTTGCGGGGCAGCCGGACAGTGGCCGCCGCCTTTGTCTTGCTGGCTTTCCTCATCGTTTTCGATACCTTGCCTTTTCGGCCGTCGTCATCGCGCGCATGTGAAAGACGACGGTTTGATCCGGTTCCTGGCGATAGGCGATGTGCAAGTACTCTCCACCATGAGTCCTGCCGAGCAACTCGTAGATGCCTTCCAAGCCTCGGCGGGAACGCAGTTTCAATGGACCTGTCTCCAACACTTCAAAGAAGTCGTCTTCGTTGTAGCCATGCTTGAAGGCGCTGTCGACGAATCGAACCACGTCATTTCATGTATAGCATAGGCTAGCAATTTGGAGACAGGACACTCGAACCGTTAACTACTTCGCCGCCGGAGGCGTCACAGCCTTCTTCGGCGCGGGAGCTGCCCCAGGAGCCGCAGGCTTCACGGCCGCCGGTTTGGCGGCAGCTGGCTTTGCGGGAGCGGGGGCCACCTTGGGGAATCGGTCGATGGTGACGGTCTTCATGATCACCGGCACGCGCGGCTTGTCGTTGTCGTCACGGTCCACTCGGGCGATCTTCTCTACCAGATCCTGGCCTTCGATCACTTCGCCAAAAATCGGGTGCTTGCCATCGAGGTGCGGGATCGAAGGCCGGTCGGTGATGAAGAACTGGCTGGAGCCGGTATTGGGTCCCGCGTTGGCCATCGCCAGCAGGCCGGTCTTGTTGAACCGGAGCTCCGGCGCAAACTCATCCTTGATCGCTTCCGTCCCGCCCATGCCACTGCCCAGCGGATCGCCGCCCTGGATCATGAAGCCGGGGATGACGCGGTGGAAAGTCAGGCCGTTGTAGAGCGGGCGCTTCACCAGCTGACGGGTCTTGGGGTCCTGCCAGGCTTTGGTGCCACGCGCGAGACCGATGAAGTTGGCGACCGTCAGCGGCTGTTCCTTCTCAAAGAGCCGGATCACGATGGAGCCCATGGGTTGGGCGCCTTGCACGATGTTGAAGGTGGCGTAGACGCCGTCCGGCCGCTGCACGGCGGGAGGCGGTGGCACTGGCGCAGGCTTGGGTGCGGCAGGTTTCGCGGCCGTAGGCTTGGGCGCCGTCGTCGCGGGCTTGGCCGCGGCCGGCTTCGCGGTGGTAGTGGCGGGCTTGGCCTGCGTGGCTGCGGGAGGAGCTGCCGCCTGCATCAGATACGTCGTCAGAAATACAGTCGTAAGAACCATCAGTCACAATTATAGAGATGCGATTCGTAATTGTCGCGCTGCTCCCTCTCGCCGCCCTGGCCCAGGCTCCGGCTGTCCAGGCTTCGGCTGCCCAGCCGCAGATTGCCCCCACGGTGGAGATCCAGGTCCTGGCCACCACTGATCTTCACGGCAACATCCTGCCCTGGGACTACTACGCCGCCGCGCCGGCCGCGCGCGGACTGGCCAAGGTCGCCACGCTGATCCGCGCGGCCCGCACGGCCAACCCCAACACGCTGCTGATTGATGTGGGCGACACCATCCAGGGCACGCCGCTGGCCGGCCTCCATGCCACCCGCGTGCGCGAAGGGCAGGCCTTGGGTGCGGACCCGATGATGAAGGCAATGAACGAACTGGGCTACGCCGCCATGACGGTGGGCAACCATGAATTCAACTTTGGCCTGAAGGTGCTGAACAAGGCGCGCGATGAGGCGCAGTTCCCTTGGCTTTCGGCGAACACACAGTCAACCGGGGTCACCCGGCCGTTTGAGAGCTTAATCGTGCGGACCGTGGGCGGCGTCAAGATCGGCGTCTTCGGCATCACGACGCCCAACATCCCGATGTGGGAGAAGCCGGAAAACTATGCCGGGTACCGGTTTGATTCCCCCGTCGAGACCGCCCGCCGGGTGGTGGCGGAATTGAGAGCCCAGAAGGTGGACTTGGTCATTGGCGCAGTCCATGCCGGCTTGTCGTCACCCGGCGGCGACCCCACCGAGAACATGGCGGACACGATCGCCCGCGACGTGCCGGGGATCGACGCCATCTACTATGGCCACACGCATCAGGTGGTGACCGATATGCGCGTCGGCAATGTGATGCTGGTGCAGGCGCGCAACTGGGGCGGGTCCCTGGCGCAATCCACCTTCACTTTCGCCAAGCTGCCGGACGGGACGTGGCGTCTGGTGGGCAAGAAGAACAAGCTGGTGCCGGTCATGGAGACCACCGCCCTGGACCCAGCCATCGCCAAGATCGCTGAGCCCTACCATCAGGCGGCCGAGCGCTGGCTGGCCACGCGGATCGCCACCGCTCCAGAGGCGCTTGATGCCGCTCACGGCCACATTGAGGATTCGGCTCTCGTCGATGCCATCCATCAGGTGCAACTGCACTACGCCAAGGCCGACGTCTCCTTGACGGCGCTGTTCAACCCCCGGCTGAAGATCGCTGCCGGCCCGGTGACCGTTCGCGATGCGGCGGGGCTCTACCTTTATGAGAATGAGCTGTACGCCATCGACGGCAACGGCGCCATGTTGAAGGCGGCGCTCGAGAATGCGGCCCGCTTCTTCCAAACCTGCAAAGATGCCGGCTGTACCACCGGGCCACTGCTCAACGGCCGCTTCCCGGGCTACAACTTCGACATGGCCCAGGGCGTCGAATACGAGATTGACCTGCGGGCGCCCGAAGGCCAACGCATCAAAAATCTCCGCTACAAGGGCGCTCCGCTGGCCGACACGCAGAAGCTGCGGATCGCGGTGAACGACTACCGCGCCGGCGGCTCTGGCGGCTACACGATGTTCAAGGGCGCGCCCGTCGCCTGGCGCTCCCACCGTGAGGTGCGGGACCTGATCATCGAATACTACACGGAGCACAAAATGCTGCCCGCCAAGCCGGATCAGAATTGGCGAATCGTGCCCGAGGCGGCGCGGCAGACGCTGGAACAAGAGCTCCGGCGGCCCTAGACCGGCGGCTCACCCATCAGAAATACAATCGTTACGCGACCGCGACGAGAATTTCGCCCAACCGTCAGACTGCTTTGACATTCGGGCGTCATTCTCGTAGGCGTGGAGAATCCTGCACTTCGAGTCCTCCGTTTTGACGAACTCGAAAAGATGTATAAACAAATCGCCCCACTGGGCGATGGCGCGACGTTCTTTCAGGCAATGATCGACGGGCTCCATGTGGAGCTGGAATCGGGCGACAAGGAGTGGGCCAAAGTGCCCGCTACGGGTCCGGTGGTGGTGGTGGCGAACCACCCGTTCGGGTTGCTGGAAGGCGCTGCCCTGATGACCAAGCTGCTGGCCATCCGGCCGGATGTGAAGGTGCTGGCGAACTCGATTTTAGCCACCGTCCCGGAAGTGAAGGACTGGTTTATCGAGATCAACCCCTTCGGCGGCCGGGAGGCGGTGCGCTTCAACCAGCGCGGCCTGCGTCAGGCGATCGAGTGGTTGAAGGAAGGCCGGCTGCTGGTGGTGTTTCCGGCAGGCGAAGTTTCACACCTGCAGTGGAAGAAGCTGGCGGTGACGGACCCGGACTGGCATTCCACCGTCGCGCGGCTGATCCGCCGCTCCGGCGCTACTTCGGTGCCGGTCTACATCAAGGGCGCCAACAGTGCGCTGTTCCAGATCCTGGGAATGCTCCACTCCAAGGTGCGCACGGCGCTGCTGCCCCACGAGTTTCTGAACAAGCAAAACCGGCGCGTCGAGATCCGAGTGGGTTCGCCCATCGCCGCCGCGCAAGCCGAATCACTAAAGAGCGACGAAGTGCTGACGCGCTATCTGCGCTGGCGGACCTATCTGCTGGAGCATCGGCGCGAAGAGGCGCCCGCCAAGGCGCGGCCCGCAGCACCCGTGGTGATCCGCCGGTCGCGTCCGGCAGCCTCGGTGGAAGGTGAAGTGGCGGCGCTACCGGAATCGCAGTTTCTGGCTCAGTCCGGAGATCAGCAGGTCTACGTCGCCTCCTCACGGCAGATTCCACGGCTGCTCGATGAGATCGGCACGTTGCGCGAAGCCGCGTTCCGGGCAGTAGGCGAGGGCACCGGCAGCGACAAGGATCTGGATGAGTTCGACGGCCATTACCGGCACCTGTTCAGTTGGAGCCGCAAGAACCAGGAAGTGATCGGCGCCTATCGCCTGGGCTTGACCGACGAGATCCTGATGGGCCACGGCGTGCGCGGGCTTTACACCTCGACGCTGTTCAACTACCACCGCGACTTCCTGCGCGAAGTGGAACCGGCCATCGAGCTGGGCCGCAGCTTTGTGCGCCCCGAGTACCAGAAGAGCTTCGCCTCATTGCTGGTGCTGTGGAAGGGCATCGGCCAGTTCATCGTGCGGAACCCGCACTACCGCATGCTGTTCGGCCCGGTCAGCATCTCGAACGACTATTCGCCCGTGTCGCGCCAGCTGATGGTGCACTACCTGCGCACCCGCCAGTCCGACGCCCGGCTCAGCCGGTTGGTGAAGCCGCGCCAGCCGTTCCGCACGTGGCCGTTTGGGCCGAAGCTTGATTGGAGCGTCGAGCTGGAGGAGCTTTCCGCCATCATCGCCGACATTGAGCGCGACGGCAAAGGCGTGCCCGTGCTGCTGCGCCAATATTTGAAGTTGGGCGGACGCCTGGCGGCCTTCAACGTCGACCCGAAGTTCTCCCGCTGCCTGGACGGCCTGATTGTGGTCGACCTCGCGCAGACCGACCGCACCATGCTGGAGCGCTACATGGGGGCTGACGGAGCAGACTCGTTTCTGAACTTCCACCGGGAGTTGGTGGCCTAGCGCGCCATGGCCCCCTGCCTTGGGGGCTTTGCACCGAACATAGCCCCATGCGTGAGCTTGGGGCTTTCCTGCATTACCGCACATAGCCCCAAGCTGACGCATGGGGCTGATCCAAGCTAGAACTACCCTTGTAGCTCGGCCACAATCTCGCGGGCCGCTTCGCGGGCGCGTTCGATTTGGCCCACCGGGAAGCTGATGGCCCCCACGCGCGGGTGGCCGCCGCCGCCGTAGCGCTCGCAGATCGACGCCAGGTTGTGCTTCACTTCCGTCGCCCAGGGGCTGGACCCCACGCTGACCTTGGTGCGGAAGGGCTGCTCACTCACCGAGACCGTGTAGGTGGCTTCCGGGTGCAGGTAGTAGGGCACAAACTTGTTGTAGCCGTCCAGTTCCTTCCCGATCAGATCAAAGAAGACGACGCCCTTTTCGCTGACCGCGCAATCCCCGATCACGCCCATGGAGCGCAGGTGGCGCGCGTAGAGCGGCTGATACTGCGCCTGAATTTCGGGCTGCTGGATGATCGCCTCCAGCGGCTGCGTCTGCATGGCGCGGATGATGCTCTGCACGGTGTCGGAGCCTTTGGCCGCTTCAATCACCAGCACCAACTGCGTAGCCGCCGACTTCAGGCTCACCGCCTCTTCCGCCGAAGCGTAGGAGGCGCCATCGATGATGTCCGCCCAGCTCACCAGATCGTCCAGCCCTTCGGCGTGGTAGCCGAACTTTTCGCGGGTCAGGTCCGAGATGAACTTGGTGCAGCTCTTGTAGCCGGTGTCGAGAAACTTGGTGGGGTGGTGCGCCTGGCGGAAGTGGTCCGCGTCGGCGGGAGTGAGGAAGGCGCTCTGGTGGTGGTCAAACCACCAGTTCAGCCGTTCGTTGGGCGAGTACTTGAAATCGACAATGGCGTTCACATCGCCATCAAAGAGCGAGTCTTCAAAAATCTGATCAGCCGTGTGCGCCATGCCGGTGTAGGCAAACTCGGCACCAGGGTGAACCTGCTCCGCAATAAAGCGGCTGAAGTAAGCCGCGGAGGCCGCGCCGTCGAAACAGTGATCGTGGTAAAGGACTCTTACTCGCATGGCGTCCCGTGTTCACGGGAAACTGAGAAGTATCGCATGAATCGGACCACCAGCGGAAATACGTCCGTCAAATCTTCACATTGAGCAGGCGCGACGCATTACCGTTGTAGATCTTCTTCAGCATCGCGTCCGGCAATCCGAGGCCATAAATCTTCCATCGGCCTTGGGGCGGAACGCGGGCCGGGGCGTAGTCGAAGTACTCGTCCTGGGTCTCGAGGAACCGGTAGTAGATCTCGTAGAGCTTCTCGCCAAACACCTGTTGCGGAAACTGGTCTCCGTGCGGGACGGCGTCGGTGCCGAACAGGATGCGGTCCTGGTAGCGGTCGAAGAACTTGCGCGAGGCGCGCGGCTGCCGGCCCAGTTCGCCGATGCGCGCGCCGAACTCCACCCACATGTTGGGGTGGGCGTCCATCATCTCGGAGACGTAGGCCAGGTTCTCGGCCACCGCCACATGCAGACAGACGAACTGCGTCTTGGGGTGGCGCTTCATGACGCGGCGGCGAGCTTCCTGCAGTTCGCGATCGCTGGGGAAGTCGCGGCCGCCGAAGCTCCAGTCCGGGTGGGCGTTTAGCTCCTCGTAACGCTCATTGAACTTGTCGATGGGGCGGAAGAAGGCTACCGGGTCGGAGGTGTGGATGGCGATGGGCATCTGCCGCGCCCCGGCCGCTTCCCACATCGGGTCAAACCGGGCGTCGTCCACCTTTACCAGCGTGCCGGTCTTCACTTTGTCGCGCAGGTAGAGGCCCAGGGTCTTCAAGACCTTGATGCCCTTGGCCCCGGCGCGGTAGGCCTTCTCGATCTCGTCGCCCTGCCACTGCGCGTACCCGGCCTCGGTGGTCTTGTGCCAACGGGGCTCCGTGAAGACGATGAAGCGGCCCGGGTGGGCCTTGGCGAACTTGCCGATGCAATCTTCGAGACCCGCGCCCCAGCCGCCCGTGAGATTCACCATGGTCCGGATGTTTTTGCGGTCCATGACGGGCAGCAGTTCGGTGGGCTCAGCGGCGTAGCGCATGGTGTCACCGATCTCGAGCCCGGGCGACCAGGAGACGTGCGTATGCATATCGATTACCGGGTAGCGCGCGCGCTCCACACGCGTCTCCGTCGCCCCCAATTCGCTCTTGGGTTCGAAGTCCGGCAGCGGGAGTGAAGCGGACTGCTGCGCGCGGGCGAACGCGGCTGAGCCCAGCGCCAACGAGGCGGCACGCGAAAAGAAATGGCGTCGATGCATGTCTGATAGAATTTCACGCGGCTTACTATGCGGACAACTCTTTTAGCGGAATGTGCGGCAGAATTTTTCGGCACCCTGGTGCTGATCCTGTTGGGATGCGGGGTGGTGGCGTCAGTGGTGCTGTTTGGTAACGGCACGCCCGGCGAGATTGTGAACGGGGGCGTGACCAATATCAACATTGCCTGGGGCCTGGCCGTGACCATGGGCATCTACACGGCGGGCAAGATTTCCGGCGCGCACCTGAACCCGGCGGTGACCATCGCCATGGCCGTCTTCCGCGGCCTGGGATGGGCCAAGGTGCTGCCCTACATCGTGGCGCAACTGGCCGGTGCCTTCACCGCGGCGGCGCTGGTGTTCCTGAACTACCGCCCGGCCTTTGAAAAGTTTGACCCGGCACTCGAAAAGACCGCCGGCGTCTTTGCCACCTTCCCGGCCTTCCCCGGACAGCCCGGGGTCGGCTTTATTGACCAGGTGATCGGCACCGCGCTGCTGCTGTTTTTGATCTGCGCCATTACCGATGAGCGGAACTCCTCCCCTGCGGGCAATCTGGCGCCGGTGATCATTGGTTTTGTGGTGGTGGTGATCGGGATGAGCTTCGGCACGCTGCACGGCTACGCCATCAACCCGGCCCGCGACTTCGGCCCGCGGCTGTTTACCGCGTTGGCGGGCTTTAAGAACAACGGCCTCACCGACGGCAGCGGCGTGTTCTGGGTACCGATCATCGGGCCGATCCTGGGCGGCATTTTGGGCACAGCGGCCTACGATCTGGGCCTGCGCCGCTTCCTGCCCGAGGCCTAGCGCCCGGATGAGCAGCGCGGGCAAGCGCTTTCGTCCCCTGACACGCAACCGGATGGGCTGGGTGTCGGAGCGGTTGAGCCGGTTGAGCCAGGAATTTGTCGCGTACTGCGCCACGGGCGCCTGCCAGGAGGCTCCAGCGCTCGACATCGGTGCGGGCTTTGGGGTGGCCGCTCTGGCGGCGGTGAAAGCCGGGGCCAGCGTGATCGCCAACGATCTGGAACCCGCCCATCAGGCCGAAATTGAGCGGCGGGCGCAGGAAGGCTGCACTGAACTCGAGCGCGTGCGCCTCCAGGTAATCGGCGGCCGCTTCCCGGAAGAGCTGCAATTCGAGCCTGAATCGTTGGGGGCGGTGCATCTCTCAAACGTCCTGCACTTCCTTTCCGGCAAGCAACTGGAGCCCGGCATCCAGGCCGTCGCACGCTGGCTGCGGCCCGGCGGAAAACTGTTCGTCCAGGCGGCCACGCCCTACCAGTCCCCTTTTGCGGCCTTCCTGCCTGAATACGAGCGCCGTCTAGCCGCTCAGGAACCATGGCCCGGTTGGCTGCCCAAGATAGGCCTCTACGCCAAGCACCGGCAGATGGGCCAGATGCCGAAGGCGATGCACCTGCTGGATGATCAAGTGTTGCGCCGGGTGGCCGTGGCGGCGGGCCTCGCTGTGGAGCAGGCTACCCTGACCCGCCGCGAGGACTTGCCGCACGGATTGTGGCTGGATGGCCGGGAGACGGTGGTGCTGGTGGCCGTGAAGCCGCCCACGCCCAGCATCAACACAGACCGCCGCTGAAAGCCGCTGACCACACGCGCGGAGCAACTCACCCCGCTTCTCTTGATTACCGAGAGGAGCTGGGCTATTCTCATATCGGTAACCTAGAGAAGCGGAGGCGCTCATGAGAATAGACCATTTAGTGCTCCTTGTCCTTGCGGCGGTGGCGGCACCGGTGGGCTGGGCACAGACGGCAACTGGCATTTGGGAAGGCAAGGTGGGCGGCAATGCCCAGCAGACCTTGCGGATCGATCTTGATACCGGCCTGGCCTCCCTCAACTCCGGATCGCCGTTCGCCATGACGGTGGTGAAGTCGGACGATCCGCTGGCCATCCAGTTCGATCTGACGATCTCCGGGCGCACTCTGCGCTTCACGGGCCGCAGGAGTGAATCGGAGATTACGGGGAGCATCGCCAACAGAGCGCTCACCTTGACGCGCCTGCCGGGGGACACAGCCCATCTGGCGGGGCGGCAGCGCTACCCGTTTCCTCAGGTGGATTCCGGCGATGCCAAAGCAGTCGCCACAGCGCGGGCGGCGCTGGTGGAATTGATCCGGAAGCAAGAGATTCCAGGCCTTTCGGTTGCGGTTGCCCGGAAGGGCAAGATCCTGTGGTCGGAGGGCTTTGGCCTGGCCGACGTGGAGCATGGCACGCCGGTGACGCCTTTGACGCGCTTCCGCGTGGGAAGTGTCAGCAAGGTGCTGACGGCGGCCGGAATTGGACGGCTGGTGGAGCAAGGAAAGCTGGACCTGGATGCGCCCATCCGACGGTACGTGCCCGACTTTCCCGCGAAGCCGTGGCCGATCACGACGAGGCAATTGGCGGCCCATACGGCGGGCATCCGCCACTACAACAGCGCGGAAGCCATCGGGCCCAAGGGCGCCCCGCACTTTGCCCGTGTCCGCCTGGGGCTGGCTTTGTTCGAGAACGATCCGTTGTTGTTTGAGCCTGGCACAAGCTACAGCCATTCGAGTTACGGCTGGAGTCTCATCAGTGCCGTGATGGAGGGCGCTTCGCGGCAGGAGTTCCTCTCCTTCATGCGAAGCAGCGTCTTTGAGCCGCTGGGACTGCACAGCATTGTGCCGGACCATGTGGACGCCATTGTTCCCCATCGCACCCGCTTTTACGTGAAGGAAGGGCCGGGGCGGCCGCTCGAGAATGCCCCCTATGTCGACCTCAGCTACGTTTGGGCTGGCGGGGGTTATCTGGCCACGGCGGAGGATCTGGTGCGCTTTGGGGCGGCGCACCTGCAACCGGGTTTTTTCGAGCAGCGCACTCTGGACCTGCTCTTCAAAGGGCAGTCGGTCATCCCGGAGGATAAGCGGATCTCGGTTGGTGTGGGCTGGCGCATCCAAACCGACAGCGAAGGCAGGCGCATTCTGCATCACGCCGGGGCCAGCGTGGGGGGGCGTGCCATGCTGCTCCTTTATCCGGATTCGGGCATCACGGTGGCCATTCTCTCAAACACGCTGGCTGACTTCGGCCCAGCGGACGCGCAACGGATCGGCTCCCTTTTTGTCGCGAATTGAATAGGAACGCATGAGTAAACCAACTGACCTGGTGCAGGGGACATTGAACCTGCTGATCTTGAAGATTCTCGCGTTGGAGCCGCAGAATGGCTGGGCCATTGGGCAGCGGCTGCGGCAAATCTCGGGCGACGTTTTGCAGGTGAGCGATGGATCGCTCTATCCGGCGTTGCACAAGCTGGAGCAGCAAGGCTGGATCCAGTCTGAATGGAAGGTAAGCGAGAACAACCGCCGGGCCAAGTACTATTCGCTCACGCCCCCTGGTCTGCGCTACCTGGAAGAGGAAACCGCCAGCTGGGACCGGCTCTCTGGCGCAATTTCGGCCGTCGTCAAGCTGAAGGCGGTCTAGCCATGCGGTGGCTTTTCAAGGCGCGGCTCCGGCTGCGGTCGCTTTTCGCGTGGTCCGCCGTGGAGCAGGACATTGAGGACGAGCTGCAGTATCACGTGGAACGCCAGACCGAAGCCAACCTGGCCGCGGGGATGAACGAGCGGGAGGCGCGGCGGGCCGCTCTGCGCTTGCTGGGCGGCATGACCCGGCCCAAGGAGGAATGCCGCGACGCCCACCGGGCCTCCTGGGGCATGCGCTTGCTTGACACCTTGATGCGCGATGGGAAGCACGCCCTACGGCGGCTGGTGCACGACTGGCAGTTCGCCCTGGCAGCCATCCTGATTACTGGGCTGGGCATTGGGATCAACAGCGCTGCCTTTAGCGCCGTCAATGCGCTGGTGTTCACCGCAACAAGTTCCGCGGAGGCCGAACGGCTGGTGAGCCTCTACCAGAACGTCGGCGAGCGGGCGGAACCGGCCGGTGTCTCCTATCCGGCGTACGGCGATCTGGCGGCCGCCACCGCGGCGTTCTCCACCGTGGCCGCCATCCTACCCGGCACGGCGGACTATGAAGGGCAGCTGGTTTTTGCCGAGTACGTGACCGCAAATTACCTCAAGATGGCGGGTCATCAAGTGTTCGCCGGCCGCTGGTTTACCGGGGATGAGGACCGCTTGGGATCCGCGCCCGCCATCGTCATCGGCTATCGCGCCTGGCAAACCAGATTCGGTTCCGACTACCGGATTCTCGGCCAGACCATCCGGGTCAATCAGGTGCCGGTGACCGTTGTCGGCATCGGCCCCGCGCAACTGGCCAGCGCCAGCCATCCCGCGCTGAGCGCCGATTTCTGGCTGCCCGTCGCAGCCCTCAACACTGTTGGGAGCCGCCACCAGCTCCCCGATCTCTTGACCCGCCGCGGGCAGCTGGCCTTTGAGGTCCGCGCCCGGCTGCAACCCGGCGTGAGGGTGAATCAAGCGCAGGCCATGATGAACGTGCTGGGCCAGCGTTTGGCCCAGGATTATCCCGAGACCGACCCCGGCAAAGGAATCACGGTGGTCCGGACCGACAGCGTCGTGATTCACCCGGGCGAGCAGGATCTGTGGGTGAAGTTGATGTCGATCACGCTGTTGATCACGGTGGGCCTGGTGCTCACCATCGCCTGCAGCAATCTGGCGACCCTGTTGCTGGTGCGCGGAACCAGCCGCGCCAAGGAAGTGGCGGTCCGGCTGGCCTTGGGCGCCACGCGCTCGCAACTGATTCGCTACCTGTTAACCGAAAGTGTGTTGCTTTCGCTGGGTGGGGCGTTGGCTGGACTCGTGCTCTGCTACTGGACACTACACTCCATCGCCGCGATCATTCCGTTCAGCTTGCAGCTGCGGATGGACCATCGTGTGCTGGCATTCACCTTTGCGCTCTCCTTGCTGACCGGAATCACCATGGGCTTGGCGCCCGCCTTGCGCTCCACCCGTCTTGACTTGCTGCCGGCCCTGCGAAAGGACGCGGCGGCGACGGAGTTCTCGCCCGGCCAGCGCTGGTTCACGCTGAAGAACATCCTGCTGACCACCCAAATTGCCGGTTCCTTTTTTCTCTTGATGGGGACGGCGTTCATGGTCCGGATGGTGGCCTCAGCGCGGTGGCAGGAGCCGGGGTTTGCCGTTCAGGGTGTGGCCCTGGCCAGCCTCGATACGCATTTGGCGGGCTACAGCGAAGCCGCCGCCGCGAGAATTCACAGCGAGTTGCTCCGCCGGATCTCCGCGGTGCCGGGCGTGCAAGCGGTGTTTTCATCGGCGGGAACTCCCGTGGGATCGCACGTGTCGCGTGAAATTGAGCTTGATGGCTCACCCGGAAGCGAGGCGGCCCGGTGGCAGGGCAAGCTGGCCTGGGCCGCGCCGGGATACTTCGAGACACTCCAAATCCCCGTGCTCTATGGCCGGCCATTTCGAGAGACCGATGGGCCGGGCCGGCCGCTGGTGGCCATCGTCAGTGAATCACTGGCGCGCCGGGTGTTCGGGACGACAAACGCGATCGGCCGGAGGTTCCGTTATGGCGATGTCGAACGTTCCCAGGAGGCGAAGACCGCCGTCGAGATCGTCGGCGTGGTCCGCGATGCCGAAGGGGCGTCACCCGGCGGGGGCGGGCCGGCGGTCTTTTATCTGCCCGCGGCCCAAACCAGCGCGCCGGCTACGACGCTGGTGGCGCGCAGTTCAGGCAGCGCCACCGCGCTGGTACAAGCCATTCAGCGGGAACTGCGGACGCTTGACCCAACGCTGCCCGCACGCGTCCGGACCATGGAACAGCAACTGGACGAAGATCTGCGGCTTTGGCGCTGGGCGCTGGGAGTGGTGGGCGGGATGAGCGTGGTGGCACTCGCCCTGGCCGCCATTGGGCTTTACGCCGTGGTTCGTTTTGCGGTGGCCCAGCGATCGTTCGAGTTCGGCATCCGGGTGGCTCTCGGGGCTGGCCGGCACCAGATTGTCTGGCTGGTGATGAGGGAGATCACCATCCTGATCGGTGCCTCGTTGGTGGCCGGAATGGCGATTTCGGTGGTCGGCCTGAGGTTGGCATCGTCGCTGATTGAGGCGCCCTCCACGGTTCACCTGGAGGCGCTGCCGGGCGTCACTCCGCTCACCCTGCTGTCCGTGGCCGGCGTTCTGGCGCTGGCGGCGGGGGCGGCAGCCTACTTCCCAGCCCGCCAGGCGGCCAACGGGGACCCGTCTGTTTCCCTGCGCCAGCAGTAAGCCCGGCGGCCGGCGCAGAACGCGATCTATTGCCAGATCAACGATTTAGCGGCGAGAAGAATTTTGTAAGAACTCTCGAAGCGGACGGGAAGGACTTCTCTTGCCCGCGGACCCCAAACTGGACCACGGACTGGCCACCGGACTAAACGGGGGCCAGCCTGTCTTTGGAGGAAACAAAATGAGAGTACTGCTTTGCATCTTCGTCGCGGTGTGCGCTTCGGCGTCGCCGATGACGATTTTCTTTACCGGGAGTGGCAGCGGGTCGCTGAACGGAGTGGCGTTTAACGACCTGGAATTTACAATCCTGGCCACCGCCCAGACCTCGGACGTTCAAACGGGGGCGGGCTACGCCCGGGTGCCCCACCAGACGGCCCAAATCGAGATCCCCATTGGACCGGGCATCTTTAGCTTCACCGTCCCCACGTCCACCCTTGTCCTGAATGGGATCTCCCAGGGGATTTTCGCCTACAACCCTACGGCCACCCACCTGATTGCCTACACGGATCCGTCGCTGGCGGCCTATGCCCTTGATCAAACCCTCGGGGTGATCGTTCCGTCCATCACCCTGTTGCAGTGGGGGGTCGGCGACCCGGTGATGACCGATGGCGGACGCCTGATTTTTAACGATTTCAGCGGTGTCTCCGGAATATTTTCGGTGCAGATCGGTGGAGACGGAGGCACTCCCCATGGGCCGGTCCCGGAGCCATCCACTTGGGCCATGTTGGCCGCACCGTTCACCATCCTGCTCGTCCGGCGGCTGGCGGGGCGCATGGTGGCCCCGGCTACAGCGTCTTCAGTTAAGCGGCAGGCAGCGCGCTGATCGTCACGTAGTATCCGTCCGGATCCCGGAGCGAGAACTCCCGGGTCTGGGTGTCCGGATTGATGTCTGGCTCCTGTTCGAACCGGGTGACGAGAGATCGTGCCCGGTGAAGGGCTTGGTCGAAATCATCGACGCGGAAGAACAACAGCAGCCCGTTGCCGGGTGTTCCGTGATCGGGGCGCATCAATGAAGGATGCTCGTGGGCACCCAACTCGTGGAGGCAGAGCAAGACCGTTCCATCCGTATCGAGGATCTGCCCAAAGTAGGGATGGCCAGGAAGGGTAGCCGGCAGGCCGAGCAGCGACTGATACCAGTTGAAGCTGCTCGAAACGTCGTCTACCCCTATGATCGTCCACGTACGCTTCATCGGGTCACCTCGCTCATTCTTGTTTAGACCGGGCAAAGAGTCCCGGCCACCGGTTGCTGGAGCCTTCCAGAGCCCGCCGTGGGGTTCATCGCGTCAAGAGCCTCGTTTAGGCTGAATGGCGAAGAACAGGCTCAACTCCGGTGATGCCGGAAAGCTCTCCGGGTACAGCTCCAGGTACGGGGCCGAACCGCTCTGCCATCCGCTGCTGGGCAACCAAGACTGGAACTCGCCGATGGCGGGGCGGATCGCATTGAGCCCCGAAATCCTGACCTCGGCATAGGTCGCCGCGGGCAGCTCCCAGGCCTCCATGCCGTCAGGCGGCGCCATCGAGCTCTCAAAGCACGCCATGTAGGCGAACTGCCCCGGCGGCAGCCCCGGATAGTCCCACCGGACCACGCCCAGACAATCTCCGGCAATGGCGACCTCACGAATGCGCGGGTCAAACGCCTGCCAAGCCGTGGGACACAGGTTGGGCTCCATGGGAGAGATCACCACCACCCCCACCACCCGGCGGGCCGGAACGTCAACAACCTTCGGTTCGATCGCCATCCTGATCACTATTCCACATTTGTCCCGCCCAGCTTGGGGTGCCTGCGGCCGTTACCGCTACGGCAGTTGAGCAAACGCGCGCCAGGCGGCTTCGGCGTCGAACTGGGCGGGGTGGACCACCACGCGGTAGCGGAACCGCAGTTCCCCGCCCGCTTCCATCTTCAGTCCGGCGTCCTTGGCGGTATTGGGAATGGCCATCTTCCAGGGGTTCTCGTGATAGAACTCCTGCTCCCCAAAGGCGCTGACGAAGATCGAGGCGAAGGTCCGGATCTTCCAGCGGGTGGGGAAGTTGTAGTTCGAGGGATGATCGAAAACGGCGACGCCCAGCCGTTCGCCGTCCACCGTGGCGGTGTAGTCAATCCAGGGTGAGCGGCGGCCATAGAGATTGTCGGCCCCGGCGGTGCCCGTAAAGTTCTTCACCACGCCGCCGTTGCGCTCTTCAAACGGCTTCCCCAAACGCAGCCCCAACACGCCGTCGGCATGATCGGAAATCGTGGCCCCGGCGGGAAACTGGAGCTTGAAGTCGACATCGACGATCCGCAGCTCCTTGGGCGTCGAGTGGATGGTGATGGTGCGATTCTCGACCACATGCACTTGGCCATCGGGCGCCACCCAGTCGGCCCGGAAGCTGAGCGAGCCCCGGTCGGCACCGCTTTCGGCCGCCGTCAGATCCTTGAACCGCACCGTGCCCACGGGCCGCTTCTTGCTGATCTCCATCACCGGGTCGACTTCAAAAAAATCGATGCCGTTCAGCTTCTCATGCCCCACCCAGAGGCCCAGCTGATGGGGACTGTTGGTCATCTCACCGGGTTGTGGGTCCACTGGAAAGCCGCGCGTCACCACTTTGCCCGAGGCGCTGCGCAAAGGGTGCAGGTAGGGCTTGTGCGCGGCTCCGCCAAAGTGGAGTTCAGAGAAGGGTTGTCCCGCAACACGAATGGTCGCCCGATCCTGCTGCGGAGTGATCTGCACCTGCGCCCAACCCGAGCCCGCGACCAACATGAGAACCAGCAACCTTTGCATTTTTGTATGCTACCGCGTCAACATGAGAATTCCGTTTCAAGCGTGATTTCACCTGCGCGGCCAGACCAACTTTTATCCAGTTGTCACACCGGCAGGTCAACATAGGATCTTATGGCTCAAAGGCGAATGGCAGTTCTTGTAGTGATGTTGGCGGAGGCGATGTGGGGGCAGTCGAACCGTGCGACGATTCAGGGCTCAATCTCTGATCCGGCGGGCGCGGTGGTATCGGGCGCGGAAGTGCAAGTGACGGCACTCGCCACCGGGCAGCGGCGGGTGAGCGTCAGCGACGCGCGGGGATTTTATTCACTGGCCGGCATCGAATCGGGCTTGGTGGAGCTGCGGGTGAACCGGGACTCTTTCCGGGCGGTGATCTTTTCCCGCATTGATCTGGCGGCGGGCGAAGTGCTGGTGCGCGATGTCCGGCTGGAGCTGGCGGGCCGGGCTGATGCGCTGGAGGTTCAAGACAGCGGCGCCCGGCTCCGGCGGGGTACGGAGGTGGGCGGCGTGATGACCGGCACCCAGATCGGCCAGCTGCCGCTGAACGGCCGCAACTGGCAGGGTTTGCTGGCCTTGATTCCTGGAGCCATCAATACCGGCACCGGCGACGCCCGTGGCGTTCGTTTCTTTGGCCGGGGCGTGGACGACAACAACTTCCGCTTTGATGGCGTGGATTCGACCGGCGTGCGCAATCAGGTGCCACGCGATGACATCCGGCTGGCGATTTCCATGGAGGCGATTGCCGAATTTCGCGTACGCGGCGCGATGTATTCGGCCGAGACGGGCGGCACCATGGCCGCCCAAGTGGAACTGATCTCCCGCTCCGGCAGCAACACCCTGCACGGCAGCGCGTTTGAGTTTCTGCGCAATGACAAGCTGGATGCGCGTTCGCCGTTTGACCCGGCCAAAATTCCGCCGTTCCGGTTGAACCAGTTTGGCGGCAGCCTGGGCGGCACCTTACGCCGTGACCGTACGTTCTTCTTTGCGGCCTACGAGGGGCTGGCGCAGCGGCTGGGGCGAAGCTTTGTCGCGACGGTGCCCAGTGATTCCTTCCGCGCCCGCGCCTTGGCCCAAACGCCGGCGCTGCGGCCTTATCTGGATGCCTTCCCCACCTCTTCGGTCGCCACCTCCAGCCCCGATATCGCCCGCTGGACGGGCCCGGGCAGCCAGGACAACGACCAGCATTCCGGCACCATCCGGATCGACGAAAAGCCGCGTGACCGCACCAGCCTGTTCGCCCGGTTCAGCACCAACCGCATGCAGGTCCGCACGCCGCAAGGCGACTCGACCGGCAACCTGAGCGCCTACAATCGCGTGGAAGAGGCCGTCACCACGGGTGTGGTCGAGTGGTTGGAAGTGCTTTCGCCGCGGACCGTGCATCAGGCGCGGGTGGGTATCAACCGGGTGCCGTTCCGGTCGCAATATGAAAGCCCCATTCTGCCCGCGTTGCGCGTGGCTGGACTCACCTCCATCCCCGGCGCGCGCGAGAGCCTGGTGAACTCGCTTACCTACACGTTCAGCGATAGCCTCAGCCTGATCCGCGGCCGCCACAGCATCAAGTTGGGCGTGGAGGCGCGCCCGCTGCGCTTTGCTCTGCGCACGGTGGCCGACGGCAGCGCGATCGTCTTCACCGACATGAACACGTTCGCCCAAGGCCGGGTGAACACGGCCAACCTCAATGGCTTTCTGCCCACGCGCGGGGTCAGCAAAACGCAGTGGTTTGCCTACGTCCAGGATGAGATCCATTTGACGCGCACGCTGACGCTCAACGCCGGACTGCGGTACGAGCAACTGGGCGTGCTGAAGGAAGATTTTGGCCGCGCCCAGCCGTTTGATCTCGAGACCTGCGGCGGCTTCTGCCCGGCGGGCACTTCGTTCACCGAGCCTGACCGGAACAACTTCGCGCCTCGGGCGAGTTTGGCCTGGGCTCCAGCGGCGGCCAAGGGCCGGACCGTGCTGCGCGTCGGCAGCGGCGTCTTCTACGGAGAAGGCCAACTGGGCAATCAGACCAGCCCGGTGGAGAACGAGACCGTCCGCTTATCGCTCGCCGGAGCGCAGCTGGACCGCGTCTCGCTGGCCGATCTGCTGGCGCCCACCCTGCCCGCCAGCGCCGGCACGCTGACCATCTCGCCCCTCAATCTCGAGCGGCGCCGCAAAGACATGTACACCACGCAGTGGACCGCCCAGGTGGGCCAGGAGCTGCCCGCGGGCCTGACGCTCGAGACCGCCTATGTCGGCAGCAAAGGCTCGCAACTTTTTGCGCGGACCTATTACAACCGCCTCAACCCCGCCACGGGCCTGCGCCCGCTACCGCAGTACGGCTTGATCCCGGTACGGGCCAACGGCGCCAACAGCCAGTACCATGGTCTGACTGTGGCCCTGCGGCGCGCGCGCGGACCGGCGACGTTTGGGGCCAACTACCAGTGGTCCCACGCGATCGACGAGTTCTCCGCGGGCGGCGATGATGCGGGCTATCCGCAAAATGTCAGCTGCCGCGCTTGTGACCGGGCCAGCAGCGATTTCGACATCCGCCACAGCTTCCAGTTCAACAGCCTTTACGAACTGCCCTTCGGCCGCGGCCATCGCCATGTAAGCCACGGCTGGGGCAGCGCTCTGCTGGGCGGTTGGCGCGTGGGTGGACTGTTCACCGCACGCAGCGGGCGCGCACTGACGGTCTCGGTGTCGCGCGCCACCGGTGACCTGCCGGATGGCAACGCCACCAGTCCGCAGCGGCCGGATGTTGTTTCCGGTGTACCGGTCAGCCTGACGCCCGACGGGACGGCCAACTGGCTGAACTTGGCCGCCTTCCGGCTGCCCGTCCGCGGGACCTGGGGCAACGCGGGCCGCAGCTTGGCGCGCGGCCCAGTGATCGCCAATGTCGACGCCTCCCTGACGCGGCGGCTGGCTCTGACGGAGCGCTGGTCGCTCGACCTGCGCGGCGAAGTGTTCAACGTGCTGAACCATCCGCAGTTCGCCAACCCGCAGGCCAACTTCTCCAGTCCCGCGACGTTTGGGCGCGTGGTGCAGTTGATCAACACCGGCGCCACCGGCACCGGCACGCCCCGCCAGATCGAGTTTTCGCTACGCCTGAACTTTTAGAGGACCTCCCAATGACTTTCATGATGATGATGATGCTCTGCCAGGCCGCCCCGGCCACACCGCTGCGGCTGGCCGATCTACCGGCGGCGGTCCAAAAGGCGGTGGAGAAGGAGACCCAAGCCGGGGCGAAGATCGAGAAGATCAAGACCGAAAAAGTCACCCTGCCTTCCGGCCGTGAGGAGACCGGCTACGAAGTGGAGTTCGAGCTGAAAGACCAGGAGCGGGAGATCGTCTACGCCGCCTCCGGCGAGGTACTTCAGATCGAAGAAGAGATCAGCTGGAAGCAAGTGCCGGCGGCCGCGCAACGGGCGATTCAAGCCGCGGCCAAAGGCGGCAAGCTCCGCAAGACTGACCGGCTGCAACGGCAGGGCCAGGTGCTCTACGAGGCGGAGTTGGAGATCGGGGGCAAGCGCTCCTCCCAGCTGTTCACGGCGGCCGGACAGCCCGTGCCCAAGCCGTCCGGCAAGTAAGAGAACGGGCGCAGCCCCCGGGCCGTGGCCGTTTACGCGGTCTTGCTGCCTACGCGGCCGGCGCTGATGATTCTCGGCGCCACCGGTACCCGACACCCTGAACGGTTTCGACCAAGAAAGCGCGGTCAGCCAGTTTTTTTCTCAAGGCCCGGATGACCACGTCCACTACGTTGCTACCGCCGTCGTAACTCTGTCCCCAAACATTCTCCAACAGGGCAGCACGGGAGACGGCTTGTCCGGCGTGCCGCTGGAGATACTCGATCACTCCAAACTCGAGCTTAGAGAGGCTGACCCGGCCGTCTTTCAGCACCAGCTCCCGGGCCGCACAGTCAAGAATTCCCTGGTCCTCAACGCCCAATTCGGCCGCCACCAAGCGCGCCAGCCAACCGTCGACCGACGAAGGCCCAAAATCCAACATCGCGGTGGAGTAGCCGTGGGCACTGCTTGGCCAGCTGCTGCCAGACAGAACCTGAAACTCCAGCGTCCGGAAGACCGCGGCATACGGTGCCAGATCCTGGAGCACCAGATAGACCCGCCTGAGGTTCGGACGCAACTCCAGGTACTTGCGCTTCAGATCCAAAAAGCAGGCTGCCTGGACGGCGGACGGCGCTTCTCCCGTTTCCGCCGCTAACCAGCGCCTTAGAAAGAGGGCCCCTTGGGTGCGCGGTAGCGGCTGCCGGTCAAGGTGTTCCAGCCAGGTCCGGCTCACCGGATCCTCGCGTTGAAATCCCACCGGCCACCGGCTGGGGTCAAACGCGCAATAGAAGCCCGCCACCGTTCCGCGTGGATCGCGGGCCACGGCAAAGGTCTCTGGGGCCCGGGTGAGCCATTGGCCGAGTGCGGCCGCCATCTGGGAGGTCTCATGACGGTCCACGATTTCCAGAATCTGTTCAGCATCGCGGGCATGGGCTTGCTCGACGACGTATTCCTGCCCACCGCAGGGGAAGAACGCCTCTCTCACCACCGGATTCTCGAGTACGTAAAGGAGGTCCGCCGTGCAACGCCAGAGGCCGGAGGGTACGGCGGTGCGAAGTTCCGACCTGATCTGGCGGTAGCCCGCGCGCCGGTACTCGCGGTACTTTTGCGGATTCTCGGCCCGCAGTGTTGCCGCGATCACTTCGCGCACGGTGTCGTGCAGGCGGAGCCCGTCGCGATCCGTCTGCACGAAGGGAAGAGCTCGGATCCGCTCATAGGCATCCTGGGGTGATAGATCGGTAAGCAGCGCCGCCACCAGCGGCACCGTTACCCGCCGCAACACCGAGGCGGCCTCCACGATGCGCCGCGTCTGAGGGGGGATATCAGCGACATAGAGACGGGAAAGCTCTTCAACCACCCGTTGGCCCACGCCGGCACTCATGGCATTGGTGGCGTCGCTGGCTTTCAATGCGGCGGCCAGCGTCAACGCCAAGGGATGACCGTGACAAATCCCTTCCAACTGCCTGGCCTCCGCGGCTGGTATGCCCGCCTGAGACAGGAACTCCAGGGCGCTTTGTTGGTCCAGGGAACCCAGCCTCAGGGTTTTGAATAGCCCCTGCCAACCGGGAGCCAGCAGCCAGGCGGTGACCGGTTCCTCACGGCCGCACAGGATCACGCGCACGTTGTCAGGCAGGAAAGGAACGAAGTTCTGCCGGAGCCAGGAGTCCATCAGGCGGAAAACCTCGTAGGTATCCAGCGCCACAATCACCCGCGCGCCCACTTGGCCCAGGCGCACCGCCACCTCCTGCAGTGAGCCGGGCGAACCACCGGTGGCCACGGCCAGTTCGGCCAGCAAGCCCGCCTCGGTGGGTTCGACCGTCCCGCAGTCCAGCCGGATCACCGTGGCGCCGGTGGCTCGCGCCTGTTGGGCGAATCCGTCAAGCAGAGTGGACTTGCCAATGCCCGCGATACCGTTGACGTGCACCACCAGCGGTCCGCCGGGCTTCAGTATCTCCAGCAGCACATCAAGCTCTTGCTTGCGGCCCACCAGATCGGTTAGGAGGCGGCGCCGGTCGACGAGATCTTTGAATTGCGACACGCTCGGCAGTCTCCTTCCCAGCATACTTGAGCGTGTTTGGGCGCCTGTTCGGGCCGCCCGCCAGCGGCCTGGGGCTGGCGAGCCCGCCGCGAACCCGTCCCTAGGCTCGAACCGCCTAAGCCCCTATGCTCCCCCGCCAGCCAGTGCCCGGACCGCTTCCGTCGTCATGGCCTGGCCCCCGATCCCCCATTCACCGCTGCGCACCTCTTCGATGGTGACCCAGGTGACGGGCCGCATCGCTTCGCCCTCAATGGCGACCATGGCATCAGTTAGTCTCGTGATCATCTCATTCTTCTGAGCAGGGGTGAATACGTTCTCAATCAACTTCACTTGGATCAACGGCATTTGCTTTCCTTTCGTGTTCGTGGCGTCTGCCTCGACACCTCAACGATAGACCGGGGGGCCGCACCCAGCGTTAGAACGGCATGAGAATTTTATGAGAATGCGCCGGACAGCCGGCCGTAAGCGCCGCACCACTCTGGGATCATCCCGGGCCGTTTCATTGAATCTCCAACCACAGGAGGAGAACCAAACATGACTTCAACAGTCACATCACCCGCGTCCGGGCCATCGCCCACCGCGAACCAAAACAATGTGCCATCCGCACCGCGGGAGAGAATCAGACAGCGCCACCGGCCCATGGATCTTGGGGGCAGCGGCTGCAACCGTGGCGATCGCGATGATCGCACTGGGACTAACCGGATCTGCCGGGGCCCAAGTTAGTCCGCTGCAGATCGTCCCCCTCGCGCAAGGCTTCACGCGGTTGAAAGAGATTCAGCTGGACTAGCGACGTCCTGCAAAGCCTGCTGGTGTTTCAGCCCGGTGGTGACACCGGATGGCATACTCATCCGGGCCCGGTCATCGTCGTGGTGAAAAGCGGCGCCCTGACCGAGTTTGAAAGCAATGGCTGCGTAGTCATTCACCCGGCGGGTTCAGTGTTCTTTGAACAAAAGGGTGAGGTACCGAGCCATCAACCAAACGGGCGGCGTCACCGAGGCGTATGCCACATTCCTGTCGCCTGCCGGTGCCCAACCGCTGATCCCGGCAGCCGATCCGGGTCGAAGGTGCGGGGACCGGCACCACTAAGGACCCAAGGCTCAAAAGACCGGGCGGCGGTCAACGCGCCGCCTGGTCCAACTTACCGGTCACCCAGGCAAACCGGCACGCCACAATAAAGCGATACAGCGTTTAGCACCCCGGCGGCAGAGAGGTTGTAATTGTGGCAACCTGAGGGCATGTCTATCCGTCCGGTGAAGCGCCTTGAACAGTCCAAGCCGACGCTCGAAGGGGCGGGCGTGCACTTGCGGCGCGCCTTCGGGTTTGGCGATACGGCCGAGACCGATCCGTTTCTGCTGTTCGACGACTTCCGCAACGACAACCCGGCGCAGTACCGCGCGGGCTTCCCCTGGCATCCCCACCGCGGCATTGAGACCATCACCTACGTGTTGGCGGGCACGGTCGAGCACAGCGACAGCCTGGGCAACCAGGGCGCCATTGGGGCGGGCGACGTCCAGTGGATGACCGCCGGCAGCGGCATCATCCATCAGGAGATCCCGCAAGGTGACCCCGTGGGCCGCATGCATGGCTTTCAGCTGTGGGCCAATCTTCCGGCCGACCAGAAGATGTCCGCGCCACGCTACCAGGAAGTGGCCTCCGGAAACATTCCGGAGGTAGTGGAAGACGATGGCACCCGCGTCCGCGTCGTGTGTGGCGACTTCTGGGGTGTCAAAGGTCCGGTGGAAGGCGTGGCGGCGGAGCCCATCTATCTGGACGTCACCATCCCCGCGGGCAAGCGCCGCCGCCTGCCGGTCGAGACCACGCGGCACGCGTTCGCGTATGTGTTCGACGGCGCAGGCAAGTTCGCCGACGCCTCCGGCCCGCAACCGGTGCTCACCGAAGTGGTACCGGGCGAGGAACCGCTGAGCCTGCTGGCCGACAACCGGTCGCTAGTCCTGTTCGACCGCGGCGACGAGGTGGTGGTCGAAGCTGGCGAACAAGGCGTCCGCTTCCTGCTGGTCTCCGGCAAGCCGCTGGGGCAACCGGTGGCGTGGCGCGGCCCGATCGTCATGAACACGCAAGAAGAGCTGCGGCAAGCCTTTGCGGAGCTGCAGCAGGGCACGTTCTTGAAGAGCGCCCACTAAGCCCGCAAGCTTGAAGCTGCTGTCACGCCAAGTGTCCGGATACATACTCGGCCGTGCGCGGATCCTTGGGTTGAGTAAAGAGCGGTTCCGTCAGCCCGTTCTCCACCAGTTCTCCGCTCAGCATAAAGGCGGAATGGCTGCTGACGCGCCGCGCCTGAGCCATGTTGTGGGTGACGATCAGAGTGGTATAGACGCCCTTCCACGAGCGGATCAATTGTTCGATGCTTTCGGTGCCGGCAATGTCCAGGGCGGCGCAGGGCTCATCCATCAGAATGATCTCCGGCTGTAGCGGCAGCAGCCGCGCGATGCAGAGCTTTTGTTGCTGTTCCAGTTGCAGGGAGATGGCCGGCGTGTGCAGCTTGTCCTTCAGGTCGTCCCATAGCCCGGTTCCGGTCAGGGCTTTCTCCACCGCCTGATCCAACACCGCTCGCGTGCGCTCCTCCGGCGGGGCATGCAGGCGCATACCGAAAACGATGTTCTCGTAAATCGACATGGGCAGCGGATTGGGCCGTTGGAACACCATGCCCGCCAGCTTGCGCAGTTCTAACAAAGACACGTCCGCGTCGTAGATGTTCTTCCCGAGGATCTGGATTTCGCCGGTCGTGCGGACGGAGGGAATGCGCTCATTGATCCGGTTGCAGCAGCGGAGCAAGGTGGTCTTGCCGCAGCCGGAGGGCCCGATCAGCGCGGTGATGCCGCCCTGTTCCACCTCGAGCGTGATGCCCTTCAGGGCCTGGAACGTTCCATACCAAAGGCTCAATTGGCAGGTTTCGATCGCGTTCATCCGAATTTGCCGTTCACGTAATCGAAGGTGCGGCGGTCGCCGGGCGTGGCCGAGAAGATCACGCCGTTGTCCGCCAGCTCCACGATTTCGCCTTTCAGCAGGAACATCGTGCGATCCGCCAGGCGCTTGGCCTGCTGCGTCAGATTGGTGACCAGAATAATCGATAGCTCAGGGCGCAGTTCCCGGAGTACTTCTTCGATTCGCATGGTGGTGACCGGATCGATGGCGATCGAAAACTCGTCGAGGCATAAGATGCCCGGGCGATGGGAGAGTGCTCGAGCTAGGGTCAGCCGCTGCTGCTGACCTCCAGAGAGTTTCGTGCCGCTGATGGTGAGCCGGTCCTTTACTTCGTCCCACAGTACCGCCCGGCGCAGGCATTGCTCGACGGTGGCATCCAGTTCCGCGCGGCCGGAGATGCCCGCGCAACGCGGGGCGAAGGCGACATTGTCATAGATGCTCAGCGGCAGGCCGACGGGCAAAGGCGCCACCATGCCCACCTTGCGCCGCAGCGCCTCGACATCGGTATGCCGGTCGAGCAATTGGCCATCCACAGTGATGGCGCCGGAGACCCGCGCGTCTGGCGAAAAATCGAGGGTCCGGTTCAGGCATCGCAGAATGGAGGTCTTCCCCGATTGCGCCGGGCCGATGATGGCCAGAATCTCCTTCTCTCGCAAATCGAAACTGACGCCGTGCAACACCTCACGATCACCGTAGGCCACGCGCAAGTCCCGCACTTCGATCCGGTTCATTATTTGCCTCGTGAGCGCAAGAATGTACGCAGGCCGATAGCGGCCGAATTGACCAGAAAGACCAGCCCCAGCAGCAGGACCGCGGTAGCGTTGGGAATCGAAGCGGCCACGCCCGGTGTTTGGGTGGAGAGCGTATAGAGGTGCATCGAGAGCGCCATACATTGCTCATCCAGTGCATAGGGCAACAGCGTACCCGGCTGAATGGCCTTGTAAAAGACGGCGCCGGTGAACATGATCGGCGCGGTTTCACCAGCGGCTCGGCTTACCTGGAGGATGACGCCCGTGAGGATGCCGCTGAGAGCATTCGGCAGCACGATCGCCCGGATGGTCTGCCACCGGCTGGCGCCGAGATTCCAGCAAGCTTCACGGTAGCTCCGCGGTACGCTCAACAGGGCTTCCCGGGTGCTGGCGATGATGACGGGCATGGTCATGATGGCCAAAGTGAGCGAAGCCGACAGAATGGAATATCCCAGCTGCGCGGCGTACACGAAGGCGCCCAAGCCAAACAGCGCGTGCACGATGCTGGGGACGCCGGCGAGGTTCAGCACGGCAATGTTCACGGCCCGGTTGAACCAGGTGTCCTGGGCATATTCAGTAAGGTAGACAGCGGCCAGGACACCGATGGGCGTCGCCACGGCCAGCGAAATGGTTACCAAGTACAGCGTGCCGATAAAGGCCGGCCGCACCCCACCCTCACGCATGCCATGAGTGGGAGCGGTCGTCAAAAACTGCCACGTCAGCGACGGCGCGGCCTGCCACACCAGGTCGCCCACCATCCCAAACAGAGGCAGCAGTATGCAGACCAACATGCCAAGGGCAGCATAGGAGGCCAGGGCTTCCTGGCGGAGCTTCGCTTGGACCAGGGGCGTGGTTGCGAAGCGGTTCATGAGCGGCGCTCCCGGCGGATCACCAAACCGGCGCTGAGGTTGACCACAAAGGTGATGAGAAACAGCAGCACTCCGGTGAGGAACAGGACCTGATAGTGGGTGGACTCCGCCGGCGCTTCGCCCAGCTCGGCGGCGATATTGGCCGTGAGCGTGCGCACCGGGTCCAGCACCGAATGGGGAATGGTGATCGCGTGGCCGCTGGCCATCAAAACGGCCATCGTCTCGCCGATGGCGCGCCCGAAGCCCAGCAGTACCGCTGCCGTCAGGCCGTTGCGGGCCGCCGGCAGCAGCACGCGCCACGTGGTCTGCCAACGGGTGGCCCCGAGGGCAATCGCCGCTTCACGGTAGGAATCGGGCACCGCTTTGAAGGCGTCTTCAGCCAGTGAAACGATGATGGGTACGCTCATCAACGCCAGCAGCACCGCACCGTTTAGCAAGTTCACCCCCACATCGGCGCTGGTGAAGCGGACAATCAGGCGGCTGGTGATGGTGAGACCGGCAAAGCCCCACACCACGCTGGGAATCGCGGCCAGCAGCTCCACCAGCACTTTCAAGATCTCTCGCGGGCGCGGGGCGCAGAATTCGGAAATGTAGATGGCCGCCCCCAAGCCCAGCGGCGCCGCCATCAGCATGCTGAGCAACGTGACGCTGAAGGTGCCGGCGATCATGGCGAGTACGCCGTAGCGTTTGGTGATCTCTGAGGTTGGATACCACTGAATGCTCAAAAAAAACTCGGTGAGATGAAAGTCCGGGTTGTGGCGTAGCGGGAACGCTTCACGGCAGACAAACAGGAAGATCCCGACGACGAAAATGGTCGCGCTAATCCCACAGAGGCGGATCAGCGCCTCAATGAACGCTTCTTTCAGTTTGCGCCAGCGCCGCCACATGTGTTGGCCGTCAACTTTCCACCCAAGGCGATCGGAACATAGCCAATGTCGGAAACAATCCGCTGGCCTTCCGGAGACCGCATCCAATCGATGTACTTCTGGACTGCAGGTTCCGGCTCGCCCAACGTATAAACCAACAGGCTCCGCGAGATTGGGTAGTGGCTGGCGAGCACATTGGCCGCCGAAGGCGCGTAGGCGGGCTTTCCGGGCGCCGGGCTGACCCGCAGCATCTTCACATCAGCGGCGGCGAACGCCATGCCGCTATAGCCGATCGCGCCCGGGGTCGATGCAATCAGGTCCACCACTTCCTTTGATCCATTCATGTCCAGCGAGCCCAGTTGAAAGTCCCGCTTTCCCAGCACGTGGTCGCGGAAGAACTCGTAGGTGCCAGAACTGGACTGGCGGTTTACGCGCACAATGCGATCACGGCCGGCTGGAATCCGCGCGCCCAGTTGGGACCACCGGTTCAGGCTGCCACCCACACGGTAGATCTCCGCCAATTGGTTGATCGTAATCTCGTCCATCGGATTGTCGCGATGGACAAAAACAGCCAGGGCATCGCAACCGACCACGAACTCCTTGGGCTCCTTGCCGGTGTTGGCCCGGGCTTCGGCGACTTCTTCGGACTTGATGTTGCGGCTGCAGTTGGCGATGTCGATGGCGCCTTTCAGCAGCGCCGCGATGCCTTGTCCGGAACCGCCTCCTGCGACCTCGATGGCGGCGTGCGCATCCACTTTCGCGTACGATTCCGCCCAGGCCTGCGCCAGGATCAGCATCGTGTCGGAGCCGCGAACGCGGAGGGTTTCAGCGCGTTGCCCACGGCCGGCCGAACAGCCTGTCGTCATGGTCAGGAGCACGCCCAGACACCAGACGGCATCTCGCGACCACAATCTAACCATGCCTGATGGTACGCGGCCAAGGTTGACAGTCTGGTGAATTCGGCGCGCAGCCAGCAGCTAGAAGCGGAAGAGCACAATGGCCGCCACGGCGATGGCTAGAACGCCTTCCACCAAGCCGACGTTGACGTTGCGGTCCCGCACGATCTCTTCTTGAATGCGGGCGCTGGGCAGCAGAGCGAGGTCCACCACCCAGCGCATCACCATCAGCAGGATAAAGCCTGCCGCGGCGTCAAAGGCGAAGTAGCTTAGGTTGGTGGGCCAATCGACAAAGTCGCCACTGGTGGCTTTCACCAGCAGCAGCGAAAGAGCCACCAGCATCAGGCCCAACGGGATGCCGGCGGCGAAATTGGCTTGGCGGATTTCCTGCGCGACGTTGTAGCCCGCCAGCATCTGGTACGCCCGCCCAAAGATCAGCAGGATGACGAGGGCCAGCACGAGAAACACCGCCGAACTCAGAATGCTGCCGCCGGTCTGGCTGAGCGCTCCGCCGAAAGCGAGCGCGGTGGCCAAGTAGATGCCACCCTCCACGACACCGGCGGCGATATTGCGGTGCTCAATGATCTCGGCTGAGGTACGGACTCCGGGAATGAGGAAGCGCTCCATCAACCAATGCGCGACGGCCAGCGCCGCGATTCCAGCTACGGACCACGCCAGATCGACGCCCAGGGCTTTCAGCAATGCGTCGGACCCGGCGTCCGCGGGCAGCCCTTCCGACCGGGAAGCACCGAGATACACCACCACGATCCCGGCGTAGTAGCCCGCTACCGCCAAGCCGAAAGCGGGGTTGTCCTTGGAGGTGAGCTCCTGGTCCATCGAATAGGGTGACAGAAAGTCCTTGGCGAACTTGGCCACGATCAGGACCACAATCCCTAAGGCGACATGGGCCAGCCCTAACATCAGCGGCAGTGGTTCAAGTGAGATGGGCATGCGTAATCTTTCTTTCGGCCAGAACCGCTAGCGCCGCCCCCGGCCTCCGCCAAAGGAGCGGGCCGCCGGGCGCGAGCTAAACGTCCCCCGCGATTGATAGCGGGAGCTCGAATACGAACCACGCGACTGATAATTCGAGTCGGAATAGCTCTTGTTGCCGAACGAGGGCTTTTCGCGTTCGCGGTAGAAGCCGCCGCCCGATTCGCCCGTGTAGGGGCGATTGCCGGAGCTGACGGTGGGCCGGCTGGTGCGGAACGTGTCGCGCGGGCCGTACCAGGTGTCGCCCCGGCGGCGGGCGTTGCTGTAGGCGTTGTAGTCGCCAATGGTGATCGGAGTGGTCATGCGCGGCTGCAACAGCTCCCGCATGATCAGATACTGCGGCAGCCAGCTCCAGACGCCGTTGTTCCAGGAGCCATAGGCATTGGCTTGGCCGGGCGGCGCGACGTAGGCGTAGGCCGGGGCCTGCACGACGCGTTCGGCTTCGGAATCATACTTACCCGCGGGCTTACGCTCGACCACCATACCGGTGTGTTGGTCGCGATCGCGGCGCAACCGGGCGTCCAGCGGCTCCCACGCCTCTTCCTGCGACACGACACCGTTGGCCAGCGTCGCATCCGGGAACTTGGTGCGGACTATTTTGACCTTCTCGCGGCCGCCATCGACATCGAGCAGCAGCTTGTCCCAGTTGGTGTAGAGCTGCGCCGCCAGGGCTTCGACAGCCTTGCTGTCGGTGGCCAGCTGAGCTTGGGTCTGATCCAGACGCTCGGCGGATTGGAACAGAGCTCCGTAGTCCAATCCCTTGGGGCTCGGTTGCGCGGCCAGGGCGCGGAGGGGCGCCGACTCCGTCCAGTTAGTTTCCGCCGCAGCTTTCGCGGCCACCAGTGCGGCCACGCGAGCCTCGAGATCACCCTTTTTCGCAGGCCAATCCGTCATTGCTTTGCGCACGGCCGGAGCCACGTCAAAGGCCGCAATGGCGTCGTGCGTGCGCTGCATCGCATTCAAGCGAGCGGGCAGTTCCTTCTTGTAGCCGATCCACCGTTGGGCTTCCTGATGCAGTTGATCAGCATCGGTCACGGCCGCGGTGCGGTTGGCGTCCAGCTCGCGCAACCCGCGCTCCACCTGGTCCGCATCGCTCCGCTTGTTGGCGGCGGCCAGCGCCAGCAGTGCGCCTAGGCTCTGCTCGGCGGCGGCGAGCTTGGCCTGATCCGCCTTCAAGTGATTGGTCCAATCAGCGGCCTTGCCGGCAAACAGCTCCGGCTCGTCGCGCAGGGCGCGGTCCAAATAGGCGCGATGGTTCTCAAACGCCGACTTGTCACCGGCGACCTTGCCGGAAGCGGCTTTGACGGAGTCACGCAGTTCGCCCGGCAGATTGTCGAGCCCGGCCGAAGCGATGATGCCCATCACCAGGATGAGAATGATCGCCAGCACACCCAGCGTCTTTTTGCGGGCGGCAGCTTGGAGCAGCGGATTAGCGACCGGAGGCTGGTAGTCCTTCGGACGATCGCTCCAATCCTTGGGGCGATCTCTGGGCGCGAGCGGAATATTCGATTTGTCAAACGCAGACATAGCGGGCCGCTCCTTAAGCGGCGCGGTAGACAGTGACGTCGGAGGGGTTCACCCGGACCGCCAGCCGGACATCAAACGGCTGGCCTTCCCATTTCTCGACACAGATCAGGCGGGCGCTCTTAGGGTCACGGAACAGCCACCGGTAGAGCCCTTCGCCTTCGCCCGTTTCATTCTCAAAAAACCCGATCTCGCGGCTGGAGTGGTAATTGAACAGCTGGCCTTCAAACTCGATCGTTTCAGCCTGATCCTGCCGCTCGTCGAGCTCCGCCAAACGGTCCTCGCTCAAGCCCACTTCGGGTAGCGACAACCGGCGCGGATCAAACAAGCCCATCAGTTCCAACTGCGGATTACTCTGGACCTCCAGATACACCCGGTTGCCGCGAAAATCGCCGCTGAGATCGGCCCACCGGCGGCGGTTGGCCTCATAGGCGCTGCGCCGGTCGACTGTGAAGTCGAGATCGGAAAAATCGGCCGCCGCGCCCACAATCGAGATCGCGTCGCCCTTCCGGGCTTGCGTCAAGTTGGCCGACGAATCAGCCAGCGCCTGCGGGGGAGCCGCGGTGAGGACCGGTTTGGGTGTGGGCTTGAACATCTGGAACAACACAAACGCCAGCACCAAGCCCAGAACTGCCAAAAGTGTGGTGGTGATCATGATAAGTGAGGGCGACGCACAATCCGGGCGTCGCCCGCGAACGGCTTAAGCTCCCGTGATCTGCTTCGGAATCGAAACGCTCAGCACTTTGTCAGCCCGGGCGGCCTTCAGCGCGGCCAGATCGTTGTCGATCGTGCCGCCTTCCAGCGCCTTAAACTCGGCTTCCAGGCCGGCATCGGTGCCGGTGGTGGCCAGCTGCTCAAACGCCTTGGCCTTGGCTTCTTCCTTGGCCACGTTCTCTTCAAAGCTCTTGAGCGCCGCAAAGGCGTTGTCCGCCTGCCCGACGCCCGAAAGCGCCTCGGCCACTTTGCGCTGAGCCGTGGCGGCGTTGCGGCGGGCGATCAGCGTAGTGGCGCTGCGCTCGGCTTCGTCGATCTTGCGCTTGATCTCGCCGACCTTCTGCTTCAGGGTCTCGCTGGCGGCGCGGGCGGCTTCCACGCCCGTCTTCATCGAATTCACCTGCTGGTCGGCTTCGGCTTTGCGGGCCAGGGCCTTCTTGGCCAGCTCCTCATTGCCGGCATCGAGCGCCTGTCCGGCACGGGCGAACCATTCCTGGCTCTGCGTGACGTACTTCTGATACTCGGCTTCCAGGCGATTGTGATTGCTCATGGCGGAGGCGGAGGCGTTGATGGTCTTGGCCAGCTCCTCCTTCATGTCGCGCACCGTCTGCTTGACGGTGGCTTCAAAGGTGGCGTCTTCCACCACGTCCAGGCCGGAATTCACCTGGCCCCGGACGACGCGGCCGCCGCGGTTAAAGATGTCGGAGAAAAATCCCATATGTGTGCTCGTTTGTGTCCGATTCTGCTGTTTAAAGAGAACTTCTTGCCGCAACTAAATTCTAGCTGGCCGCGGGCGGTTCCAGCAGATCGCGAGCCGCCACCAGATCGGCCATCAGATAACTGGCCAAGCTGAGAATGTCGTCGTGATCTTCCGGACCCATGTCCTGCAGCGTGCAGAAGTTGTTCAGCGTGATGGCGCTGTGGCCCTGTCCGGCATCGTAAAGCTGGAACGCGGAGGTGGAGATGCCGTTGCCGGCGTCGAGCATTTTATGCATCATCTCCGGGGTCACGGCGGCGCTGGGCAACGTCGTCAGCGTCACCGTCATGTACAGGATGTTGCCCTGCAGCACGGCGCGGAAGGTGATGCCGGTCTCGACATCACGAACCTGCAAGGCGTCAGCCGTGGCCGCAACGTAGTAGCCATGCTGGGCCAGAAGCTCAGAAACCTGAGTGATCGTGGGAGTTTCAGTACTGGTCATAGTATTTTGTGGGTGCGGTTTGAGATTAGCACTCCTCTCACTACTACGGAATGACGGCCCGCGCTGTTCCGGGTTTCGGTGGACCGCCGCCGAACCAACCAGCGGCCTGAGTTGATCTGCCATAATCACTCCCATGATTCGTGCGTTTTTGCTGGCGCTGTTGGCCTGGTCCGCGGTGGCGGAAGTCGTTCGAGTGGAACTGGTGGAGCGGACCGATTACGCCAATGGCCAATCGTTCGGCCTGGCGGGTCCTTACGAAGTGGTGAAGGCGAAGGCCTATTTTGAGGCCGACCCGGCGGCAGCCGCCAACAAATTGATTGTTGACCTGCACTTGGCGCCGCGCAACGAACGGGGCAAGGTGGAGTGGTCCGCCGACGTCTATGTGATCAAGCCGCGCGACACCTCTAAGGGCAATGGCACGCTGCTGTTTGAGGTCTCCAACCGCGGCGGACGGGGCCTGCTGAACCAGTTCCAGCGCGGCGATGAATTCTTGCTCCAGCAAGGCTTCTCGCTGCTGTGGTGCGGGTGGCAGTGGGATATTCCGGCCGCTTCTAAAGAAGGCCTACGGATGTATTCCCCCATCGCCACCGACAACGGCAAACCCATCCGCGGGCCGGTCCGCGCCGAATTTGTGCCGACCAAGCGGGAGACGCGCATGTGGCTGGGTGACCGGAATCACGTCCCTTACCCCATTGTGGCGGACGCCAAACTGACCGTCCGCAGCACGGGCGACGGCGAGCGGCAAACCATTCCCGCCGCAGCTTTCAAGGTGATCGAGAACGGCCAGGCGATCGAAATGGCTGCCGGATTTGAGCCGGGCCGCATCTACGACTTGGTCTACACCGCCGAGAACCCGCGCATTGCCGGACTCGGGTCGGCCAGCATCCGCGATCTGGTCAGCTTCTTCCGCTACCCCGGCGGCAAAGGTCTGCTGCTGAACGCGGAAAGCCGGTTCATCAAGCGGACCATTGGCGTCGGCACCTCGCAAAGCGGGCGCTTCCTGCGCAAGTATCTCTATGACGGCTTCAACGCCGATGAGAAGGGCCGGATTGTGTTTGATGCCATCTGGGCGCACGTGGCCGGGGCGGGCCGCGGCAGCTTTAACCACCGCTTTGCCCAAGCCTCGCGCGACGGCCACCCGATGCTGAACTTCCTGTACCCCAGCGACCTGCCGCCGTTTACCGATGAGGCGATCCGCGCCAAGGCCAAGGCGGCGGGCGTGGAGCCGAAGATGTTCTACACCGATGGGTCGTATGAGTATTGGGGACGTGGGGCGGCGTTGACCCACCTGAAGGAAGACGCTTCCGCCGACGCGGGCTTGACGGCCAATTCGCGCCGGTATTACCTGACCGGCACGCAGCACGGAGCCGGGCAGTTCCCTCCCCCGCACAACGCGACCACGGAGTATGCGGCCAACGCGAACGACTACCGCTTTGCCATGCGTGCGCTGCTGGTGGGGCTGAACGGCTGGATCTCGAGCGGCAAAGAACCGCCCGCCTCGGCCTACCCGCTGCTGAGCAAAGGCGAACTGGTGGCCTACGACAAGATCAAGCTGCCGGTGGCGGGCGTCAAGACTCCGG
The DNA here is from genome assembly GCA_026394055.1 of Acidobacteriota bacterium. Classification (GTDB taxonomy): domain Bacteria; phylum Acidobacteriota; class Terriglobia; order Bryobacterales; family Bryobacteraceae; genus JAPKYZ01. The sequence continues at coordinate 79,566 of JAPKYZ010000085.1, forward strand.
CGCGACCGCACAAGGTCTTCCGCCTCGATTTCGGGCCGGAGTTTGAAGCCTCGGGCATCGTCACCAAGGAGCCGCCCGCAATCACGGGAGCTTTCCCGGTGATGGTGCCGCAAGTGGACTCCAGCGGCAACGAAATCGCGGGCATCCGCCTGCCGCAGGTCTCCGTGCCGCTGGCCACTTACACGGGCTGGAATTACCGGACGAAGCAGATCGGCGCGGCGGGTGAGTTCTTCGACATGGTCGGCTCAACCTTCCCGTTCCCGCCCGCCAAGGTGGCGCAGCTCTACAAGGACAAGGACGAGTACCTGGCCAAGACGCTGGCCGCCGGTCGTGAGCTGGTGAAGCAGCGCTATCTGCTGGAAGAAGATCTGCTGGAAGTGCTGGACCGGGCAGCGAAGCAGTGGGATGGCATGGCGGCGGTGAAGTAAGGCGCCCTACTTGTCACGGGTCCAGCGGACGGTCTTGCGGACCACTCCCGCGCTAACTTTGATGTCGAGCGCATCCGCTCCAGCCAGGACCAGTTTGGCCGGGACTTCCTTGCCCCGTTGCGGGCCGTACAGCGTGCCGCCCTCCCATGTGTCGGCGCCCGCATGGCGGAAGCCCCGCAGGATCTGGACCCCGACCAAGGGCCGGGTACGGAGGCTCGGGTCGGGGTTGTTGGCATCCTGCTTTGGGTTCATCATCCACTGGATGGAGCCGCAGTAGCCGTCGCCGCACTTGACGATCTCGATCTTTGATTCTTGGTTGGGGGTCACCCAACGGCCCACGATCCGGTCCGCGGCTGATGGTTCACCCTGGGCGGCCGTTGTTGCCAGCAGTGCGACGAGCAAGAAGCGCATAAAACCAGCCTAGCGCGTCCATTTCAGGCAGCAGGATGGTTGAACCCTTGTCTTTGCTCAAGGGTCCGGCGGGAGCGTGCTACTTGCCAATACAGAACTTGCCGAAGATGTTGTTCAAGATATCGTCGGCCGTCGTGGCGCCGGTGATCGCATCAATGGGGCGCAGCGCGGAGTAGAGGTCGACCAACAGCATCTCGTGCGGGATACGGTCCTCGATCGCCACCCGCGCCCGGTCCAGGTAGTTCCAGCTTTCGCGCAGCAGCTGCTCATGCCGCAGCGAGGTGATGAAGCCGTCTTCCTGCGAGGGGATGCCGTCCGGATTGAGCGTCACCAGGATCGCCTCTCGCAGCGTGTCAATGCCGTCTCCGGTCAAGGCTGACACCGGGATGGCGCCGCTCAAGATCTGCGCCCGCGGCGCCAAGTCCGCCTTGTTGGCGATGATCAGCATTCGGCCCGCCTCCTGGGCCTTGGCGATCAGCTGGTGATCACCGGGCTCCAGTGGTTCAGACAGATCGAGCACCACCAGCGTCAGGTCCGCATCGGCCAGCGCTTGCCAACTGCGCTCAATGCCCAGGGTCTCGACCAAATCCACCGATTCGCGGACGCCGGCCGTATCGACAAACTTCACTGGGATACCAAAGATGGAGGCGGTCTCGCTGACCACATCGCGCGTCGTACCGGGGATGTCGGTGACAATGGCCCGGTCCTGCCCCACCAGGCGGTTGAACAGGCTGCTCTTGCCGACGTTGGGGCGGCCCACGATGGCCAGCGTCAGGCCGTCGTGCACCAGCTTGCCAAAGGCGAAGCTGTCGATTAGACGGACCACCTGAGGCTCGATCAGGTTCAGGCGGCGCAGCAGCTCCACATCGGGCGCGACGTCGATATCGTTGTCGGCAAAATCGATGCCCGCTTCGAGCAGCGAGATCAGCTCAATCAGTTCGGCCTTCAGCGGCGCCAGCCGCCGCGAGACGGAGCCGGAGACCTGCTGGGCGGCCACTCGCGCCTGGTAGAGCGTGGTGGCCTCAATCAGATCGCGGACGGCTTCGGCCTGGGGAAGATCGAGATGGCCGTGGACAAAGGCCCGCAGCGTGAACTCGCCGGGTTCGGCCAGCCGCGCACCCAGCGATAGCAGCCGTTCCAGCACCGCGCGCAGGACGACGGGAGATCCGTGTAGCGACAGCTCCACCACATCTTCGCCGGTGTAGGAGTTGGGTGCTTCAAACCACGTCGCCAGCCCATCATCCAGCTTGGCCGCGTCTTCTCCGACGACGACGATGCGGTGGGCGAAGCGGGGACTCCAGTCTGGCACTTCCTGCAGCAGACCGCTGGAGATCTCACGCGCCGCCGGTCCGGACAAGCGGATGAGGCCAATGCCGCCACGTCCCGGAGGCGTGGAAATCGCGGCAATCGTCGATCTGTTAGGGGCGGCTGTCACGGCGGGGTCCCCGCCCGCGGTCGCCATCGCGGCGCGGACCGCGGGGTCCACGGTCACCACCACGGCCACCGCCGGGTCCGCCAAACTTGTTGCGGGACACGAAGTCCGGCTGACGTACCGGAGGCGGAGGAGCGGGAGGCATCGGCGCATCCAGCGGCAGCACGCAGACCTGACGGAATGGTCCACCGCCGACGCTCTCGCTGCGCAATTCCTTCTCCTCGCGGAGCGCCAGGTGGAGAATGCGCCGCTCGCGGGAGGTCATGGGGTTGAAGAAGTAGGCTTGGCCGGTCTTCTTCACACGCTCGGCCGCGCTCTGGGCCGACATGCGGAGTTCCTGCACGCGCAGGACGCGATAATCGTTGGCGTCAAAGCAGATGCGGGAGTGATCTTCAGCCGGGATGCGCAGGGCTTCGAGCGTGAGGTGCTCCAGTGCCAGCAGCAGTTCGGCCTTGTTTTCCAGCACCAGGTCGACGTCGGCACCGGTCAGACGAACCATCAAATCGGGAGTTTCAAAATCGGGGTGCACACCGGCACCACTCGCCACCCGAACCGTCAATTCGAACCCCGCCTTGGCCATCACTCCGGCCAAAAATGCTTCGATGCGGGGCCCGGTTTCCGCTAGCCCATACTTTACAGTGCTCATTCGATACCCGTGCTCGCTCATTCTCGCGCTTACTTCGACTTCTTCTTCGGCGCCGGGGCTTTCGCCACCACCGCCGCCGCCGGAGCAGGCATCAATTTGTTAAAGGCCAATTGCTGGACGATGCCGACCAAGTTACCAGTGAGCCAGTATAACACCAGGCCACTGGTGGCCCCGTAGAACATAAAGCCAAACACCAGCGGCATAAACATCATCATTTTTTGCTGCGCCGGGTCGCCTCCGGTGGCCGGAGTCATCCGTTGCAGCCAGAACTGCGTGCCGATCATCACCAGCGGCAGCACGCGGATGGCCAGCGTTTCCGGCTGTGACAAATCCGCCACCCAGAGCCAGCTGGCCTGGCGCAATTCGATCGACACGCCGAGCACGGCGTAGAAGGCAAACAGGAACGGAAACTGCAGCACCAGCGGCAGGCAGCCGCCGGCCGGGTTGACGCCATGTTTTTTGTAGAGCGCCATGATCTCTTCGTTCTTGTTGGCCATCTTGGGGTCTTTCATCGAAAGGCCCTTGTAGCGATCATTGATAGCGTTCATCTCCGGCTGCACCAGCGCCATCTTGCGCATCGATTGCAGAGAGGAGATCTTCAGCGGCAATAGCAGGATGTTGATGACGATGGTGACCAGAATGATCGACCAGCCCCAGCTCTTCACCCAGTTGTCGTTGACGTAGTGCAGCGCTAGGAACAGGTACTTGGCCATGATCGACGTCCAGCCAAAGTCGATCAGCCCTTCGAGCTTCGGGTCGATGCTCTTCAGCAGGTCGTAGTCCTTTGGCCCCACGAACATCGAAAGCTGATTCCGGCCCGCGCCACCGATCGCCCCGCCCACGATGGCCTCATCCTTGCCATCCTTGTCCGGGATCATGTCGTTGATGGTCAGCAGTTCCAGGTTCGACCCCGATGCCGGCAGCACCACCATCGCAAAGTAAGCGTCTTCCAAGCCCGCAAAAGCGAAGTTGCCGGCTTTGGATTTTGGTCCGCCCTCGGCATGCTTGGCGTCGTTGGTGACCAGCTTGTTCTCCGCCACATCAAACGACAGGCTATGTTTGGCCGCCGCCGCATTGATGACGGACGCATCGCCGAAACCGCCGCGCCAGGCCAGTAGGTGCGGCACGGCGACGCTGCCCTCAAATAGCTCCGAGGCCACCTGAAGAATGTAGGAGCCCTTCTTCAGCCGGATCGACTTCTTGGCCGACATGCGTCCGTCGGAGTAGGCAAACTCATAGCCACCATCCACCGCCGTGGCCACAAACAAGGCATCGTTCACCGGCGCCCACCCCTCGCGGCCCTTGATCATCATGGAGAACGGGTAGCCGTTCTTCTTGACGCCCGCCACGCTCACCAGGTCGAGCGGCTTGCCGTTGGAGTCCTTGTACTTCTTCAGCACCCAGCTCTTCACCAGCGCGCCGCGATTGGTGACTTCGATCTTGAACAGATCGCTCTCGATCACCGACACTTCTTCCTTAACAGCGGCCGTCGCCCCCGCCGGAGCGGCAGGCACCGCCGGAGCGTTGGCCGCAGGCGCAGGTGCGGCCGGGGCCGGTTGCGCCTTCGCGGCTTCCTGCTTCTTGGGTGGCGCTTCAGGAGTGGGCTTGTAGAAGTAGGGCGTCACAAAAAGGACGGCCAGCATCAGCACCATGGCGATCACCAAGCGGATCTCCATGGGCATCTCTTTGCCTTTTTGCGGATTCGGAATGGGCTGGAAGTCAGACATCGGTTTTTAGAATGGTCGAAAGATTAGGCCCGTGGCGGGACGGGGTCAAAACCGCCGGAGTGAAATGGATGGCAGCGCCCCAGGCGCCGCAAACCCAACCATACCCCGCGCACGGGGCCGTGGTGGGCAATGGCCTGGGCCATATATTCAGAACAAGTGGGGCGAAAACGGCACGCCGACGGCAGCAACGGAGAAAGCCACCTCTTATAGAGAGCCAGCGCGCCAATCAGCCAGGAGCCAATCATCGGGAACATCGCGCAATCAGCTTCTCAACATCGGCCCGGAGCCGATCAAGCGGAGCGTCTTCGGCAACGCGCCGGGGGTTGAAGACAATCCAGCACTTGGCCGGAAAGCGGTGCTGTTCCAGGCGGATGATTTCGCGCAACCGTCGCCGGATGCGGTTCCGGTGCACGGATTTGCCCACCGCCCGAGGGAGCGTAAAGCCGAAGCGTGGACCATCTGCCGGGTCCTGCTCCAGGCAGAAGGCCGCAAACAGACCAGTTGAGAGTCGCCACCCCCGGTCGTAGACCAAACGAAAATCGGTAGGTCGGAGAAGGCGTACACGCTTAGGGTATGAAAAATTTACCGGCGACGGCGCGATTTCGGTGATGGCGATGTCAGTCGTAGCGATGAAACCGCAAACCGGCTTTAGTGCGACGCGCGAACGGCGCGCTCATCGCTGACGGTCAGCTTCCAACGGCCACGAGCGCGCCGGCGAGCCAGCACAGCCCGGCCATCGACACTGCTCATCCGCTCGCGGAAACCATGTTTCTTTGCCCGCTTGCGATTGTTGGGCTGAAATGTACGTTTGGGCATAGAAAATCCTCAGGCGGGAAGTACCGCAAATCCTAGTATAGGGGACGTTGGGCGGTGTGTCAAAAGGCGGTGACGGGGTTGCGGGCCGATGTTGACGCGGCGGGTACGGCGGCATACATTGTAAATACAGTGTTCAGCTGGGATGCCTCCAATGAGGGCCATGTGGCCCGGCACGGAATCGCGCCCGGCGAGGTAGAGGAAGTGCTGCAGGGCGTCCCGGTCCCGGCAGGCTCCGATGATCGAGGCGGAGAGACGAGATTCCGGGCGATCGGGGAGACGGCAAGGGGAAGAGTTTTGGTTGTTGTGTATGTTGAAAGAGAAGGGGCCATCCGACCGGTCACCGCCTTCCCGGCCAACAGACAATTGAGGAAATGGTATGCCGAAGAGCGCAAAGCCCAGCAAGACAACAGATAAGAAGGGCCATTGGGCGGAGTGTTCCAATGAGGCGGAAGAAGCCGCTTGGTGGGAACAGAACCAGGACTACATCCTGCGCAAATTCCGGGAAGATGCCCAGGCGGGCACGCTCAAACGGACCGCTACGGCGCTGGTGGGTGTAGAGATACTTCCCGCCAAACCGATCTCCATCCGTTTACCCCAAGCGGACATCGCCCTCGCCCGCCAGCAGGCCGCCGAAAACGGGGTACCCTACCAAACTTGGCTGAAGCAGATCATCCACCGCGGTCTGCGGAAGACAGGCTGACAACAGCTGCACTCGGAAGAACGCCTGGCCCGGCTGCCGTACGAAATACCGTTTATCATACGTACATGGCGAAGCTAACGTTGAGCGTAGACGAAGCGGTCATCGCACGGGCCAAAGACTACGCCCGCCTGCACGGCTTGACTGTCTCGAAAATGGTCGAAACCTACCTGGACACGGTAGTTGAGCCGCCCGTGGCAAGCATCGATACTCCGGTTCTTCGGGCAGTGCGGGGAATCCTCAAGGACGTTGACCTAGACGATTATCGCGAACATCTGGCTGCGAAGTATCGATGAAGCGGATCTTGTTCGATACCAATGTTGTGTTGGACGTTCTTCTGGAGCGGCCACCGTTCGCGGAACGGAGCGCTGCGGCCTGGGCGGTTATCGAGAGGGGCGAGGCCCAAGGTTTTTTGTCGGCCCACGCCGTGACTACCATCCATTACCTTTTGAGGAAACAACTCGGTGATCGGAATGCAAAGGGTGTCCTAGCCGCGATCTTGACGGTGTTCGTGGTCGCCGCCGTCGATCACCGGACAGTCACGGAAGCGTTCGGCCTACCGATGAAGGACTTCGAGGATGCTGTCGCCGCAGGAGCGGCGCGTGGGGCGGGATGTGACTTGATCGTCACCCGTGATCCAACTGGTTTCGCCGGATCGCCGGTACGTTTTTCGGCACCGGATCAGTTGCCCGCGATTCTCAGTAGTGCGGCATCCCAGTAGTGTGAGGCGCCGCCGCCCTACCGCGCCATGCGCCCAAACAACTCCTCCGCCACCTTCACCGCGGCCTCCGCTGCTGGCCGGTCGGGCTGTTCGCTTGCGTCGTTGTAGCCTTCCATTTCGCCCTTCGTCCCCCCGTCCTGGATGACGATGCCATCGCGGCGGGCGAGCATGAACACGCCCTTGTAGAACACGCCGTAGTTCACCTCGGGCTGCGGGATCAGCCAGGCGATCTGGCCGCGGACGGGGACGATGGATTCGTCTTTCCACAGGGCGCGGGCGCCGTAGCCGGTGCAGTTGATCAACATTTTTTGGGGCAGCGCGCTGAGTTCGGAGGGCGAATGGAACTCCCGCATTTCGAGCTTGCCACCCTCTACCAGAAAGTCGTTCACCAACTGGCGAGAATATCCGGCGACGTTGAACGTCAACCCGGTGTCGCGGCGGGCGTAGCGGGTGGGGAAGGGGTGGCTGCCGGGGGGCAGCACTTGCGGACGCGGAGTCAGGTCGGCCACGCGGTCCTGGTAGTGCGCAAAGTCGAGCTCGCCGGGCTGCGCTCCACCACGCGCCCGGCCAAAGCCGCCGCCTTGGGGGCTGTCGTCCGAGAGCATGTAGCGGTCGGTCCACTCAATCGGATTGCCGGACATGCCCAGGAAGCTCTCGTAGGTGTGGAACGAGTAGCGGCACATCTTTTCCCACAATGCCGGAAAATCGGGCGATACGGAGCCAGCCAGAGCGACCCGCGAATCAGGCGTCCAGGAGCCGGTGGCCCGCGCGGAACGCACCTCCGGCGGACGCTCCTTGGCATAGATGGTCACCTTGGCACCGGCGCGCTGCAGCAGGATGGCGGCCGTCAAGCCCAACGCGCCGCAGCCGATGACGCCCACTTCGCGCTCACCCGTGGCCATGGCCTTCTCAACCGCCAAGGCGCCCGAGCCCCAGGAGAGCGACCAGCCACTGCCGCCGTGGCCATAGTTGTGGACGACCGTCTTGTCGCCGACGCGTTCGACATCCAGGCGCGGACCGGCGGCGCGGAACGGGCGCAGGCAGACGGTGACGCGGAAGATGCGATCCGTATGGGCGCGGATGGGGGCGAGCCTGGGGAGGGGATCGTAGGTGGGCAACGCTCCAGCGGTGGGAGCCGGAGGTGTCGCCGCCGTCTTCACCTGACGCACGCATCCCGTCAAACCGGCCAACGCCGTACCGCCCAGGAACTGTCGCCGATCCATGGCACCCCTCTATCAAACAAAAGTCAAAATTTGGCTGATCCAAGTGCCAATCAGGGGCAGCGGCGGCGCCAGACGGGGCGCCAGCACCTCGGGTAGTGCTTAATTTAGCAAACTGGCCTGAGCCGCCCGGTGACAACTGAAAACAGGCGGATTAGAAACGGCCGCTCGCACCGGGGAGCTGCCAGATAGGCCCTTCAAACCCGAATTGGGCGAACAGGGCCCGCGCTTCGTCCACGCTCCACTTGCGCCAGTCAGGGTCCAGGTGACGGCCATACCAGACGGCGGCGAATTCGTAGACCCGTTGAATGGGCTGGGCGCTGCCACGGGGGATGGCATGCCGTTGGCACCACGCATCAATGGCCGCCTCGGAATCGAACACCAGCATGTTGGCGCAGGTGTAGATGACGTTGTCCCAGGCGCGCGCCATCGGCACCGGGAAGTGCACCCAGAGCTCTTCTCGCACCCGCTGTTGATCGATGTGGATGGTCACGGGTTGCCCCTCGGCGCCCAGCGTCGTTGAGATCGTCACCTGGTCTCCACCCAGCAGCGCCGCCACACCCAGTGAGCACCAGGCGCAATTGCCCCACCACAACCGGTCACGCTGGCGGACCACGAAGGGTGTCGCCGCAGTGGCAAACGGATGGATCACCCAGACCTCGGGCTGGTGTGGATGGAGGACCACGCCATGGTAGCCGGCCAGCGCGCGGAGGGCGTCCGCCATCTGGTCCACCTCCACCCCGAATGCTTCCGCCAGTCCGGCGCACGACGGCGCGTAGCCTTGATCCACCATGTGGCGCATGATGGCGTGGTGCAGCTGGCTATGGGAAGGTGTGGCCATCCAACGAGATTACCGGACGCTGGGCGCTACTCCGCCCGCAGGGCAATCATCGGGTCGACTTTGCTGGCCTTGCGTGCAGGCAGGTAGCTGGCCAGCGCCGCCGCGGCGATCAGCCCCAGGGACACGGCGCCGTAGGTCAACGGATCTCCCGGGCTCACCTCATAGAGCAGCGACTGCATCAGCCGGGTTAACGCCCAGGCCGCCGCCAACCCGCTGGCGGCACCAATGGCGGACAGCACCAGGCCATCACGCACAAACATGCCCGTCACACTGGGCAGCGGCGCGCCCAACGCCAGCCGGATGCCGATCTCGCGGGACCGTTGCGAAACCGAATAGGAGATGACGCCATAGATGCCGATCACACCCAGCAGCAGCGCCATCCCGCCCGCAATCGCCAGCAGTGTCATGGTGAACGAAGTCCGCGCCAGCGACTTATCGTAGAGCGCTTGCAGCGTTTGTACATTCGCCAGCGGCAGGTTGGAGTTTTCGGCCCAGATCGCCTGACGCATCTCGCCCTGTAAGCTGGCAGACCCGGCCCGAGGGGTGCGGATCACAAACGTCACCGTGCGCGTCACAGTTTCCGAATTGCCCTCGTGACCCTTTTGCAGCAACGGCCAGTACACAATCGCCGGCGGCTTCTGGTCGATGCCGTTGTCCCGAAGGTCAGCGGCCACGCCGACCACTTCACTCCAGGAATCCGCCGTCGTAACCCGAATTTGCTTGCCCACCGCAGCCTGGGGATCGCCCCACAGTTCCCTGGCCATGCCCTCGGAGACCAGCGCCACCGGTGTCCGGTTGTAGGTTTCAGCCCAGGATAGATCCCGGCCCGCGATCAGGCGGGTGCCCACCGTGGAAAAGTAACCGGGCGCCACGTGTTTGAAGCGCCGGATCGGCGGAATGGAGTTCTCGCGGTATTGCTTGTCCCGCGCATAGATCGGGTCGTTGGATCCGCCAACCATCGGCAGATTACCAGCAAACGATACGCTCGACACCCCGGCCAGCGTGGCCAGCCGTTGTGCAATCCGTTCCTGCATCCGGATCGCCAGTTCGTTGTCTTTCACCTGCGCTTCCGGGATGAAGATGCGCACCGTCTGCAATTGATCGGCGTTGGAGAAACCTGGGTCCACATTGCGCAGCGCCTGCACCGAGCGGATCATCAAGCCGGAGCTGACCAGCAGCACCAGCGCCAGGGCCACCTGCACCACCACCAGCAGATTCCGCGCCCGGTGCCGCTCCCGGCTGGTGCTGGCCCCCCGGCCGCCACTGCGCAGCGCCTGGGCCACCTGAGGCCGGGCATACTTGAGCACCGGGACCATTCCAAAAATCAGGCCCGCCAGCAAGGACACCGCCAGCGTAAACAACAGCACTTCCGGGCCGATCGCAATCTGTTCCATGCGGGGCAGCTGCGTAAAGCCGGAACTGGTGAATCCGGTCACCGCCGCATAGGCCACCAAAAGGCCCAGCGCTCCGCCCGCCAAACCCAGCAGCAGACTTTCGATCAGCAGTTCCCGCGCAATCCGCGCCCAGCCAGCCCCGAGGGCAGCGCGGATGGCCAGCTCATGCTGACGCCCGTCGGCGCGCACCAGCAGCAGGTTCGAGATGTTGGCGCAGGTGATCAGCAACACCAGACTCACGGTGGCCATCAGCAGCCACAGCGTCTTGCCGGCGTCGCCCAGCAGGTCCTGCTTTAACGTCCTCAGGTTCGGCGCCACGCGCGCATCCTCAAACATCTTGAGGCTAAATCCGGGAGGTGGCGGATACAACTGCATCGACCGCTGGATCAGCCGCGCCACGTCGGCATTGGCCTGCTCCAACGTCACACCCGGCTTCAGCCGCGCCACGCCTTGACGGCTGAAATTGCCCAGGAATAACTTGTTCCGGTTGAACCGCATGGGGAATAGCAACGAGAACTTGCGGTCCATAAACCGGAACCCGGCCGGCAGCACGCCTATCACTTCATAGGCGTCTCCATCGGCCATGATGCGGCGGCCCAGCACCGAAGGATCACCGCCAAAGCGCGACCGCCAATAGCCATCAGTCAACATCACCGTGCGCGGGCTCTGGGGATCGTCATCAGATTCCTTAAAGGCTCGCCCCAGGGCCGGCTCTACCTTCAACATTGGCAACAGGCGGTGTGTCGCGTTTAGAGCGAGCATCTCTTCCGGTGCGGCCAGCCCGGTGATGCTAAAGCTGCCGCCGTCCCACATCGCCACATCCTCGAACACCCGCCCTTCCTCGCGGTAGGTGAAGTAGAGCGACGGCGACATGTTCAAGTCGGTAATATTCACGCCGGGCGCCGTCTGCCACAACGCCACCAACTGCTCCGGCTGCGGGTAGGGGAGCGGCTTCAGCAGCACGCCGTCCACGATCGTAAAGATCGCTGTATTGGCGCCGATTCCGATGGCCAGCGTCAGCACCGCGACGCCCGTAAACAGGGGCGACCGCGCCAAACGCCGCAAGGTGGGGAGCAGTGGATTGAGGATGGCTGGCAAACGAATCTCCGCGCGGGCAGCGTGACGGGGCCCACTGGTACTCACTACGATTCGCCGGCGCAAAAGTTCCTAATATTGTTTGCCCGCTTAGTGCTGCTGGGAGAAGTTTTTTTTGCGAGCCACACGGGCGCAACTGGCGCGCGGTGGTGGGCATTCTCGAAAGGTGCTCGCCGCCATCAGCGTCCCATGCCATCACCGGATGCGGTAGACGGTATAGGCGGTATTGCTCCAGGTAGGCGTCAGGCCCAGCAGCTTGGTCTTCGATACCACCAGATAGTCGATGCCCCGGGAGGCCATCAGGGGCACACGCTCCGGTGTGAAGCTGGGCACCAGCATCTCATTCCAGCGGCGCCACCACTCGCGAGAATAGACCGGGAAGTAGTTCACTTGTCCGCCGGCCTTCCAGTCGACATACAGTGCGCGCAACGCCCGAGCTCGAAAAACGCCGGGCGCCAGGCGGCGGCCCTCTTCTGGGAACAGGAACACAGCGCCGGCGGGCGTCGATTGGCGCGCCCATTGAGTGAGCTCACGCAGCGCGGGAGTCTCAATCGGTGGCGGAAGCTTTTGAACAGCGGCCGGATAGAGCGCAATCGCCAGCCAGAGCACCCGCTCCCACCCGCGGGTCCGGTAGGCCGCCAGCCCCGCCAGGATCACACCGAACAAGATGCAGTAGAGCAAGGCCCGCATCGGCTGCAACTGCGGCATCAGCGTCCAGCGCACCTGCTCGAGCAGAAGGTAGGAAGCAGGGAGGGTGAACAGGCCGATCAGCACCATCAGCCCCATCAGCCGCCGCAACGGGAACTCCGGCCCGAGCCGCCACAGTGCCACCAAGCAGACCACGCAGGCCACCGGGTAGTGCCAGGCATACTGCGCGCCCCACACCGAGACCCAGTTGTAGCTGGCACGCATGATCTGGAGCTGGGCATGGTCTTCCGCCAGGCGGCTGAACAGGTTCTGGTGCTCCTGAATGCCCACCTGCTGGGAAGCGAGCAGGGCCAGCAGTCCTCCGGCGGCCACCAGCGGCAGCCACAGCTTCATCCGCCGCGCGAACACCAGTGCGGCCAGCCAGAACGGCCACACGGCGGGCGCGTGATAGAGCACAGCGATGCTGCCCGCGGCACCGGCGGCCAGCCAGTGGCCATGGGCGGCGAGGCCCATCGAGAAAAGCAACAGACCGATCGCGTAGCCCCGGGGCACCGGCTCATACTCGACGCTCAGCACGGCGGGTCCCATGATGGTGGCCCCCGCGCCCGAGATGGCTGCTACCAGCAGAGCCGCCCAGTCCGGCAGCTTGGCGGCGCGGCCGATCAGGAAAACGCCCACCAGTCCCAACGCGCGGAACAGCAGCTGCTGGCCCTGGAGTACCCATTCAAAATCCGCGCCCGTCAGCCGCTTCAGCCCGATCGAGACTTCGTCATAGATGGTGAACGTCAGGTGGGCACCAGTAACCAGCAGATCTTGCGCCAGCACGCCCGGGTCCAGCAGATGTTCGAAGACAGGGACGTAGATCTGCGTGTCGGATTGCAGGTACGTATGCCCGGGCAGGTACAAAAACTGGAGCAGGGTGAGGACGGCGATCGCGAGCGCGATCATCAGGTAGCGGAGCGTCATCCAGGTGGTGCGGAGGCAGCCTACTGAGCGGGCGTCTTTTCCAACTGCTGCTTGGCCCACAGGCGGTTGGGGTTCAATTCCAGCGAGCGTTGGAAGGCCTTGCGGGCGTCGGCATTGCGGTTCAACTTGCGCAGAACCACGCCCATCCACAGTTGGGTCTCCGCCGATTTCGGGTTCAACTTGATCGCCTTTTCGAGATCAGCCAGGGCTTTGTCGGCGCCGCCGCCAAACTGGGCGGGCAGGTAGTAGTTGCCGACACCGTGGCTCATCCAGGCTTCGGCGGACTTGGGGTCCAGCTCCAGGGCTTTGTTGACGGCCTCCAGCGCGCACTTGCCGTACTTGATGCCCGCCAGCACATTGGCCGGAATCACTTGGCCGCAAAGCGCTCCGAGGATGCGGTGATGCTCGGCCTTCTTGGGGTCGAGTTGCACCGCCCGTTCGGCCGCCTTGATGCCCGCCTCAGCGGCACGCGCGGCGCCTTCCTTGTCGCGCAACTCCAGCGCCACTTCTGAAAGATAAGATTCGGCAACGGCCAGGGCATACTGCGCGCTGGCATCATTGGAGCCCCGCTGCGCAGCGGAGGCGATCGCCGGAATCAGCTTCTCAATCGCCGCCCGATCCTGGGCGTCGCGAGCTTTTTCCAGTTCCGCCGGAGCGGCCAGAGCGGTGGCGGCCACGGCAGCGGCAGCCACAAGGGGCATCAACACGCGCATCAATTTTCCCTCTGCATCTCTCACTAGTCTAAACGCGCCCGTCTATTGCGTGGCTACTTTACAGCGTTGCTACTCTACAGCGTGGCTACTTTACAGCGTGGCTACTTTACGGTGGCCCAGCAAAAACCACAGGCTGATGCAAACCAGCAGGGCGCCATTCAACCCCAGCGCCACCGGCGCCGTCAGATACGGGATCAGCGCCCCGGTGGCCAGTGAGCCCATCGGCATGCCGCCCCGGAACGCCATATTGTAGATGCTCATCACCCGTCCGCGGATGTCGTCGGGGGTGATTAACTGCACCAGCGAACTGATCAGCGCAAAGCACATGATCAGCGCGGCGCCGGCGACAAACACCAGCGCGGCGGTCACCCATAGGTTGGTGGAGAGTGAAAAGCCCATGATGATCAGGCCCAGCACCGTCATGATCGTCAGCGCCGCCCGGCCCTTCTTCGGCAATTGGCTGGTGGAGGCCACCAGCAAGGCGCCGCAAATCGAACCCACGCCCGAAATGCTCAACAGCATCGAAAAGGTATCGGAATTGCCCTTCAGCACTTCCTTGGTGACCACCGGCAGGAAGATCACCAGCGGGATCGACAGCATCGTCATCAGGAACGCGATGGCGATCAGCGCGGTCATCGCGCTCTGCTGGCGCACAAAGTCCAGGCCCGACTTGATGCCTTCCAGGATCGTGCCGCTCCGTCCCGTGGGGGTGTAGCGCGGCTTGACGAACCACAGCGAGATGATGACGGCGATGTAGGAGAAGCCGTTCAGCGTGAAGCACCACTGCGCGCCCAGCGAATGCAGGGTCAACCCGGCCAGCACCGGGCCGATCACGCGGGCCAGATTGAACTGGATCGAGTTCAGCGCGATGGCGTTCGGCAAGTCCTCCCGCGCCACCAGCGACGGCACCAGCGCCTGATACGCCGGGCCACCGAACGCCTGCGCGACACCGACGATGAACGACAGCGTCAGAATGTGCCAGATGGCCACCAGCTTGAAGGCAAACAGAGCCGCCAGCGTAAAGGCGCAGAGTAGCTGCACAATCTGAGAACCAATCAGCAGCAGACGGCGGTCGTACCGGTCGGCAATCACGCCGCCCACTAGCGAAAGCAGGAAGATCGGGATCTGCCCCAAAAACGCGTCCAGGCCGAGATAAAAGGGCGAGCCTGAAATCTCCAGCACCAGCCAGTTCTGAGCCGTGGACTGCATCAACGTCCCGATCGAGGACGTGCACGCACCGGCCCACATCAGCAGAAATTCACGAGACTCGAAGGCCTTGAAGGTGCGCTTGAACATCTAGGGGGCTTAAAGGATCAGGGCCGCGCGAATGGGGAGGCCAGGTCTAGCGTTGACGCTGCCGCACGCGCGAACCCCGCGGCCGGCTTTACGGCAGCGGTTTCTCCCGATGGATCAAGTGGCAGATGTTGCCGTCACAATCGGTAAAGAAGACAAGGCGATTGCCCTGGTTGGTAAACGGTTCGCCCAGAAAGTTCACCTTCTGGCCTTGCAGCTGCGCATAGGCGGTGTCGAAGTCATCCGGGATGATGGCCAAGTGGCGGATGCCTGCGGTCTTCATCTCGTTCACCGGACGCTCGCCCCCATCGGAAGGGATGATCTCCAGCATGGAACCATTGGCGGCCTTCACAAAGAAGTTGCCGGCATAGGTGAAATTGATGTGGAAGCCCAGATGGTCGACGTACCATTGAGCCAGCTTTTCCGGGTCCGGAGAAGCGATGGCGGTGTGCTCAATTCCTTGGAACATGGTGCTAACCCGAGTGTAGCAGGGCTGTTGCCGGGTGGCCGTCGTTTTCACGACCAGTGTCTAGAAAACTGAGAAGCAGAAGACCTGGTTGCTGCCTTCCGGGCTTAGACAATACTCGCCGATGTCGCAAAATTCCTGCGCTTCCAGCTTGAACAGCCGGTCACCCAGTTTGACGACGCTGATGCGGATGGGACGCGTCGAGTTGCGCTTGACGACGCGCGGAATCAGCACCTCGCGGCGCCCGCCACGGGCGTCGAACTTGTAGAGCGCGATGCGGTCCGGGTCGATCTTGTCGGCCTTGATCACCATGATCGGCTCGGCCAGCGGAGTCTTGGCTTGGGCCGTGGCGCCGCTCACCGAATACAGCGTGTCGTCTTTCTTTTTTTCCTCGGACGCAGTGCCCGCGTCCATCTCCACCAGCTTGTTGGCGTGGAGCAGGTAAGGAACGTCCGCTTTCGGCGGAACCGGGCCCGTATACTTGGCCGCCTGGGCCAGCAGCAGCATCGTCAAAACGGCAGTCATCTGCTAATACTGTACCGCCAGCCTACACTGGAGGAATGACCAAACAGTACCCGGCCGCCCCGGCCATGTCGATCGATGTCAGCAAAAAGTACACCGCGACCTTCGAATTGCAGCGCGGCACCGTCGTTTGCGAACTCTTTGCCGAGGCGGCCCCGAACACCGTCAACAACTTCGTGTTCCTGGCCCAGGACGGCTTCTATGACGGCACCACCTTCCACCGCGTCATCGCGGATTTCATGATCCAGGGTGGCGACCCAACCGCGTCCGGCCGTGGCGGCCCGGGCTACAAGTTCGCCGACGAATGCCGCCTGCCCGGCACCAAGAAGCACCAGGTGGGCTCCTTGTCGATGGCCAACGCCGGCCCTGACACCAACGGCAGCCAATTCTTCATCACCCACATCGCCACCGATTGGCTGAATGGCAAGCACACGGTGTTCGGCCAAGTCACCTCCGGCCAGGATGTCGTCAACGCCACCCAGCAGGGCGACACGTTGAAAAAGGTGACGATCACTGAAGCCTAAAGTGCAGTTGTGGCGCAGGCCGGCCGGTGGCGCAGCCGGTCACATGCTGCGGGAAAGGGCCGGAGACCGCTTACTGAGCCACGACCGTGAGGGAGTGGTCCGGCAAGCCCTTTTCCCGAAGCCTGGGTCAGCCTGCAGCGGGAGTTCGGTCCCGCAGTTAGGAACGTGCGCCCATGCCCGCTGAGCCCGTACTGCGTCCCATGACCGAAGCCGATATTCCGGCGGGGCTGGCCCTGTGCCGCGCCGCCGGATGGAACCAGTTGGAAGCCGACTGGCGGCGCATTCTCCAGCAGGGTGAGGCGACGGTGGCCGAACAGGACGGCTTCATTGTCGGCAGCGTCGCGGTGCTGCATTACCCGCAGTGGGATTGGGTAGCCATGCTGCTGGTTTCGCCCATGGCTCGCGGACGCGGTGTGGGCACGCTGTTGCTAGCGCATGCACTTTCCAACAGCGGCCGCGTGGTGGGCCTCGACGCCACGCCCGAAGGCCGGCGCGTCTACTTGAAGCACGGTTTTGTCGACGATTTCGAGATCCGCCGCCTGGAAGGCATCACGCCCGGCGGCGCCACGGGCGAGCTTCCGCCCACGCGCTCCGGATACCTGGCCCAGCACATCGGCCCGGTGATTGCGCCCGATGACGAAACGGCCTGGACCATGCTCCGCTCCGTGCCCAGTGGCCAGCGTGTCTTTCTGGATGTCCCGGTGCTTCACGCCGAATGGCTGGACTCCCTCCGCGGCGCCGGTTTCCAAGAACGCCGCCGCCTCATCCGCATGTGGCGCCCGGCCGCCCCAGATCAGGCAACGATCCCGCATGCGATTGAGGGTCCGGAGTTTGGGTGAGCGGGAATAGATCGACCTGCTAGGCCGCCTTTTCAACCGAGAGCCGAAGCCCCACCGCCCCCAGCACGGCGTGAAGACTCTTAATCGAAGGATTGCCATTCCGCGACAGCGCCTTGTACAAACTCTCGCGGCTGACCTTCGCCCGCCGCGACACTTCGGTGAACCCGCCCCGAGCTTCCGCGACATCCCGCAAAGCCATCAGGAAGACGCGCGGATCGGGATCCGATAGACAAGCCCGTAAATACTCGATCGCGTTTTCAGGCTCCTGCAATTGGGCATGGAGCAGCTCGGTATAGGGCTTAGTGTTGGTCGCCATCTTGGTAGTCCTTCCAAAATCTCTGAGCCAGCTGAATGTCGCGACTCTGTGTCTTCTTGGTTCCGCCCGCCAGCAGCACGACAACTCTCGGGCCATCCTTGCCACAATAGACTCGATACCCCGGCCCAAAGTCGATCTTTAGTTCAAATACGCCCTCGCCCACCGCATTGCATTCCCCAGTAGGCCAACACGCACTCTCGCCAAGCGAGCGTTAACCGCAGCCCGGGCTCGTGGATCGCGGAGCCCCAGAAGCCAGTTGGCAAATGGGGCTGAGCCATCGGCTTCATAAACCAGTAGCTCAATCGGCCGTACCGGGTTCACTACCTAGATGTAGCCGATAGGATACACCCTGTCAGGATCGGCTCCACAACGCTGAGTGAAATCAGAGATGCTTGACATGTCAACCATTTCCAGGTAGCCTACTTTCGTGGGCCTCCTCCAAGAGATCAAACAAACCAAACCGTTCGCCTCTCGCGAACAGGAGGCGGTTTTGGCGATCTTGAAGACGGCCGATGACTTGCGGCGGCGCATTGCCGGCCCCGTCGAGAGCCGGGGGTTGTCGCTGGAGCAGTACAATGTCCTCCGCATCTTGCGTGGCGCGGGCGAGGCCGGGCTGCCGACGCTGGAGGTCGCGGCGCGCATGATTGAACGGACCCCGGCGATCACGCGACTGATGGATAAGCTTGAAACGAAGGGCTTTGTTGATCGCGAGCGGTGTCCCACCGATCGCCGCCAAGTCTTCTGCCAGATCACTCCGGCGGCGTTGGCGCTGTTGACCGAGATGGATTCCGCTGTCATTGGCCTGGACAGCCAGACCATCCAGCTACCAGAGGCCGAACTGGAGCAGCTGTTGAAAAGTTTGCAGAATATTCGCGAATCTCTGACGTAGGGTTCGCGCATCAATTAGTTGACATGTTAAACATTGTCATGAAGGAGAAATAAAATGAGCAATATCGCTGAACTGAATGCCGAACTCGACCGGATGGTGCTTTCCGGCCAAGCCATGGAAGCTTTTGAGAAGTTCTACAC
Source organism: Acidobacteriota bacterium (assembly GCA_026394055.1). Taxonomy (GTDB): domain Bacteria; phylum Acidobacteriota; class Terriglobia; order Bryobacterales; family Bryobacteraceae; genus JAPKYZ01. Next base: position 98,310 of record JAPKYZ010000085.1, read on the forward strand.
CGAAGATCTCATCATGCAGGAGAACACCGCGCCGCCCACCGTCGGCAAGGCCGCCAACCGCGAGCGGGAAATCGCTTTCTTCTCCTCGATCGAGCAGTTCCACGGCGCCCAGGTGCTGTCGAGCGGTGCCGGAGACAACGTGTCCTTCGCCGAGGTGGAAATGGATGTCACCTTCAAGGGCGGCCCCCGCGTCACGTTGACCCAAGTGGCCGTCCGCCGTTGGAAAGACGGGCAGATCTACCACGAGCGGTTTTACTACTCGAAGGGCTAACGCCCTTGGCAAGTGTACTCGCGGACCGCTTGCTCACGCGCGCGGCTCAGTAGAATCAGCATGTTACTGAGCCGCGACCACAAGGGAGCGTTTTTTTTCGCCCACTCGCTAACCCAATCACCCCAATTTACGTCTGCATTAGGAGATATCATGAAGAAGCTATTCTTTTTCCCCCTCGTGGCCCTGGCCGCTTTCAGCCAGACCGCCTATGACATTGACGGCGCCCACTCGGCCGCCCAGTTTTCCGTCACCCACATGATGGTGTCGAAGGTCCGCGGTTCGCTGGGCCAGGTTTCCGGCACGGCGGTGTTTGACCCCAAGAACCTGTCGGCCAGCAAAGTCACCGCCTCTATCGACGTCGCCGGCATCAATACCGGCCAACCCAAGCGCGATGCCCACCTGAAGAGCCCCGACTTTTTCGACACCGAAAAGTTCCCCAAGCTCACCTTTGAGAGCACCAAGTGGTGGAAGGAAGGCGACAAAGTGAAGGTGGCCGGCAACCTGACCCTGCGCGGCGTCACCAAGCCCGTGGTGCTGGACGCGGAAATCTCGACGCCGGTCGCGGGCCCCAACGGCTCCAGCCGGATCGGCGCGCAGATCACCACCAAGATCAACCGCAAGGATTTCGGCGTCAACTGGAGCCGGTCGATGGACGGCGGCGGCGTGGTGGTGTCGGACGAAGTCGCCGTGACGCTCGACATTGAAGCGACGTCGAAGGCCACCAAGTAGTCAGCCCGCATCCAAGCTTCCATTGTTCGCGAGAGCGTCGCCCTTACTAGGCGGCGCTCTTTTGTTTTGGCCTGTCCGCGCGATATGCTGAAGCCTTTCGATCGCTATGAGCCTTCAAATCGGACAACGGCTGGCCCAGCACTACCGGCTTGAGCGCCACGTTGGCACGGGCGGCTTCGGCGAAGTGTGGGAGGCCACGGACGAGCATCTGGCCCGCCGCGTGGCCATCAAGTTGGTGCGCGACTCCGATCCCGAAACGCTGGCGCTCCTGCTCCGGGTCGCCCAGCTGAAACATCCGCACATTATCCAGACCTTCGAGATACTTCAGCAACCAGAAGGACTGCTGGCCGTGCTCGAATGGGGCGGTAGTGATCTGGACGATCTCACGATGCCCTTGGCGCCCGGCCGCCTGCTCGACCTCGCCCGCCAGCTCTCTGATGCCCTGGGCTACGCCCACCAGCGCGGCATTCTCCACCGAGACCTAAAGCCCACCAACGTCCTGGCGGGCGAGGACGGCGTCTTCCGGCTCTCGGACTTTGGCGCGGCGGGCATGCTCAACCGGCAAGGGCAGACACAGGTGGGACAGCTGGCCGGTACGCCGCTCTACATGGCGCCGGAGCAGGCGACCGGCCAACCGCAAAGCGCGGCGACGGACTTTTTCGGCCTGGGGCTGCTGATCTATCGCTGCATTTGGGGTCGCGTGCCAGGCTACGATTCAGGCTTTGGTGAGCTCCTGCGGGCCCGAGCGTTGGAAGCCATCGCCGTCCCGCCGCTACCGCCTGGTTACGAGGGCTTCGCGCCGGTCTTGCGAGCATGCCTGGCCTTCAATGCGGCCGATCGTCCGGCCACGGCTGAAGCCTTTCAGGCGCTACTGCCCAAATCGGGCGCCGTCCGGGCAGGCGAGTTCACGCAGCAGATGGGCCGCCCCACCGACTCGCCCCCATCGGCGCCCCGGTTTCCCGACGCGGTCGGCGCGCCTCCACCTCCGCCGCCACCGTTGGCGCGAAACTCCATCACCATCCAAGCCGCCCCCGCAATGCCGGGCCGGAGCGGGGCTGGTGGCCGCTTTACGAGCACCGCCGTCATCATCGCCGTGGCCGTGATCGCACTCGCGGCCGGCTTCTTCCTGCCGCGGACTCTCGGAAGCCCTGGACTGCCGTCTACCTCCACCTTCCCGTTAGCCCGAGTGATGTTGGGTGCGGTGTTGAGCGCGGCGGGCATCGGCGGCGCGATTCTGCTCCGCCGCCGCTGGTCCGGCCAGAACCCGGAGCTCCAGCAGCAGGCGGCGCACATCTTGTTTGGCGCGGCCAGCCGGGACGACTTGACACGGACGCTGATGGTTCAAGTGGATCGCGTCGTCTCCGGCCTGCGTTCGGTGGATGCGGCGGTGGTGGGCGTCAGCGTGGTGGCCATGGTCCGCGAGTATGAGACCGCCAAGGAATCATCGGACCGGCAGAAGGCGTTGATGAACGTCGTAGAGCTGATGGCCAAGATCCAGAATCATCTGGCCCCCTGGCACGTCCGCCACAAGGACGCGCTCACCACCGGGATCGCCGTCGTCGGCTGCCTGGTGGGCATCGCGCAGGCAGTCGCGGCCTTCTTGAAGAAGTGAGGCGCTAACTTCTACCGCACCACGCCCGTCATGGGGCTCGACGCCGAAGCATACAGCCGCCGCGGCATGCGCCCGGCCTGATACGCGAGACGCCCGGCCTCCACGGCCAAGCCCATCGCGCGAGCCATTGCTTCTGAGTCTTCCGCTTCAGCCACGGCCGTATTCAGCAGCACTCCGTCGTAGCCCAACTCCATCGCGATCGCGGCATCAGACGCCGTACCGACACCCGCATCGACGATCAGCGGCACCGCCGTGATCAGCTCACGAATGATGCGCAAGTTGGCGGTGTTCTGGATGCCCAGACCACTGCCAATCGGAGCGCCCATCGGCATCACCGCCGCCGCGCCGGCGTCGATCAGCTTGCGCGCCACGATCAGATCGTCCGAGGTGTAGGGCAGCACAATGAAGCCTTCCTTGGCCAGCACGCGCGTGGCCTCGACGAGCCCCTCATTGTCGGGGTAGAGCGTCTGCTGATCGCCGATCACTTCCAGCTTCACCCAGTCCGTCTCCAGCGCCTCCCGCGCCAACCGAGCCGTGCGGATCGCCTCTTCAGCCGTATAACAGGCGGCCGTGTTGGGCAGGATGAAGTACTTTGAGCGGTCAATGTAGTCGAGCAGCGATTCCTTCGACTTGTCGTCCAAGTTGACGCGCCGCACCGCCACCGTCACCACTTCGGCACCGCTCGCCTCATGGCACCGGGCCATCTCGGGAAAGCTGCGGTACTTGCCAGTGCCGATCATCAGGCGGGACCGGAACTCGCGTCCGGCAATCGTGAGCACGCTCGTCATAGCTTCATTGTAGGGTCTTGGCTCTCAAGCGGTCTGCAAACACCGCAGCCGTCGCCGGGCATCGAGCAGTGAGATAAACTTCGGCTTGCTCTCCAGAAGACTCCTGGCCTCGATCGCGGCGCTCGGACTGGCTGCCTGCCGGCGTGAGACCGCACCCACGCCACCCGCCGGCCCCGTCACCGTACAAGCCGCGCGCGTCGAACTCCTGGATCTCGCCAATACAATCACCATCGCCGGCGAGCTGCGCGCCTACCGGGAAGTGGACCTCCACGCCAAAGTCGCAGGCTATCTGCGGGCCATTCTGGTGGACATCGGGGACCATGTCCAAGCTGGACAGGTGATCGCTCGGTTGGAGGCACCGGAGCAGGAACAGGAACGGGCCCAGGCGGAGGCGGCTGAAAAGCGCGCTCGTCTGGACATTGAACGGGCCAAGGGTGATCTGGCCCGCGCCGAGGCCACCGTTCGCCTGCGCCAGAACCAGTTCCAGCGATTGGACAAGGTTGCTCGCGCCCGCCCCAACCTGATCGCCAAACAAGAGATCGATGATGCGCGCTCTCACCTGGACGAAGCCGAGGCCCAATCCGCCGCGCTGAAGGGCAATCTGGCGGCCGTTGAGCAACAAGTCGCCATCGCCCACTCGGCGCTGGCCCGCGTGGAGGCAATGGGTGCCTACCTCACCATCACCGCCCCGTTCGCGGGCGTCATCACTCAACGCTTTGCCGACCCCGGCGCGATGATCCAGGCCGGCACCACCTCGCAATCTCAGGCCCGTCCGGTGGTTCGCCTGGCGGAGATCGACCGTTTGCGATTGGTCGTCCCGGTGCCGGAGACCTTGGTGGGGACCATTCAAGTAGGCTCCCCCTTGACCGGCCTCGTGGCCGCAGCGCACCAGAAGATTGTGGGCCGGGTGGCGCGATTCACCAGTTCCATCAACTCTGTTTCGCGCGCAATGGAAACCCAGATCGATGTACCCAATGCCGGACGCAGCCTGAAGCCGGGCATGATGGCCGAAGTAACCTTCCCCACAGCCCAAGCCAATCATGCGCTGGCTGTCCCGGTGCAGGCGGCGCGAGAGCGCGAGGGCAAGTTCTTTGTGCTGGTGGTCAACGCTCAAGGCGTGGTGGAAGAGCGGGCCGTGCACAAAGGTCTGGAGACGGCGGACAAGGTGCAGCTGCTGGACGGCGTGCGCGAAGGTGAGGTGGTGATCACTGCCGCCGCCACTCCAGTGAAGGCGGGGCAAACGGTGACGCCGCAGTTGCCTCGACCTGCGCAACCGGCGGCACCGGGGGCCAAGTAAGCGTATGTCGCGGTTTGCTGTCCACAACCCTTACTTCGTCGTCGTCGCTTGCCTGATCATTGCGGTCGTCGGGGCCGTGTCCCTGGTGCGCATGCCCGTCGATCTGTTCCCGCAGATCGACATTCCGGTCGTCGTCGTCGCCACCTTCTACAGCGGAATGCCTCCGGGCGAGATTGAGACCTCCATCACCGCCCGCTACGAACGCTTCTTCACGCTAGCCTCCAACATCGACTACATCGAATCGCGATCCCTCACCGGCGCCAGCCTCATCAAGATCCACTTCCGGCCAGGTACGAATGGCGATGCCGCCGTCTCAGCTATTTCGAGCTTGGCGATGGCCAACCTGCGCCGCCTGCCGCCTGGAACCCTGCCCCCCATCGTGTTGAAGTTTGACTCCTCCAGCCTGCCCGTCTGCCTGGTCACGCTGAAGGGTGAAGGGCTTGATGAGACGGCGCTGCGGGATCTTGCCCTCTACAACATCCGCAATCAAATCGCCACGGTGCCCGGAGCATCCGTCCCGCAGCCGTTTGGCGGGAAGACGCGCCAGATCATGCTCTACGTCGACCCAGCCAAACTGTCCGCCTATCAGCTGAGCCCGATGGATGTGGTCCGCGCCGTCAATGAAGGCAACGTCATCCTACCGTCCGGCGAACTCCGTCTCGGGCCGCTGAACTACAGCGTGGGCATGAACAATCTGGCCGACGCCATGGCGGAAGTGGATGCGCTGCCGCTGAAGAATGCGGCTGGCGCGACCGTGCACGTGCGTGATGTGGGCCAAGCTCGCGATGCGCAAGCGATCCAGATGAACGTGGTCCGCATCGACGGGCAGCGGTCGGTCTACTTGCCGGTCTTAAAGCAAGGCGGTGATTCGAACACCATCGCCGTCGTCGATGGCACGCGCGCCGCCACCCAGCGTCTGGTAGACATTCCGGCAAGCCTCGAAGCCAAGGTAGTCTTCGATCAATCGGAGTTCGTCAAAAAGGCCATTCGCAACCTGCTGCATGAAGGCGGCCTCGGCCTCTTCCTCACCGCCGCGATGATCCTGATGTTTTTGGGCAGCCTGCGGGCGACAAGCGCTGTGCTGCTCTCGATCCCGCTTTCCGCCTTGGCCACGTTTGTGGTGCTGGCAGCATTCGGATCTTCCGTGAACACCATGATCCTGGGTGGCCTGGCGCTGGCGTTCTCGCGGCTGATCGACAACTCAGTCGTCGTGCTCGAGAACATCGTCCGCCACTTGGAAATGGGCAAGGCACCGGAAGAAGCAGCCATCGAAGGTGGCCGGGAAGTGGCCTTGCCGGTACTGGCCGCTACGTTGACCACGGCCGTGGTCTTCTTTCCCGTAACATTTCTGTTCGGGGTCAGTAAGTATCTGTTTGGCGCGCTGGCGTTGGCCGTGGTGCTTTCGCTGCTGGCGTCCTATGTGGTGGCGCTGACCGTGGTCCCCTTGTTCGCGGCCAAGTTCCTGAAGGCCCATACGACCACCCCCGATGCGCAACACGGAGGCTTCCAGCAGGCGTTCGACCGGGGCTTCAACTTGTTCTCGAACTTCTATGGCCGCCACGTTCATCAGGCTTTGCAGCACCCGTTGCGGACGGCGGCGATCTGCCTGCTGGTCCCTGGCCTGGGCCTGCTTGCTTGGCCGTGGCTGCAGTTTGCCTTCTTCCCGCGCATCGATTCCGGCCAGATTTTGGCCAACATCAAGGCTCCGTCCGGGACGCGCCTGGAAGCGATGGAAGAAGCCACCGCTCGCCTGGAGCAGTTGATCCGGGGCGAAATCCCCGCCGCCGAGCTCGACGCCGTCATCTCCAATCTGGGCGTCAATCAGGACTTCTCCGCGCTCTACACCACCAACTCCGGCCAGGACTCGGGCTTCCTCCAAGTCAGCCTGAAGGATGGCCACGCCACGCCCACCGACGAACTGCTGCCGCGCCTGCGCCGCCGCATCGCCACTGAGATACCGGAGCTAAGCGTCTTCCTGATGCAGGGCGGCTTGGTGGACGCAATCCTAAGCCAAGGCCAGCCCACGCCGATCGACGTACAAGTAAGCGGGTCCAATCTGAAGACCATTCACGATCTCGCCGAAACCCTGGCGGAGAAGATCCGGACGGTGCCGGGCGTGGCCCAAGTCTTCATCCCGCAGTCCATCGATGCACCCTCGCTCAAACTGACGGTAGATCGTGAACGGGCCGGATTGCTGGGCTTGTCACAGCGCGAAGTCGCCTCCAACGTCATCACCGGCCTCACCTCGAATCAACAGATCACGCCCGGCTTCTGGATCGACCGGAAGACTGGCTATGACTACCTGCTGACCGTACAGTTCCCCGAGAACACGGTGGGTAGCCTGGGCGATCTGAACAACCTGCCGCTCCACGCCAGCGGCCGCGCGGAGCCAACGCGCCTGGGGTCTGTCGCCACCATCGGCCGCGATGTGATGCCCACTGAAATCGCGCGTTACCAACTGCGCCGCGTGATCGACGTGCACGTCGCGCTGGATGGAGAAAATCAAGGCGGTGTCGCCAATGCCATCGAAGAGATTACCGGTCCGATGAAGCTGCCGCGCGGCGTGCAGATCACCCTGCGCGGTATGGTCCAGTCGATGCGCGCTTCGTTTGAGAGCTTTGGCTATGGCTTGCTGCTGTCGCTGGTGCTTCTGTTTCTCATCCTTGTCGCCCAGTTCCGCAGCTTTGTGGACCCGCTGCTGATTCTGCTGGCCGTGCCGCCAGGCTTGGCGGGCGTCGTGATCACGCTCGCAGCATCGGGCACTTCGCTCAACATCATGTCGCTGATGGGCGTCATTATGATGACTGGCATCGTGGTCTCCAACAGCATCCTCATTGTTGAGTTCACGCACCGGCTACGCGAGGAGTCTTCCTTGGACGCCCTCACCGCCGTCGCGATGGCCGCGCGCATCCGGTTGCGGCCCGTGCTGATGACGTCGCTGGCCACCATCTTCGGCCTGCTGCCGATGGCGCTGAAGCTGGGCGAAGGCAGCGAGAGCTATGCGCCACTGGCTCGCGCAATCCTGGGCGGCCTAGTGGTGTCGCTGTTCTTCACGCTCTTCCTGGTGCCGGCGGGCTTTGTGCTGGTGCATGGGAGGAAGGCCGCATGAGCCTCTTCCTCCTCTTGCTGCTCGCCCAGCAGCCCACCGCGCCGCAGCCGCTGACACTGGAAGAGGCCATCGCCAAGGCGGTCCAAAACCACCCGCGCGTCGACGCCGCCCGCCTCACCGCCCTGGCCAGCGGCGAGAGCGTGCGACAGATCCGGGCAGCTTATCAACCCACGGTCGCAGCCTTGGGCTCAGCGGCGGCGGCGCCCGACAATGTGCGGCTGGGTGCGGGTGGTCTCAATAACCCTGTCGTCTTCAGCCGCATCGGCCTGGGCCTTTCCGTCAATCAAATGATCACGGACTTCGGCCGCACCAACCAGCTGGCGCAAGCCGCCTCCGCGCGCACACTGGCGGAGCAGGACGTGACGCGCAGCACACGCGGGGCCGTGGTCTTGCAGGTGCAGCAGGCCTACCTGGCCGGGCTGCGCGCACAAGCCACCGTGCGCGTCGCGGAGCAGACGGTGGCCACGCGCCAAACCACGCTCGATCAAATCACCACCCTGGCCGCGAACCAGATCAAGTCCGAGCTCGACGTCCGCATTGCTCAGGTGGGTGTCTCCGAAGCGAAGCTGCTGCTTTCCGCCGCCGCAAGTGAGCGACAGGCCGCCGATGCCGACCTGTCCGCCGCCATGGGCTTGCCCACGCCGCAGCACTTCATTCTGACCGCGCCCGCCAGTGCTCTGCCTTCGCTGCTGACGCTGGAAGAACTATTGAAGACCGCGGCTCAGGACAATCCCGAAGTCGCGCAGCGCCGGCATCTGGTGGAAGCCGCTCTACGCCTGGCCGAAGCGGAACGCAAGGCGCGACTGCCTGCGATTTCCGCCATCGCCACCGCGGGCGTCGTTCCCGCCCACACGGAACGCTTCGGCCGCGATACGTATGCGGCCGCGGGCGTCAACATCACACTGCCGCTGCTCAACGGCAAGCTGCTCGAATCCCGGCGCGCCGAAGCCGATCTTCGTGCCCAAGCGGCCCAACGCACGCTGGAAGAGGCCCAATCCCGCTTGGCCCGCAACATCGCGGTGGCGCTACTAGCGATCGAGAATGCCCAGCAGCGGCAAGGCTTGGCGGAAGAGCTGCTCAGCCGCGCGCGCCAGGCATTGGAGCTTGCCCAACTGCGCTACGACTTAGGCCTCGCCTCATTTGTCGAGCTCAGCCAAGTGCAACTCACTGCCGTCAACGCCGAAATCCAGGTGGAAACCACACGCTACGACGCGCAGTTGCAGCGGGCAATCTTGGGGTTTCACTTGGGCGCCACTCCCTGATAGAATCGGCGCCGTGCCGAGCTACGTTGATCGCCGCCGCGCTCTTAGCGCCCTTGCTGGATTCTTCGCCGCTTCGCCGTTGGTGAAGGCGCAGGATTCCACCCGCCGCCCACGCTTGCCTGCCAACTACTACGACGACCCGCTCTACGAATGCGTTCGGGTAATGGACTTTGCGGAGAAGGCCAAGGCCAAGCTGGACCCCATCGCTTGGGACTACTTGGAGCAAGGCTCAGAAGATGAATCCTCTTTGCGTGACAACCGCGCCGGCTTTCAGAAGCTGATTTTGCGGCCTCGCGCGCTGGTGGACGTGCACCAGGTGGACCTATCCCTCGAACTATTCGGGCAGAAGCTGGACTTCCCGATCTTGTTCGATCCGGCCGGCGGCAAGAACTGCTTCTTCCCCGATGGCGAGATGGTGGTGGCTCGTGGAGCCAAGGCATCGAAGACGCTGCACATCACCAATGGCGGCGTCCACAAGATGCCCGTCGCCGAGCGGCCGCAGTGGTGGCAATTGAACACCGGCGGCGCCATCGAGAGCACGCAGATGATCAAGGACTTCATCAAGCCGCTGGAAGATGAAGGCTGCGGCGCCATCTGCCTCACCATCGACATCATGTACGTCTCCCACCGCGACCGGAACATCCGCAACCGGTTTGAGCGCAACTGGTGCGAAGTGGGCATTCCGCCGCGCGACGCGCACGGCAAGCTGCCGCGGGCGTTGAGCCCGGAAACGGTCGCGCTCTATCCTTCTCGCCGGACGCCATCGCCCACCTGGGAGAATCTCGCCGAGCTCTGCTCGCTCACCAAGCTGCCCGTCGTAGTGAAGGGCATCCTGACTGCCGAAGATACGGAGCGCTGCGTGAAGGCCGGGGCCAAGGGCGTCATCGTTTCAAACCACGGCGCCCGGCAGCTCGATGAAGTGGGCGGCACCATTGAGGCGTTGCCCGAATGCGTGGCCGCCGCGCGCGGCCGCATCCCGGTGCTGATTGATGGTGGACTGCGGCGCGGCACGGATGTGCTGAAAGCGCTCGCACTAGGCGCCACCGCGGTTTGCGTCGCCCGGCCCTATCTTTATGGCTTGGCCGCGTTCGTCCAGCGTGGCGTGGAGCGCGTCATTGAGTTGATGCGCACGGAATTGGCGCTGGACATGGGGCTCGCGGGAGTGCCCAATTTAGCGGCCATTGACAAGAGTCTCGTCCGTATCCGAGGAGGATCTTTCTGATGAATCGCCGTCACTTTATGGGCGCGCTGGCCGCCGCCGGAACCGCTGCTGCCGCTGAGACCAACGCTCCCGCGGAAACAGGGGCGAAGCCCTACCGCATCGAAAAGCTGTTCAAGACACCGGAAGGGCATCCCAACGCGATGGAGGCTACGCCTGAAGGCCTGTGGATCGCCGAGCAGCAGTCCGACAACGCCTACCTGCTCGACTGGAAGACCGGCAAGCCCAAGCGCAAGCTGATCACCGAATCGCACAACACCTCCGGGATCGCCTATGGCGGCGGCTTCCTTTGGATGGGCGCCAACGGCAAGAGCCTCTTCCGTCCCCTGAAGCCCACCGACAAGGACGGCGGCGAGGTATTGAAGTGCGACCCCAAGACCGGCAAGACGCTGGAACGCTTCCCCATCCCCGATGGCGGTGGCGTGCATGGCTTGGTCTATCACAAGGACACGATCTGGCTGACCTGCTTCAAGTGGAAAGCGCTCGCCCAAGTGGACCCCAAGACCTTCAAGGTGCTCCACCAGATCCCAGTGAACTACGGCCGCGCGCATGGCCTGGGCATTGATGGTGACGCCATCTGGTGCGTCTTTTCGACCGACTACCTGATCCAGAAGCTTTCACTGAAAGATGGCAAGGTACTGGACGAGATCCAGCTGGATAAGAAGAAGGACCCGGACCCGCACGGCGCGGACTTCCACCAAGGCTCCGTGATCTACTGCGACGCCGGCATGCAGCACCCGGACCCGAAACTGATCGAGACTCCCACGTCGGGCGGTATCTTCCGCATTGTGCGCGGGTAGCGAGTAAATAGCTTTCCGGCGGCGCACTAGGCTCGCAGCCGCAGGGAGTTGCCGATCACCGAAAGGCTGGAGACCACCATCGCGGCGGCCGCCCAAATGGGATTCAGCAGGCCGAACACGGCCAGCCCGATGCCGCCAACGTTGTAGGCGAACGCCCAGAACAGATTCTGCCGCACGATCCGCTGCGATCGGGCGGCCAAGTCGAAGGTCTCCACAATGCGGCCCAACGAGTCGTGCATCAGCACCACCGGTGCCGCCTGCATCGCGAGATCCGTGCCAGAGCCCATGGCGATCCCCAGATTGGCGGCAGCCAGAGCCGGGCCGTCATTGATGCCATCACCCACCATCGCCACCACGCCATAGCGGGCCCGCATCTCCTCGATCGCCTCCGCCTTGGCGGCCGGTGAGACAGCGCCCCGGTATCCGAATGCGCCCAGCAACTCCGCCACGCGAGCGGTGGTGTCCGGGGCGTCACCCGAAAGCAGCACGGTCGGGATGCCCCGCGCGCGAAGCTCCGCCACAAAGGGCGCGGCATCGGGCCGCAACTGGTCACCCAAGGCGATCAGCCCGGCTGCTTCACCGTCAATCGCCATAAAGGCCACAGTCAGCCCGCTGCGTTCCCAGTCGGCCGCCTGAAGCTGACACTCGTAGCTGATGCTGATGCCCTGCTGCTCCAGCAGAGCTCGATTGCCCACGGCCACGTGAAAGCCGTCCACCAGTCCGGTGATGCCTGCTCCCGGGATCACGCCGATCTGAGAAGCGGGATGAAGCTCCGCACCGCGCTGGCGAGCTTCCGCCACGATGGCGCGCGCCAACTGATGCTCGGACCGGGTCTCGAGCGAAGCGGCCAAGGCCAGCGCATCCACTGGCCTAGCCATGCCCGCACCCGCCCGCAGTGGCTGCAACTGGACCTCCCGCACACGGAAAGCCCCTTCCGTCGCCGTGCCCGTCTTGTCGAGCACGACGCACTGCACACGGCCCAGCGTTTCGAGCACACGGGCGTCTCGGATCAGGATGCCGCGGCGCGACGCATTGCCGACCGCCGCCGTGGTGGCCAGTGGCGTGGCGATACCCAAGGCGCAAGGGCAGGCAATCAACAGCACCGAAATAGTGCGCAGCAGCGTCTCCGTGATCGGCAATCCGGCCGCCGTCCACCCGGCCAGCGTCGCGACGGCGATCAGCAGCACGGCGGGCACGAAGACGCGCGACACCTGGTCGACCATTCGCTCCAGTTCAGTCCGCGTGGCGAGTGCTTGATCGACCGACTTCACGATCTGCGCCAGCGTACTTTCGCCGCTCCGCCTCGTGACTTTGATCTCGAGCGTCCCGGCACTATTCAGGCTTCCACTCAACACCGTGTCACCGGCCCGCTTCACCCGCGGTTCCGATTCGCCCGTCACGACGGCCTCATCAACCGCCGAGGAGCCTTCGGTGATCACGCCATCCGCTGGGATACGCTCGCCGGGCTTCACCAGCACCAGCATGCCCGGTTCCACGGCATCTACATTGACGAATTGTTCCCGGCTGCCGGACAGCATGCGCGCCTTCTTCGGCATCAGCCGGTGCAGCAGAGCGATCGCGCGGGCGGTGTTCTCCTTGGCGGTCCGCTCCATCGCCTTCCCCACCAGCACCAGCGTGACAATGGCGCACGCAGTATCAAAGTAATAGTGCTGCCCGCCGAGAAGAGCCTGGGCCACGCTGTATCCATACGCAGCGAGGATGCCGGTGGAGAGCAGCGTCTCCATGCGAACAAAGCCGTGGCGTAAGCCGAGAAGCGCCAGCCGGTGGATGGGCCAGGCCGAGTAGAACACGGCCGGCGTCGTGAGCGCCATCAGGATGAATGGCACATACTGCCGCGCCCACGCCGCGATGCCTTCAAAATAGCTGGCGTAGATCACCAGGCTGAACAGCATCACATTCATCCACAGGCCGCCCGCGATGCCCACGCGCAATAACAGGTCGCCATTGTTGCCGCCGGTTGATGGCGTATCCGGGCTGTACTCCGATGCCTGATAGCCCAGCGATTCAACGCGCCGCGGAATCCGTTCCGGCGAGACGTCGCGCGGGTTGTACCGCACGCGCAGCAGGTCGGAGGTGAACACCACTTCCGCCGCCACCACGCCACGTTCCTTTAACAGAGCATGTTCAATCAACCACCCGCAGGAGCCGCACCAGAGACCAGAGACGTGATACAGCGCCTCGCGCGAATCTCCGTCTGTGCTGCGCGGTGCTGCCTCCGGCGAGCGCGTCGAGATCAAGCCGAGTTGCAGGCTCTTCTGGTAGATCTCTGAGGAGCGGAAGTCACCCTGAGCCAACCCGGCCTCTTCCAAAATCAGGTAGACGTGGGCGCACCCGGTGCAACAGAACTTGCGGCCCTCAGGTGCCCCCGCGGGGATCACGGCATCCCGGCCAACGGGGAGCCCGCAGAGATGGCAATCCGCGCTCATGGCCGGGGCCGCCCGCTTTCATCTAGCATCACGGGATTGGCTTGCTTCGACGCATGCCACGTGAAGATCAGGATGCCCAAAAAGAGCATGAACACCATGGTCAGAAAGTAGGGGAAGAAGTTCCAGCGTCTGGTTGTCTGCGGCATAAGACTAGTTGTTCCGTTTCTCCACGGGCATGATGAAGGTGAGCGAAAAGATGTCGGGTGTCTTTTCGTTGGAAGGCTGCGCGATCACGCGAAATCGGTTGACGTCGGGCGCGCCCGGCCAAGTGGGCACGCGGAGCTCGTACGTTCGCTCAAACGCTTCGGCGGGCGCGAGCCTTAGAGGATTGTGTTCTAGCGCCAATTCGGCGCCGGGCAAGCCTTCAATCTGGAAGGCCACCGAGACCGGCAAGCTCGACCGATTGGCCACGTTGAGTCTCATCTTGTTGACGATGCGCCCGTCCGGGAGCCGCGTGTAGAGCACCGTCCGGTCCGGCTGCACGCGAACCATCACGGGCCTCCGCATCGACAATGCGACGCCCAGGCCAGCCAGATAGAACCCGAGCACGAACAGGATCGCGACCCGCTTGGCATCGCGGAAACCCAGCCGCTTCAGCAGCGGTTCGCTCGCGGGCCTGGTGGGGCTCGACTCACCCCAGGCATAGTGGATCAACCCCGGACGGCCCATCTTCCGCAGCACCGTCTCGCAGGAATCGATGCACTCTCCGCAGTGAATGCATTCGATCTGATAGGCCGAGTCGCGAATATCGATCTCCATCGGGCAATCCCGCACGCACTTCTTGCATTCAATGCAGATGCGGTTGCCGTCGGTGCCGTCGATGTAGGTCACGAGCAATGTTTTTGAGTCCTGCAGCATCCCCTGCAGGTAGCCATAGGGGCAGACCGTAGTGCAGAACTTCTGCCGCACAAACACGAAGTCGAGGAACGTCAGCAACGTCACAATGGAGCCAGTGATGCCCGCCGCTGTTTCGATGTCCAGGTGCATGAGGCGGTCGAGCAGGTCGCGCGGCTCGACGAAGTAGGCCGTAAAGCAGAACGCCAAAAACGTACTGGCCACCGCCAGCACGCTGTAGAAGATGGTTTGGGCGGCCACATACTTGGAGCGGGCGTTCCAGTGGCCGAACCGCTTGTTGATCTGTTTGGCAGCCCAGTGCTCAACCCGCACGCTCCACTCACTGAAGATGGTTTGCGGGCAAGCGTAGCCGCAATAGACGCGGCCCCACACCAGGGCCGAAGCGGCAATCAGGAACATCATGAACATCAGTGAGAAGAAGAGAATGCCGAACTCGCTGATCCACAGCTCCACGCCGCCAAAGTAGAAGCGCTTGCGGGGCAGGTCAAAGCGCATCACGTCAAAGAACGGCAGCGCGACGAACACCAGGAAGAACACCAGATGGAAGCGCGCGCGGATGCGATGGTAGACCGTCTCGGCCGGGGGCAGCGGCGGCAGCCGCACCAACTTCGGCCGCGCGGCCGGCTTGGCCGAAGACGGAGTTTCAGGAGATGTGGACATGATGACTGTGTCCTTGCCCTGAAGACGCCGTAAAGCCGCGCCACAACAAAAAGCAGCCCAGCAACAGCAGACTCGCCGTGGCCATCACCGTTCCATAGCGGCGGAAGCGTGTGGTGATCGCGGTCGAAAAGATCCCGATCGCCAGCAACGCTCCGCTGGTGCCCAGCCCAAAAGCCAACATCGTCAGCGCCCCGTCCAGCGCCGAGCCCGTGTCCAATGCCTTCAGCAGCGCCGCGTAGATCAACCCGCAGGGCAGAAAGCCCAGCGCTGCTCCCAGTGCAAACTTACTGGCCGGCCGCGAGGAACGCAATAGCCGCGCAGCACCCAGACGCCGCAACGGTCCGGTTTCGCCAATCGTCACCAGCGTCGTCCGCGGCAGCCACCCAGACATCAGGATGCCGGCCACGATCATCACGGAACCGGCTACCAGCGCCGCAGTCCGTTCAATCCCGGCCAACCGTCCCAGTGTGGCCACGCCGCCGCCGGCCGCGCCCGCCAGCGCGCCCAACATTGCATACGTCAGCAAGCGTCCTAGATTGTAGGCCACGTGAGCCAGCGCTCCGCGGCGCGCCTCGCCCAAGGGCAACGAATACGCGAGCACGATGGGGCCGCACATCTGCGCGCAATGGACGCTCGAGACCACGCCCAAGCTCAACGGGATGGTGAACTCGAGCGCGGTCATACCGGGGCCACTTGGTAGAGCACGGCCGGGTTCGGCGCCGGGATCGAGACGCACTCGGTATAGAAATCAAACCGCTGCATCGTGATGGCGTGCGTGGGGCAACGCGTGGCACACAGTGTGCAGCGGATGCAAGTGGATTCATCCTTCAGCATCAACCCGCCCAACTGGTCCTTCTCGCTGGCCGGTAGCGCCAGAAACTCCTCGCGGCTCAACTCCACGCCCAGCGGCGACACTTGCGCCCAGGCCTCTTCCGGATCAAGCGTGCTCAGGCCGACCAGTCTGATCAGGTTCTCCGGGCAGACATCGACGCAGCCGTTGCATGCGATGCACAGCTCAGTATTGAACACCGTGTTGACGTTGCAGCGCAGGCAGCGCGAGGCCTGTCTGCGCGCCAGCGGCGCGCTGTAGCAGAGCTCGGTATTGTCAATCGAGGAGACCCGCAAGTTGGTCTCAAGCGCGGAGGGGTCTTCGCGCTCAAGACCGAACCAGCCCTCGGCCATCGTGTACGAGGCCGGGGACCACTGCTTGCGCAGCACCACATCGGTGCGAGTGTGGCGGAGGAAGTCGTGCATTGACCGCGCGGCGGTGTGCGCGGAGGCGATGGCATCAATGAACAACCGGGGGCCATGCGCGATATCGCCGCAAGCAAAGACGTCCGGCGCCGTCGTCTGATAGGTGCGCGGGTTCACCTTGATCAGCCCGCGTTCGCTCTCGACGCCATCTTCCGGAGACAGGAAAGAAAGATCGGAGGTTTGGCCGATGGCGAACATCACCGTGTCAGCGGGGATGTCCTCAATGTCCTGGTCGTCATACTCGGGCGCGAAACGGCCTTCGGCATTGAACACCGAAAGGCACTTCCGCGTCCGCAAGCCAGTCACCCGCCCGTCCTGCTGCAGGATCTCCACCGGTCCGCGGCGGTTGTGGAGTTTGACGCCTTCTTCGCCACCTTCTAGAATCTCGACTTCATCGGCGGGCATTTCGTCGAGCGCTTCGAGACACACCACGTGGACTGACTTGTCGCCACTCATCCGCAACGCAGATCGCGCGACGTCGTAAGCGATGTGCTGGCCGCTGCGCAGTTCGTCCTGCTGCGTGACGTTCTGCTTGCTTTCGCTCGTCAGCGACTCTTCGCCGGGCAAGGGCCGAATGGCGGAGCGCGCCACGTCATAGGCCACGTTGCCGCCACCGATCACCACGATGCGGCGGCCCACCGGCATCGGCTGACCTTCATTGAAGGCGCGCAGAAAATCGAGGCCATCATAGACGCCCGAGGCCTCACTGCCCGGCAGCGGCAGCTTGCGTCCCTTCGGCAGGCCGATGCCCAGGAAGATGGCCTGGTAGCCTTCGCGGCGTAGGCTCTCAATCGTGAAGTCCCGGCCGAGCCGCATGTTGCATTTCAGCTCCACGCCCATTGCGACAATGGCCTCGATTTCGTGCCGCACCAACTCACGCGGCAGGCGGAACACCGGCACGCCCACCGTCAGCATGCCACCTGGCGAAGAGTGCGCTTCAAACACGGTCACCCGGTAGCCCAGCTGGATCAGGTCATGCGCGACGGTCAAGCCGGAGACACCACCGCCGACGATCGCGATGCGTTCATAATCGCCGCGGTTGGGCGGCAACATACGCTGGTCAGCGCCTTGGCGATAGGCAGCGTAGTCGCCAGTCTCGGGGCCAAACTGCTCCGTGACGAAACGCTTCAGGGCGCGAATGGCTACTGGTTCATCCAGCGATCCGCGGCGGCAGTTGGCCTCGCACGGCGCTCCGCACACGCGGCCGCAAATGGAGGCGAACGGATTGGTGGCGCGGGCGATGCGGTAGGCGTCCTCATCGCGGCCTTCGGCAATAGCCGTCACATACCCACACGCATCGGTATGCACCGGGCAAGCTTGGCGGCACTTCACCATCTCCACCCAGTACTGCGAATCATCCGGGACGCGCAGTTGCCAGGTGGGCGCGGCGTTCGAAGCTAGTGTGCCAGGGGTCAAGACAGTCAATCCTCTTTGAACTTGCGTACAGCGAAGATGATGGTGGCCAACACGTAGATCAGACCCAAGCCCGCCACCAGGTACATCACGCCGGGAGCGGTGGCCGTCATCTCATTGAACTTCCGCACCAGCACGCCGCGTTCGGAATGGTTCACTTCGCCATCCATGAAGACGATCAGGTAGCCCACGCAAAACAGCCCGATCACCGGGTAGGCGAACTTCAGGAAGGGCGGGATGTCGGTGTGCTTGCGCTCCGTGATCCAGCCGTCGGCGTAGTCTTTCAACTCCGTGGGCTTGTCGGTCGGTTGGTCGCTCATGATTTCCTCTCCACCGTCTCGTCGTCGTTGAAAATCTGGTACTTGACGTCCTCGCCATGCCGGCCCCAGTAGCCGTCGCGGATGGTGATCAGCAGCACCCAAATGGCGCCACCCACCATTAGCGAAAGGGAGCCGTACGCAAAGAACTCTTTGATCGTTGACTGGTCCATGGGGTCGCCCTCTATTTCTCGAAGTCTCCGTCCGGCCGCCAGTTCTTGGCTCGGCCCAGACGCTGCAAGTACGCCACGATGGCTTTGAACTCTTGCGGGTTGTCCACCAGCCACGGATAGGGCGGCATGATGGAGCCCTGTACTAGATCTCGCGGGTTGCGGAAGTGCGTGCGGTGCCACTGTTCGTCGTACTTGCCGCCGACGCGTGAAAGGTCCGGCCCGGTGCGCTTGGTCCCGAACATGTGCGGTGCATCAAAAACAAATTCGTCGGGCGTCGACACGGGTGAATCCACACCGCGCCAACCGCTGCGTTTGGTGTCGGCCAGCAGCGTGCGCGTCTGCTGCGTATGGCAATACCAGCAGCCTTCCCGCACGTAGATGGCGTGGCCCTGCTTTTCGAGGCCGGTGTAAGGCAGTAACTTCCCGGTGGGGCCTTTTGCCGGATCGCTGTTCTCGAAAGGCTTGGCCCACGTGGTGTCGACCAGTGGCGGCACCACTGTCGTCAACAGGCCGCCGATGAAGAATAGGCCCAGAGCGCCCACCACGGCCCAAGTAGCGCTGGTATCTGCTTTGTGTAGCATATTGGTCTCCGTAAGCGCGCCTAGGCGGCGGCCTCCGTGCTGCTGGTTCCCAGTGCCGTGGCCAGCACGTTGTAGGCGAAGGCGATGATGCCCGCAAACATCAGCACGCCCGAGAAGAACCGCACCAGCCACACCGGCTTCAGCGCGATCACGGTGTCGATGAACGGGATCGTCCAGTCGTTCCACTGCCACCCCTGCCAGAGCCCGCCCAACCACAGCGTCACAAAGAAGCCCAGGCCACCCATCATGAACAGCCAGTAGCTCCAGTTGGCCAGCGCATCAGAGAACAGCTTCTTGCCAAACATGCGAGGCAACGCGTAGTACGTGCCAGCGACAGCGAAGAAGCTGAACGCGCCCAGCACCGCCATGTGGGCATGGCCGGGAATCCAGTCGGTCTTGGAGACGATGGCATTCACGCTACGCAGCGAGTGCATCGGCCCCTGGAAGCAAGTCAGCAAGTAGAACACCACGCCCGACATCAGAAACTTCAGCGGTACGTTGTCGCGCAGTTGCTGCCACTGGCCCCGCATCGTGGCGAAGAAGTTGTAGACGGCCGACCAGACCGGGATCAGCAGCATCACCGAGAAGGCGATGGAGATGGTCTGCAGCCACTGCGAGATCGGCCCATGGATCATGTGGTGCGCGCCGGTCCAGACATAGACAAAGGCCAGCGACCAGAAGCCCACCATCGACAGCTTGTGCGAATAGAGCGGTGAGTTCGAGGCCTTGGGGATGAAGTAATAGGCCAAGGCCAAGCCCACCGGCGTAAAGATCAGGCCCACCGCGTTGTGGACGTACATCCAGTTCAGGTTCGCTTGGTTGACGCCGGAAGTGAATAGCGTGGCGAAGTTGCCGGTCAAGTAGACAAAGGCGGTCCAGACGATCGTGCCCATGATGTACCAGGTGGAGACATACATCGCCGGGTACTTGCGCTGGGCGATGGTCATGAAGATGTTGATCCCGAACATGATCCAGGCCACCACCACCGCCACGTCCAACGGCATCGGCAACTCGGCGTACTCAAGACCCTGATTCTGGCCGGCCAGAAGGCTCACCACCGCGCCCAGGATGATCAGGTTCCACAGGCCCGCGGTGGCCAGACCCAGCTTCTCGCTCCACAGCTTCACACCGCAGAGACGAGGCACAAGGTAGTACGACAATCCCATGTCCGCCGCCAGCAGCCAGCCAAACAGCATGCCGTTGACATGCAGCGGGCGCAGCCGGCCGTAGCTCAGCGCGGGCACGGTGCCCATCAGGTCCGGCCAGACGAACTTGGCGGCGATGACCAGGGCCACGATGCCGACGATGAAGAAGTACGTCACCGAGCTCACCAGGAACCACTTGGCGGTGCTGTCCTCATGGACCAGAGTGCTGGTGGGCGTACTGGTGGCCACCACCTCCGCGCGGCTAATTTGATCTTGCATACTGACTCCCCTTGGGCTTCTGATTCATACTTCGAATGAAGTTCACTAAGTCCCCAACATCGTTGCTAGTCATCCCGTAGTCCACCCAGGCCGGCATCGCGGTGCCTTGCACACCGTAGAGAATGCTTTCAAACAGCCGCCGGTCACTGGTGCTATTCACAAACCACGCGTTGCGCAGGTTGCGCGGACGCGGCAGGATATCCAGCGCGTTCGGCCCCTTGCCGTCGCCCTTCCTTCCGTGGCATCCCGCGCAGCGCTTGACGAACGTTGCTTCGCCCCGAGCGGTGGATGCCGCACTGGCCATCACCGGATTCGTATCCGGAGCCTTCGACGGTTTCAGGTCGCGGCGCTTGTCCTTGGTGAAGGTGGTGAGCACATGGCTCAGCACCGCCTTCACCTGGTCATCGCTGAGCACCTTGCTCCAGGCCGGCATCGAGGTTCCGCCGACGCCGTTCTTGATCGAATCGAGCAGGCGCGCCTCGGTCTTGGAGTTCATGAAACTCGCTTTGGTGAGATCGCGAGGATACGGGTCGAGATAGATGGCAATCATGCCTTGGCCGTCGCCCTTTTCGCCATGGCAGCGCTGGCATAGCGTCTGGTAGATCTCAGCGCCCGTGTCTAGCTTCGGCGGCGCCTTCAGCGTGGCCAGATAGGCACTCATCGCGCGGAACTCATCGTCGGTAAACCGGAAGGTCGGCATGATCGAATCCGGCACCGTCGAATGCGGATTCTTGAAGTGGTCAAACAGCCAGGGCTCCGCTCGCAGCAGGCCCTCATAGCTGAGTTCCGGGGCGATGCCGCCGTCCTTACCGCCCAACTTGTGGCAGGCTAGACACGCCCGGTCGTTCAGCAGCTTTTCGCCCTGTTGCACCATGGACGCGGGCGTGATCGCCACGGGCTTGATGGTGGCTTGCACCACCGCCGTCGCATCCTGCAATCTCGCGCGGTACTGCTGGAGACCGGTTTCGGCAAAGTTGATGCCCTTGCGGCTCTTCAGGAAGATCACCAGCGCCTGCACGTCACCCTCGCTCAGCTTGAACTGCGGCATCACCGAGGTGGCGAGATTCGCGCGCGGGTCGACAATCGACTCCCACAGATAGTCCACCTTGAACTTCTTGCCCGCTTGCGTTAAGTCCGGGCCGAGCGTGCCATCCGAGAGTCCCTCGATACGGTGGCAGCCATAGCAGTTGCTTGTGAAGAACAGCTTGCGCCCGCGCTCCACTTGAGCCGCACCAGCAAAGGTAGATTCGGTGTGGCACTGTGCGCAGTTGGCCTCCATGTAGGCCTTGCCCTTCAGCTTGGGCAGAAATTCCTTGCGCCAAGGCTCTTGAGTGACAAAGCCGAGCATCGGGTCCGGCCAGTAGTGATCTTCGCCATGGCTATAGTGCGGCTTCAGGCCGCGCCCTTGGCCGTCGTGGCAGACCGTGCAGCCAAAGTCCGAAAACTTGTGCCGCCGCTCCCAGCGCCCATTCTTCTGCACATCACCCATGGCAGTGGAGAAAGGATGCGACTTCAGCGGGTGGGCGTACTTCTCAAAGCGAGGGTCATCGCTGGCCACGTGGCAAGTGGTGCAGCGGTCCACGCGTGTCTCGCCAAAGTTGGTGACGATGATCTGCTCGATCCGCGGGCTGCGGCCGGTGATCGCCGCGCGCTCGGCATCTGTCTTGGCCAGGCCACGCGCCTGGTCGAAGTAAGCGGACTGGTGGCGCTCCCAATCGTGGAAGAACTGGTTGTAGAACACGACACCGTGGACCACCAGGATGACGAAGCTTCCAATTGCCAGGGCTAATCTCATATCGTTGCTCTCAACCCATCTCCTGTTCGCTCATCACCAAGGCCAAACAAAGGCCCAGTTGGGCCCACGCAAGAAGGTGCCGATGATGATCATCACGAGATTGAAGAACACAAAGGTGATGAAGGTGGTGTTGGCCAGCAGGCGTTCGCGCGAGAACCACACGCCCACACCTTTGGTCGACCGGTCAACGTACGGCAGCAGGAGCAGCAGCACCACAAACACGCCCGGCACGCCCACGCCACCCCAGAACGCCGAGTAACTCACCATCTCCTGCAGGCCCAGGAAGTACCAGGGCGCCTTGGCCGGATTCGGCGGATGCATGATGTTCACCGGCTCTTCGAGCGGCGCGTCGAACAAGATCGACAGCACCAGAATGGCGGCCAGTGTCACCACGAAGGCAAACAGCTCCGCCCGCAGCAGATTCGGCCACGAGAACACGGAGTTGTCCGGAATATTGCCCACCTTGGTGAGCGGTCCGCGCACCACCCCTTGCAGGCCGTAGTGGCGCAGGTTCGGAGCCTCGACCGCCCTTACCGTCACCGCGACTTCGCCCGGCGCCATGCTCAACTGGGGCTTACTGTCGGCCTCTGGCGGGCGCGACAACCCGCCATCTTTGCGAATGCGCCAGAAGTGGATGGCGATCATCATCGTCAGTACGGCCGGTAGCACGGCGACATGCAGCACGTAGAAGCGCAGCAGCGCTTCCTGGCCGACGTTGACGTCACCCAACAGCAGGAAGCGGATTTCATTGCCGATCAGCGGAGCGTAGCTGGCAATCGCCGCTCCCACCGTGATGGCCCAGAAGGCCAGCTGATCCCAGGGCAGCAGGTAGCCCGTGAAGCTCATCAGCAAGGTCAGCAGCAGCAGGCCGACGCCCAGCACCCAGTTGAATTCCCGGGGCCGTTTGTAGGAACCCGTAAAGAACACGCGGCACATGTGCAGGAACACCACCGCCACCATGCCGTGGGCTGACCAGCGATGCATGTTCCGCAAGTAAGTACCGAAGGCCACCGTACCTCGTAAGTCCAGCATGCGATCATACGCCTGCGTCGTCGACGGCACGTAATAGAACATCAGCAGGATGCCCGTCACCACCAGGATGACGAACAAGAAGAATGAAATGACGCCGAGGCCGAACGTGTAAGTGGCCCGCAGCGTATTGCGGTGCACCTTTACCGGATGAATGTGCAGAAAGAAGTTAGTGAAGCTGGTGGCGGAACGCTCCGCGTCGTTTTCCGGCAGCGGGTTGCGGAACAGCGAGCTCCAGACGTTGCCGGGGAATTCCTTCACGGCGTCCATCAGAGACGGTTCGGCCTTCTTGGTGGCGGTGCTCATACGTTCAGATAGCTCCCGGGTTCAATCTCGGTGTCCTTGTCTACTTCCAGTTCTCCGTTAGGAGCCAGCGTGACTTTGAACCACGGCAGCGGACGAGGCGCCGGGCCACCGGTGACGTTGCCGTCGGAATCAAAGCGCGAACCATGGCAAGGGCAGGCAAAGCCGGTCTCGCTAAGGCCGATAATGCAGCCCAAATGTGTGCAGGTGGTGGAGATGGCCGCCACTTTGTTGCCTTCCCGGACCACGCAGATGCGGCGCGTCTCAACGGCCACGCGAGTCCCGGCGGGAAACTCGTCCGGCTTGCCGATGCTGAACCGCTGCGGAGCCCCATAGGTGGCCCGCGGCTTGATGAACACCAGATTCGACATGGCGCTCAAGACGGCGGAGCCGAACAGTCCCACACTGCTCAACCAGCCGAGAAAACGGCGGCGCGGGAGGTCCACTTCCTCAGACTTCCGGCCGCTATTCCTTCTCAGGTTCACTGCCATTCGCTTTTTTCTCCTGTGAGACGTTCACTAACTCCTCCACATCCGACCAGAACACCTGATACTTGGCGTCCTCCAGGTTGTGGAACCAGTTCTTCTTCACCGCCACGATGAACAGACATCCCGCGCCGAGCCCCATGCAAAGGCTGGCCGCCATCGCGATCCAGGTCAGTTCCATCAGGCCCTCCCTCGGCTGGGACTGCGAGCTGAAGTGCCGCGGATACTTGGCGAAGGAGCCTTGATCAGTTGCATGGCCTTGCGGGAGTCCCCGATTGAATGCAGATTTATGCAAATTGTTGGCCAAGCCGCTCGCGTCGCTAATCTACACAAAAGAAACGACTACGTGAGCTCAATGGGCGTTTGCCGGATTGTGCAAAAGCACCCAGTTGGGGCAAAACCCACACTACGGAGCCCCAATCTGAACTGCACCATTCCGTCGCCTTCATTCGCAGTCGCGGACCCTCCGCAAGGTGACATTGCGGTACGGTTAGCGCTCATGCCGGCGATTTTCAAGATATATGCCTTGACGGGCATATACCCACGACAGTATAAACAGAGGGTGGAATCTGTGTTCGAGATCGTGGCGGAGCCAAACCGCCGGGCCATATTGAATCTCCTGGTGCTGTCGCAGCGATCGGTGGGCGAAATTGAGCGTCACCTTCACCTCCCGCAGCCAGCAGTGTCCAAGCACCTGCGCGTGCTCAGGACCGCGGGGTTTGTCGAAGCGACGGTGGATGGCCAGCGCCGTCTCTACCGCTTGAAGCCGGAGCCGTTTCAACAAATGGATGCGTGGCTGGAGCCGTTTCGCCGGTTTTGGTCCGCTCACCTCGATGCCCTCGAACTCCACCTGGATCGCATGGACGAATCACCGCTGCCAACGGCCAAGCCGGCGCGCAGAATCAAAGGAGGGGTCGTATGAGCGGCCACAACACTTACACTCCGGGCCCGGCCCACGGAGCCCGAGTGCAAAAGGACGGCGAGAAGTGGGTTCTCGTGCTCGTCCGCGATCTGCGGCATGCGCCGGAAAAGGTATGGGACGCGCTCACCGATCCCGCGCACCTCTCCGCCTGGGCGCCGTTTGACGCCGACCGGAGCCTGGCGGCCGTTGGGCCGGTCCAGCTCTCGACCGCCGGCGCCCCCACGCCGCAAGTCTCCGAGACGCTGGTCACCCGGGCCGAAGCTCCCCGGCTGCTGGAATACAGCTGGGGCGGCAACGACCTCCGCTGGGAACTGGAGCCGCTGGGCACGGGGACGCGCCTCACGCTGTGGCACAACATCGACCGCCGCTTCATCTCGTGGGGTGCCGCGGGCTGGCATATCTGCTTCGACGTCCTGGACCGGCTTCTCACGGGGGAGCCGATGGGCCGGATCGTCGGGGCCGACGCGCTGAAGTTCGGCGGCTGGCAGGAATTGAACACCACCTACGCCGCCCAGTTCGGCGTTGACTCCCCCGGTTGGACGCCGGGACCGAAATCCTAACTACCTGGAGAATCACTTATGACATCAGCTACCTTCCCCTCGGCCCTGGCCGTTCCAGCGCCGGCCAAGGGCCTGCGGATCGCCTACTGGACCGCAACGGCCCTGTTCTGCCTCCAACTAGGCTTCACGGCCTATGCGCAACTGGCGTTGCCGCAAGTGGCCGAGTCCTTCGCGCATTTGGGCTTTCCGCCCTACTTCCGGGTGGAGCTCTCGTATGCCAAGTTTCTGGGCGTGATGCTGTTGCTGGCACCCGTGCCTTCGCGGTTGAAGGAGTGGGCCTATGCCGGTTTCGCCATCACCCTGGCGTCGGCGCTGATCGCCCACCTCGCCGCCGGAGATGGCCCCGACGCCTGGAGCTGGGCCGCGGCCACCAGCGTTCTCTGGGCGGCCTCCTACCTACTCTGGCGCCGCGTTCAGGAGCGGTCATGACCAAGCTCTACCCCATCGCTGTCGGATCGGCGGATTCGGCCTCCACGTTGATCGACCAGCGGATTGCGGGCCTCGGGGACTGGAGAGCAGACACGCTCACCAAGGTCCGCGCCATCGTCCGGGCCGCCGATCCGGAGGTGGTGGAAGAGTGGAAGTGGAACACGCCTACCTGGTCCCGCAGCGGCATCCTGTGCACCGGTGAGGTCTACAAAAAAGCCGTCAAAATGACCTTCCCCAAAGGCGCCCAACTCCCCGACCCCGCCGGCCTGTTTAACTCCAGCCTAGAAGGCAACACCCGCCGCGCCATCGACATCACGGAAGGCGAAGTGATCAACGAAGCAGCCCTGCGCGACTTGATCCGAGCCGCCGTGGCGCTGAATGTGGCTGCCACCAAGCCCACCGCGCGCCGGGCGCCCAGGAAGTCAGCGAGCTAGCGTCAGCGGCCTACCCGTGCTACGCGTAGCTGATTCAGCCGGCTTACCCTACTGCTCCCTTGCGACCACCGTGTCGTAGAGCCCGTAATGCGCCAGTCCGGGGTGGCTTTCTATGCCCGTGTACCGGAGCGAAGCGTCTTCATACCGCCGGAAGGCGAACACGGCCTGATTCATTTGCTCCGTGTTGAACACTTTCATCCGTACTAGCAGATGGAAGTCCTTCACCGTTAGGCCCGTGACGGCCAGAAATAGCTCCGGTTCCAGCTTGGTGATGACATCCTGGATGGTGTTCTCGCGAAAGTCCGTCAGGTACATGAACGCGGGAATCCGGGTGGCGAACTTGATCAGCTTTTCCTGCACCAGTTTGCGTTTTGACTTGTACTCCTTTTCCTCGGCAGAGAGCTCCTTTTTCTCCGTGGCGTTCAGTTCCTCTTCCTTGGCCCTGTTCTTTAGCTCCTTCACCTTCTCGCTCTTGTTGATGATCGTCTCGATGATGTTGTCACCCAACGCGCGCCAGCCCTCAATGCGCTCCACGGCGGCCATCGCCTCCGGGCTGTCCAGAATGCGGCGCAGGGTATCGTTATCGACGTTCACCAGCAGCGCGCTCTCCCACTTGCGGGCCAGCAGCGTGGCCGACGTACCCGCCATCGCGATGTCGAGTATGCCGCCTGCGTCAATCTGCGTCATGTTCGCGCCGTCGTAGGCC